>NZ_JAQMHQ010000024.1:0-8312 GCF_042055255.1 Psychrobacillus sp. PGGUH221
AAAAAAAACGCTGCACCACAGAGGATGAAAATTGTTACAGAACGGGTATAGTTCAGTATGGCTGGCGAAGAAGGTTGATGAACTATGGTGCCATTGAGCCCTTCCGTTAGTCTGACTCCAACGACCACGGTGCATCACAGACTGTCGCACTCTATACGAGTAGCACTCATGGGAGATTAATCCTACTTTGGGTATTGCACCAGCCTTACCTTTATTATAAGGAGAATGGAGTTGATTCTTGATTTACCTTTCAACTTAATATAACCACTCTAAAGGCTCAGCCTTTTTTTAAAAAAGCTATTTTTGAGTCTCTTTTGTTATGCAATTTTGTTGATTTTGAGCATTTTTTAATTTTCATGGGAGTTGAATAAGACAAACTTATCCCCTAAAGAAAATTACCTTAGAGCTAAAAACTTTTTATAACTGCTTATAATAACCTATCGATGGATAATAACGGTCATATTCAATTTTTTCTATCGCCTCTAAAGTATAAGCCTCATAAACACCTTGAGTTATTACATAATCACAAAACTGACCTTTATCATCTTGTGCATAAATCCGTCCATCCTTTGTTTCTATCGATATCGGTGAACGTAACCCTTTTTCAATACCAAACACATCGTAGTACTCTACTCTTTTTTCAAAGCCTAATTTTTTATAAAAGTTATTCGCAGGTTCATCCCCGCGAGTATAAAGTTCAACAAATGTCACATTAAAGCTTTTTAGTTGAGTAACGGCTTCTTCATATAATTTTTGTCCAATTCCTTTGTATTGATGGTCAGGATGGACAGCAATCACTTGTAAAAATGCACCTAACCCCTCACCTAATGAGGTAGTTTTCAGTGTTTCATCATCAAGTATCATATCTAAAATCCCTACAACCTCACCATTTTCTACTGCAATTAGCTCAATAGATGGTCTTCCTTCAAAAGTAGGCTTTTTAGTCTCAACATCCTCATACATTGATGTATGTAAATAAGCTAATACTCTACAACGTAACCAACCTTCTTCATACTCATCTCTAAAATTAATAATCTCCAATATTTTACCTCATTTCACTATATTCTAATTTGAATATTTCAATCTATAATGTAAATTCGATACAATTCAAGATATACCTTCTTCTTCAACTAACCTGCCCCGTTAGTTGAATAAGAAATTATATACTTTCTTATCTTTTTTTTTAAAAAAAGAGTAGCAAAAGCCACTCTCATTCCACCTCGTCATTTTCCTCAATGTACAAAGCACGTTTATTAAACCCTTCCAACTCTACTGGAGATAATTCTTTTAATTTATTTTCATACTTTGAGCCTTTCCATATTGACTGCAACAGATGCGTATAAAAGGCTTCGTCTTGTTTCTTGAATCGATCCAGTTCACCATTCTCATATTTTTTCGCATAGTCTTTCATCATTCCTGAAAAAACAAGTAATTGTCTTTTCTTCAAGGCGATATAAAACGTATCAAACACAGCTTCACTATGATACAGGTCAGAACCTTTTGCCGAATACTTAGCAATCTCTAAAACTGCATTTGAATTACCAGTTGCTCGCACTTTCTTAGCATCTACCTGTGTAATGGTCTTATCTTCCATACACTCTTGCCACATTTCAAGCCAATTCTCTTGCTTAACAAATGCTTTTGTATCCGTAAAATAAGTTTTATTCACGGCAACGATTATATGAACATGAGGATTATATGTATTGTATTGGGGGTTCGCATCCCCAACTTTATAACCCCTCATATCAAAATATCCTTTTTTACGGTTGTATAATTCTTCGGTAATATGTGACTCTTGATCTGTTGTTACTTCTAATTTCCGGATGTAACCTTTCACCACACGTTTTACATTCCTACGATCAAATAATCTTTTAACCGCTTTATTAAATCTATCAATCTCAAATCGCAATTCATCACCAGTACAATTGGGGGCAGTCAATGTTAAAAACAAAAATTCTTTCCCCTCAATTTCTTTCACTGCATCGAGCATGACTGATAATTTAATTGCATCTTTTTTAGCAGTTTTCCATGTGCAGATTGGACAAAAACGATTCCCACACGCATCCGTTTTATGTAATCTCTTCACACTCATTTCTCCATTCGTCAGAAATTGCATCCAACTACTACATGTTTCAAATCTCACGACTGATTTTATGGTCAAATGTTTCTCGATATAGTTTGCTGCTTTTCTATTCAAATCCTTTTTAGGCGTGTATTTATTCAACAAATCTTTTCCTAAAATGGTATCTTTTAATTGTCTTTTATCTACATTTTTAGCTTGATTATTTTGCATATATATTGTAAAGTCAACGTACATTGTTTTTTATAAAAAACTATATAAAAAGATGACTTGTCTCCTTTCCTAGTTTATTTGTTATTGTGTGGTAACTTTAGCTTACAACTTCGGAATCTAGGAAACAAGTCTTTTTTTATAAACACTATGCTAGAAAAAGTCGTTTCCGAAACTCCGAAACCCTTGAGAGAGTAAGAGCAAAGAGCAACTATACGCCCCGATTTCGTGCCGAAATAGTGACGTATAGTATTAAAAGAGAAGAGAGACCAAAAAAGCCCCCAAAAAACGGGGCTTTTTTTTTAATTCAAAACCCTAAAATCAAAACCAAATATCCGCCACTCCAAATAACTTGTTTTATTCATTTCCCCCACTCCATGAACTCCACCGGCTGCCCTTTACAACGAGCCTTTCGGGGCATGTGTCTTTCGTGCCAAGTGCCACATGCAGAAAAAAGCAGTGGCACGAACCCAGATAGATTAACATGCCCCTGCTCATTGTAAAGGGATCGCTTCGCTCAGCCGGTTCCGTCCATTCCGTTCTATCTTTACACGCCCTTTAGATATACTTCCGCCAAATCTATACGACCTTCTCCATGCCCTAAATATTCCTGCACCTTATCCATGACTTGTACGACTTCCCTGTATAAAGGTCGTTCATTTTTCGTGATTGTATGGTCTTTGCGATAACCAGCAGCCCGATTTTCTAACATGCGTTGAATCACTTCACGACCTGCGGTTTCAATTCCTCTTTGCTGCAACTCACTTTTTAGCATTTCTCTGGCATATGTATGCCTAAAAGAATGAGAACCTTTTATTCCTGCACGATTATAAGCTGATTTAAGCGTGTTATAACGCACAGGAGATAAAAAAGCGTCCTTTTCCTTCCCCTGAATCAATTCACGCACTCTCGCTTCAAATTCCGGCCTACAAGGCGATATACGACCTCTTCCTGCCTTTGTAACACCTTGTGCTGTATTTAAGGCTAGCTTATCTTCTGAAGCCTTCCAGAAGAGCTTACCGTCCTTTTCAACGATATGGGCCACTTTTGAATTAGCAACTTCACGCAACCGAAGTCCAAAAGCTTGTTGGAGATCCGCACCAACTTTCGTATTGGTAGAAAGCTTTTCTCGAAATCCTTTTATTTCTTCTGCGGAATAAGAACGGTCCTGTGGTTTTTCACGAGTAGCTGTATCTATCAATCTAGTTTTCGGGATCCACTCTCGCCCCTCAAACCCCTTATCTACTGAAATGTTGTGCATTCCTTTCTGCAGCAATCTTAAATTCGTTTCTATATTGATTAAGTGACCATTTGAAACTCCTTTTTCCTGCATATGAGAAATATAATCTCGGTAATCCGAACGCTTCAACTGGTACAGATCTTTTACTCCCCGCTCTTTTATCCATTCTGCAAAATTCTGTCCAACAGAAAGCGTGTGCTTCACTTGTGTGATGGAATGAATACCTGTTTCAGTTTCATTTTGTCGCAACTCTTTTTTAGACTTTCCGATATAGTTAATTCGTTTAATTGCTTGCTCTACTTGATATTTCAGTCGATTACCACCCCGATTATTTGCCATTTAAACACCTCCTAAATGTTTTTTTAATAAATGCAATAAAATTAAAACTCTTCTAAACCGCTAATTTGACGGTTAACGCCATAAGGTGACGCATTTCACCTTCGGTTCAAAGACATCACCATATGGCGTGCCTCGTTCTGCTCATGTGTGTATTGAAGCCTAAAGCCAGCGAACATTGTTCGCTTCTAATCGTGACCCATGAAAGTCACAGTGTTGCTACTTTGTAGCAAGAAACCGCTTCGCGATTTCGTTTCGTCCCAGCTGCACTGGTCCGAATCAATCAGCTTCGCCGATTGATCATTTCGCATCTTTCAGATACGAGCTATCAACCAAAGTCGATAGCCATTCTTCATCCCCACGTTCCGTCCGTAAAATACCGGAACCATTCTCCATTTCGAAAATACACCTTCAGACATTTGTTTCGAATATCTCGTTCGATTTTTACGATTTCCTCTTTTTGATATTTTGTCTTTTCCTCGTTACCGATACGCTCAAATGTTTTGCATGAACCCTTTCGAATAATTTCGTTTCAACCTCGTTTAGTTTGATTGTCATTAATTACCTCTCCCTTTTCCGATGTACTTGAAGTACTCCTGTTTTATAGTTTTTAAATGCTATACACTTCTACACTCTTTTATCACGTTTAGTTATTATTTTCGCCAGATACGAACAAGGACGGACTCCCCTTGCTTATAACAATAACTATTTTCCGAGACATTTTACCTCTAACAACGATTGATTTTAAGGAACCATAGATTCATTATCCTTTCTCCCAAAGAACACAAAAAGGCCTTTGGGCAGATTGGTAGCATAGTAAGTCATGCTTTTTAACACAATCAGTCCAAAGACCTGTATTATTCATCACCGTCAGATCCCGCATGGGTTCGACATAAAAAAAGTAAAATAAATTTAGTATGTTATTAGTTTACCATTTGAAATCTTTCCTTTCAATCTATCTTTAAAGGCTTTTTCAAGATTCATAGCGAATAATTTCTTAGAGGTGAACTATATGCAAAACAATACAAAAACCTATTCCAGCAAAGATGTCGCAAAGCGGCTTTCGATACAACCCGTTACCATCCGAAAATATTCACAAATGCTGGAAGAACAAGGATACCCTTTCGCCAAAGCCGAAAATGGTTGGCGTCAATATAGCGAAGATGATATTAGGTTCTTAGAGTATTTATGTGACATGAAGAATATGGGCAGGTCACTAGATGAATCAGTCCAACATATAGCGTCTTTATATCGGTCCAATTTAACCATATCGCCATCCGCTATACCGCTACACGAGAAAAATCCTTTGATTGAATTCATCCAAGCACAACAGGAATTTAATCAAAAAATACTCGAAAGACTGGAAGCACAAGAAAAAAGACAAATTGAAAGAGATCAAAACCTAATGAAAGCACTAAGAGAATCACAAGAAGCAAAAAAACAAATTGCAGCTACTCAACAAAAAAAATGGTGGAAATTCTGGAAATAAAAGAAGGACCATCAAAAGATGGTCCTTCTTCAACTAAAGCACCCGTTAGTGGAAGAAGGAAATTCCCTTTAACTTTTCCTGTTTTACTCTATCAATCTAAAAAGGTCAGAATAAAAAAGTTTTATCGTTGCTTCATTTTCTTTATCGTTATATAATCCAAAGCCATATTCAGTTCCTTCAATTAACCCAGCTGAATACGACAATCCTTCTTCAAAATTCTTTGGACGATAGTCCATAGCAGCCGAGATGAAGGGTGTCAATGTATCGGTTCCAATGAATATTATTGGTTTCTGTAATTCAGTATAAATTTTTGAATATTTATCGTTAGAGGCTTCTGCTAATTGGTCTTTCATGATAAAGACAGCATCATAGTTTTTATAATTGTCATTAGCTAAATCTTCAAAAGTAATCGGAACAAAATTTACTGTCTTTTTTTCTATTATAGTAGGGGAATTTCCAATGATACCAATGTTTAAAACACGTCCAGTGTAAGGATTATTCGGAGTTGTAGAACTGCACCCAGTCGCAAAAGTAAGTAATATCAATATAAAAATGAAGAATGATTTTTTCATTATATTTCCCTCCTAACAATCTTCTGTTTTTTACTCATTACTTATTCTTTATTTATATTCGGATTCCTTCTTCAACTAAACTGCTGCGTTAGTTCAATAAGAAAAAGCTACCCTTACAGGCAGCCACTTGTTTAACTAAGCACCCGTTAGTTTAACAAGTTTTTTATTTATTCTTCTCACCATCTTGGAAATAGAAAAACGTATTAGCAAGGTCACTAATACGCTTTTTAACTTTGAATTCTCGTTCAACTCAATCGAGGCATTCTTATTTTAATCTACAATGAACAATCATAGAAATACTATCTTTTATAAAAGTATCTTTCTTCCATGAACCGTATAGGTTTATTAATTCAAAACCATGAGAATCTAATAATCGATGAAGTTCCATTGGATAAACAAAGCGAAGTGAAATAGAATCACTTTCTGTATGAATTAGTTGTTCATTTTCACTAATTTCAGTCTGAGTCACACAATATAAAATCTGAGTCACATGATTGTACTCTTCAAAGTGCTTTTCGAATACAGTTTGATTATCATTATTTAGATGAGACTCCTCAAATTCACCATAAACTGATAATTCAGCTAAATTAGGATTTCGTGTATCAAATATAAATTGTCCGTTCGGTAATAAATGTTTCTTTACTGAATGTAATAATGCATTTTGACTTTCATTTGTTAAAAAATGTTGAAATGAATTACCAGTCATAAAAATTAGTGGCGATTTATAAGCTAAATCTAATTCCGTACAATCTTGTTGTTCAAAAATAATATTTAACTGTTCATGAGTAGCTTTTTGTTTTGCTCGACTTAGCATACCAGCATGTAAATCTATTCCCACCATATTTAACCCTCTTTTAGCCATAGGTATCGTTAATCTACCTGTGCCGCAAGCAAGTTCAATGATTGGTTTCTCTATTCCACTTACATATTCAATTAAATATAGTAAATCATCTTGATAGTTACCATATATTTCATCATATTTCTCAGGATTTTCATATTTCTCGAAATTATTTTCAAATATCTCTTTCATAAGTTTGCTCCTCCTTAATTATAGAAGCAAAATATTTGTGTAATTTATTTTGCTTCACCTACACATATTAGACGGGAAGTATTCGTATTTCTCATTTGTATCACACCTTTCTATTAATTTACTCATTATATCATATATTGAAAATTCAGTACCTTTCCTTTTACTTAAGAAAATTCAGCAAAGTATTTTGTATATACCCATGGTTTTCTAATAACTAATATGGGTAATGGAAATACAGAAGAGTTTATAACCATAGAACCAAGTTTTAAAATAGGAGACGAAGAAATAGAGTTAGAAACGTTAAAAGTTAATATAGACTAACCAGATACAGAAATCCGAACTATCTTTTTATTAGTTCGGTTTTTTTATATTATAATCTCCGATTTTTAACTATGCTTATTCAACTAACCTGCTTCGTTAGTTTAAGTGTAACATTTCACATTGTATATAAAAATAGACCATCATTTTTTGATGGTCTTGTTTAACTAAAGCACCCGTTAGTTGAATAAGAAATTCCTTAAAATTTGTTACGTTTAAAGCTTATCTTCAGTTTGTTTTCTAGTAATATATCCAATAACTATTCCTATGATAAGAATCGTAAGCCCTTGTTGGTCCCAGTCTTTCAAAATAAAGCTAAGTCCTATCCAACTTATGAATGCCCCTAAAATTGCCAAGAATAAATACTTCAAATATAGTCCTCACTCTCTCTGTATACCGATATAATGTTTAAAAACATCGGTTTCTTATTTTAAATTCCTTAATAGCTTCTTCAACAAACCTGTACCTTTAGTTCAATTAGAAAATTATGATTTTATTTCTTTATCAAGAAGGTACAATAACTTTCTTCGTGCTTCTTTACTACGAATAATTTTTCTAACACGAATTGTGCTTTGTAAATAACGTCTGACGTGTTTATTTACAAAAAACAAACGGTGATATTCTTCATCCTCGTAAATCTTTTTAAACCAATCGTATTTATTTAACCGTTCAATATTTTGGTCAATTTTTTTCGTATTTAAAGTGTCACTATATCCAACACTGCCGAATAATCCTGCAATTAATTCAAATAAAAAACTAAACATAGTTTACTCCTATCTACTTTTCCTTTTGAGAATTCTCTCCTGATTGTGGCTAATCCTTGTTCAACTAACCTGCTTCTTTAGTTCAATAAGAAAAAAGGCTTTGCTCCTTCTTGAAGTAAAGCACCCGTTAGCCACCCATGCAGCCCAAAAAAAACGCTGCACCACAGAGGATGAAAATTGTTACAGAACGGGTATAGTTCAGTATGGCTGGCGAAGAAGGTTGATGAACTATGGTGCCATTGAGCCCTTCCGTTAGTCTGACTCCAACGACCA
>NZ_JAQMHQ010000001.1:0-845798 GCF_042055255.1 Psychrobacillus sp. PGGUH221
AGTCTGGGCCGTGTCTCAGTCCCAGTGTGGCCGATCACCCTCTCAGGTCGGCTACGCATCGTCGCCTTGGTGAGCCGTTACCTCACCAACTAGCTAATGCGCCGCGGGCCCATCCTGTAGTGACAGCGAGATGCCGTCTTTTAACATTCCCCCATGTGAGGAAATGGATTATTCGGTATTAGCCCCGGTTTCCCGGAGTTATCCCAATCTACAGGGCAGGTTGCCCACGTGTTACTCACCCGTCCGCCGCTAAATCAGAAGAAGCAAGCTTCTTCATCATCCGCTCGACTTGCATGTATTAGGCACGCCGCCAGCGTTCGTCCTGAGCCAGGATCAAACTCTCCATAATAGAGAACTTAAAAAGCTCATTTTGTTTTGCTGGCATCATCATTAAATGATGTCAAAATTGTTTGCTATCCGACTAACCGAAGCTAGTCTATCAAGCTATATGTCTTAACGTTTTGCATGTTCAGTTTTCAATGTTCATGTTTAAAATTTATTACGTTGTCGTTTTGGCGACTTTAATATCATACCAAATCTCGTTATCTATGTCAATAACTTTTTTATTTTATTTTCGATGTGAATCAGTAATAAAATTGACAACTTGATTACTATACCACCCTTTTAAACTTATGGCAAGTCTTTTTCTCGAACTTTCTAAATGAAAATGCTTGCATCATCAATCACTAATACTTAAGTAAAATAAAAAGTAACAGAATATAGCTAAACGTTTAGGAATTGATGTGCTTTACAAAATGGCTAAAGGTTACGTTTACTAAAATCTATATTATAGAAGAAACTCTAATGATGTTGAAAATATTTCTTATCAACAATTAAAGAACAAGTAAGAAAAAAAGTTATTGATAAAAGCACTTGTTATTTAGCAAATAGTATATCCCGTTGGTACTGAGTACTCTCACAATAAAAGAAACCTTGATAAAATAGCCATTCAAGTTTTTTTGCTAATTCTATATTTCTTGCTTAACTAAATCTAATAAGAAATCACCAAAGTCGTTAGCAATTATTTCATATGATTGACTCTCTAACTTAACTCCAGGTACAAAAGATACTACTTTAGGTTCTCCTTTATCATCAAGTTGATTATAAACAAAAAATTTCATCACTTCCAGTATCATAAAACATTAATAATCCCGTTCCTAAATCACAATGCTCATTATTAAGAAGTGCTTTTGGAACATTAAACCTATTATTCCAATTATAATTTGCCGCAAAAAATTGGAGGAATAAAGGGTTGTCAATTGTACTTAACCGTCTTATTGTATTGTCTTTATCTGTACCATAACGCATCTCTTCTAGAAAAGTAATCTCTGCGCTATCCATCAACTAAAGCTATTCCATTCTTATTAAGCGTATTCTTACTCATAATTTGTAGCAGTAATAAAATCAAAAGAACCAGCTGAAATAATTTCATAGTTATACTTAAAGTTATACATTAGAATTACTGCATTATAAGATTTTTTTAAATCTATATTTTTCTTAATTTTTGGGATGATAATTTCTTCATACGAACACCCATCTAATAATGTGGAAATATCACTACAACTATTCTTATAGACTGCTTTTTCTATAGTATCCTCATCTGTTTCATCCATATCAATATTAAAATCGATAAAAAATTTAGAAGGAACAGACTCGCCATCCTCATCATATATTAAATCTAAATTCTCTCCTGTAGAGTCTTCTTCGATATTACCTAACCAGATAGAAACCCATCCTTGTTTTTCCATTATCGTATCCTCCTACTTTAATCTACACTTACTTATGCGCCCTCCTTTATCAATACGAGGTTTGCCATTCTCTTGTGGAAATATAGTTCGAGTAGTAAGTGTGGTAGTTTTATCTTAACGTCACTTTAACCATTCTTGTATGTTTCTTTACAAAAAACCTTGAAAGGCCTATTACCAATCAATTTTTTAAGTATATCTAGTAATTCAAAGGGTACATACTCTTCCCAAAAAGGTCCTGCATACTCGTTATAAAATTCTTGGAAAGTATCTGATGCGTCTACACCTAGCCTTATTAAAGCATCCTTTACTAGATTGCTATCTTCGCTTTTATATATTTCTTCTCCAAGAACTACATCTAGTCCATCAGGCAAAATACTCATATTATTTTCCTCCATAAGCTTCTTCTCCTCGTATTTTCCAATAATTAATAGAATCTACTTTTTGAAACGCTCCTCTAGTTGTCTCATCCATTGGATAAAATGGGTTTAATTTTCCTTTATAATTATGTAGTGGAGCTCTTTTAGCATAACTGATAATATGGCACCTAGTTGAAGCTTCATATAAAGGTCCAACCTTTTAGTTGTGAATGATAATAATTATACCTTTTATTTTACCCATTGTTTATCGCCACGAGCTTGTATGATCTCGTTTGTTTATTACCAATGCCCTGTCATAAGACCCTCTGCCATGTAAAATGTTTTCTCGCACGGTTTATCGTACTTTTCATGCTTTCCAAATATTAAAAAATAATGCGTTAATGGTACAACCATCATAAGTTATGAATTTCACGCAAGCATTTTTTATGTCGTCCATAGTATAAATTACTCGCAAAAAACACTTGTTGTCTATTTGACAATCAAGTGCTTTATAGTTAGCTGTATAATGTAATTCATTGCTAATACTTCTTTTTATTCTTCAGTGTCCTCATATAAATTATCCAAGAATTCATCAATATCATTTGCTAAAAAATACATACTCATATCATCAGGATCTTCTGGTTCTTGCTCATGATCCCAAAAATAAATCTTATCATAATAAGGAACCTTGGTCCCTAAACATATAACATTTCCTGATGGGTCATCTCCAATTGGAATAAATCCTGATGGTAACCTTTCATCCATTATATCTATAAAATCTGTCAAATTATCATACATATCTTCAATACCATAAAAAACATTCAAAACACTTGGTCCTTGCTCATCAGATATCATAAATAAATTAGGTACTACTCCCCCATTCCATTTCAGTAAAGACCTCTTATATAGTTCTGTTAATTTAACATTATTTTCAATTTCGAATTCTTCTATTTGTTCTAACGAAAGATTATCATGTGAACCAAAAATTTCCGCCATATATATCCTCCTAATTATTTTCCATTAATGACGCTAACTCCACCTGCATGAGTAAATTCTCTATGAATTTTTTTATCAAGAAGAATCATTGTTTTTCCATTTTGATGATGATGCCAAGTATAACCTTCAGGCGCTTCATTTAAAGAAGCAACTGGTGGGTCAGAATCTTTATTTAATCGCGCCCCTTATATTTGCGTTCTTATAATCTAAAGCACGATTCGTTGGACTTGCAATTTCAATTTCTACCGGCTTAACAGTTGGATGAGCGTATTCAGTGAAATCTGGATAACCATCAGGATACCTTACAGTCAGTCCCTTCTTATTTGTATATACCCAAGTTCTATCTTCATCTATTTTCACAGTCCCACCTTTTTTTATCCATTTCTCTGTAATAGGCGAGTATAGTGGTGTAGTAGCAAGCTGTTCCTTTGTAAATTTTACTTCTAGAGTATCCTTACCCATACCCTTACCAGCATCCTTAGCATTTTCCCCAGCTTTCAATAAATCATGGCCAGTATCCGCGACTTTTAAAGGTTTGACGAAAGTAAAGGCAGCTGCTTCTATCCGTTCGTTTACTGTCGCTTCAGGTCCCACGATGGTTGCAATGTCTCCTAAAAAGAAGTCATAGGAGGCCATTGTAAATAGCGCTAAACCATCTGGTGTTCCTGATCCACTTCCGCCCATAACTTTTCTTTTGCCTTCGAAAGTGACCATAATTGATATCAATCTCTAATGTCTGCTTAATATTGATTGTAATATTGCTTATTTTAATCATAAATGCCTTTAACAAAAAACCTTGAAAAGCATATAGCCAATCAAGGTTTAAATATCATTATATTTTTATTAACGTAGGTATGTTTAGTTAGTATTATTGTTAATATTTTTTTTATACTCTTCAATTATCTTGAAATCTCGTTGTCTATTCTCGTTTGGGATGATGCCTAATTTTTCATATTCCCAAATTACTTGTTGCTCATAACTGTCATCATTTTCTAAATTTCTATAATTATAGTCAATATTAAATTTTCCATTTGAAGTTAATTCAAATGTTAAATTAGTCCATTGTTCTTGTTTTTGATTTTTAAATTCAAACCATAATTCTCTTAGATATTCATATAATTGGTGTAATTGCCTATTAAATTCGTCCTCATTAATATTATCCATATCTTCAATATCTAAACTATAAATAGGTGTTTCTTTTTTATGAGGATAGTAGTAGAAATAAGTTCGATTACTCCACTCTGTTACTTCGGAATATAATAATACTTTATCCCAAGATTCAGGAATAATAAAATT
Source organism: Psychrobacillus sp. PGGUH221 (assembly GCF_042055255.1). Taxonomy (NCBI): domain Bacteria; kingdom Bacillati; phylum Bacillota; class Bacilli; order Caryophanales; family Bacillaceae; genus Psychrobacillus; species Psychrobacillus sp. PGGUH221. The sequence goes on from NZ_JAQMHQ010000001.1 coordinate 4,397, forward strand.
TAAGTGTTGTCCTATTTTTTGATATAGTTGCTCCATTTTTTCTTTATTCATTTATTTACCTCCATATATGTTTTCCAAGACTTCCACAGATTTTTTACCATCAATTTTATACTTTATTTCAAATCTACTTGGTCGTAAAGACTGACCTTCATATATTGGTTTTACATCTACCGACACTTGTTGACCTTCTTTCAAAGCTTTTGCCCAAGAATATTCAAGTTTTTTATAAGCACTTACATTAACATTCCCATTCATTGCAACTATATTATCAATTAGAGGAGAACCATTAAATTGAGTACCGATTAAATGTCCTCCATGATCCCCTTTAGTACTAGGAGCTTTAACCCTATCCTCTCCTCCAGCAGCTAACTGATGTTTGGTATCACGTACACCCTTCTCCAACGCTAATTCTCCTGAAGCCCTCTCAATTCTTCCTAAATCGTCTGTTTGATATCGATATCCATTTGTTTCATATTTTACATTCGGCTTTAATTTAAGTTCATCTAAAAAATGACTATCATCTTTAATAACATTATTAACAATCTTACTACCTTCACCCGTACCCTTACGAGCATCCTTAGCATTTTCCCCAGCTTTCAATAAATCATGGCCAGTATCCGCGACTTTTAAAGGTTTGACGAAAGTAAAGGCAGCAGCTTCTATCCGCTCGTTTACTGTCGCTTCAGGTCCCACGATGGTTGCAATGTCTCCTAAAAAGAAGTCATAGGAGGCCATTGTAAATGGCGCTAAACCATCTGGTGTTCCTGATCCATTTCCGCCCATAACTTTTCTTTTACCTTCGAAAGTGACCATATAATCGCCTGTAATCGGATCAATCGGATTATCAGAATGGTAATTGCTTAGCTGAGGTTGCTTAGACAACTCTGCATAGATCATCTCCAGTTCCGACATACTTTCCTTATTACTTAGTATAATTGGTGCTGTTATACTTGAAAACGCTAATATGTTATGACCCAACAGAGTGCTTGGTTTAATTAGTCCTCCATAACCAAACCGGATAGGACTTGCTCCAGCTAAAAATAATTGAAGCATCGTCTTCAAATGATTTTTTCTATCTGTCATGGTGGATAGGTCAGCTAGTGTGGTTGTACGTTGCGACAAGTCTGTCTTTAAAAAGTTGTAAGATGACAAGGATGCCCACAGATTTGTTTGAAAATGTATATCTGTTAGTCCGTCCTTATACAAGCCCTCTAAATCCGAAAGCCAAGTTTCCATTGTCTGAATGCCCTGTTCAATTGGACTTAGTGCGGTCGTTTGGGTTGCATCAAATTCGTGAAGCCGCGCGACCGTGTCATCACGCTTCCTCTTTGAATTAATAACTCCCTCCTGTACTCCACTATCATCTAGGTGAGGCAGTCCAACAATGTCTCTCACCTGATCCATGATGCTGTTTGTCTCGTCCGTCAAATTAGCTGTCAGCTGGCCGATCAGTGTAAGTCCCTGTTCCAGTTCACCTTCTAGGAATTGTTCTACTATGTAGCCTGCCGAATCAGGTTCAAGTGAGTAAAGAGCTGCCTCCATCTGGTGAAGCACTTGTTTGAAATGCTCGGAAAAAAATTGGAAATATTGAAGAAATGGCAAATGACATTCCTCATAAAAGGAGCGAATGGCATCTCCACCTTCTCCTTTTAATTGATCCTCCAACTGAACTAATCCTTTCACTGCACGGTGAATCACTTCTATTTCACTGCGTAACCTGTCTAACATAGAAATATTGCGTTGTAGCCCTTCTTGAAATAAATCTACGTCCAATACTTTCATAGGCAATTCCTCACAGAGAGTTTAGAAATAGCCACTTTCGAATAATACCAATACTCTTTATTATACAATAATACCCCACAGGTGAACATTCTTCTCCTCCTCTATTAACCTATCAATAGTTATAATATTCCATTTTTAAAGAAGGAGGTAAAGAGAGAAGTTATAATTTTTACAAAAATAATTCCTAAGAATTACAATGTAAAAAACAGTCCATGACTCTTACACTACCAACAAAGGAAAATAGTGGTTATATAGATAGTATTGAACACAGTTTTAAATTAAGTCCTATCTTCTACTTATTGTTCTATTTTTTCATTAGAATCATAAAATAAATAGATTCTAACTTTTAAAGTGCAAAGGGGACAAGTAGATGTTTGCTGTATTTTTTTATGAAAATAATTCTATTGTATTAAATCAAGCTTTAAGAAAAATACCTTCTATTGATGAAGATATTAGAATTAAGGGACGTAAAGGAAAAGTTACTGGTGTTCAGGAGATGGAAGAAAACATTATTCATGTACAAGTAGAGTTTGAAAAAGTAGTGGACAAAAACAAAAATGCTCTGAAAGATCTTGGGAAAAATAAAAAGAGATAACTCACATTGAAAAACGTATCCACTCATTAATCGGAAAAGCCCTCACGTGCTTAATCACTGAGGGCTACAAACATTATTAAGTTTCGAAATTACCATGATAAATTATTTAAGATTAAGTAATCTTGAATATTAGCTAGTGCTAAAACTACTACCTAATACGTCACGAACTTCATGGACGACAACAAATGCCTGATCGTCAACATTGCTGACGGTCTGTTTCAATTGGACTAATTCCTGTTGGTTGATGACAATATAGAGAACATCTTTTTGGTTCTGGCTATAACCCCCACGACCTTCCAAAATCGTCACGCCGCGTGTCATATTATCTAAGATAAATTGACGAATCGCTTCTGAGTGCTCTGAAATGATCGTTACTGCTGTCCGGTTATTCAGCCCTTCAATTACATAATCGATTACTTTAGATCCTAAGAACACCGCTACAAGGGTATACATCGCTTTTTCTTGACCGATAATGAATACCGAACCCGCAATAACAATAATATCAATTACGAGGACACCCTTCCCCAGACTCCAGCCTAAATATTGATTGGCTAAACGTGCTAGAATAGCAGATCCTCCTGAGGTTCCACCTGCCCTAAACATCATGCCGAGACCCAGACCTACAAACACTCCTGAGAATAAAGCGGCAAGCAATGTATCTCCATTCAACTGATGGCCAACGTCTTCCGTTATGAACAGAAAAAATGATGAAAAAATAATCCCGAGTACTGTATAAATCATTGTTTTTTTATCGAAAAACTTATAACCTACTGCTAAAAGAATTGCATTGATCAGAAGGTTCACGATACCAGGTGACCAATCAAATAAATAATGAGTAATCACCGTGACCCCGATGATGCCTCCTTCGGATAATCGGTATGGGATTGCGAAATAGTTAATACCGATTGCGAATAATAGAGACCCTATAACAATTAATAATATTTCCTTGATACTTTTCTGTGTCATTTAATTCCTCCTACAAATTGAACCCGGCAAAAAATAGGGCGTTTAGCCGCGATTCGGCCAAACGCCACGTTATGTAGTTTACTGTTGGTCTTCCAGCTCCCATTTCTTTGCATGTTTCTGAATTATTTCCATTAATATTTTCATTGCTGGCGTCACCCACTTATCCTTATGAAACGCAAGTTGAGTAGTCACAAATTCCTCATTGTGCACCCAAGGCAACGCAACCAGACTGCCTCGTTCCAGCTCATCTTTTACAGTCATCAAGGGTAAATAGGATAGACCTAATCCGCATTTGACTGATTGCTTAATGGCCTCGATATTCCAAAAAGTGATACGCGAACAGCTTACTCCCTCTTCTTTGATCCATCTTTCAAGCAAATCTCGATAACTGCCCGACTCCGTAAGAAGTAACACTTCTCCCTCCAATTCGGTTGGAGTAATTACTGCTTTGTCACATAAACGGTGACCTGGTGGAGCAATCATCACCAAAGTCTCTTTAACTAAATCGCTTGTGACAATATCTGGACCTAATTTTTCAGGATTTGTAAATAATGCTAAATCAAACTTTCCGGATTTCAATTCATTGTTAAGTTCCTGGCTTTCGGATGGTTGCAAAATAAGATGGACATTTGGGTAAGTTCTCTTAAACTCGTACAGTATTGTTGGCAATCTGTATACCATTAACGATTCATTTGCACCAATCAAGACGGTACCAGAAGGCTCCATATTTAAGCGTGAAGAATCGATTGCTTCCTGATAAAGCTGTAATATTTCCTTTGCATACGACGCTAGATGTGTCCCAGCATCCGTCAAAACAACAGTTTTTCCTAGCCGGTCAAAGAGACGATTCCCAACAGCTTCCTCCAGTGCCCTAATATGATTAGTAACCGTGGATTGTGTATAACCCAATTGTTCACCAGCGCGCGTAAATCCACCACACTCCGCGACAACTAAAAAGGTTTTTAGGTTACGAAGCTCCATAGTTATTCCCCCTATACGAATAATATTCTTCATATTGTATAGGAATCAGATCGGAAAGACGATATTTTTTACTCCCAACGAATAGTATAATATTCGAATCTAAATTAATGAAATGAATTAATTTAATTAAAATCATTCAAAATTTTAGGGTTAATGTTAAGATATTTAATACGAATTAAAAATTTTTTGAAATTAAACTATTAAAGATAAGTTTTTGCTACAATAGCCTTTAAATACTTTATTAAGGAGAACCACAATGGAAAAATTACAGTTTTTGTATCAACTTAAACTTATTCCTTCCTTATTAGATCAAGCAAATTGGACTGAAAAAGAAAATTCAATCGTCCAACAGCATTTTGAGGTGCTACAAAATCTACAAGAGGAAGGCAGGCTCCTGTTAGCTGGTAGAACTTTGAACTTAGACCCAATTGGAATTGTTATTTTAGAAGTTGACACAGAGGAAGAAGCAATTGAACTTATGCATAACGACCCCGCTGTCAAAGAAGGAATAATGGAAGCACAACTATTTCCTTACCGAGTTGCTTTATATAAAAAGTAAAAACAATGAATAAATCGGCATATTAACGAGAAAGAGCCCTCCTTTTTATTACCGGAGAGCTCTCTTTGTTTTATAATTAATTCCAACGTCATTTCAACAATTCATCAATCCATCTTTGTACTTTCAAACCTTCCTCAAACGAAACAACTAGGGACTCCCTACCGTTTAACAAGCCATGACATGCGTCCAGAAGACTCTGTGGCTGATTGTCAGGTACAACTTGAACAGCTTCTTGGTCCTTTTCACTTACCCAGAGTTCTGACCAATTTCGGATTGTCATTACTTTTTTTGTTCCCATAACCTTAAATTCTAGAAGTTCTTCCTGTCCAATTCCTGACAGGCTATTTAAAACAATCGGTATCCCACTTTCTGTCTTAGCAATTGCAGACACACCTGTTTCACATAGATCCTCATTTTCTGGGTAGGTTGTATAGTGGGAGGAAATCGTAAAATTACCGAAAAGATGATACATAAGTTGTAAGTAATGTGGAAATATTTCTCTTATGAAGCCTCCTTGTTCTCTTGAAGCAATCCAAGGATTTTGTTGCCATTTCCTTGGCCAATGCGGAAAATATGTATGCAGCTCTATCTTAACAATATCACCAAGAGAAGCTGACGTAATCTCTTTTTTAAGACTTTGTATAGCAGGACTATACATTAACGGAAAATGCATCGATGTCTTAATATTTGCTTCCTCTGATGCTTTTACCATTTTGCATCCATCGTCCGTATCATGAGCAAGAGGTTTTTCAGAGAGAATATTTAAACCTTGCTCAGCTATTAGCTCAGCTAGTGGAGCATGACTTACCGGTGGTGTCCCGATATATACCCAATTTGGTTTTGTTTGTAAAAGCTCGTTTAACGATTCAGCCATCGGAAGTTTGTATTTTGTTGATATTTCCTTTAGTCTTATCTTGTTCTCATCGAAAATGGAAACAATTTCGCAATTAGGATGAGCCAAAATCTGATTAATAATACGCTCCCCAACGATTCCTGTCCCAATTAACGCAAATGTAGTTTTCATAAAATTACTCCCTTTCTTCCTTTACTTATTTATTTTCACTTTTTTCCTTTATCCATTTCTTCACTTCATTTGTTGTTCGATTCGGTTCATCCCACTGGAGCATATGCCCTGCACCTTCCATTGGTATCACAGTTAGATCATCTATATGATCCTTTAATCGCGAAATCCCAATTGCTCTTGCATCATCCAAATTTTCAGGATTAGTAGCATGAATTAACAGGAGTGGAACCTTAATAAAAGGATAAACTTCCACAAAAGGTTCTTCAAAAAATGCTTTTATAATGGATAAGACAGTGAATTTAGAAGCGACTAGCTCAAATCGTACATCTTTCTTTTTGAATAGAGATGCGACATACCTCTCTTTGTTTTCATCCCATTTTTTCGTATATGTATTATACTCTTCAAAGATACTCTCTAAATCAGTAAACACAGAACGATCCATATAATCATTCCATCTAGCAATCGCATAGTCAAATTCCATTTCAAGTTGGTTTTGCGGAAAGGTGAAGCCTCCATCCAACAGAATAGTCCCTAATACATCAGAAGGATTATGCTTTGTAAAATGGAGGGCTAAATCTGCTCCCCATGAATGCCCCATTATATAGAAAGGTTTTGGTAAGATTTGTTGAATTACTTGCCGATACCATCTTGCTAATGCAGAAAACAAATAATCACTTTCTTTATCGAATGAGGATGTTTTCCCATGACCTGGACTATCAAAGATGATAAGATGAAAATCTTTTTCTAAGAGAAATGCTATATCTGAAAAACTATAGAAGCCATTGCCTACAAGCCCGTGGAAACATATAATCGTTAAATTGTTTTTATTACCAAATTCAAAGTAATTAACAGTGCACCCACTCTTTGTTAGATTGTAATTTCGCAAATTAGCTCACCCCTAATCTTTCTCGCCCTTCTATCCCCTATTTCATACAACAGACATTCTCCTATTGTTAAAAAGCATTAGAAATTAATCAGGAGGAAATACTGTCTAAAAAATTTGTATATTGTTTGACATTTTTATTCTGATTTCATTACCTTCCCTAATAGTTTTTTTAGAATCGTAATCGCAACTTGTTAAAACGAATAATCAGCAAACGATTGGGGATTCTAATGTTGAATTGGAATAAACATGTGGCTCAAATAAGTTATAAAAAATTAATCAATCACATGTTTACATTAGATTTTTGAACTTCTTTCATTTCTTGCATAAATGATACGGAACCAAAATCTATATATTCCATTTCACAAGAATTAATATGATGCATTCACTTGTTGTAGTTATCTTTAATCCAATAGTAGCATATCTACCGTATTACTAAAGCTCATTTTTGATAATTCAGATAGGAGGAATTCCAAACAAATGACCAATAAACCACAACAAAACATCGGTTCAAAAAGTGCATTTACTCGTTTCATGATGGGATCAGTGATGACCGCATACGGTACTGCACAACTAATGCGAAATCCTAAAAGCAGAAGCGGTCAAATGCTCATCATGTTTGGTGCAATGACAGCTGCGGAAGGTGCAACTAAATATTGCCCGTCAAAAGCAATGGGTTCAACCATGTTGAATAGTAACATGATACAAAAAATGATGAACAAAAATGCTTCTCTAAGTACATTAGCTGGGGCCGGCGCTACTAGCGGAACTCAATCTTTGCAAAGTTCTACAAGTGGAAATACTACTCAAGCAAGCGGAAACATCATGCAAATGATCGGAAATATTGCACAAAAATTAACTGGCGGAAATGCTGCTCAAAATAATAAGGCAGGAACTCAAAACATGAGTAGTGGTAATCAACAAAATGGCCAGAGTGGCAACATTGCTCAGACAATCGGAAATGCTGCCCAACAAATGACAAGTGGAACTGCTGCTCAAACTATTGGTAACATTGCTCAAACCGTTGCACCACAAGTTGGTCAAATGATGAATAGCGCGGCTAGTATGACTGGATCACAAAATCCTGCTGGAACGAATAATGTTAAGAAACAAGCATCTGCTACAGGTGGAGCATCAAAGACGAACGGTAATGCAACAAATGGGACATCTAATGTACAGAAAAATGCTTCTGCCAAATCAACTAATAGTAATAACAAGCAAGCTACATCCTCGAATGGGAACAACAACCAAAAAACGAATGCAACAAAACCTCTTTTAGACGGTGCAGCCAATAAAGATATTGCAGCTTCATCGGTCATAAATGCTTCAAATTCAACTGACAAAAGTACAACTTCATCAAATATTTTGCAATAATTATAAAACCTGTCACCACACATATTGTGGAGACAGGTTTTTAGTATGTATAAAAAGTGTAATAAACAAGATAATAGGAAACAAAAAAACTTAATTTTTTGACACTTCAATACTATAATGATAAATATGTAATACTTGTAATCTTTTATTTTTACTAGGAGGCGGAATAATGAACTTTAAAACGACTGATTTATGTGATGATTTTTCAAATGAGATTCAAGTAATCGGTTCAGATTTTATATCATACGGTAAAAAGAAAAGTTTTTCAGGACCTATTAGTACTGTCAAAGTATTTGAAGACAATGTCTTAGTAAAGCAATCTCTCGAAACTATACCATCAGGAAATGTTTTAGTAGTAGACGGCGGAGGATCTCGCAGATGTGCTTTATTAGGAGATCGTCTTGGTGAAATCGCTCAAGAAAGAGGATTAGCTGGAGTCATTATAAATGGTTGTGCACGAGATACTTCAGAACTATCCAAATTGGAAATTGGCATTTTTGCATTAGGAAGCAACCCATTAAAAAGTCAAAAAGCAGGAAAAGGTGAACAAGACGTAGCTGTTCAATTTTTAGGAGTCGAATGGAATCCAGGTTACTTTGTATACGCCGACGAGGATGGTGTCATCATTTCTAAACGAAAATTAGTAGATTAATAAAAAAAATCAACTATTAATAAAAATTATCAAATAAGACCTGCATGAACATTTCATGCAGGTCTTTCAAGTTTCACATTCTTGCAAACCGATTATAAACATCATGCAATGTTTCACATCCAATTAATTGCGCTTTTTCTAAGTAAATGCTCCATAGTTTTGCGGTCATTTTCGCATCACCTAATGCGTGATGACGACTTACTACAGGAATGTTGTTATGACTACATAAATCTTCTAACGTCGTCATATTCATTTTAGGTTCAATTATTTTAAAGAGAAAAGATGTATCTACAATTCGATGTTTGAAAGGTGTGCGAAACAATAGAGAACTTGCAGATTGCAAGAAGTTCCTTTCATGAGTAGCGTGATGAGCAACTAATGTGCAGTCTTGTTTATATTCAAGAAATTTTATAAAAACATCTGCTAATGGCTTCGCTTCTAATACTTGTTCATTGGTAATGCCAGTTAATTGCACAATATGCTCTGGTATTTCCTTTTCATAACGGACTAAAGAATAAAAATTATCTTCTTCGAGAATGGTCGTGCCATACATTTTCGTTGCACCAATGGAAAGTATGCCATCTCCTTTTTCTGGAGAAAAGCCAGTTGTTTCTATATCAAACACGACGACATTTAACTCATGTAAGGGTATATTTAAAGCATCTTCTTGATTCATTTCTTTCTGCAAATGTCGTAAAAAGGCCATTTGTTGGGTATTTCGTATATCCCCAATACCGATGTTCGTCCGCTTTCCTTGAAGCCCACGTAAAATTTGCATAAATGGTTCAAATGCCATCTCTAACACCCTTTTTCTAATCAAAAACACCTTAGCGTATTTGTGTACAAATTCATGCCACCATACTATTACTATTCAAAATTCGTTACTTCCTCTGTAACAGTTAACATGAATCATTATTTGGATAAAGTGAAAGCTATCACTTCATCATGAAGCCTTTTACCATCCTTTATTATTCTCTTTATTCCTTTACGCTCTTCTTTAGATAATTTTTCTATATTTAAATAATGCGTATCTGTATAAGTTTCAGCTCGAAATAAAGACAAACGATAGTTTAATAAGTCTGCAAAATTTTTTTCACAATTATGCAGAAGTTTTTCATAACCACTTTGGCGGATCAATGTGTTCATTCGGGTTAATGTAGAATTTTCATAAATCCCCTCTTTAATAGAGAGTAATCGAACAGAGTTAACATAAGGTAAAAAGGCTGCATACTTCAAATTCACACATCCTTGATAAACACCATGTTGCTCCACTAAAATTTGCCCAAATGGTCCTATGACATTTTTTACATGCATAACATTAGCGATAAAACGATGGAAGAGATTCGGGCTTTGCAATTGATATTGATAAATGAAGTATTTTAATCGATGGATATAGCCGAGTTTACCGTGTAATACTCTTGCATCAAAAAAAATTTGTAAATACCTAATATTCTCCCAGCTTTCATTTTCCATCCATTCCCGAAGTTGTGTATGCCAGCCTTGAAATGACTTGCACCAGATTGGATTAGAGCTCATAATATTCCCTTGACAATACGGATAACCAGTAATATTAAGTCCATATGATAGTTCTTCACCAAGCTTTTTAAAGTACTCATCATTTTCTTCATTCGATATTGCATAAACGATACCATGATCCTGATCACTTATAACGCCCTGTTCAAATCGTCCGCCACTCCCTGTTATAAACCATGTAAAGTCGCATGGAGGATTCTCACTTTTCATTTTGCATTTGGCTATTCCCATTACTTTGTGCATCACAAGATCATGAAAATCATTGAGAGAAACAGTATCATCTAGAAAGGTAGTAATATTTTCATCCTTCCATTCTCTAATAGATTCATACGTTTCCACAATAACACTTCCTTTTATGCAAAAAGCCCCTGTTACAGAGGCTTTTTATTGTTGAGTTATAATTATTTTATGATTTCGATTCCTCTAAAATCATTTGTTCTGGATACCCATAATTACCGTGTTCGCTCATATCTAAGCCCATGATTTCTTCTTCTTCAGAAACACGAATGCCACCCATTACTTTTTTCATTATAAATAAGATAGCATAGGAAACTATGAAAGCAAATAGACCACAAGCGACAACCCCCATTAATTGGACCCCTAATTGTTCCAATCCACCACCATAAAATAATCCTGGTTTACCAACACTTGCAAGCTCTGGTGTGGCAAAGAATCCTGTTGACAAAGTACCCCACACACCCGCCGCTCCATGTACTGATAGCGCATAAATTGGATCATCAATTTTTCTCTTTTCAAAGAATCTAGCGCTGTAGAATACAAGTACTCCAGCTATAAAACCAATAATAACAGATGCCCAAACATCTACAAATGCACAGGAAGCTGTAATGGCAACTAAGCCTGCTAATGCACCATTTAATATAGTTGTAATATCTGATTTTCCTAATACGACCCAAGAGATTAACGTTGCAGCAACTGCGCCTGCACCAGCAGCAAGTGTAGTATTTAAAGCAACAAACCCAAAGAATGCTCCATCTACTGATACTGTACTTCCTGCGTTGAATCCAAACCAACCAACCCAAAGGATTAATACTCCTAATGTCGTATAAACTTGGTTATGACCTGCAAGATTATTAGCTGATCCGTCTTTGTTGAATTTGCCGATTCTCGGTTTAAGCAACATTGTTGCAGCTAACGCTGCCATTGCCCCAGTTAAATGAACTACAGTGGAACCCGCAAAATCTTGCTTACCGTGCTCCGCTAACCAGCCACCACCCCATACCCAGTGAGCAATAATAGGATATACGATAATTCCGAAAAGAATGGTAAAGATCACATAAGCTGAAAATTTTGCACGCTCAGCAAATCCCCCAAGAGCAATTGTCACAGCAATGCCTGCAAAAGCTAGTTGGAATACAAAAAATACAGTTGTGGCAAGACCAGCATCTTCGATAAGACTCCCATCGTAGAAAAAGTCTGACATTCCAACAAAGAAATTTGCATTACCCCCAAAAATAAAACCGTAACCTAGTGCCCAAAACACTAATGAAGCTAAACCAAATGTGAAAATGGTTTTCCCCGCAACGTGACCCGCATTTTTCATCCGTGTAGATCCAGCTTCCAGAAGGATAAATCCTCCAACCATAAAAATAACTAAAATTGCAGCAACCATCGTCCATAAACTGTTCATCAAAAACATGACTTCTTCCATTAAATTTCTCCCCCTTTTTATAATGTTATGTTATATAACATATTTGTGTTAGGAAACATAACATTGTTTATATAATAATTATTTTACTTGTATTTTTCTTTAAGTCAATACCATTATCAGAATTTATTTTATTTTATGTCAATAAAAGTGACATACGAAAGAGTTACTAGTCCACTTAACTTTACTAAGGATTTTAAAGGAGGGATAAAAAACGAAAAATATTGAAGCTTACTTCATATCATTCTCTTTTCTTTGTTTGTTTTAGGTTGTGGATGGGTTGGTCGATCCGTGGACTTGCAAGTGAGAACAACTAATCGGGAGATGCGATTGTCGATCCTCTATAATGTCTAAGAGTTCGTCCAGAAGGCATTATAACGATTGTGATATAACAGCCATTGTCGCTTTATGGCTGTACACAAGGAATAAGGAAGAGTAATCCCTTTCAATAATTTTCTATAAAAGGACTACATCCAAGTCGAAGCATTAAGCCATTAGGATAGTCATTCTTGGAGGGGAAATAATTATGTCACTAAATAACAACGAAATGCCTTATCCCTGATTAAGGCATTTGTCCCTTCAACAATAAATACGTTGCGTATTATAATCTAAATCTGTTATTAAGGAGGTGCCTGTTATGGGAGGAAAAAAAGGAAATAGTGGTAGTTCATCTTCTGGAAGCTCGTCTACTGGTTCTACATCTTCAAGTCACTCTTCAAGTAGCTCTTCTAGTCGCTCTTCAAATCATTCTTCAAGTAGTAGCTCACATGGCAAAAAAGGAAATAGTAGTAGTTCGTCTACTGGTAGCTCGTCTACTGGAAGTTCATCTACTCGCAGCTCGTCTTCAAGTAGCTCTTCTAGTAGTAGCTCACATGGCAAAAAAGGAAATAGTAGTAGTTCGTCTACTGGTAGCTCGTCTACTGGAAGTTCATCTACTCGCAGCTCGTCTTCAAGTAGCTCTTCTAGTAGTAGCTCACGTGGTAAAAAAGGAAATAGCAGTAGTTCGTCTACTGGTAGCTCGTCTACTGGAAGTTCATCTACCCGCAGCTCGTCTTCAAGAAGTTCTTCAAGTAGTAGCTCACTTGGCAAAAAAGGAAATAGTAGTAGTTCGTCTACTGGTAGCTCGTCTTAAAGTAGCTCTTCTTCATAAACCACATTTACTATAAACCCATTTAAAAGAAAAAGTTAGAAGCCTTCCTTTAATCAATTTCCATTAGGTTAAGGGAAGCTTTTAATCCTAAGTAGTTGATTAATGCTAAATTCTATTCATTTTACTGACTACTAACATAGCCCTCGTAAAAAGAAAAGTACTAAGGCTATGTTAGTAGTCAGCTCCAGCCATAGCATAGCATTTTACTAGCCATTAAATAGCAGGAGGTGATTACATGTCAAATCTAATTCCTTCTTATTTCTTAAAGATTAAAGAAGAAGACCTAAACCGTTTAAGAAAGAATCTAAGAAATGATGACTCTGTTACCAGCAAGTTGAAGGTTGATAAAACCGTTTATGATATAAACATTGCCTATCGCGGTGCTTATACACGAAAGTTTCGAAAACGATCCTATGTGATTGATTTCGATTCTGAAATGTTTTTTGGAGCTCGTAAAATACATCTTAATGCAGAATACAGAGATCCGTCTCTTATTCGAAATAAACTATCGCTCGACTTCTTTCAAGACCTTGGTGTTCTTTCTCCAGAAAGTCAGCATATAAACTTTTACAGAAACGGAACTTTTAAAGGGGTATATCTTCAATTGGAATCCGTAGATGATCTATTTTTGAAAAAAAGAGGGTTACCAGCTGGTCCCATTTATTATGCCATCAACAATGATGCGAATTTTTCCTTTACGAGAGACGAGAAGCCAAAGGAATCGCTTTTAGACGGCTATATACAAGCGTCAGGAGATCCATCAGACGATGACTTTCTTCATGATTTGATTACCATCGTAAATACGACGCCACAATCTAAATTTCTCGGGGAAGTCTCCCAGTATATTAATATGGACAAATACTTGCACTGGTTGGTCGGGGCAATTTGCACAATGAACAACGACGGTTTTACTCACAATTACGCCCTTTATCGCAATAGTGAGACACGTATGTTCGAAATACTCCCTTGGGATTATGATGCGACTTGGGGTCGAAAAGTCAGCGGTGGAATCATGGAGCATACTTACGTTCCTATTGAAGGCAAAAAAGGAAATCATCTATTATATCTTCTCATCCAATTACCGGAATTTCGAAGGCTTTATAAAGAAGTATTAGAAGAAATCTTGGAAACTAAGTTTACGGTTAAGTACATGGAAAATAAAGTACTAGATTTACATCAATTAGTCCGTCCCAACCTCCTTCTAGATCCTTATAAAAATAATAAGATTGAGATTTTTGATAATGAGCCAAAAATCATTTTTCAATTTATTCGTGACCGAAATAATTATTTAAAAGAGCAATTAAAGAATCTTAAATAAATAATATTTATATAGTTTTGATACACTTTTAATATTACAGAAAGGAGTTTTCACAGTGGGACCCTTTTGTATTAAAGAAACGGGGAAGTATGGAAAAGGATTATTTGCTACACGTGACATTAAAAAGGATGAACTTATCGAGGTATCACCTGTTATAGTTTCACCTAGAAAAGAATGGAAATATATGAAGAAAACCATACTTTTAAATTACTGCTTCCATTGGGGTAAACGTACTGCAATCGCACTTGGATATGGAGCACTTTTTAATCATTCCTATACTCCTAATGTAAGATTTGTTAATAATAAAAAAAGTCTATCCATTGACTTTTATGCCATAGATGATATTAATAACGGGGAAGAATTAACCATTAATTACAATGGGGACCCCGAAGATAAATCAAAACTTTGGTTTGAAGTAATTGAGTGATATACATTCTGCTCACAAACTATCCATAAACATTATTTCTATTAATTCATAATTTAACATTAGCCCGTAATAACTCATTTACTTATGAAGCGGAATCTCCGTTATAAGTAAAATGAGTTTTTTTTGCCTGCCCCAAAGCGACTTAGAATGAAAAGAAAGATATATTTAATAAATTAAAGCTATCCCCTTCTCTTGATTTATTTTGAAAAAAATTTAATTACTTGATGAATAATAATTACTGATGTAAGAGAGTGGGAATCCCACTCTCTTCATTTATTTCGCCACTACTACAGGAGGTTTTGGACAGGATACATAACCACTAAATAACTCGATAAGTTGATCGTTATATACACACCCCAAGCGTCAATGATCAAACATTAAAAGAAATAATGAAAATAAGAATATTCTCGGCTACGTTTCATACATTAATTGTGCTCGCAATGATTTACTATTTTTTTATCAGAAATCACAAAAAATACTAAATTATCAAATTTATAAGTGTATTTACAAAAATCATACGCTATAATCCAAAGTAGAAGGGGGATAGAAAATTGATAAAACAATCAGTTATAGAAAATGTATTGGAAGCTGCTCTATCGACGGGCGGTGATTTTTCGGAAGTTTTCATTGAAGATAAGTATGTGAACAGAATGGAAATGCAAAGTGGAAAGATAGAGAAAAGTATTTCCGGTCGTGATTTTGGAGTAGGTATCCGAATATTTTCAGGTTTTCAAAGTATCTATACCTATACGACTGACTTTACGGAAGAAGGTTTGCTATTAGCTGCAAAGCGTGCAGCACATGCCATAAAAGGGGGATCCCACGGAATTATTCACCCGCTACAAAGAGAGCTGTATAATCCGATTCACCAAATTGCACAAATGCCACAAACGGTTGAACATGCAAGGAAGGTCGCAATCATTCGGAAAGCAAATGAAATCGCTAGAAATTATGATGAACGCATTCAACAAGTTGGTCTTCGCTATTTCGATGAGGAACAAAATGTACTGATTGCAAATTCGGAAGGTAAATTTGTTGAAGATACCCGAGTTCACAGTAGACTATCTATTCAGGCTACTGCTACTGACGGAGTAGAAATGCAGACCGGCTTTTATGGGCCAGGTGCGCATGCAGGGTTTGAATTTATCGAAAATCTTAATCTTGAACATTATGCAGGTGAAGCTGCACGAATCGCTGTAACTATGCTTGGAGCGGATGAATGTCCAAGTGGTAAATTTCCGGTAATTATTGACAATGAGTTTGGAGGGGTTATCTTCCATGAAGCATGTGGACACGGATTGGAAGCGACTTCTGTAGCAAAGAATAATTCAGTTTTTGCTAACCGTATAGGCGAGAAGGTTGCACCAGATATCGTGACTTATATAGATGATGGTACCCTACCAAACGAATGGGGATCTCTCAATATAGATGATGAAGGTGAAAAAACACGCAAAAATGTATTGATTGAAAATGGTATATTAAAGGGCTATTTAATTGACAAGTTTAATGCACGCCGTATGAAATCAGAAGCAACTGGTTCTTCTCGTCGTGAATCTTATCGTTTCAATCCAACTTCTAGAATGACTAATACGTATATTGCACCTGGTACTTCAACACCTGAGGAAATTATAGCTACCACTGAGTATGGACTTTACACAAAATACATGGGTGGAGGTCAAGTAAATCCTGCAACAGGTGATTATAATTTCGCAGTTATGGAGGCGTACCTTGTGAAAAACGGGAAAATAGATCGTCCGGTTCGAGGTGCAACACTCATTGGTAATGGCGCTAAAACATTACAGCTTGTAGATCGTGTTGGAAATAATCTTGCCCATGGTGCAGGAATGTGCGGTGCAACAAGCGGAAGCCTTCCTGTTAATGTCGGGCAGCCAATGATACGTGTCAGTGAAATAACAGTTGGTGGTACGAAGGGAGTTTAGAAAAATGAATATTACTGAATTTCAAGAAGAACTTCTTAATAAAGCAAAAAACGTTGGTTTCACCGAAGCTGAAGTATATTATGAACGATCTGAATCCTTCCAATGCATGATTTTTGAGGGAGAAATTGATAGCTATGAAACTTCGGAAGACGCAGGATTTGGTCTACGAGGTCTATATAACGGGAAAATGGGGTACGCGTATACAGAAAAAGTGGATGAAAACTCTATTCTATTTTTAATAGAAAGAGCGAAAGAAAATGCCGAAGTACTGGACGATAATGATGGTACAGATATTTTTGAAGGTAGTAATGAATATGCTGGCCATAATTTCTATAGTGAAGAGCTAGCATTAGTCCAAATTCCTGACAAAATTGATTTTATCAAATCAATTGAAAAGAAAGTATTGGCATACGATCCTAGAATCATCACGTTAAACTATTGTATTTTGCAAGACTTTTCTGGAGAGAGATTGTTAACAAACAGTAAAGGCCTCTCATTGAACGAAAAAAAGAACGGACTCATCATTTTCATTTCTGCTGTTGCAAAAGATGGTGAAGAAATGAAGACAGGTAGTTACATTAAAATGACTCGAGATTTCCACGCTTTGAATGCTGATGACATCGCAAAAATGGTAGCTGAGGAAGCTCTATCTAATCTTGGCGAGAAATCAATTCCTGCAGGTAAATACCCAATTATTTTGCGAAACGATGCAGCAGGGTCACTACTTGCCACATATTCACCGATTTTCTCGGCAGAAAACACGCAAAAGGACCAATCACTTTTAAAAGGCAAAGTTGGACAAAAGGTCGCAAACGATTTATTCACATTACTTGATGACCCTTTCCATCCAGAAGCAGTAGCAGGCTCAAATTTTGATGGAGAAGGAGTGGCGACCAAAAGACGCACCATTGTTTCAAATGGAATACTCGAGACTCTTCTGCATAACCGTAAAACCGCTAAAATGGAAGGAAGCGAAACAACCGGGCATGCTCATAAACCATCTTACAAAAGCACCCTGACCGTTGCCCCTTTGAACATGTATATTGCACCCGGAGAAAGAGCAAAGGAAGACCTTATATCTTCCCTTGCAGAAGGTGTTTTGATAACAGGTTTGTCAGGGCTTCACTCAGGGACAAATGTAATTTCAGGAGATTTCTCCGTAGCAGCAACTGGTTTTCATATTAAAGATGGAAAAATATCATCTGCTGTCAAACAAATGACTATTGCAGGTAATTTCTTTGATTTAATAAAGGGGATAGAAGAAATTGGAACCGACCTCCACTTCCTTCCAGGCGGATATGGTTCACCTTCATTACATGTAAAAGAGCTTTCTGTTACGGTGGATTAAATAAAGTATAAGAAATTATCAACAATCCAACGATTTACAGAAACGAAGAATTCAAGCGTTTTTTAACAGAATGAGGCATCCTCAACTAGGGAGGGTGCCTCTTTTTATTTCCTCCGTATTCTTAAAAAACCAGTGACGATTCGGTCTTTCTAAAGGAGTAACATTCATAATAAAATATCCGATTATTAATATTAAAATAACTAATGAATACAGTAATGTGTCTATAGGGTGGTCATGCTCTACAATAATGAGTCGAATCATAGCGGTAATTCCAACATACAAAAAATAACGTAGCGGAAAATGGTAGTCTTCTTTAAAATATTTTACAATCATTGTTATAAATTCAAAATACAAAAAGAAAATGAGGATATTTGCGAGGAATTGCTTGTAGTCATTGCTCCCTTCCACCATCAACATCTTTACAAAGATAGTGAGCTCTTTGATGAGGAGGAATGATAATATTAGCGCCAAAAGCACTAAACAGAAATTCAAAAAAATTTGCAACACTTTAGGTATAACCTCTAGTACATCTGATAGCCCTACTCTTTTCTTAGACATTCAATTCCCCCATTCATTTTTCTTCACATCGAATGATATGATTAATAAGTATATGTTAGGTTTTCTTACATGTCTAGAATTATTTATGTGAAAATTCAAAAAGAAGACCCTTTTATTATACAAATATATTGTAAACGAGGTGTTAAATTAATAAAACCATTCCTCCCCCACCAGGTAAAAGTGGAGATAAGAATGGTTTTAAATTAATTTGACTTTGGTTCATCAAAATCTTTCTCGAGTCGTTTTACAAACTCTTCTGCAGCACTATACCCTTGTTGTTTTAAATACCAGTTATTTGCTGCTGCTTCAATTAAACCAGCAACATCACGTCCAGGCTGTAGCTGAATTTGAATATGCGGGATTTGAACCCCCATGTAATCAATAAACTTCGTCTCCAGCTCTAACTCATTATTCAGCGCATTATGCTCCCACTTTGTTAATTCAATATCAAGTGCAATCCTTGTTTCTTCTTGAAACGCCTTTCTTCCATAAAGACGAACAACATTTAGTAATCCGATACTGCGTAACGCCAAAAATTCCTTGTTCTTTTCATTATGTGATCCTAATAGGGTTTGAGGACTTAACTTTTTCAATACGACAATATCGTCTGCTACTAGACGATGACCTCTACCAATCAACGTATGGGCAGTTTCGCTCTTTCCGACCCCTGATTTACCACGTAGTAAAATACCCATTCCCGAAACGTTGACACATACACCATGGATAGCTATTTCGGGTGCCATCGATTTAATGACAAAAGCATCAATTTTCTCACTGACTTCACTTGTAGAGTCAGCAGTGCGTAATACAGGAATTTTCTCCTCCACACAATAGGAGATTAAACCAGGTGGCTCCTCTTGATTGGATGTTATAACGATACATGGTGGATCATAACGTACAATATTCCCTATGCGTAGCTTTGATTCGTTTTCAGAAAGAGTATGTAAATAGTTTATTTCATTTTTCCCCAATATTTGTACATGATCTGTCGCTATAAAATCAAATTTATCCATAAATTCAAGACCAGGACGTCGCACTTTAGATTGCTTTAATACGCGGTTTAAGTGACCATGTCCACTTAACACCTCAAACGAAAACCTGTGGACAATATCTTTTACTGTCATTGTTTTCATAGTTATAACACTCGCCTTCTAAATATCATCGTTAATCGTGCTCTTTTCAGCATTTTCAGATGGTAAAACATAAGATTATATGTGTAATGACAATTCATTATACTATGAGAATTCATCGGATGAAACTAAAGAATGCTTAAAATAACTAATAAGGGGTATATTCTTGTAACATTGCTTCACGGAGGTGTACAAGTATGTACCTTGATATAGTTATCAAAATAGTTGTTGGTCTTTTAGCGTTGATGACTGTAATCCGCATTCTAGGTAAGAAAGAGCTAGCTCAGCTAACTCCATATGATGTCATATATACACTTGTATTAGGAGGAATTCTTGAAGAAAGTATTTTTGACGAAAAAGTGAAAATTTCTCATTTCCTTTTGGCTATAACAACCTGGGCACTATTAATATTTTTAATTGAAAAAGCGACTAAAAAATGGGACCCTATTCGAGTTCTATTAAAAGGAGAACCTGTTAAGCTCATCAGTGATGGTAAGCTTGATATGAAGAAGTTTAATAAAAATCATTTAGAGATGGAACAATTACGGTCTGCCTTAAGAAAACAAGGTGTGTTTTCTCTCCGCGAAGTAAAGGATTTGTTTTTAGAACCTGGAGGCGATTTAACTATTAATAAATACATTCAATATGAGCCAATAAAAAACGGAGATTTTCCAACAAAGGCAACTGATCAAGATCCAACAGTGCTCCTAATAGATGAGGGTGTAGTAAAAGAGGATATCTTAACTTATATAGGTAAAGATAAAAAGTGGTTATTAACAAAGCTTTCTGAACAAGGGTTTACTGATATCAAGAAAATTGCTTATTGTGAATGGTCGGAAACAGAAGGTTTATTTGTACGAAGCTATTAGAAGACAAACAAATTTAAAATTGCAAAAAGGCGTCTATCATGTTGATGGACGCCTTTTCACTTGTAAAGTCACACAAATTGGTTTTCTTTATTATCTGATTTTGATGCGTCAATCATTAAGAAAATAGCTGTAAGTATATGCATGATCATTCCAACAAAGGGAATCCACGCGATACAGGATGTAACTATTCCCAATATGCTGCCAGTAGTAGACCCTCCTTCCTTATTAGTAATTACTAGAGTAATAATATGTAGGATTAACATCACAAATAATGGTATCCATAAAAATGAGAGTACAATTGTTGCCCCTAGAATAGGAATTCCTAAAATTGCTTCAAGGCCACCGGTGACCCACTTTAAAACTTTTGAAGATGACATAAAATTCCCCCTGTTTATTTTTCTGAAATCTTATAATAACGTTAAATATACCACATTTTCCAAAATATATCTGTCAATTTATGATATTGTTCCTATGTCAATTAACTTATATTAATTTAATTTGAAAATTTTTCGACAGTTATTAAACTTCTTTTCAGTACATTCTTTACAATATTCTATAAAGTTACCATATTATGTTGACATTATTCTATGGAATCATACAATAGAATTAGGACATAAGTAGTTTTGAATGTATTTTTATTATTTTTAACCAATTACCTTTGTATCATTTTTTACGAAGAATTATTTTTTTGCAATATTATTAAAAAATTATTAGGGGTTGAAATTATGTCAAGTGATAACAAAAATAAGTCAATGGGTTGGTTGAAGGGAGTTCTTACAAATCAAAATCATTTTCCCGAAACAGAACAAAAAGGAAAAGAAGAAGTCTCTATTCAGCTAATAGAAGAGTATAGTAATATGGAGGATTCCTTTCCTCCAGAACAGCCTAGTAAAAAGTACATATTATCAAAAGATAACCAAGATAAGTTATCTTTAGATTTAATTGTTTCGTTAGAGAACCTACTAAATGATCGCCAATTGATGTTTTATAAAAATGAAGGACTCGAAGAACAATTACAAACTGCAAATGAATCAAATAGTCGTTTAAAGCATGATTTGGTAAAGAAAGAACAACTTGTTCAAGACAAAAATAAAGAAATACGTACACTTGAAAGTAATCTTACAAACAAACAAATGAGCTATGATCAGCTCCTAGAGGATTATAAGGAGTATCAAAGCACTTCAAGCAGTGATTTTGACAATATTTCAATTCAACTTGAGAAAGAGATCAATAAATACAACATGCTTAAAGAAGAGTCCTCCAATAATCAGTATCAAAACATGCTATCCATTAGAGAGCTGGAAGAGAGAATAAGAGAATTGGAAGTTGAAAATCAAAAATCCATTGAACAATATACACAAGTACTAGAGGAAAAAACTGAATTAATGAAAACAATCAATGATTTTACTGAGAGAATGTCTTTTTCATTCACTACTAAAGTAACTAACAAAGATTAAAAAAGGAACTCTCCATTCACTAGTAGAGAAAGGAGACAACTTATGTCAGTCTATCTAGTAAAATTAGTAGAATTAATATCAATCAATATAGAATCAGATCAATCATTTTTGCATATTAAATTTACAACTGAAAAAGATGTAGAATTACTTTGGAAAATTGATGATTTTACAGCTGAGAATCTGAAGGCATTGACTGTGTTTGGTGAACATCATAAATACAGACTATCCTTTTATAGCTCATGGGATTCAACTAAAAATCAATATATTAGTTATTTAACAAGGACTTTCCTAGATCAAAGTGAAAAAATCTATTTTGCTTGTTCAGAAGCATACGTAAAAGGATTAAAAGCTATTAAAACTGACGAAGTAAATAGCCAGATTCTTTTACCGTCGATTGCCAATTCTTTATCTATTGAACCTGAAAAAAAGAAACATAAAAAATCTTTGCAAAGTTTTGCCTGGGTATCCTTAGTCTTTATGAGTGTATTGACGATCGTTCTTGTGGCAAATTCACTCTTATCTATGGCAGAAACGAATGAAAATAGTAAAGAACTTAAAAAAAATAAAACGCAAGAAATAGAAATACCTATCGCTAGTTTGAAAGGAAAAACCGACTCTTTTCAAAAAACTAATATTCCCGAACAAGAATCGGTCCTGCCTTTAGTAGAACTAAGTGAGAACGTTAACTTTAGCATTCAGGAAGGAAATGTTGCCCTGACTTTTGATGATGGCCCTTCCAAATTCACTAAAGAAATTACAGATATTCTAAAGGAACATGATGTTGGTGGAACATTCTTTTTTATTGGAAAAAATGTAGAGAAGCATCACGATTCTATTCAATATGTCAAATCCAATGGGTATTCTATTGGAAGCCATTCTATGCATCATCACAATTTTACTAATCTATCTGTAGAACAACAGGAATACGAACTCTTACATACAAACAAATTAATTGAAAATATAACTCAGGAGAAAATAACTCTTTTTAGACCACCATACGGCTCTAAAAATGAAATTACAATAGAATTAATGGATAAAACGAACACCAAGATGGTACTTTGGAATGCTGATACGGAAGATTGGAAAAGTCAAAATGCAAACGAAATTGTTAATTATGTTGTCAATTCTAAAACCTCAGGGTCAATAATCTTACTTCACGAATCACAGGCAGTTATAGAAGCATTACCAAGAATAATTGAGCATTTGAAAAATCAAGGTTTACATATTGTTAGTCTAAACTAAAGATAAAATAATATATAAAGGAGCTGCCTTTCAAACTAAAGGCAACTCCTTTATTAGTCACATTTAATAATACCTTTACCAGCCAAATACGGACTTCATGTCGCTTATACTTTTCTCTTGTTGTTTTAAGCTTTCTAAATATTCTTCTCCAGTTGTCGTGTTTACTTCCATACCTAAGTCATCAATACGCTTGATATGCTCTGGATCTTGAGCTGCTTTTGAAATTGCATCTGCTAGTTTTTTGGCTATTTCTTCATCTAGACCTGCTGGAGCACCTATTCCTCTACTTAACATACGATCAATTTTTGTTCCTGCAATTTCGTTCAAAGTTGGAACATCAGGTAGAAACTATCATCATTCTTAATGAAAAAATACTTTACATTTTAAAGTATGCTTTTAATATTAGTAGGAAAAATCATCGCTTTAGTTGAGATATATTCATATATTGTTGGAAAATCAGCATATGTAGTTGGGATAATGGAAATTTGTCGCAAACAATTTTATTCCAGACAAAAAAGGAGTTGTCCCTTATCGGACAACTCCTTTTTGATTATTTCAACAAGCCTTGCTTCAAATCACTATGCCACTTAGTCAGCAGTGGTAAATCTTCTTCTGCGATTGTTCCAGCTTCCTTTGCTGCATACACGAGTGCATCATAATTTGTTAAACTTACGAAGGTTATTCCTGCTTCTTTGAATGCTTCCTCTGCTTTAGGAAGACCGTATGTAAAAATACTCACAACTCCTAGAACATCCAAGCCTTCTTTTTGCAGTGCTTCCACTGCAACTAAGCTGCTTCCACCTGTAGATATTAGATCTTCAATTACAACTACTTTTTGTCCAGGCACAACTTTACCTTCAATTTGATTGCCACGACCATGCTCTTTGGCTTTCGAACGAACGTACATCATTGGTAGTTCTAATACGTCGCTAACCCATGCGGCATGTGGAATTCCAGCTGTTGCTGTCCCAGCTACCGCTTCTGTTCCTAGAAAGTTTTTTTCAATTGCTTCTGCTAACCCTTTTGCAATTTCTTTTCGGATTTTAGGAGAAGACATCGTAATGCGGTTATCACAGTAGATTGGAGATTTAATACCGGAAGCCCATGTGAAAAGGTCATTTGGCTTTAGCTCTACAGCTCCTACTTGAAGTAATGCTTTTGCGATTTTATTTTCTAATGTCATGCGTTTTCCTCCCACATGTTTAATACTTTTTCATACGCGAATACTGGATTTTCTGCTTTTGTGATTGCACGGCCTACTACAATGTGAGATGAGCCAAGTACTCTTGCATTTGAGGGAGTAGCAACACGAACTTGATCGTGTGTGTCTCCTTCTGCTAAACGAATTCCTGGTGTCACACGTAAGAAGTCATTGCCGCAAGCTTCTGCAATTTTTTTTGCTTCTAAAACGGAACAAACGACACCGTCGAGATTTGCTTGTTTTGCTAGTTTTGCATAGTGAACAACAGACTCATCAATTGTCGCTTGAATGAGTTGTTCCTCTTGCATTTGCTTCTCAGAAGTTGATGTGAGTTGCGTTACTGCAATAATAGAAGGTCTTCTATTTCCAGCAGCTGTACCTGCTTCTAACCCCTCTCTTGCCGCACTCATCATCGCTTCTCCACCAGCCGCATGGATATTAACGAGGTCTGCTCCAAGTCGAGCAAGTCCTTTCATCGCTTGTCCTACAGTGTTTGGGATATCATGCAATTTTAAATCTAGAAAAACATCATGACCCATTTCTTTTAACTTATAAACAATGGAAGGGCCTTCTTGTAAATATAGCTCCATGCCTACTTTAACAAATAGTGTCTGTTCAAAAGGAGACAAGAATTGATATACATCTTCTGCAGTAGCAAAATCTAATGCAATTATCGGACTGTTTTTCATAAACGATGACTCCTTCCAACTAGTTCAGATACCGTATTAAAACCTAATTCATCTAATTTATTTGGGAGCTGGTCAATTAGAGTCGGGCAAACAAAAGGATCTACAAAGTTTGCTGTACCTACTGCAACAGCACTAGCCCCTGCACTTAAGAAGTCAATGACATCTTCAATAGTAGCAATTCCACCCATACCAATAATCGGAATAGATACTTGCTTTGCTACATCATATACCATTCGAAGTGCTACAGGTTTAATTGCTGGCCCTGATAATCCTCCAGTTACATTTGCTATTACAGGTCTTCCTGTTTTAGTATCTAATCGCATCCCGAGCAGCGTATTAATCATCGTTATTCCGTCTGCTCCACCTGCTTCCACTGCTTTTGCAATGTCATTTACATTTGTAACATTAGGTGAAAGCTTTACATATACCGGAACGGAAGATACTGCTTTCACTGCTTTCGTTAATTCTTCCGCCACTTTCGGATCTGTCCCAAATGTAATACCACCTTGTTTTACATTCGGACAGGAGATATTAAGTTCCAGTGCATGAACATTTGGTGCTTTGGAGATTGCTTCTGCAACTGTAACATAATCTTCTGTAATATAACCTGCTACATTTGCGATAATAGGCACATCATATTGCTCTAGCCAAGGGAGTTCATTTTCCATTACTTTCGTTAAGCCTGGATTTTGTAAGCCAATTGCATTTAACATTCCAGCAGGTGTTTCAGCTACACGAGGAGTTGGATTTCCTAATCTCGTTTCTGGTGTAGTTGCTTTAATCATAATTGCTCCAAGCTTAGAAAGATCATATAACTGCGCATATTCTTTTCCAAATCCAAAGCAACCCGAAGCTGGCATTAT
The DNA here is from genome assembly GCF_042055255.1 of Psychrobacillus sp. PGGUH221. Lineage (NCBI taxonomy): Bacteria > Bacillati > Bacillota > Bacilli > Caryophanales > Bacillaceae > Psychrobacillus > Psychrobacillus sp. PGGUH221. The sequence goes on from NZ_JAQMHQ010000001.1 coordinate 30,604, forward strand.
CGGATTTTTCAAGGAAAGGCCTGGTAATTCGACTGCTAATCTATTCATACTCGAATCACTCCTGACTCAAACACTGGTCCATCTGAACAAACTTTCACATAATCAGCATCTGTTTTTTCTGTAGTTTCGCACACACACGCAAAGCATGCACCTATGCCACAACCCATTCTTTGTTCAAATGATAGATATCCTTCTTTTTCTGGATACATTTTCTCAATCGCAGCAAGCATAGGCGTTGGACCACAGCTATAATACACTGAAAAATCATCCTCTAATGTTTCAAGCACATTTGTAACAAATCCTGCATGACCAAAGCTACCATCAGCTGTTACGATAAATGTTTCACCGAGTTCCGTAAATTGTTTCTCATAGAAGACTACATCTTTTGTTTGGAAACCTAGCACATGAATTGGCTGTACTCCTTTATCAACCAATCTTTTCGACAGCTCATAAAGTGGAGGCACTCCAATTCCACCTCCTACAAGTAAAGCTTTTTGACCCGCTTGTATTTTATCAATTGAAAAACCATTTCCAAGAGGTCCAAGTACATCAACCTGGTCCCCTTGTCTTTTTTCAGAAAGAAGGATAGTCCCTCTTCCATCGGCGCGGTAAATCATTGTAAATTCTAATGTTTCTTTGTTAATAGAAGATATACTGATTGGTCTTCTAAGCAAAGGTTCCATTTGATCAGACACACGTATATGGACAAATTGACCTGGCTGATTCATTTCTAATGCGAGCTGTCCACTTAATGTTAGTTCAAAAATGTTCGTCGCAATTTGTCTTTGGTTTACGACTTGCATTTGTTCTTGTCTGATCATGCTCGAACCTCCTGTTTCTGCATTATTTCTGTAGAGAATGTCATAGACTCAATTACTCTCAACATTGCTTCTGCTGTATCTAAAGAAGTTAAACACGGTATACCATTTTCTACTGATTCACGTCTAATGCGGAAGCCATCTCGTTCTGGTTGCATGCCTTTAGTTAGAGTATTAATAACAAACTGTGCATTTCCTTTTTGAATGACATCTAGAATTGTTGTGCCTTTTGAGCCAATTTTATCTACAATATCAACTGGAATGCCCGCTTTTTGGATTATATCTGCTGTTCCTTCTGTTGCTATAATACGGAAGCCTATATTATAAAATCTTTTTGCAATCTCAGTAGCTTCTTCTTTATCTTTATCTGAGATGGTCATTAGGACAGAGCCATGATCTTTAATTTCCATTCCAGCTGCTACTAAACCTTTATATAAAGCTTTTTCTAAGGTAATGTCTTTCCCCATTACCTCCCCGGTCGATTTCATCTCTGGTCCAAGTGTAATATCCACTCGGCGAAGTTTTGCAAAACTAAATACCGGTACCTTTACGTATACTCCTGGGCTATTTGGAGCAAGCCCTGGTTTGTATCCTTGTTTTACAATGGATTGACCTAATATTGCTTTTGTCGCAATGTTTGCCATTGGAATTGATGTAATCTTACTTAAGAAAGGTACTGTACGACTTGAACGTGGATTTACTTCAATCACATATACTTCATCTTTTGAAATGACGTATTGAATGTTCATTAACCCTACAATATTTAATCCTTTAGCAAGACGAGTTGTGTAATCTACCAGTGTATCGATATGTTTTTGTGATAGTTTTTGCGGTGGATACACAGCGATTGAGTCACCAGAGTGAACTCCTGCTCGTTCAATATGTTCCATGATTCCCGGAATGAGTACATTTTCCCCGTCACAGATTGCATCAACTTCGACTTCTGTTCCAGTTAAATAACGGTCGATTAACACTGGTTTTTCTGGACTTGCTTCTACCGCATTTTCCATATAATGTTTGATTTCATCTTCGTTATATACGATTTGCATCGCACGACCACCAAGCACATAGGAAGGTCTTACTAATACTGGATAACCAATTTCATTTGCGATTACAATCGCTTCCTCTACAGAAACTGCAGTTTTTCCTAATGGTTGTGGAATTCCGATTTCGTGCAGGGCAGCTTCAAACTTATTACGGTTTTCCGCTCGATCAATATCCTCTAGTGTAGTACCTAGAATTTTAACTCCTCTTTCTTCTAATGCATCAGCTAGGTTGATAGCTGTTTGTCCTCCGAATTGAACAACAACTCCTTTTGGTTGCTCTAGGTCCACGATATGCATTACATCTTCTATTGTTAATGGTTCGAAGTATAATTTGTCTGAGATAGAGAAGTCAGTTGAAACTGTTTCCGGATTATTATTAATAATGATCGCTTCATATCCTGCTTCTTTAATTGCCCATACAGAATGTACAGTTGCGTAGTCAAACTCTACCCCTTGCCCAATACGTATCGGACCAGAACCTAATACAATGACACTTTCTTTTTCCGAACGGATGGATTCGTTTTCTTCTTCATATGTGCCATAGAAGTAAGGTGTTTCCGATTCAAATTCTCCTGCACAAGTATCAACCATTTTGTATACTGGTACAATTCCATGTTCTTTTTTGAAGTCATACACTTCTATTTCTTTTACATCCCAATATTTTGCGATTGTTTTATCAGCAAATCCCATACGTTTTGCTTTGTATAATACTTCTTGATTGAAAGGATTTTCTTGAATAACCTTCTCATATTGCACAATGTTTTGTAGTTTGTTTAAGAAAAACATATCGATTTGGCTCCACTCATGGATTTGCTCTACCGATACGCCTCTACGCAACGCTTCTCCGATGAAGAACAAACGCTCATCACCTGCACGTCGAATACGTTTTTTCATCCACTCGTCTGTAATGGATTCACTGTTTTTCATTTCTAAATGGAAGTGTCCAGTTTCAAGAGAACGAACTGATTTTAAAATTGCTTCTTCAAACGTACGACCAAGTGACATTACTTCACCAGTTGCTTTCATCTGTGTTCCAAGATTACGTTTTGCAGATTCGAACTTATCGAATGGCCATCTAGGAATTTTAGCAACAATATAATCGAGAGCAGGTTCGAAGCAAGCGTATGTTTTTTCTGTTACAGGATTCATCATTTCATCCAATGTTAATCCGACAGCTATTTTTGCAGCTAGTTTTGCTATTGGGTAACCAGTTGCTTTTGATGCAAGCGCTGAAGAACGACTAACACGTGGGTTAACTTCAATAATGTAGTAGTTAAAGCTATGTGGATCAAGTGCTAGCTGAACATTACATCCACCTTCAATTTTTAATGCACGAATAATTTTTAGCGATACATTTCGTAGCATTTGGTTTTCACGATCTGATAATGTTTGAGTTGGTGCAACTACGATAGAGTCCCCTGTATGAATTCCAACTGCATCTACGTTTTCCATATTACATACAACAATTGCATTATCCGCAGAGTCACGCATTACCTCATACTCTATTTCTTTATATCCAGCAATGGATTTCTCAAGAAGACACTGCGTTACTGGGCTATATTTTAATCCGCTTGTTACGATTTCCAATAAGTCTGCATCATTATGACAGATTCCACCACCTGTTCCTCCTAGGGTGAATGCCGGGCGCACGATTACAGGGTAGCCAATTCTTTCAACAAATGCTTTTGCTTCCTCTAAATTATGAATGATATCACTTTCTGGAACTGGTTCATTTAATTCATTCATCAATGTACGGAATAAATCACGATCTTCCGCTTTATGGATTGCCTCCAGTTTTGTACCTAGAATTTCAATACCTAGTTCATCCAAAATACCTGATTCATCCAGCTGAATGGCCATATTCAGACCAGTTTGACCACCTAGTGTTGGAAGTATTGCGTCAGGACGCTCCTTACGAATAATTTTGCTTACAAAAGGTAGAGTGATTGGTTCGATATATACTTTATCTGCTATTTCTGTGTCAGTCATAATTGTCGCTGGATTAGAATTTACAAGGATTACTTTATATCCTTCCTCTTTTAATGACATACACGCTTGCGTTCCAGCATAGTCAAACTCAGCTGCTTGACCGATTACAATTGGACCAGATCCGATAACTAAAATTGTTTCTATATCTTTACGTTTAGGCATTTGAATTCTCCTTTTTGTCTCTAGCATTCATTAATTCGATAAACTGATCAAATAGATGAGTAGAATCTTCAGGTCCCGAAGATCCTTCAGGATGGAACTGTACACAGAACACTGGGAACTTTTTATGTCTTACACCCTCAACCGTACCGTCATTCAATGCAACATGTGTAATTTCTAAATCTGTATTTGCAATTGAGTCTGCATCAATTGCATAACCATGGTTCTGAGAAGTTAACTCTGTTCTTCCAGTAGTTAAATCTTTTACCGGATGATTCCCTCCACGATGTCCAAATTTTAATTTAAATGATGTTGCTCCACTTGCTAGAGAAATAAGCTGATGACCAAGACATACTCCGAAAATCGGAACGTTTCCAATAATTCCTTTCACCATTTCGATAGCCTCTGGAATATCGGTTGGATCTCCAGGTCCATTTGAAAGCATTACACCATCTGGATACATACCTAAGATTTCTTTTGCGGAAGTGTTATATGGCACAACTATAATGTCGCAATCGCGTTTGTTTAATTCTCTTAAAATACCGTGCTTCATACCAAAATCTACTAATACTACTCTTTTTCCGCGTCCTGGACTTGGATATGGACGTGTTATGGAAACCTGTTCTACAACATTTCTTGGTATTTCAGTAGATTTCAATGTCTGAACTATTTCTTCTACCTTAACTTCTTCTCCAGCTTTTGTTAGCTGCCCTTTTAAGGACCCGTGTTTACGAATAATACGGGTTAACTTTCTTGTATCGATTCCTTCAATTCCTGGAACATTTTTTGCTGCTAAAAATTCACTTAATGAGCCAGCACTTCTAAAATTAGATGGTTGTTCTGCAAGCTCTCTAACAACTACACCAGAAAGTCCAATCTCAATAGCTTCAAAATCATCAGGGTTGACACCATAATTACCAACCATTGGGTAAGTAAACGTTAATATTTGACCACAGTTGGAAGGGTCGGAAATAGATTCCTGATAACCGGTCATAGCCGTTGTAAATATTACCTCACCAATTGTCCCTTCCTCACTTCCAAATGCATTTCCTTTAAATACAGTGCCGTCTTCTAATATTAAATATCTTGTTTTCATGCGTTCTCCTCCTGCCATACGATTTCTCCGTTGAAAATAGTTACTTGAGGCCATCCATTACAAGCCCAACCGTCAAATGGTGTATTTTTACCTTTTGATAAAAATGCTTCTTTATCAATCGCTTGTTCTTTTTCTAAGTCAATCAAAACTAAATCAGCAGGTGCCCCCTCTTCTAGTTTTCCAAACTCAAATCCAAAAACCTCAGCAGGCTTTATCGTTAAGTAATCTAATAACTGTTTCAAAGTCCACTCACCAGTTTTCACAAAATGTGTATACAAGAGAGGAAATGCTGTTTCTAGTCCGACAATTCCAAATGGTGCTTTTTCGAATCCAGTTGCTTTTTCTTCTTCTGTATGAGGAGCATGATCTGTTGCAATAAAATCTAGCGTGCCGTCGAGCAATCCAGACCGAAGTGCAAGCATATCTTCTTTCCCTCTTAATGGTGGATTCATCTTCCAAACGGCATTATTCGATGGAATATCATCCTCGTTAAGCAATAAATGATGAGGACTTACTTCTGCTGTCACTTTTACTCCAGCTTTTTTAGCATCTCTAATTACACGGACAGATTCTTTCGTACTAACGTGACAAACATGATAATGTGCCCCCGCTGCTTCAGCGAGTAAAATATCCCGGGCTATATGTACTGATTCTGAAACGGAAGGGATCCCTTTTAGTCCAAGTTCTTCATTTCGTTTTCCTTTGTGCATAACTCCACCGTATATAAGTGAGTTATCTTCACAGTGAGCTACCACAGGAATTTGAAAATTTGCTGCTTCCTCCATCGCTTCTAGCATTGTGCCAGCTGCTTGCACGCCTACTCCATCATCTGTTAAAGCAAATGCTCCTAGCTTTTTCAATGCTTCAATATCTGTTCTTTCTTTTCCAGCTTGGCGAATAGTGATAGATGCATACGGCAACACTCGCACAAGTGCATTTTTCTCTATTAAGTCTAAAACATGGGTGAAGTTTTCAACTGTATCTGGTACGGGTCTCGTATTTGGCATTGCACAGATGGTTGTATATCCACCTTTAGCTGCTGCTTTCGTTCCACTTTCAATCGTCTCCTTGTGCTCGCCACCTGGCTCACGTAAGTGAACATGTACATCGATGAAACCAGGAGAAAGTAACATACCTTTACCATCGATTACTTGTGCATCATTTATAGTTTCATTCGTCCCAATTTTAGTGATTACTCCGTTTTCTATCACAACTGAAGTGTTTTCTAAATTTCCTTCATTGTTAACTATTTGAACGTTTTGAATAATTTTTGTCATCCTATTCTCTCCCTTTCAAAATCATTTCAATGACTGCCATCCGAATGAAAACACCATTTTCTATTTGCTTAAAGATTCTTGAACGATCTACTTCAGTTAGTTCACTCGCTATTTCAATATCTCTATTAAATGGACCTGGATGCATAATGATTGCATTTTCCTTCATCCTTTTTTCTCTTTCTACAGTCAATCCATACGCTGCATGATAACTTTCATTTGTAAAGTATGATTTTCCATCATGTCTTTCATGCTGTACACGAAGCATCATCATTACATCACTTGTCTCAATTATTTCATCCATATTGTTGACAGCATCAAATTCTGCTTGCCACTCGGGTGGGCATACAAAATTAACTTTCGCTCCAAGTCTTATAAGCGCATCTGCATTTGAACGGGCAACTCGGCTATGTGCAATATCTCCAACTATAGTTATTTCCTTATTTTCAAACGTCCCGAATTCTTGTTGGATAGTCAATAAATCAAGAAGACTTTGTGTAGGATGATTCCCTGTTCCATCTCCACCGTTAATAATGACAGGTTTTACTTTTTCTATTAATTCATCAAAGAAGTTATTTTGTTCATGTCTGATTACAACCGCATCAACCCCAATTGATTCCAAGGCTTTCACCGTGTCATATAGTGTTTCTCCTTTTAAAGTGCTAGAAAAGCCAGCCTCAAATGGAAGTACATTTAAATGTAACTTTCTCTCGGCCATTTCAAAGCTCATTTTTGTTCGTGTACTCGGTTCAAAAAATAAGTTAGCCATTGTGTAGTTATGTTTTAACGTGGATTGTTCGCCTTCACGAAATGCTTGAGCAAGTTTTAAAATATCCATAATTTGTTCTTTAGATAATTCTTTCATCGATACTAAGTTTTTCATCTATATCCCCCTATATTAAATGCATGTTGGCATATTTGCGTTCAGATTTTTATCGATTTAGCTCGATAAATTCCTCGAAAGATCTATGACATCCGCCGGAGGATTTAACTTTATTCAGAAATTTGTCTCAATGAAGTTAAAAACCTTCTCGAAAAGTCTCGAGAAGGTTCGTTTTTGCATAGACAAGTAAAGGATCTTATGGAAAATCCCTACTCTTCTAGCCGAACCTTTTGTTGACTCTCTGTTCAACTTCTTAAAAGGTTAATTATTCTTTTTGTTCCATACCTGCAATTGGTTCTTCTTTTCTTCCTGGAAGCACTAGGTTTAAAATAACCCCAATAATCGCTGCTAATGCCATTCCTTCAATACTTAATGATTCTGATACAACAAACTTCGCACCACCGATACCTATTACTAAAATTACAGATGCAATTACTAGATTACGATTATTACCGAAGTCAATATTGTTTTCTACCAGCATTCGAAGACCACTTGATGCAATAATTCCGAATAGGAGTATGGAAACTCCACCTAGAACTGCTGTTGGAATCGATGCGATCACTGCCATAACTTTTCCAAGGAATGAAATAGCTATCGCAACGACAGCTGCACCTAAAATTACATATACACTATATACACGTGTGATGGCCAAAACTCCGATGTTTTCACCATAAGTCGTTTTAGGTGGACCACCAATTAGTGAACTAACAAATGTTCCTAAACCATCACCTAGTAAAGAACGATGTAAACCTGGTTCTTTTATATAATCACGTTCAACTACTTTACCAAGTACTAATTGATGACCTATATGTTCTGAAATTGTTACAATTACGATTGGAACCATAATTAGCAACAACTTAGAAGTTATTACAAAATCATAATCTATTCCTGGAATTAAGAAGTCAGGAACTTCAAACCACTGCGCTTGTTTTACTGCTGTGTAATCAATAATCCCAATGGCAGCTGAGTAAATATAGCCTACTATTAAACCGATTAAAATTGGCATAGTGCTTAAAATGTTTTTAAAATAAATGGTGCAGAAAATCGCTGTAAATAATGTTACAAGAGCAGCAGAGAAGTGTGTAAAGCTATATACCGAGTTACCATCTACTTTTATATTCATCGCCATATCTACAGCTACTCCAGCAAGTCCTAATCCAATAACCATGATTACGGGACCAACTACAATTGGGGGTAGTAGTTTCATAATCCATTTATACCCGCTTTTCCAAATAACCAGGGCAACTATTCCGTACGTAATACCAACAAACATCCCACCGATCATTGCACTTCCGGCTCCACTAACATTTGTTGCTAAAATAATTGGAGCAATGAATGCAAAGGATGAACCTAAGTATGCTGGTACTTGAAATTTCGTGATTAAAAGAAAGAAAATCGTTGCTATACCGCTAGTAAGTAATGCAATTGCAGGACTTAACCCAACTAGCTGTGGCACTAAAATAGTGGAACCAAACATCGCAAACATATGTTGAAAACTTAATGTTATAAGTTGTCCTCCTGATGGCTTTTCGTTTACGTCTAACACTGCATTTGTCATGGGATTTTCCTACCTTTTTCCATAAGATTTATTCAAAAATGGTAACTGCATCAACCTCATCTGTTTCTACTACTTTTACAACAATTCTTTCACTACTTGATGTCGGAATATTTTTACCAACATAATCCGCTCTAATTGGAAGCTCACGATGCCCCCTGTCAATTAATACCGCTAATTGAATTTGAGCAGGTCTACCTAAATCCATCACTGCATCCATAGCAGCACGGACCGTTCTTCCTGTGTATAACACATCATCTACTAAAATAACTTTTTTATTTGCTACGTCATGCGTAATGTCCACTTGTTGAACGAGTGGCTCATTCGATTCATTTTTTAAAGATAAGTCATCTCTGTATAACGTAATATCCAGTTCTCCAGTTTTTATTGCATTCCCTTCGATACTTTCAATTTTTTTAGCAAGCCTTTTTGCTAGAAAAGCACCTCTTGTTTTTATCCCTACTAGAATACATTCTTCAATTCCTTTATTACGTTCAATTATTTCATGTGCAATTCTTGTCAAAGCCCTATTAATAGACTGTTCATCTAAAATGCTAGCTTTCTCCGCCATATGTACCCTCCTTTTATTGATAAAAAATAAAAAACCTCTTGAGCTAGAGATGCCCAAGAGGTTGTATGTGCGTAATAAAATAGGGTGCACCCACAAAATAAGTCCGCAGACAAATAGTGAGTCACTTTCACATGTACCTTCTCAGCCTCTCTGGACTGTTATTAAAGGTGAAGCTATTTACTTTTCTTTGCTTAGTATAAAGCATTAATCTTCTTTAATCAATGATTGTTTTCGTAAATCCTGTAATAAATTTGTGAAATCCTCTGGAAGTGGGTATGAAAACTCCAAATATTCACCTGTTTTGGGTTGAATAAACCCTAGTACCCCTGCATGTAAAACTTGTCCATCAAAATCGATTGTTTTCTTTGGACCGTACTTTGGATCTCCTGCTAGTGGATAACCAATATACTTCATGTGTACACGAATTTGATGCGTTCTTCCAGTTTCTAACTGACATTCAACTAATGTAAATTTATCAAAACGTTCTAAGACACGGAAATGCGTAACTGCATGTTTTCCATTGTCTACAACTGCCATACTTTGTCGGTCTTTTTTGTCTCGACCAATAGGAGCATCAATTGTTCCCTTGTCATGAGGGATACGACCATGTACAACTGCAGTGTATTTCCGTGTTACTGTTTTCTTTACTAGTTGATCAACTAACGAAACATGCGCAACATCATTCTTTGCTACCATTAATAATCCAGTTGTATCTTTATCGATACGGTGAACAATTCCTGGACGTAAAACACCATTAATTCCTGATAAATCTGTTATTTGATACATTAGACCATTTACAAGAGTACCAGTTACATGTCCTGGAGCAGGGTGTACAACCATACCACGTGGTTTATATACAACTGCAACATCTTCATCCTCATAAATAATTTCTAAATGTAAATCTTCTGCAACAACATCAAGTTGCACTGCTTCAGGAGGAGTTACGACAATTACGTCTCCTTCCTTCACTTTATAGTTCGATTTAGCAGCCTCTGTATTCACAAGTACATGTCCATCTTTTATAAGATTTTGGATTTGTGTTCGCGACCATTCTGTGTCAAATGATGCTATCGCTTTGTCGATTCTCTCTTTTGCAAGTTCTTTTTCAATAATAAACGTTAATTCTTCCATTACTTCACCTTTTTCTTTTCAGCTCGTTCTTCTTTCAGTATAAATAATATGACAATTACAACACCGATTGTTAATGCTGCATCTGCAACATTAAAAATAGGAAAATCATAATTAATGATTGGGATTAAGACATCAACAAAGTCCACTACTTCATTTCTCCAAAGTCGATCGATAAAGTTTCCTATCGCTCCACCTAATAGTAGCATTAAACCAGACTGAAACATTGGTTTACCTTTTGCTTCTTTATGAAAGTAATAAATAATACCAATTATGACGACAATCGTTACGACTGTAAATAAACCAATTTGGCCTTGTAACATTCCCCAAGCGGCTCCACGATTTCGATGAGAAAGTAATCCAATATAAGGATCCAATATTGGAATTCGTTCTCCTAATTCCATATTTTTAACTATTAACCATTTAGTCCACTGATCAAGCGCAATTACTAACGCTGCCAATCCATAAAATTTCCACACAACAATTCCCCCGCAATCAAATTCACCTTGGCGTTTTTACACCAGATTTTATCGAACAAAAATCTGTGGTATTTCCCCCGAAGGTTTTAACTTTATTGATCTTGTGCATAGTAAGACCTACCCAATAAAATTAAAAGAATCTACAACAGTTTACCATACATTCTATATATACGTAAAAGATGACCTATTAAGAAAAGCGCAAGCGACTATGTCAGCCCCGACAAGCAAATGTTCTTCACACAAAGAAGTCGCTCTTTGACTTCATTGTGTGAAGGTTATTTGACCTCGAGGGGCTAGTCGCTGGAGCTAGACAGCATAAGAAAAGCGCAAGCGCAGAAGGAATACAGTCTAAGTTCGCGACATCGTGTCGCAACGACTGTATGACCCACTTCCTGTGGGCCTCCGACAAGCAAATGTTCTTCACACAAAGAAGTCGCTCTTTGACTTCATTGTGTGAAGGTTATTTGACCTCGAGGGGCTAGTCGCTGGAGCTAGACAGCATAAGAAGAGCGCAAGCGCAGAAGGAATACAGTCTAAGTTCGCGACATCGTGTCGCAACAACTGTATGACCCACTTCCTGTGGCCCTCCGACAAGCAAATGTTCTTCACACAAAGAAGTCGTTCTTTGACTTCGTTGAGGGAAGGTTATTTGACCTCGATGGGCTAGGCGCTGGAGCTAGACAGCATAAGAAGAGCGCTAATACCCCTTTAAGACATTACCTGTTCTCAATCGATATCGGAGTGCTTTGGACAGACTTCGGCTACATGACTACCGTGAGATTATTTTGAAGGGGTGGTCGTGACTGTCGTCACGACCACCTCTTCTTTTTTCGATAATCTTGTACTAGTCGTCTGATTCAACGCACAGAATATTTGCTGGAATACTATTTATAATAGTTTAGACTTTCTAACTGAAAAAAATGTGGTCCTACTATTACGGACCACATTGATTTTATTAGATATAATGTTGCTCTACAACATCTGCACAACGAGTACATAATGTTGGGTGTTTTTCGTTTGCTCCCACTGTTTCAGAAATTGTCCAACAGCGTTCACATTTTTCTCCATCTGCTTTTTCCACCAAAACAGAAGCATTTTCAAGAACTAAGCTAGCTTCTGTAGCATCTTGTTGAGAACCTGCAAGTTCAAATTGAGATACGATAAATAATTGAGCAAAATCAATTGTATCAGTATCAAACAATGGTTTAAATTCATCTTTCACATATAACGTTACTTTAGCCTCTAAAGATTTACCAATTGTTTTAGCATTTCGTGCTTCTTCTAATGCTTTTAATACATCATCACGTAAATCCATGATTTTACTCCACTTAGCAGCTAATGCTTCATACTCTGGGTATTCAACTGCGTCTGGCATATCTGTAAGTTGAATGCTTTCTTCAGTTTCATTCTCTAAATAAGACCAAAGCTCATCTGCTGTATGAGGTAAAATTGGTGTCATTAATTTTAATAGGGAAAGAAGTGTATCATACATAACTGTTTGCATTGCACGACGATCTTTATGATCTTGACCATAAATGTATACTACATCTTTTGCAATATCCAAATAGAATGAGCTTAACTCACCTGAAACAAAGTTATTTACTGTATGATAAACGCTAGCAAAGTCGTAACGTTCATAAGCAGCTCTTACTGTTTTAATGACTTCTTGAAGTTTCATGTATACATATTGATCTACTTCACGAAGATCTTTAAATTCAACACGATCATTCACTGGATGGAAATCGCTAATATTACCGTGTAAGAATCGGAATGTATTACGGATTTTTCTGTAAACCTCTGTCACTTGTTTAAAGATTGCATCCGATACTCGAACGTCTGCTGTGTAATCAACAGAAGCTACCCAAAGGCGAACGATATCTGCACCAAGTTGGTTCATCACTTTAGAAGGCACAATAACATTACCTAATGATTTACTCATTTTACGTCCTTCACCATCTAACGTAAATCCATGGCTTAATAACCCTTTGTAAGGTGCATGACCATATACAGCCGTGCTTGTAATTAATGAAGAGTTAAACCATCCACGATATTGGTCTGAACCTTCTAGATATAAATCAGCAGGGAATACTAAATCGTCACGTTCAACTAAAACTCCTTGATAACTAGAGCCAGAGTCAAACCATACGTCCATAATATCTGTTTCTTTTGTAAAGATTCCATTTGGACTTCTTGGGTGTGTAAATCCTTCTGGAAGTAATTCTTTCGCTTCTTTTTGGAACCAAATATTTGAACCATGTTCTCGGAATAATTTTGATACATGAGAAATAGTTTCTTCAGTAAGGATTGGCTCTCCATCTTCCGCATAAAACACAGGAATTGGAACACCCCAAACACGTTGACGAGAAATACACCAGTCTCCGCGATCGCGAATCATATTGTATAAACGAGTTTCACCCCAAGTAGGAGTAAAATTAGTATTACGAATCGATTGCAATAATTCATCTCTAAAAGCTTCAATTGATGCAAACCATTGTGCAGTAGCACGATAAATAACTGGTTTTTTAGTACGCCAGTCATGTGGGTATGAATGCGTAAAGAATGTAAGTTTTTCTAAAGCCCCAACTTTATCAAGAGCTTCTGTAATTGCTTTATTAGCATTATCATAGAAAAGACCTTCGAAACCTGGAGCTTCTGCAGTCATAACTCCTCGGTCATCCACTGGACATAAAACGTCTAAACCATATGCTTTACCAACATAAAAGTCTTCTTCCCCATGACCAGGCGCTGTATGAACACAACCTGTACCAGATTCTGTCGTTACATGTTCCCCAAGGATAATTAAGGAATCACGATCATAAAGTGGATGTTTTGCAACAAGACGATCCATTTCTTTTCCAACTAATGTACGCTCAACAGAATATTCTTCCCAACCTAGCTCGGATGCAACAGATTCCACTAAGTCTTTTGCAACAATAAATTTTTTATCTTTTACTTGAACTACCGCATACTCTACAGATGGATGAAGGGAAATTGCTAAGTTTGCCGGAATAGTCCAAGGTGTTGTCGTCCAAATAATAAATTTAGTTCCTTCTTCTAGAACGCCTTTTCCTTCTGTTACTGAAAAGCTTACATAAATAGAAGGCGATTTTTTATCTTGATATTCAATTTCTGCTTCTGCTAGAGCAGATTCACTAGAAGGTGACCAGTAAACTGGTTTCAAACCTTTATAAATATACCCCTTCTTCGCCATTTCTCCGAATACCTCGATTTGACGAGACTCAAATTCTGGTTTTAGCGTAACATATGGGTTTTCCCAATCGCCACGAACACCTAGACGTTTAAACTGATTGCGTTGGTTATCAATTTGCTCGTAAGCATATTCTTCACAAAGCTTACGAAACTCTGCTAAAGTCATTTCTTTTCGTTTTACACCTTTATTTGTAAGTGCCTGCTCAATTGGTAATCCATGTGTATCCCAACCTGGTACATAAGGTGCATGAAATCCAGTCATTGATTTATGTCGAACAATCATATCTTTTAATACTTTATTTAGTGCATGCCCCATGTGAAGATCACCATTTGCATATGGAGGACCATCGTGTAACACGAAAAAAGGACGTCCTTGTGTTCGTTCTTGTACTTTTTTGTAAATATCCATTTCTGCCCATTTTGTTTGGATATCTAACTCTTTAACAGGTAAATTTCCACGCATTGGGAAATCGGTTTTTGGCATTAATAACGTGTCTTTGTACTCCATTTTAATTCCTCCTTATTTTTGAAAAAGCGTAAGGTGCTAGAAAAGAGCTAGAAAATAAAAAAAACCCTCATCCCAAAAAGGGACGAGAAGTTATAGCTCGCGGTACCACCCTACTTGCGATTTTCTAGAAAATCGCCGCTTAGTATGTCATAACGGGACATAATCCGAAGACACTTACTAGTTAACTTTCAGTGCCTTTGCTCAAAAGGGATAATCTAAAAAAGTTTCATTGCCTGAGCTCTCACCATCCTCAAGTCGCTTTACGAAATCTAATTTAGAAGTCTTTTTCAACGCATATTTATATGATATGAAATTATTATAGGAAAAGTAAGTGCATCAGTCAAGAAATGTATTAGTCCTCTTTAATAGATATGCGATCTATTTCTGTTGTATCTACGTCATATTCCATTAAATGATTCCAATCATCTGTATTAATTAGGTCTAGCTGTGCTTCTACAAGCATTTTAAAACGATTACGGAAGACTTTCGATTGTTTTTTCAGTTCTTCAATTTCTAGCGCTATTCTTCTCGCTTTCGTAAGTGCTTCATTAACAATACGATCCGCATTTTTTTCTGCTTCTTTAACAATCAACTTAGCCTCTTTTTGGGAGTTACGACGAACTTCTTCTGCTGCCTCTTGTGCTACAACGATAGATTTATGTAAAGTCTCTTCAATCGATGTGAAATGTCCTACTTTTTCGCTTGACGATTTCAGTTGTAATTCAAGTTCTTTTTTTTCTTTCATCACAATTTCAAGGTCTTTCATAATTTGGTCTAAGAATTCATTTACTTCATCCTCATTATACCCTCTGAAGCCTTTACTAAATTCCTTGTTATGTATATCAAGTGGGGTTAGTGGCATCTATTCCATCTCCTTTACTATCCTATCATTCTTTCCCTCTATTATACATTTAGAAGAGAGGGAAAACATCAAAATTCGAACATAATTTATAGATTATTTAATTTTTTACATCTAAACGACCAATTTGTAGTCTAATTTTGTCTTTTTTTGTACGACCTTCAATCATTAAAAGTTTAACTCTTCCCAAACCTCTTATAGAAATTAGGTCTAATTCTTGTAACTCTAAAGAAATTTGATCTTTCTCCGTCCAGTTTACTTTCACTTTTCCACTCTGAATAAGCGAGGAGGATTTTTGTCTGGATATGTTAAAAACAGATGAGATGACAGTATCAAGTCTTAATGAACTGACAGTTAAAGTTTCTGAGGACCATTCCTCCTGTTGTACAAAATAATTAGTAGGATCTTCTACTATTTCAATATGCACTTTTACTTTGCCAATCGCAGTAAAGTTGGCACGTACATAGTCTAACACTTCAGTAGCTACCACAAATTGTATAGAACCATCTTGCACTCGAATATCTCCAAATTTGCTACGATCAATTCCTAAAGACATCATAGAACCAAGGACGTCTTTATGTCGTAATGTCACAAACTTTTTAGGATATTGAACTTCCACTACAGTCATCATGAAGTCTTCTAGAGAAGGCACAAAATAGGATGGGTATAAAAGTAATCTTTTACGTTCTACTTTATCTAAAGCTCCATTCGACGCTACATCTATATCTCCATATTGTCTTCGAATAGAGTCTACAATAAATTGCTGTCTTGGATCTAAAAAATCAGTTAGCTTTGGAGCATACCGATCCTCTACTTCTCGCATCATATTCACTACCTGTTCAATGAAAGGCTGCTCTTCTCTTCTAAAATGCTGCAATACATTTTCCATATAAAAAATTCCCTCTCAGATATAGTAAAAACCTCACGAATGTGAGGTTTAAAATAAGTATACTAATGATACTATACCTCTAAGTGCAATATTTAACACAAAGATTGCAACGATAGGAGATATATCGATCATTCCAATTGGTGGAATAATTTTTCTAAACGGTTCTAAGTATGGTTCACAAATTCTTCCTAGTAACTGACCAAAACTCGATTGTTGAATACTAGGAACCCATGACATTAATATATAAATAATCAATGCATATGTGTAATATTTAACAACATAACTTAACAAAATTAAAACTATGTCCATAAGATTGTTTACTCCTCTATCAATTTAGGTCATTATAATAATAATCCGATATTGCACCAGCAACTTCTACTGAATCGGGTGCACAGAGGAATATATCTGTACCTATTCGTTGAATGTCTCCTCCTAAAGCGTACACTGTTCCACTTAGAAAGTCGATAATTCTGATTCCCTGATCTTTATCAATCCGTTGTAAATTCACAATTACAGCTTTTTTACTTTTTAAGTGTTCGGAAATATCTTGAGCTTCTGCATAAACACGTGGCTCTACTAATATAACTTTAGAAGACTTTTGCACATTTTGAATACTTACAAGATTTGATGCTGCCACTTCTTTGGAGGCAGTATTAAATTTACGTTCTTTTGTAGTAGGTTTTATCGGTTGCTGTCTCATTTGATTTTCTACTTGCTGCTGTTGTTGTTGAGGTCTTGGCTGCTGTCCTGTTGAACTTTCTTCGTCCTCTTCTAAGTAGAAGAAATTTTTCATCCAGTTTTTCATGCTCATTGAATTTCCTCCCTCTCTTTACCGACTAAAGCTGTCCCTATTCGTACAAATGTTGCTCCTTCTTCTATAGCAATTTCATAATCTCCAGACATACCCATCGATAATTCAGTACACGGGGCATACGGCAGTTTTTGGAGAGCGATTCTTTCCTGTAATTGCTTTAACTTACGGAATACATTACGGATAATATTCTCATCTTCTGTATTAGGAGCCATCGTCATTAAACCAATTACTCGTATTCGAGAATATTTGTCTAACTCACCGATAAAGGATTCTACATCTTCCATCGATAAGCCATGTTTGGATTCTTCCTCAGATACATTGACTTGAACAAAGCAATCCTTCGTTGAAGTTGCCCTTTTTTCAATTTCTTCAGCTAAACTTATTCGATCTAAAGAGTGTAAATAGTCTATGTGATTTATTACTGACTTTACTTTTCTTGTTTGAAGTGTACCTATGTAATGCCATTTAACATCATTTTGAATGGCATCTATTTTTTTGTTTAATCCTTCTGGTCGATTCTCACCTAGGTGTTGTAATCCAGCTTCAATTACTTCAACTGTTCTTTCAACGGATACTTCTTTTGTAACAGCAATAATCGTAACATCAGAAGTTTCACGATTTGCACGTGTTAGAGCCTTATTCATTTGATCTTTAATTGTTCTTAAATTTTGCTTAACATATGTCATCGAAAAACCAACTTTTCATCAATTGTTTTTGTTTATTGTATCAATGAAAGGCTTATTTATCAATGATGAATACATACTAGAGTGTATTTTTTGATACAATTATAACATCTTTACCAATTATAGCTATATTTTGCACGGCAATTTTTTTAGTTTCGCTTTTTTTATTAAAGAATGCTGGATATGAACCTTGTGCTTCTACAATAAATGAAGTAATAAATCCTGTATCCTTATCAATTTCCGCATCAACAATATACCCCAATAATTGGCCACTTGTTGCTTCTATAACTTCCTTTTGTTGCGCATCAGAAAATTTCATCATCATCCTCCTTTCCCCATTATATGAATTGAAAAATAAAAAAACGCTTTTTCATTTGAGAAAAAGCGTTTTTTATATGAGAATGTTTTGTATTATTATTCTTTCGGATTTAACTGCCCTTGGATAATAGATAATGCGCTTTTCTCTAGCCTTGAAATTTGAGCTTGTGATAAGCCAAGATCGCTTGCTATTTCCGTTTGGGTAGCCCCGTAGTATATTCGTTTTGTTAGGATTTTCTTTTGTCTAGCATCTAACTTTTGAAATGTATCTTTTACTGTAAAATACGTTACCCATTGTTCTTCCGATACATCATTATCACATAATTGATCCATCATATAGATAGCGTCTCCTCCATCGCTAAAAATTGGTTCTTGTAACGATACTGGATCCTGAATCGCATCTAATGATAATAAAATATCTTCCACTGGAATTTCTAATATTTGTGACAAATCTTCAAGTGTCGGTTCTTGTAAATTATCGTTAATATACTGTTCTTTTGCTTTCATTGCTTTATATGCGATATCTCTTAAAGATCTAGAAACACGGACAGAATGATGGTCGCGTAAATGCCTTTTAATTTCTCCAATTATCATTGGTACGGCATATGTTGAAAAACGGACGTTATGCTTTAAATCAAAATTTTCAATTGACTTGATAAGACCAATACAGCCAACTTGGAAAAGGTCATCAGCCTGTTCACCACGATATGCAAATCGTTGAACAAGACTTAAAACTAATCTTAAATTACACATGACTAGCTCATCTTTTACAGATTCTTCGCCTGCTTGTAATCGAATAAACAGTTCTTTCATTTGTTCGTGGGAAAGTAAAGGAAGCTTAGATGTATCAATGCCGCATAATTCTACTTTTGTTCTCGTCATAGATCTTCCTCCGGACTCTTTTAATAGTTCTTAATCAGTTTGTCCGAGAGAATGAACTTTATTCGAAAGGTGCGACATCCAATTTCACCCATTAGGCTATTGGTTCATTTAAAAGCTCTTTTAAATCCAATATTATTTTCTTCTCTAAACGAGAAATATAAGATTGAGAAATGCCAAGATGATCTGCTACTTCTTTTTGAGTCATTTCCTCTTTTCCATTTAATCCAAAACGACATTGCATAATATATTTTTCTCGATTCCCCAATAGATTAATCGCGTCAAACACGTGTTGTCGCTCTAACTTTTTCTCGACATCTTCAATAATCAAATCTTCACTTGTTCCTAAAATATCTGATAGAAGGAGCTCATTACCATCTGAATCAGAATTCAAAGGTTCGTCAAAAGAAACCTCCGATTTCATTCGATTCGTTTTTCTCAAATGCATTAATATTTCATTTTCGATGCACCTTGATGCGTATGTTGCCAGTTTAATACCTTTATCCAAATTAAAAGTTTCCACCGCTTTTATAAGACCAATCGAACCAATACTTATTAAATCCTCTATATTCGTATTTGTTTGATCAAATCTTCGTGCTATATAAACTACAAGACGTAGATTTCGTTCTATTAAAACATCTCGTGCATATTCATCTCCATCCATAAAAGCAAGGAGCATCTCTCTCTCTTCTTCTCTTGTTAGTGGTTTTGGTAAAGATTCATTTCCACCAATGTAGTGTACACTACTCTTCCTTAGAGAGATTATCCAAAAATAGATTCGACGAAAAAACTTTAACAACATTAACTGACACTCCTTTTCTTTAGATGATAGTAGGAAGAGCTATGTAAGATTCCTTCAGCTCCATGTGGAAATTTATCACGCAACCTCGTCATGACTATATAACCTCTTGGTAAATTTTGTTCGTTCACTTTCCACTCATCATACTTCATCCCTATGACCCATGTTTTTTCTTGTTGAATCGTAGTAATTGGTATTAATCTTAATTTGCTTATGAACTCTTTTGGCAGGTTGTCCAAGCCAACTTTTCGATCGAACTCCCAATCACAAATTGCTTGAAACAAAGACTCTGGAAGAATATCTTGTAACATTTCTGCAGCAACAAAATGAACCGGTTCATTAGAAAGTGGTTCTTTGCAAACATTCCCTGAGTCTATAAAAAGGGTTAATTCCTTTGTTTGTCCAAACAAACGGAGATGTGAGGAGAATAACAGCTCTCTTTCTGAATTAGCAATATTAATATGCAATACATGCTTTGTTAATAAATACAAGCCTCCTGTGGCAATCAAAGCGAAGTTTACAAACATGAAGAGACTGCTACTGGTGTGATAGAGTGGAGCGATAGCTGTAAGTAAACCTCCAGCAAATAGACTTGCAAGTAAAGTAAGTGCAATAGCCTTAATGATTTGTGAACGTTTACGCCAAAAAGCTATACCGATCATAAGAAAGAAAGATAAGAAAACAGAAATGAAATAGTGTGAGAATGTGACTGTAATTGTTCCTGCGATAAAAGCGGATAAAAACAAATATCTTTTTTTGTTTTCTATCCAGCCAATACGATTTGCAAATGCCAAAACAGTGTAATTAAAAAAAGTATTGGTTGCAATCATTACTTCTGCATACATAGCTTCCCTCCTTTTGATTAAATCGTAACATGTCATTTGTAAGAAAAATGTCAAATCAGGGGAGAGAAATCATTCTTTTTTTACGACAAGAAGTGCTATGTAGAATAACTAAATTTAAGTGAAAAGGGTAATAGAAGAGAAAGAGGCAAGTTAAAAATATGAGGTTTGTTATCAAATTAGTGAAAAAGTAAGATACGAAAGGCAAAGTCACTATCTATAGGCTTTCGCGCTGGCCGCACGTCCGCATGAGCCACTGTATGCGCCTGCACAGACAACTGACATCAGCCGCTGACAAACGCAAATGCTAGTGACTCCTATTAACGTTACTATTTAATGAATTTCGAGTAATGGTCTCTGTTATAGTGAAATTGGTCTCGGTTATGCTGCGATTAGTCACGGTTGTCATTGAATTGGTCTCGGTAACGCTATAAATAGTCTCGGCTGTAACTTAATTGGTCTTGTTCTGACATTTGGCGTCATTTTTAGTTAAATATGAAACTAGCTAACTCACATAGAGATAACTCTTCGCTTATCATTAACAAATTACTTCTGACGAGGCTCATGCGTATGGTGCGGCAAGCGCACATCCGACTTTAAGAATTCAAAGTATCAATAAATAATATATAGAAGTATTGAAAATTTTCATCAATTCGTGCTGACCGTACGTCCGCAAGAGCCGTTGTTTGTGCCTTTGCACACTGCAAGCGCACATCCGCGTTCAAAATTATAAGGTACTGATTTGTTTTTGTTTTTCTAAACGCACATAATAAAAAAAGCAACCACCTATTCGTGATTGCTTCTCTGTTTTAAAAAAATTAGTTTCTTCTTTGACGATTTCTTAAGAATGTTGGTATATCTAATGCATCCTCTTGCTGGTGTTGTACATTCGGTCGCTCTTGGTGTAATGGTTGATGTTGTTCTTCTTTACGTTGCTCACGAAGTGGAGGAGGAGTAGTTGCCGCTTGTTGTGCACGTGCTGCTCCAAATCCAGTATTTCTTGGTTTATTTTGAGTAAGCAATTCTTCATTGAAACCAGTTGCTATTACCGTAACGATAATTTCATCCTTTAAATTATCATTAATAACCGAACCAAATATCATATTCACTTCTTCATCTGAAGCAGAAGCAACGATATCTGCAGCTTCCTGAACCTCAAATAGACTTAAATTTGATCCGCCTGTAATATTCATTAGGACTCCTGTAGCTCCATCAATTGAAGTTTCTAGAAGTGGGCTTGAAATTGCTTTTTTTGCAGCTTCAGCAGCTCGATTATCTCCACCTGAAATACCGATACCCATTAGAGCTGCACCTTTGTTAGACATAATCGTTTTAACATCGGCAAAGTCAAGGTTGATCAAACCAGGAACAGCGATTAGATCTGAAATACCTTGAACCCCTTGACGTAATACGTTATCTGCTTCTCTGAATGCCTCTAGCATTGGAGTATTTTTGTCCACAATTTCAAGAAGACGATCGTTAGGAATTACAATCAGTGTATCTACAGCTTCTTTCATCATACCAATACCGCCAATTGCCTGAGTCGAACGTTTACGACCTTCAAAAGTGAATGGACGAGTCACAACTCCTACAGTTAACGCACCAATATCACGTGCGATTTGGGCAATTACAGGAGCTGCTCCTGTTCCAGTTCCACCGCCCATACCAGCTGTAACAAAGACCATATCAGCGCCTCGTAATGCTTCCTCAATTTGCTCTTTACTTTCTTCTGCTGCTTTCTTACCAACTTCCGGATTTGCACCTGCTCCAAGTCCACGAGTAAGTTTTCCACCAATTTGTAATCTAACTTCTGCTTTAGACATGTTAAGCGCTTGGGCATCCGTGTTTACAGCTATAAAGTCAACACCCTGTACTCCATGTTCGATCATTCGATTTACTGCATTATTACCGCCGCCACCTACTCCAATAACTTTAATGATGGCTAATTGGTCATCGTTCGTTTCAAATTCTAGCATGCTATTGCCTCCTATATTCTTTCAACTATGATAATGGTTTTGTTATTCAAAAAACTTATCGAAAAATTTCTTGGCTTTGGTAATTGCACTTTCTTTGTTTTCATTGTTCCCGTTTTGAACGGTCTGTTTTTGTTTCTTAGGACTTGGTGTTGATTCAGTTTGTGCCATTTGTGATAATGCATGGCTGCTACCAATTTTACCATAGAAAAGATCTTCTTTATAGGCATATCTTATAAGACCAACAGCAGTTGTATATTGTGGTTCACGAACACCAATATAATCCGGCGTGTATAAACGTACTCTTGTTTGTAGAATATGTCTTGCAAGTTGTCCAATACCTTCTAGCTTGGCAACTCCACCAGTAATTACAACACCACCAGGTAAGTCTTGTAGACCCATTCGGTAAAATTCTTCTAAAACCAACTCGAAAAGCTCTTCTAAGCGAACACCAATAATTTCAGCTATATATCTCTGAGAATATTGTTCTTTCATATCTGCACCAATGACTGGTACTTCAAAAAGCTCATCATCTGATGCATCATCATAGAAGGCATGTCCATATTGAATTTTAATTTTTTCAGCTTGTTCTGTAGGTGTTTTTAATACAATCGATAAATCTTTCGTAATATGATCGCCACCTACTGGAATTACGGAAGTATTAATTAAATGTCCTTCGCTAAAAATGGCGATGGTGGTAGATCCTCCACCTATATCTATATAGGCAGTCCCGTGATTTTTTTCATCTTCGGTTAAAGCAAAATAACCACCTGCTAATGGCTGTAAATATATCTCTCTTATTTGTAACCCAGCTCGTTCCACACATCTTAACACATTATGTAAAATTGTTTTTGATGTAGTCATCATGATTCCATCCATTTCTAGACGGGTTCCAATCATTCCTCGCGGATCTTTAATTTCATCAAGATGATCGACGATAAATTGCTTAGGAGCTATATTGATCAGTTCACGTTCAGGAGGAATTGACATTACTTGAGCAGATTCAATCACTCTATCTAAATCTGTATCTGTAATTTCTCTGTCCTCACGATTAACAGCGACTACACCTTTTACGTTTTGAATGTTTGCTAGATTAGCAGGAATACCAAGCACTATTTCTTGAATTGACATCCCAATCATACGTTCAGCTTCACTAATAGCTTTCTTAATGGACTGCACGGTTGCGTCTATATCTACAATGGAACCTTTACGAATCCCATTTGATTTAACATTTCCTACACCAATAACATGCAGCGAGTCATCACTCATTTCACCGATTAAAACTTTAATCGATGACGACCCAATATCTAATGATACGTACAATTCTGATTGATTCAACCCGTGGCACCTCCTAAAAACTCTTTATTTATTATTCTATTGTAAAAAACTAATAAAGTCTAAAAATTTCTAATCAAATAGTCGATATTTCATGACTTTGCGCAAATATGACTATGTATTATTT
The DNA here is from genome assembly GCF_042055255.1 of Psychrobacillus sp. PGGUH221. Lineage (NCBI taxonomy): Bacteria > Bacillati > Bacillota > Bacilli > Caryophanales > Bacillaceae > Psychrobacillus > Psychrobacillus sp. PGGUH221. The sequence goes on from NZ_JAQMHQ010000001.1 coordinate 54,838, forward strand.
CTTTCAGACCACTTTGTCAAAATTAACCGACGTATAACCGCAATATTTTGGAATAAACGAACTCCAAAAGCAAAGATTGCAGCTAAATATAAGTCAACACCTAAATGTACTCCTAAAAAAGCTAGGGCGGCTGCTAAAACTATGTTAAAGAAAAATCCAGAGACAAATACCTTATCATCATACACCCCTTGTAAATGGGCCCTAATTCCTCCAAATAAAGTATCTAATGCTGCAAGTACAGCTATAGACAAATAATTTTCATATATCTCCGGGATTTGTATATCTGTTAAAAGACCAAGTGAAATTCCAAGTATTAGACCTAATAACGGCAACCACATTTATTTACTCTCCTCCTGGAATTTCAAATAAAAATTGTTTATTGATTGATTGATCATAAGCACCTATGTCTAAATCGGTTACCGGTTCTCCAACTACTAGTTTTAAGTTATCAATGTAAAAGTCATCTCCGATAGTCGAAGCCTCTAATTGATTATACATTTTTTTAGCGTCGTCGTAAGTGGTTGTGCCAATTTTTATCGTAAATGGAGCCGTTTTTATAGCAAGATTATTAACGGTTGTCCTTCCATTCACATCCCTTATTGCTGAAGAATAAATCATCCTTTTTCCATCGACTTCAATCGCTTTAGCTTTGAAATGATTAATTTCATTTATAAGACGAACAAGTAAATCAGGAGTTATTCCTTCAATAGCTTGTCCAACAGCAATACTTTCTAAGGATGGTTCCACAGTTATTGTTAAGCCCGGGCCATTAAAATCTTTTAATCCAATGTCTTGTTTCAACTGTTCAACGGTTTCATTCAAAGCAGTTTTGGGACTTTCGTTTACCATATTTTCATATTTATCAATCGTTTGCTCCAACACACGCACTTCCGACAATAATTCTGAATGTAATTCAGTTTCTTTTGCAAGCTCTTGTCGTATTGCCCAAACATCCCTAGTATCTCGTTCCTCAGGTTTTTGTACAGTATTGTACTGGACTGCTAACATAAAGCCAACTATTAACAAAATTAATGTAAACCGAATATAGACGGTTTTTTTCATTTATTCGGCCTCCTTCACCTTGTTTAATTTTTGTCGTCACGTAAAGCAGGCATCGTTATTCTCCCTTTTTCCTCCACAGTTACGATAATGTTATCACTTGTTAATTGATCAACAACACCTCCACCTAGATTGACAGAAGCAAGTAATACCTCTGGATCGCCTACAGCCTCAATCGTAAAAGGTGCTGGAAACGTTTTACCGTCAACTGTAATAACTGGACCTGTACAACGAATATAGGAATTTGAATGGAGTCTTTGCCCATTGATAGATACAGCTTCTGCACCAGATATTTTTAACTCATTAATGACCTTAAATACATGGCTCTCATGGACAATATAATCATTTGGATTCTCTTGTGACGGGTTATAAGCACCATCTTGAAGAGAGACTGCAATTCCTTTTCCTTCGGAAGGAATGTCACCGATTAATAATCGTAACATTTCTGCCTCATCCACTAACTCTTCAACGTTCTCTTCACTATTCACAAAAGACTGTTCAAATTCTTTGATTTCATGCTGTTTCTCATTTATTTCATCCGAGAGCTCATTATTTCTTTCTTTTTGCTCGATTAACTCTTTTTTGTATTTTTCCTGTTCATTAAAATTTACTGAGTTTTTAGCTTGTTCTTTGTTTGCAGAAGAAATACTATACGAGTATGCGAGTATAAAACCTAACACTAAACTTACTAAAGAAATTAGTACTAGTCCTCTCGAAGGTATTCTAAGGAGTTTGTTCTTCTTCAACCTCCACCGCCTCCTCTTCAACAACATTGTTATACACTTCTTTATACGGTTGGAAAAAGGAGCCAACTTCAAGATCAATAATTCCTTTTATATCTGGTTCAAGCTGAGACACGATGGATGGATAGAAGTTCATTTTTTCAGAGAAAGAAGGAATTATAGCTTGAACCTCATTTCCATCATTCATAAAAACTTGAATCGAATATGGGTCATTCTCTGTCGGCTTATAATTAATTTGAGAAATAGTTAATAATACTTCGGAGTCCAAGTTTTTTAATTCTTTTATGAGCCTTACCCTAATTTTCTCTTTATTAAAACCTGATAGGATAGGGCCATCTATTGGTACTACTTGTCCTTCAGGTTCTATAGTCTTCCCATTCTCTAGAATAATATGAAGACCTTCACCGTTTTCCTCATAACCAACTTTTTTATATTCTTTTATTTGAATTTCTACACCAGTTAACCAAGTGCGTTTAACTTTAGCAGATTCCACCCAATCATTTTGTTCTATCATTTCTGTCACTTTGTTTTCTCTGAAGCCCCACATCGATTCTCCTAGTTGTAGTGTACTTTGTTCTATATATTGTTCATCAGACAATAAAGAAGCACCACTAACTGTGATTGATTGAATCTGACTGTAAGAGGATTGAAAATATAAAACTATCAATAGTGTAGTAACGAAGAGAAAAAGTAGAATGGAAAACTTTTTATTTGTTCTTCGTCGTCTACGTTCTTTAAAGGTTGGTATTCGATCTTCAATATCTATTACTTTTTCCATTCTACCGCCTCCCTTCTCTTATAGAATCATTTGCTAAGTTTAAGATAATACCAATTATCCCCCATGTGGTAACTAAAGAAGATCCACCGTAGCTGATAAATGGTAAAGTAACCCCTGTAACTGGTAGTAAACCTGTAACTACTCCCATGTTTAAAAATGTTTGTACTGCCAATAAGGAAGTGAAACCAATAATAGTTAATTGATAAGCACGTGTTTTGGTACGCGCAGCCATTGCAAAGCCAGTAGTAAAAAATAGAACAAAAGCTGAAATAATGATGAAACCTCCGATGAAACCCGTTTCCTCTAATAGGATAGAGAAAATAAAATCATTCTGCGGTTCCGGTAAGTATAAAAACTTTTGTCTACTGTTTCCATATCCAAACCCAAACAGTCCGGCCGGTCCAACCGCAAGTAATGATTGAATCGCTTGAAAGCCAGTACCTAACGGATCACTCCATGGATCAAGAAATGATTGAATCCGATCAAGCCTATAGGGAGCCGAAGCAATTAATGCGACTAGAGCTACTATTCCTGTTATTCCAACGGTAACAAAAAATTTCAAAGGCAATCCTGCTGCAAACAGCAGGAAAAAAGATGCAACGATTAGAACGAATGCTGAACCAAAATCTGGTTGTATCATAATAAAAGAAATAGGCAGCAATAAAATTACGGCACTTTGGAAATAGATTTGACCTTTTGTTTTTTTCTCCTTTGCCAAAGAAAATGCGAGCATTCCTAATACTGCAATTTTAGCAAGCTCAGCAGGCTGAAAGTTCATAAATCCTAGCGAAATCCAACTTTGTGAACCATTTCGAACTACCCCAATACCTGGAATAAGTACACCTATTAAAAATAATATAGAAAACACATAGATGATTAACCAAAATCTAGGAAGCCTTATAAAGCTTTTGTTTCGTATAAATAAAGCACCTAAAATACCAACTATTAAATAACTGCCTTGCTTGAAAGCAAATGGTAATTGGTCTTTATAATGTACTTGACTCCAGTAGGACCCTGCTGAGTGTACGAAAAGTATTCCGACAATAGATAAAAAAAGGACAGATGCTAAAAATAGAATTGTTCTTTTATCGTTCGTTTAGTTCATCCCTTCGTTAATCTTTTAATGCTAGCACTTGTTCAATAAATTCATCTCCACGAATCTCAAAGCTTTCGTATTGATCCCAACTAGCGCATGCTGGAGAAAGTAGAATAACATCTCCCTCATTAGAAATTCTAACTCCTTCTGCAATTGCATCGACTAAGTTACTTACTCGTGTCACGGATGGAATTCCTTGCTGTTCACCAAAAATTTGTAGTCTATCAGCAGTAGCACCATAGTGTATGAGCGCCTTCACATTTTGTAAATGTGGAACTAATTCATCAAAAGAATGCCCACGATCTACACCGCCTGCAAGTAATATAACAGGTTCTGAAAAGCCTTCTAAAGCACTTTTTGTAGCAAGCGCATTTGTAGCTTTAGAATCATTATAAAACTTTCTATTTTTCCACTCACGAACAAATTGTGTTCGATGTTTAACACCATGAAATGTCGAAAGAACATGAACAATACTATCAAAAGAACATTCCATCAAAATGGCAGCTGCGGTCGATGCTAACACATTTTCTAAATTATGTTTTCCACGTAGTGCAATAATAGATCGTTCAAATAATTTTTCTCCATTCCAATATACATAGGTATCATCTGCACTTATTCCTTCCTCTGCTTTTTTACTTACATAGAAAGGTACTTTCTTTGCATTACTTTTACTAGCATAATCTTTCACAATTTGCTGCTCACCATTATAAATAAACCAGTTAGAAGAGTCTTGATTTTTAGTAATATTAAATTTTGCATCTGTATATTCTTGAAAATTTGTATGATAGTCTAAATGAGCTTCATATAAATTCATCAAAATGGAAATATGTGGCTTTAGTTGTTCTGTACCCATCAACTGAAAAGAGGATAACTCCGTGACAATTACATTTTCTTTTGTTGCTTCTGATGCGACAGCACTTGCAACAGTACCAATATTACCTGCAACTAATGGTTGTTTACTTCCTGCTTCTAACATTTCAAATATTAAAGTTGTTGTTGTAGTTTTTCCATTTGACCCTGTGATTCCAATCATTGGAGCATCACTTATTCGATAAGCTAATTCCACCTCTGTCCAAACTGGTATTCCTCTCTTTTTAGCTTCAGCAATGACAGAATTTGTGTAAGGAATACCAGGGTTCTTTACTATAAGACTGAATCCCTCGTCTAAAAGATCCTCCGGATGACTTCCACAAATGACTGTTAACCCTTTAGAAAGTAAGTACTGTGCATGTTCATTTTCATCAAAAGGTTTCGAATCATTAACTGTAACAAATGCTCCTAAATCATGTAAAATTTCGGCAGCAGCTGTACCGCTTTTCGCAAGTCCTAATACAAGGATCTTTTTATGATATACCATTGGTAATTGCTTCATTTTATACAACCTCCAAAATAACAACTAGCATTGCTGCTATAAAGCCGATAGCCCAAAATACAGTTACTATTCTTTTTTCTGACCATCCAGAAAGCTCAAAATGGTGATGAATAGGACTCATTTTAAAAATACGCTTACCTGTTGTTTTAAAACTAATTACTTGCAAAATAACAGACAACGTCTCTAATACAAAAATAATCCCTACTAGTAACAATAAAAGCTCTTGTTTTACAAGAATAGAAACCATTGCTAAGGCTCCACCTAATGCTAGTGACCCTGTATCACCCATAAAAACTTTAGCGGGGTTCTTATTGAACAGAAGAAATCCTAATAATGCACCTGACACACTAAAGGTAAAGATTGCTATATCTGTTTGCTCATATGCGAGAGCAAGCACACCAAACGTAGCAAAAGCAACGGAGGCTGTACCTGATACTAAACCATCTAAACCATCTGAAAGATTTACAGCATTTGAAAATCCAACTAACCAAAAAATAAGGAATGCTACATAAAATTGTCCTAGGTCCATTTCTGTATTTGTAAATGGTATAGAAAGTGTTGTGTCAAATGGTCCAAGCTTTAATAAGAAATATGCCCCAACTGAGATGACAATTTGACCTATTAATTTTTGAATTGAAGTTAAGCCTAAATTTCTTTTTAATACTACTTTGATAAAATCATCTAAAAAGCCAATTAATCCGAATCCAACTAAAATTATAAGCAACACGATAGATTGCGTTGTTAGCTTATCGAAGTAAAATGAGACTGCTACAGTCGAAATAATGATCGAAATTAAAAATATAAGCCCACCCATTGTAGGTGTTCCTGCTTTTTTTTGATGGGATTCTGGTCCTTCTTCTCGAATACTTTGACCAAACTTCATCCTTCTTAAATACGGGATAATTATTGGTGCAAGAATAACGGACAAAAGAAAACTAATACTAATTGTAATAATCGTTGTAGATAAAGTCATGAAAAAATCTCCTTAGTTGCGATCAACTATCAATAAATTTACTATAGTTAATTATTTTGTGTAGACATGTATTTTTCCGTCTAATGGAATTAAACTGTTTTCCTTTGGTAATTGTGAAAGTATTTCTTCCCCATCACCATGCCAAACAATTGTAAATGGATACATATAAGATGTTATCTCTTTTTTCTTTATTCCTACTAAGTTTGGTACACGAACTTGTTGGATATCCCCCCAACGATATTCTTTTTCAAGTTGCTTACCACCTGCAGTAACTTCCAGTGAGTCCTCAATGATTTGACCTACTATAGGTGCGGCAATAACTCCACCAAATTGTGTACTATGCTTAGGATTATCAATGGCAACATAAACGATTAACTCTGGATCATCCGCAGGAGCAAATCCTATAAATGAAACGATATATTCACCGTCCATATATCTACCATTTTGTACTTTTTGAGCTGTTCCAGTTTTTCCGCCAATTCGCAATTGATCACGATAAGCATTTCGGCCAGAACCTTCCGCTACAACATGTTCGAGCGCTTCTCGAACCTTCGCTGATGTTTCCTCACTAATTACCTGGTGTTTCATATCTGGCTCAGAAGTAGATAAAATTTCGTTCGTTTCGCCGTCTAAAATATTTTTTATAATAAACGGTTTAAATAATTTTCCGCCGTTTATAGCAGCAGCAACAGCTTGAACCTGCTGTATTGGTGTTACAGAAATACCTTGACCAAACGATGTGGTGGCATGCTCTACCGGTCCATAAGCTTCCTTACTAAAAAGAATTCCTGTCGATTCACCAGCCATTCCTGACCCTGTTGATTGCCCGAAGCCAAATTTTCGTATGTAATCCGAAAGTTTTTCCGGCCCTACTCTTCTTCCTAGTTCAATAAAACCTGGGTTACAGGAGTTCTCCACAACTTCCAAGAAGGTTTGATTTCCATGTCCAGATCTCTTCCAGCATCTTAGTCGTGATCCCTCTATCATTGTATAGCCAGCATCATGAAAATGATCATCTTCCAAATCGACTACCTTTTCTTCTAATGCTGCGCTCAATGTAATAATTTTAAAGGTAGATCCAGGCTCGAAAGTCATCCAAACTGGTAAATTACGATTATAAATAGTAGAGTCAACTTCCTGATAAGACGATGGGTCAAAATTTGGGGCAGAAGAAAGAGCAAGAATTTCTCCATTTTTCGGATTCATCACAATCGCAATCGCCTGTGTTGCTTCGTATTTTTGCATTGCTTGTGAAAGTTCTCTTTCAACAACCTGTTGGATTTTCATATCGATGGTCAGTTGAACATGATTACCCGAAACTCCATTTTTCCATCCATCATCCACATGGGGAAGCGGAACTCCTTTTGCATCTGTAAACATTCGAATCGCTGATTGCTTTCCTTTTAAAACAGAATCGTATTGATATTCAATTCCTGCTAGCCCTTGAGCATCATAACCTGTAAAACCTATTAATCTTGAAAGCATATTACCATTTGGATAGTCTCGTATATAATCGATACCCGCATATAGTCCCGGAATATTTTTATCCTGGATTTGCATCGCAAGTTCGGAACTAATATTTTTCCCATGTGGTGCAATTTTTACTAAGTAATCTCTTTTATTGAGTTGTTCAAATAATTTTGCTTCCTCCATATTTAAAAGTGGAGCAATTTCTTTGGCTACTTTTTCTGGTTCATCGTTTTGTGAAGGCATGTAAAATAATGTAGGAGAAAGCTTATTTCCGACAATTACCTCTCCATTCCTATCCAATATATTCCCCCGAAGCGATGCGTAAGGAAGCTCACGATCCCAACTCTCTTTTGCTTTCGTTGTCAATTCATCAAACTGAAAAAATTGAAGCTGCACTAACTTCAACACAACAGCTAAAAACAATAAAATCATCAATACCCAAATAACACGGAGACGCAAAACTTGTTTTACTTTAGAAATTACACTTTCCCCTTTTATTCGTTTTAGATAACGTATGAGAAAATGACAAAAACTATTCTATCACTCCATTAGTCTTGGGGTGGTTCTTCCATAGATTCCTCTAATTCAGGTACGATTTTTGTTTCTTCTGGTGTCGACAAGTGAACAACAACAGGAGTATCTTTTGAAACAATAGATCCAGCAGTTAAACTTTGGCTTGTTACATAACCTTCACCTGAAATTTCAATTGGTATATTTGATAATGATTTATAAATCATAATATTACGTTTGGACCATCCGGTGAAGTTAGGAAGTTCAATGTCTCCCTCACCTTTTATATAAACTGTACCTTTGGCTAAAATCGAAGTTCCTGCGGCTGGGAATTGCTCTTTCACGTTTTCCGACTGTCCAATTATAACAGTTTTTAAGCCTTGTGACTCTAGTGTAGTCTGACTTTCCATCATATTTTGCCCGACAATATTTGGCATTTTTATGGAAGAGGCAAGTTCCAGATTTTCAGGTTGAATATTTAAGTATTTTAAGCTGTTTTCTGTTACAGAATTAAAAATGTCTGAAGTAGGCTCTGATCCTACTTCGGTGTCTTTCAATTGCGGTTTGTGGACAGCAACATAGACAATAAGTTGTGGATCTTCGACAGGTGCCAACCCTAAAAAGGAATATAAAAACAAATTACGACCCCAAAAATATCCACCCTCAGGGTTTGCAATTTGAGCGGTACCTGTTTTCCCAGCAGTAGTATAATCGTCTAATTTAAACCGTTGAGCAGTCCCTTTTTCCGATGTAACCGTACTTGCTAAAATTTCTTTCACCTGCTCTGCAGTCTTTTCGGATATTGGAGATTCCTTTTCAACTGGTTTGTGATCGCTAACTAGCTTTCCTGTGCTTGGATCTACAATTTTATCTATCACATATGGCTGCATCATTTTACCTTTATTTGCAATGGCAGTCATGGCTTGAACAAGCTGAATTGGTGTAACAGTAGTCCCTTGACCATAAGTGGTAGTTACCCTATTAATAGGATACTTATCACTAACCGTCCCAGTCGCTTCATGTGGCAAATCAATCCCTGTTTTTTCTCCAAATCCAAATCGATGAATATAATCTATAAAAGTCTCATCTCCGATTCTATTTAACAAGTAAGCCATCGACACATTGGAAGAGCGTTGAAAACCTTCTAAGTAAGAAATAGTGCCCCATCCATATACGTTGTGATCACGTATTGTTCGATCATATACTGTATAGGATCCAGATTTATACGTGGCATTCGGCTCCCATACTCCTTCTTCAATTGCTGATGCTAACGTGAAAATTTTCATCGTTGAGCCAGGTTCAATCGTTTGTTCAATTGCTTCATTTAGCCAGTTCGTAGATAATCCTTCTCTCGTATTCGGCTCGAAGGTAGGTCTTTGCGACATAGCAAGAATTTCTCCTGTTTTAGGATTCGCAACAATAGCGGTCATTTTTTCAGGATTATACTTTTCTTCTGCTTTGTTAAGTGCATCTTCTAAGAAGTTTTGTATTGTTTTATCAATCGTTAAATGAATATTGTCTCCATCTTTCGGATTCGTTATCATTTTTTCAGCATTTGGCAATAAAAAGCCTTTCGTATCACTCTTAAAATTTACTTTTCCAGGCGTTCCGGTTAATTCTTCATCATAAATATACTCCAAGCCCATCTTTCCTACCGCTACAGCTTCGCCATCTTCATTTTCTTCTTTTAAGGCGAAACCAATTAGATGCGAGGCAAATTGCCCATTTGGATAAAGTCTTTTCATATCTTGAACAAAAATTATTCCTGGTAGATTGTTATTTTTAATTTCTGTCATTACTTTATAGCTAATATCCCTACCAGCTTTTCCGAACTCCACTTGATATTTACCTGCTTTTATATATTTGTTTAGCACCTCCAATATATCTTGCTCTGGCATATCAATATATTCAGCTAACACTTTCGCAGTTTTTTCAGGATCTACTACATGCCGTGGTGCACTACTGTTATTGGTAGCTTCAGGACTTATAACTGCAATAATTTTATAACTTAGCGTATCTTCTACAATAATATCTCCGTTACGGTCTACAATTTTACCTCTACTTGCTGGAATCACTTGTTCTCTACTATACTTAGAGTCTGCTTTTGTAGATAACACTTGTCCTTCTGCAGTCCCCGTAACTTGAATAAACACAAATCGGCTTAACAATAGAAAAAAGAGCCCTCCATAAAGTAAAAACATTAGAAAGGCTCCCCATTGAAAACGAAATTTCTTATTCATTGTCCTGGTACTACCTTTACGTTTTGCTCATTTAGTTTTAAACCGAGCTCTTCCGCTTTTTTCCAAATACGCTCATAGGTAGATAATTCGCTTACTTGTATGGACAAGTCTGTATTTTCTTTTGATACATTGTCGATTTGTTTTTCCATTAGTTGTATGTCTGCATTTGTTGAACGTACAGCTGTCTGAGTTTGAATGATCATTAAAGCAAGTATAGTTACTGCTGATAATAAACCTATAAGAAGGAATCTTTCCCCTTTTGTCAATATCTTTTTCGCTTGTTTAGTCGGCTTCTTTATTTGTGGTTGTTCAGGAAAAGAAGGACGACTTATGTATGTTTGTGACTGATGTTTACGTAAAGCCATTTAAACACTTCCCTTTTCATTAATTTTTTCCACAATTCTTAGTTTAGCTGAACGAGATCTATTATTTTCTTCTAATTCTTCTACAGAAGGTAAAATAGGCTTTCTAGTGATAAGTTTTAAAGACGGCTCCATTCCTACTGGTATTACAGGTAAATTAGGTGGTAATTCTGGTAAAGACGCAGCTTCTTTAAAGATAGTTTTGGTTAATCTATCCTCTAGAGAATGAAATGTAATAACACTTATTCTTCCGCCAACCTTAATAACTTCAATTGCATCCTCTAATGAATCTTCCGCTGCTCCTAGTTCATCATTCACAGCTATTCTTATAGCTTGAAAAATTCGTTTCGCAGGATGTCCACCAGTTCTCCTTGCAGCTGCAGGGATTCCAGCTTTTATTAATTCAACTAATTGAAATGTTGTTTCAATTGGAGCGTTTTCTCTAGCTTGCTCAATCTTTCTCGCAACTTGCTTAGAGAATTTCTCTTCACCATATCGAAAGAATATTTTCACTAGTTTTTCATATGGCCAATCATTTACTACGTGAAAAGCAGTTAATTCACTTGTCTGATCCATCCTCATATCTAGTGGTGCATCGTAATTGTAACTAAAGCCTCGTTCTGGAGTATCGAGCTGTGGAGAAGAAACTCCTAAATCATATAGAACACCATCCACTTTTTCGATTCCAATATTTTCAAGTTCCTCTTTTAGATAACGGAAATTTGCATGTACAAATGTTACTTTGTCTAGGAAAGGAGCTAATCTAACTTTTGCGTTCTCAATAGCTGTCCTATCTTGGTCAAAACAAATTAACCTACCACTTTCCCCTAATTGCTGGACAAGATATTCACTATGGCCTGCTCCTCCCAGAGTACAGTCCACATAAATTCCATCTGGACGAACGGCAAGTCCATCTACCGTTTCTTTTAATAATACCGTTGTGTGATGAAACAAGCCTTTTCCTCCTCTTATATGTCAAAGCCAATCATATTTTCTGCAATGTCATTGAATGAATCCTCAGATTCCTCAAAGTAATTTTCCCAAGCATCCTTAGCCCATATTTCTAAACGATTGGAAACACCCAAAACTATACATTCTTTATCCATCTTTGCATAGCTACGTAAATTACTTGGGATATTAATACGACCTTGTTTGTCAATTTCAACCTCTGTTGCACCAGAAAAGAAAAAACGGGTAAATGCCCGAGCATCTTTTTTCGTAACAGGAAGTTCTTTTAATTTTTCCTCGAGTTTTCGCCATTCATTCATAGGATAACCAAATAAGCAATTATCAAGACCGCGTGTTAAAACAAAACAATCTTCTAAATGCTCCCGAAACTTGGAAGGTATGATTAACCGGCCTTTCGGATCAACGTTATGTTGATATTCTCCCATGAACATGCTATTCACCCCACTTTATGAGAATAACATACCACATCCCCCCACTTTCCTCCACCCATTTTTCAAAATTTAGTGTAATAATTTTCAAAATGTGTAAATAGTACTTGTTGAGATGGAAAAAGCGAAAGAAAGTTTATGTAGTTTAATAAAAATACAGGTATTTTTCCATATAAAAAATCTCCACGATTTACCGTGGAGATTTTTTTTGCTCTGATAAACTTCATTGTCATTATGCAACTTTCTCCTGATGAAAGTTCATCACCGTAGAAAGTGCTACTACATTCTGCTTGCTCTTGTTTACTTTTTTCGGTCCATAATTCGCTCATGCAATCGCCCTCTTTAAATTGTGAGAATGGTAGGGATTCAATTGAATGATGGAAAATCAAAAGTCCTGAATACTGAATTCCAAGTTTACTTCTTCACTTAAAGGGGTATTGTATCAAGAGCCTTTTATATATACACAATCTGATGCTTCCCATTAAACTCGTAAGGAAGTTCTAAAAGATCCTGTATCAATTCCATCCCAACTTCGTTTAAAAGCTGAAGTGGTGAAAATGTACGTTCTTGTAATCCTCCATTTGGATTTAATTCCATCGTTAAACGATCATAACGATAAATGGAAGCATCAAGCTTTCCTAGAAGAGTGTCTTCTATTGCATTATTTAAAAATGTTATTTGTTTTTTATGATAATCTAAATTTTTATTTACTAAAGGAGCTAACTTTAAATTCTCTTCTTCAAGAAGAATCGTTTCTAACTCTTTATATTTTGCTGTAATATCCTCTTCTATTGAAGTGAGCAATGTTGGTATCTTTTCATTTCTATGTTCATCAATAAATTGAAGCTTCGCTTTTTCAACCATGCCTTCCCATATTTCAGGAATGCGGAAGGATAGCTTCTCCAACAAATTTTGCGTTTTAGAGTTCACAATGGAAATACTTAGTCTTGGCATAATCACCGGCATTCTCATTTCAAACAATTCAAATGCAGACTTAAGTGTACCCCAGTAAGCAATTTCTCCTGGACCTCCAATAAAACTTAATACAGGAAAGACCATTTCTTGCATTAGAGGTCTTGTTACGACATTATTACTCAATTTTTCAGGTTCATTTATAGCTATATTCATCAATTCTTCTTCTGAAAAAGCTATTCCTTTACCTTCATTGACAAATTTCTTATCTTTTCTTTCTAATAAAAAACGTTCTCCATCTTCTACATAAAATAAGTGAGCTGCATTTTCCTTTGTCTGAATAGGTGTACCATATCCAGCCTTTTCAAAAACAGCTTCATTCTCAAATACGACCTCTGCGAGACGTGATGAATACTTCACCATTTTTTGAAAATACTCACTTTCTAATTTGCGTAAAGGCTCATATGCGGCATCTATCAATAACAAACCTTCTTGTTGGAAAAAGTTATTCATCAACGCTGCAAAAAAATCACTATAATTCATATTATCTTCTAATAGAGCATTTATCTTTTGGAATAAGTTTTTAGTATGCAAGGTTTCTGGCAGACTTTTAAACAACTCTTCCAAATAAGCTGTAATCATTTTTTTCTCAAAAGGACTTTTAGAGGCCATCTTTTTGATTCTCGATGCTTCAGGATAAGTCATCTTTTGAAGCTTTCGACCTCTTTCTATGTATACATGATTAACCTCATCAATATCATGATCCTCTCCCGCTATCCAAAAAACTGGAATGACAGGGACGCCTAAAATTTCTCGTTGCTGTTTTGCTAACACGATTACGGAAATGGCTTTATGAATTGAATACATAGGGCCTGACATTAGACCTGCTTGTTGTCCACCAATAACAACAATTCCATTTTCCTTTAATTCATCTAAATGCAATTTACTTTTTTCTGATATCCCAAATGGACTCATATAATTTGTTATTACTTCTACCAGTTCATTTCTTTTATGTTTACTAAAGTCAGTTTCCTGAAGTCTATTATTTAATGCATTTTGATTCCATTCATAATGATAGAAAGAAGACAAACTAGGCATATCTTCTAAATATTTCTTATAAAATGAGGAAGCGAATGGTTGTGTGTACTGCTCTACTCGCACGATTTTTCCACCTCTAAATTTCAAATTCACCTCGACATATTGTACTCAGATTAAAATAAAATCTGTAGCATTTGCCAGAGGCATATATCTAGTCATGCAGGCATCCTGCTTGACAATTTTTTATACCTTAAGAGTATATCACTTCGAAATGAAGTGTTAAAATTATTAGCTTATATAATACAATACATAGCGGATAACTCCGATTAACCAAATAAGGGCATATATCACACACAGTAAAAGGAATAATAATCTCCATATCTTCCGAAGGAGGGGCATTACTACAATTTCTTTTTCTTTCCTCCATTCAATATAAGTGAGAGTACTAGCTATAATTAACGAGATACCAATTAAAATCAGAAAAATATTCTTTGAAAAAACGATATAAAAAGCATTAGATACAGAGAAATACAACAAGAACGTTGTTATATCTGCTGCTAACCCAAATGACTTTTTTCTCTTATGTAATAAATACTTTGAAATAATAAAGGTAACAAAAAACACAATAACAGGGAATAATATTAAGAGGGTAAGCATCTTACTAATGGCGATCACCTACTTTGTTCATTTCTTTCAATAAAAGATAAAAAGTATTTAATATGGGTAACACTTCATTCCTTTTCTTCGCTTCAACCAATATCGCTCCTACAATTGTATCAATCTCCATAATGCGATTATTTTCATAATCTGATAGCATAGAAGAACGGTTATTTTCGGTATTTTTACAAAGCTCGACTACTTCCTCCCACAGTAGCATTTCATTCCATTCATCAAACACATCCATCAATTCTTCATACATATTTTTCATAATCATTCTGTAAGAATCATTTTTAATAAGCATTCCATTTGGAGCCTTTGTAATAGTCGTTAAAGGATTTATTAAACAGTTCATTAATGCTTTTTTAAATAAAGTTGTTTCAATATGGTTTGTATATATAAGGGGGAAATCATCTGACGAACTTCCGAAAAATTCATCTGACTTTTCCCAAACTCCTTTATATACGCCAACAGATGTTTTTCCAACACCTAGATGACGTACTGTAGATGGAGTAACTTTAGTAGCCCCATGCAATACTGATCCAATCATAATTGTTTCTTGTTTAAGTTGATTAGCAAATGAAAGGTGAAGTAATCCATTTTGTAAAAACAATAATGGAATATGTTTTGGTAGCAAATCCAATTCACTTTTCAACTTTTCTAAGTGATGGTATTTCACAGCAATTATTATTAAATCCATTGAAAACAAGGATTCTATTTCGATAACTTGTTTACACTTTATAAGTTCAGGATTATTAGGTACTTTTTCTATGTATAAATTTTCAGTTTCTTTGCGTACAAATAATACAATGTCATGCTTAGCCTCAGCTAAATATGCACCAAATATCATACCTACGGCACCTGCGCCTATAATACCTATTTTCACCACTTCATCACCCCGAGCTTATAAAAAAGGCCTACCAGAATGGCAGACCTTATTTTTTAGATTTATTATACAGGAAGCACAGGATGTTTTCGAGGTGCTTTCGGAATTTCTTTATTTTTATAGTATCTAAAACGATTAGCAAGCTCGCTACGTAGCTCACTTGGTGAAACTATTTCATCCACGATCATCTCAGATGCAAGTTTATAAATATCAATTTCTTCTTTGTACTCAGCATGTTTTTCTTGAACAAACTTTAAACGTTCTTTCGGATCTTCAATAGCCTCTATTTTGTTAGAATAAACAGCATTCACAGCTGCCTCTGGACCCATAACTGCAATTTGTGCAGTAGGTAAGGCAATACATACATCCGGTTCAAAAGCTGGACCGGCCATTGCGTATAACCCTGCACCATATGCTTTACGTACAATAACGGAGATTTTTGGTACAGTAGCTGAGCTCATAGCTGCAATCAGTTTCGCTCCATGTCGTATAATCCCTGCACGTTCCACCTTCGTACCAATCATGAAGCCTGGAACATCCGCTAAAAATAATAGAGGAATTGAAAAAGCATCGCATAGTGAAATAAATTTTGCTGCTTTATCAGCCGAATCAACAAAAAGCACTCCACCCTTTGCCTTAGGCTGGTTTGCAATAATTCCTACTGCTTGCCCCTCGATACGTCCAAAACCTGTAATTAACTCTGGTGCAAATAATTTTTTTACATCAAAAAATGAATCCTCATCTATTATTGCATTAATTGCTTCATACATATCAAACGGAGCATTTTGATTTTCAGGTATAATGGCTTCTAAAGTTCTGCCTTCTTTTGCTTTCTTCGGTTCTACTTTTTTAGGCTTTTCCGTATAGTTAGCTGGGAAATAACTTAAATATCGTTTGGCTTCATTAATAGCTTCTTCTTCAGAAGTTGCCAACACATCTCCACATCCACTAATCGTACAGTGCATGCGAGCTCCACCCATTTCTTCTAACGTAACTTTTTCACCAATTACTTTTTCAGCCATACGTGGTGAACCTAAGTACATGGAGGCATTTCCTTCCACCATAATAACTAAATCACAAAATGCAGGTATGTATGCCCCACCCGCTGCAGATGGACCAAATAGTAAACAAATTTGTGGAATGAAACCAGAAAGTCTTACTTGGTTATGAAATATTCTGCCCGCACCACGGCGATTAGGAAACATGTCTAATTGGTCTGTTATACGAGCACCTGCTGAATCTACTAAATATAACATTGGAACTCTATTTTTCTCTGCTATTTCTTGTATACGAATAATTTTCTCCACTGTACGTGAACCCCACGAACCGGCCTTTACAGTAGAGTCATTGGCCATTACACAAACCGTCTGACCATTAACTTTTCCTGTCGCTGTAACAACGCCATCAGCAGGTAAGTCACCTGCCTCAACATTTGCAAAGCGTCCATCTTCAATATATTCCCCATTGTCAAATAGTAAAGCTAAACGATCACGAACAAATAACTTATTTTGCTCTTTCATTTTTTCATGGTATTTAGAATGACCACCTGCAAAAATGGACGTTAACTTTTCTTCTAATCTTTCATTATACGTTTTCGTTTCTCCCAAACTAAAAACCCCCATATCTAAAGGATTGGCTCTGTATTATTTATTAGTGATTTTCAATGCGGTCATAGAATGTATTTCGACACAAACGGATGTGCGTTCGCCACACACTACTAATTAATCTCCGCAGAACTATTTAACAATGCCAAAGTAATTGAAAATTTTACTCAAACGTTACTAAAACGTCTCCTTCATTAACGAAATCGCCTTCTTTAGCATTAATAGAAGCGACTTTACCAGCGACTTCTGCTTCAATTGGAATTTCCATTTTCATTGATTCTAGAACCATCACTACTTGTCCAGCAGAAACTTCTTCTCCTACTTCTACATTCACTGTAAATACTGTACCTGCCATTGTCGATTCTAAATTTTTCATTTTGAAACTTCCTCCCCTTGATTTTGCATCCATTCCCCTAAAATGGATGTGGAATATACTCCACTTTTAAAACTTTCAGCGTGTAAAAAACGATCAAACAAGTCAATATTTGTTTTCACACCTTCTATTTTAGCAGAAGAAAATACTTTTTGCGCTTTCTCAATTGCCAATTCTCTGTTCGATTCATGAATAATTATTTTAGCAATCATCGGATCATAAAAAGGGGTTACTTTATTTCCTTCTTCGTACCCTGCCTCTATTCTTATTTCCTCCACTTCTCCCCAATTTAAATAAGTTATTGTTCCTGGTGAAGGAAAGAACGTTTTTGGATCTTCTGCATATACTCTAAATTCAAAAGCATGACCATTTGACTTAATTAACTGTTGGTCTTTTACTGGTAGTTCTTCTCCTGAAGCAACTTTTAACTGCCATTCTACCAAATCAAAACCAGTCACAGCTTCAGTAACGGGATGTTCAACTTGAAGCCTCGTGTTCATTTCTAAGAAATAAAATTGATGATTTTGATCTACTATGAATTCAACTGTTCCAGCATTAACATATTCTACTGCCTTCGCAGCATTTATCGCTGCTTCATATAACTTTTCGCGTGCTTCTTGTGGAAAGTTAGGGGATGGTGATTCCTCTAATACTTTTTGATTTCTTCGTTGTACCGAGCAATTTCGCTCAAATAAATGAACGATATTACCAAAACTATCACCAAATATTTGCACTTCAATATGTCGTGAAGCATCAATAAATTTTTCTAAAAATACAACATCATTTCCAAAATAGGATTTTGCACGTGTTTTTATTGACTCAAAATGCTTTTCTAAAGTTGCTTCATCGTCACAGCGAATCATGCCTATACCCCCACCACCAGCACTAGCTTTTAACATAATGGGATAGCCTATATTTAAAGCAGCTTCTTTCGCTTCCACTATAGATGTAAGACCTTCTTCCGTTCCAGGAACGACAGGGACATTTGCATGAATCATTGTGAGTCTCGAGCCAATTTTATCGCCCATTTTTTCAATTGTTTCTGGTTTTGGTCCTATAAATTTAATCCCTGCAGCTTCCGCTTTTCGAGCAAAGTCTGCGTTTTCTGACAAAAATCCATAGCCTGGATGGATTGCATCCACATTCTCTTTAATAGCAATCGCAATAATTTCGTCCACTTTTAAATAGGACTGTTGTACAGGGTTTGGTCCGATTAAATAAGCATAATCAGCTTCTTTTACATACGGTAGCTCTTGATCTGCTTCCGAATATATTGCAACTGTTTCAATGTTTAGCTTTTTACAAGTTTTAATAATACGTCTCGCAATTTCACCCCTGTTTGCAATAAGTACTTTTTTCATTATATTACCCCCTCTATAAAAACGTGAACCCCTTCTCTATTAGTCTATACGAATAATGAAAACGATTTCAACTAAATAACAAAAAATATTGTTATTTTGATAAATGATTTGCATTTACATTTAAAAAAGCCTCTAATAATAGAGACTTTGTGTTATTTCTATTCTATATGCGTAATCCCTTGTCTAACCCAATTAACTAATTGTTCGTAATCTCTCTTCAATAAGTTGTATGCGTTGGAAATTTGATCATAAGATTGTTTCATTTCATCATAACTTTCCATCGCTAGCTGAAGATGATTTTGCACAGATGACGAATCTGCAGCATCTCTTGCTTGCGCTTCTTTTTTAGGCATTTCTCTTTGAAGGACAATCGGGCGAAGGTTTTTATTCCACCTGAAAGCACATGCTTGTTTTGAGCGACCTAACAAAATGCTCGCTTCTTCAAATCCGGATATTTGTGTATGTCCTTGCTCTATTTTCTTTAAAACTATTTCTTTTAAAAGATTGTCTTCTTCCACAGTCCAACTATCTTTTCTAATTTTAACATTCATGTTATCACCCTTTGCTTTTTTAATAATATATGCAAATTGGGTATAAATAGACTCTAAATGTTATTACTTTTTTTATTACTTATTTATTACTGTTAATTTTTTTACTGCTAGCTTTGTTATTCACATAGAATGAGGTTTATAACACTTAATAGAATGTGTTTTAGCAACTTAGAGAGGAGAACACGGCTGTATGTTTGTCGCAAACTGCTCAAGAGCTTCCGGAGGAAGAATAGCTTCTGTTACAGGGCTCAATCTTCACACTTTTACTGCGTGTGAGACGCACATCCTGAATCCACTAGTTTCATTCTGCCCTTGAGAAAAGTGGTACTCAATCGACCGCTCCTGAAAGCTTAAAAGTACTTAAGTAAAAAAGTTTATACCTTCTTATTGTTCAAAAAGTTATTGACTGCATCGTGGTGGATATCCTGTTCCCAGAGAACAGCGCAACTTGAAACCTCTTCCATTACTCGTTCATATAATTTACTTTGCTCCCATTTACGGATTGCTTGAATTTTATATGCTTGAAGTACGGTAGAATGGGGAATGATCATTTTTTGGATAAACTTGTTTAATGCGATAAGTTTATCTCCCTCATATAATTGTGTTGCCCATCCGATTGAGAAAAGGTAATCAGCTGTATAGGGCACTGCTTCTGTAAGCATTTGTAATGCTTGGTCATGCCTCATGCCTTTTTCAAATAAATAGGTGCCGCCTCCCCAACCAGAGGTGATTGCTAATTTCCCTTGAATGTACCCACATTTCGCTTCTTTTTTTACGAGTCGATAATCACAAAGAGTAGCTATTTCACAGCCCCCTCCTACTGCTGTTCCGTTAACGAGAGCAATTGTAGGAATTGGTAACGTTGCTACTTCGTATAAGACATTTGCCGTCTCACTTAACATTTTATAGGATTCCTTTTCTGTTTTTAATTTATGAAAAACAGAAAGATCTCCTCCTGAACAAAATGTTTTTTCACCTGCTCCAGTGATTACAGCGAGTTTAATCGACTCATTTGTTTTTACATTATGTATAAGTTCCTTAAATCCTTCCACTACTTCTCCATTGATGGCGTTATGAATGTCAGGTCTATTTATTTCAAAAATTATCATGTCGTCTCTTATTTCCATTGTAAAAGCCACTTCATGCACCCCTGTTTTTGAAAATTTATAGAGAAAAAGGCTACCGAAGAGCCATGGTCTCTTTGGTAGCCTTTAATGGAACAAATACTGAATTATTTGCTCACTACTTCTTTCCCTTTGTATTGACCGCATGATTTACAAATTCGGTGAGCCAATTTCATTTCACCACAATTTGGACAAGCAACCATACCAGGTACGGATAATTTAAAATGTGTACGACGTTTTCTTTTTACAGTTTTAGAAGTTCTTCTAGCTGGTACTGCCATTGGTGGCACCTCCTTACAGATCTATTATTCGTCTGTTTGATCAAAATACTTAGCTAAGTCAGCCAGTCTTGGATCCAATTTTGGTTGATCATCTTCCTGCATATCATTTAGATCATCATCTGTTGTATATGACCAGCCGTTTCCACCCTCATGCTTAAATTGGTCTGCACCTTCTTTAAACACTTGTAATGGAATTTCTAGTAGGATTAACTCCTCTAACACTGGATCAACTTGAATAACATCGCCGTCTACTATATGAAAGTTATCATATGCTTGCGCAGTGGCAGATGCAGTTTCAGACCAGCTGAAAATTTCATCAGATTGAATCTCAAATGGAAATTCTACATCTTCCCAAGTGCGAGCACAAGGTAATATGAGAGTTCCTGAAAGCTGAAAATGACAAGTCATTTGCGCTGCACCAAACGTGCAGTGCCCTGTTACATGAACGGGTGAAATATTTCGAACGTCCGGGTTTCGCTTCTTCACATTTTCGAGAGTTACGAATTCATCTAACGTCATCCCGTTATCACGATATTTAGCTAATTGATGAATTGCCCATTTCATACGATTATCACCTCAAGACAACAAAATTTATTATATAATGACAGGATTTAGATGTCAAGATAATTTCTTGTCACTACTTCATTTTAACATTATACTCTCATTAAGGAAAGCGCTTGATTCTAGACAGCTACTATTTAAGAAAGTTATACTTTCTTCGAGGAAGGAAAGGATTTGATTGATGATGAAAGCTACAGGAATTGTTGTTGAATATAACCCTTTTCACAATGGACATTTATACCATTTAAATCAATCACGAAGTAAAACAAACAGTGATGTGATTGTAGCGGTAATGTCTGGAAACTTTTTGCAACGTGGAGAACCCGCATTAGTTGACAAGTGGGCACGTGCAAAAATGGCTGTTTCAGCTGGTGTTGATTTAGTAATAGAATTACCATACGCATTCGCTACAGCCCAAGCGAGTGACTTTGCAAAAGGTGCCATTTTATTATTAGATTCATTAAAATGTGAATTCTTTTGTTTCGGTAGTGAAGAAGGCTCTTTAGATTCTTTTCATCATACATATGACTTATTATCGACCAATAAAGCCGATTATAATACAGCTATCTCGACTTTAATGAAACAAGGTATTAGTTACCCAAGAGCTTTAAACGAAGCTTACAAAATGATTTCAAGTGATTCAACTGTTCCGTTAGTTGACTTATCAAAACCAAATAATATATTAGGGTATCATTATATCGAGGCAGCTTATCAGTTAAATGCATCTATAAAGCCAGAAACGATTCATCGGGTCATAGCAAATTATCATGATGATGCGGAGGCTTCCCAAACAATTGCAAGTGCTACAGGAATAAGAAAAGTGTTGTTTGGGGAAATGGATCTTACATCTATTCAATCTTATTTACCTAATACTAGTATTACGGAATTGCATGCTTGGCATTCAGCTTTCAATGCTTTTGGTAGTTGGGAAAGTTTTTGGATATCTTTACGATATATTATTTTAAGGCATACTAAAGAGCAATTAGCTAATTATGCAGAAGTCACGGAAGGTATGGAAAATGCCATTTGGGATGCTGCGATGAAGTGTAATTCCTTTCAATCCTTCATGCAACAAATAAAATCAAAACGTTTTACTTGGACGAGGATTCAAAGAATGTTAACGCATATCTATATTGGTTTTACATGGAATGAGTTAAAGCAAATGGACTTGCCTACTTATATACGACCACTTGCAATGAGCAGGAATGGCCAAGCTTATTTAAATTCCTTAAAAAAAGATTTACAGCTTCCACTGATAAGTAGAGTAGCTGCTCATAAAGAAAACGAGATGCTTATGCTTGATCTGAAAGCGGCAAATTTATATTATTTAGGTCTCCAATCTACTTTTGCACAAAAGATGATTGGAAGCGACTATAGAAACGCTCCAATCATTTTGTAATAACCTATTTAGGCTCTAATTGATCTAAATAGGCGAGTGCATCATCTATTGTTCTTACAGGCACAATTTTCATTTTTGTGTCTATTTTTTTTGCAGATTTTAAAGCTTCCTCATAGTTTGTTGTTAAATCAGGATTATTCGCTAAAATAGATGGATCGATTTCGTCATCTGGCGCAAACATTATTTCGATTCCTTTTCGATCAGCCGCGATAACTTTTAAATCTATTCCACCAATTCGTCCAACTGTACCATCTGGTTTCATTTCACCAGTACCCGCAATGTTATAACCTTTTGAAATATCTTCCGGAATAAGTTGATTCAAAATTTCTAACGTAAACATAAGACCTGCTGATGGGCCCCCTATATCTTCTGAGTTCATATGGACGACAGGGGTAGTTTCTACTTTTTTGTCTTCTGTGTAAGATATCCCGATTCCTGGTTTTTCAAGAACGCCTGGTATTGATTTTAAAGTAACTTCTTTTTCAAGTGTTTCTCCGTCTCTTTCAACTGTCAGTTGGACAACAGCACCTTGACCTTTTTCGCTCAAGTACGTTTTAAGTTTTTCTTCGGTCAATTCCGTTAAATTATCCATTCCAATAATTTTATCTCCAGGTTCTAAAATGCCGTCAGCAGCACTATCTTTTAAAACATTAAAAATAAATATTCCATTGTTTATTACTTTATATGGCTTATTTGCTCGATCAAATGCTACCGAAATAGCATTAAATTGAGAATCAGACATAAGCTTTAATTGACGAATATTATATTCTTGTTCATCTTCATCTGCGTTACGGATTTGACTGGCTTTATAAATTTTTTGGTTATCGACTATTTTGGCATACGCATAAGTTAATGGTGTAGCTTTTGCTAAGGAGATTGTAAGAAGACTCATTTTCCCTTCATCGTCTTCATCTCCACCTTGTACTTCTACAAATGGTGTAAGTTCATATGCACCACCTGGTTTAGAAATATAGGATTCCATTGGGTAAAAGGCTAGGGATGCTACTAGCACCAAAATTAGAAGGAGAATTATTGGTTTTCTCTTCAGCATAATATATTTATCCCTTCCTTTTAATTTCATATTCATTAGTTTATCACTTCCATTTTTACCTGACAAAACAAATGAACAATAAAGGATGTAATAATTTTGCACAAAATAATTTCAATCGGCAGTTGGGCACTCATCATTCTTTTATTTATGCAACCAGGTATTGCACATAAGGGAGCCGTAGAAGGAATGCGTATATTTACTACTGCATTACTTCCTTATTTACTACCTTACTTAGTGATCACTCAAATGTTTATTCGCTCGCAAAATTCTTTTTTAAAGACTAAAAATAAGTTTAAGTTGTATTTGAATATTTACCTTCTCAGTGCCATTGGTGGCTTTCCTAGTGGAGCAGCAATTATTTCGTCTTTAAAAGAAATGGGCACTTTAAATAACCGGAATGCTAGTTGGCTAATTGCAATTTGCCATGCCCCAAGCCCAATGTTTGTCATTGGTTTTGTTGGTATAGATATATTTAATGCAGAAATAGCTGGTCTGAAGTTGTTATTAATTATTCATATTGTAAATTTGTTATTCCTTTTAGTATTCATTATTCGATCTCCTGCTATTCAGACAAATATTGAGACTGTTAAATTTTCTTCTTCGCCGTTTCAAGAGAGTATCAAAGAAACCTCTCAAATATTACTATTAATAGGTACTACAGTTGTCTTTTTTACAACGGTTAGTATTATTGTGTTTGAATCCGTAAAAGAGGTTTTACCTAATTTATCTCCACTTCTATTAGTATTTGTAGCATCCATTTTTGAAATGACTGGAGGAATAAGTCTTG
This sequence comes from Psychrobacillus sp. PGGUH221, assembly GCF_042055255.1. Lineage (NCBI taxonomy): Bacteria > Bacillati > Bacillota > Bacilli > Caryophanales > Bacillaceae > Psychrobacillus > Psychrobacillus sp. PGGUH221. Next base: position 79,423 of record NZ_JAQMHQ010000001.1, read on the forward strand.
CCGGTGAAATATTATCTGGAAATGAATTTCTTCCTGTAATTGTAGCGCTGATCATTGCATTTAGTGGTATAAGCATACATATGCAAATAATCGTTCTGGCGCAAAAAGCAGGTATTTCCATTCGCCGTTACATAGTCTTCCGTTTTCTTCACATAATCATAATCCCAATTCTTTTCTACTTTTTTGCATAAGTAGGAATGTTACGGTTGCATTACTGGTGCCAGGCACCAGTAATCTACTCGTAACAATAAGGAAATGAGAGGAAAATGAACAGAGAAAAACCTTGCAATGGTTGCAAGGTTAGTCGAGGTTGTATTTAAGTTTAAGTGCTGCTTCTACTTGAGGTGGAACAAGTTCACTAATTTGACCGCCATATTTAGCGACTTCTTTTACTATGCTCGAGCTTAAGAAAGAATATTGATTTTTTGTCATGATGAAAAATGTTTCAATTTCATCATTCAACACTCGATTCATTGAAGTGATTTGCATTTCGTATTCAAAATCCGAAACTGCTCTTAAGCCGCGGATAATAGCGCTTGCATTTACACTTTCCGCATAATCCATTAATAACCCAGAAAATGTTTCTACTTTCACATTCGGAAGATTTGCTGTCACTTCCTCGATGAGTTTTACTCTTTCCTCTACAGAAAACAGAGGATTCTTCGAGGAATTGTTTAATACAACTACATGAACTTGTCCAAAAATAGCTGCTCCTCGGTGAATAATATCTAGATGTCCATATGTAATTGGATCAAAACTTCCCGGTACGACTGCAATTTTAACCAATTTAATTCCCCTCTTCCATCCGTTTACGGTAAATAGAGATAACTGTATTCCCATATGTTTCTCTTCTTGTTAGAGTAAACGTTTCTAAATCAGTTTCTAAGTCGACGGTTTTATCATGTTCGCAAACAATTATCCCCGTGTCTTTCATACACCCTATCTCTACAATCTTTTTAGCTAAATCATAAAATTGTACTTTACTATATGGTGGATCGACAAATAACAAGTCAATTTGAAGTTCTCTTTTCTCAAAAGCCTTCACTGCTCTAGAAGCATCAATTTTATATCTTTCGCTTGATTCTTCTAAACGACTTTTCTGTAGATTATCCACAATAGTTTGCATCGCTTTTTGGTCTTTTTCAATAAAAATACAAGTATCAATTCCTCGACTGAGTGCTTCAATTCCTAAATTGCCACTACCAGCGAACAAATCGACCGCGATTCCTCCATCGAAATAAGGACCAATCATATTGAAAATAGATTCTTTTACTTTATCTGTAGTTGGTCTTGTATTAGTTCCGGGAACCGCTTTTAAAGGTAGCCCTTTTTTCGTTCCTGATATAACTCTCATTTTAATACTCCTAGCTATCAAATTCGCCTTAGCGAATTTGTGTGACAAGATTTTTCGCCTACCTATAGGCTATCTCCCCAAAAACAGAAGACTTTTACTAAATTAAAATAACCCAGATTGTTTAATATTAATTCGCTTTTCTTCCTTTTCTACATCCAGTAAAAATAAGCGAATCATCCATGCTTCTTCAATATAATAAACGGCACCAATTTTTTCAAACGGTTCGGACATAGCATCATATCTTTTTTGGTTTAATACATAAAAAGGCTCTTGAATAGGAAAACGGAAGGCTCTTGTAGCATTTTGTACATATAATCCCTTATCCGTATCATTTATCGTATAACCTAATTCAGAAAGTAGTGGTTCTACCGAGTACAATACTTTTCCTTCTTTAAATAGCACCTTCATATTTTCCTGTTCTAATTCATTTATATAAACTGGTCTAGAATCCTCAAACAGCAATGGAAAATGCTCAGCACCGGCTTGTACATTAAAGGTAAAAAAAGATGTTTTCAATTTGAGAATATTTGTTAACATAGTATCTAATTTTTCAGCATCAACCTGTTTATTTTTCTCTAAAGCTAGTTTCCAATTTTCCAATTGATCTGTTGTAAGATAGCTAACAAGTGTATCATACATCCATCTCGCCTTTTCAGATCCAATAGGTTGGTCCAGTAGAAAACTACTGATTACTTCTGCTAACAACGTGTCTGGCGAGTCTATTCCGTATATTAACTGAACATGTTTAACAATTAGCTCTCGCTGAATAGAGACTATATCCTCACTTTCAATAAAAGCAATTCTAGAAGAATTCATTTCAAGTTTTTTATTTGAAAAAAGTACTGACACATGTTCTCTGTTTGGTAAATGTAATTGTTCTAACTGTCCTATTAACTCTTTTGGTATTTCTTTATGAGAATAGAGACTGTAGTTGTTATCTTCATATTGAATAGGTACCACTTCTTTTTGCCAATATAATTCTTTAACATCTCCTTCACCGATGGAAAGAGAGTAGTCAATTAAATCTAATGACGTGTTGCCTAGAACTGACAATCCACTTACCCACATTCCACCTCTTTTTAACTCATCCGTTATATGAAGTGTTGTATAGGAAACGCCACCTTTATCTAATTTCACCAGAAAGTCAGAAAAAATTTGAGCCTCTTTTAATCCATCTAGAAGTGGAATTTCATATGAAATACTTTGGCTTGAAGATTCTCCTTCTTTAAAGGCTGTCAAGTCTTCTGTTAAACGATCACAGTCAGAGTTTTTACTTAAATCACAACTTCTATTTTCACTAGAAATTGGCCAAACTACTGCAATTTTTTCTGAAGGCAAGTTATTAAAATGTTGTTTTACAATAATTTTATCTGCTTTGAATTTCAATTCAATCTCTTGCTCGTAAAAGTATGAAGCCTCATCAGCATCCAAGCTAGAGGAGTAGACGTGATACTGCGATAACAATAAAACGCTATTCGTCACAATGAGTAACATAGATATAAAGCTAATAATAAATTTCATAGAAATGTCCTCCAACAAAATGGTAAGATGAATTGGAAAGGAAGTGTTATCATTGATTCAACGTTTTATTGAGCTTGGCAAGGGCTATGGAGATATTTTTGAGCTTTGTGAACTTGCACGAGTAAACAAAAATCGAATTCATCGGGCTTTTATTTTTACTTCTAAAAAAGAGAATAAAGAATACTGTTCCATTGCAATTGCCCTAAAACCAATTAATTCTGCTAATTTTTTCCCGATTTATATATGTCGTGAAGGAATACCTAATACCAATCCAATTACACAAAGGCTATCGACCTTTCAGGCAACATTAGATGAATTAAAAATTATACCAATTCAATTGGAAATCAAACATTCATCCATTTATGATGATAAGGAACTATTCTATCAGTACGTGATCGGAGTTTTACGTTTAAATCATTTAATACCGCCGTTACAATAGATTACGTTACAAACCGATTTTATAATCATATTCTTTCGCTTTATCAGGCTTACTATTTTCAAATTCAGTTTTTAAAAACGGCCGATAGGATTCTAAAATTTCTTTCACAAAAGGTAGTTTACTCATCTTTTGTTTTGCAATTTCAATCATATCTTGGTCACAGTATAAGACTACATATTTTAATCTTTTCGAAATATAATGGACATGCCCATATTTACGTAAAGACTTTGCTTGTTTTAAATGATGCACATAGACAATTAAACCTTGTCTTTCTGTCATACGATTCCCTCATTTCTTCTTATAAAAAGAATAACATATGGAGGAAAATGATAGCAACAACAACTAGCTGACAGTTTTGCATCAATTCGATATAATTAAAACTACCTTTCGTTAAAAAGGAGGATTAGAAAGTAATGGGTAAAAAAACAAATGTAGCAATCGCCATTGCAGCAGCAGCTGGAGCAGCTTGGGCAAGTACAAAGGCTCTCTCTAAGCCACTTAGCCGTTCTGCAAAAGAAGCACTAGAATACAATCAACCAATTATTCTTGCTCATCGTGGAGGATCTGCTCTTGCACCCGAATGTTCTCCATCCGCTTTTGAAAATGCAGCTAAGCTTGGTGTTCATGGTTTTGAAATAGATATAAGACTAACAAAAGATGAAGAGATTGTGGTTTTTCACGATGAATACACTGACAGAGTGACTAATCTTACTGGAAGAGTTGCCGATTATACGTTAGTAGAGCTTAAAAAAGCAGATTTAGGATTTCACTTCCTAGATTTAAATGGAGAAAATTCTTATAGAGATTGTGGAGAACAAATAATGACATTAGGAGAGTTGCTAGACAAGTACCCTCAAATGCTTATTAATCTGGATATCAAAGATGCCCCACAGTCCTACGAAGGAAGCTTAATGCCATCTAAGCTTTGGAGACTATTAGAAGAAAAACAGGCATTTCACCGGGTTGTCGTCACCAGTTTTTATGACGAACAAATTGATCGATTTAATCTTTATGCTCAAAACACAGTAGCACTTGGGGCTGGAGAAAGAGAAGTACGAAAAGCATATACAGCATTCACTAGTCAATTCAAACACTTATATCATCCAAAGGCTGATGTATTTCAAATCCCAGTGCGATCAAATATGTTCCCTTTAGATAGTGCAAGTTTCATAAAATTTTTAAATTCTTTAAATATCCCTGTTCACTATTGGACGATCGATGATCCAGTTGTTATGAGAAGGCTAATTGACAATGGTGCAAAAGGTATTATCACAGACCGACCGGACCTAGCTATTGAAGCACTTAAGCTAGATTAGTTAAGTAAAGCATTGCAAAAAAAAGGATGTGTGCCAATGCACACATCTAAGGTTGTAAACAAAGTCATTTTTTTGGTTGGTGTCTCTTCAGACTGACTTGAAAACGCTTGTCAGTCGAGGCGCGCTGCACTAGGCGGAAGCGAATAGAACAAAAGTTCATGAGCTTACAACGAAGTGCAAGGAACGAAGAATGCGAGCGTTTGTCAACAGTCTGGGATGTGTGCCAATGCACACATCCTTCCTTATTCCATACTTAAGCTGAACAAGAGCAGGAACCACCTGTACCACAGCCACTGCCACAGCTAGAACCGCTTGATGCAAAAAATGGATTGCTTACTGGTACTTTGACACCTTCTGAAACAGATTTACCGATTAACAAGCTCACTTCGTCCAACAAGTCTTGCAAGTCATTTTCAGCGATTTTTAATATCGCAACTTCATCCACCATATCGAGCTTTCTTTTCGTAACTCGAATATTCTTCATTACTGTTGAATAATCTGGATGGTATTTTCCGAAACGTTGAACCTCTTCGTATTGGTCCTTAAGTCTTGCAAAATCATTAATTTCTCTGACTAAGCTAGAATTTGTATATACAGCACGATGTGCGTCTAAGTAACGATAAAATTGTTCAGAGGAAAGTATCATACTACATAGTTCGTCTGATTGGTCCATTATTGTGGCCCATTCATAGGTCATAATCATTTCCATTCCTCCAATCATCTTTATCATAACAAAAACTAGAAACAATTGCTAAACTATTATCTTATCGTTAGGAGTAAAATAAATGAATGAATTAAACTCTTTAATAACTCAAGTTACAGAAAATGCATCAGAGGTAGAAATAAACTTACTAAAAGAATTTTTAAAAGGTATACAAAATAAACAACAAGAAAAAGCTCCTACCTATTTAAATGCAGTTTTTCATATGGATACTCAATATGAGGAAGATAAATGCATTGTAACTCTACCAATCACTCCATTATCTTATAATAGTTTTGATATTCCACATGGTGGCGTAATTGCAACACTTGCAGATAATGCGATGGGTTTTCTCGTTAATAAAGATTTACGTTCCGAAGGAAAAGGTGCTGTAACAACAAATATGACGATCCATTATGTAAAAGCAGCAACAGAAAACACTTTAGTTGCTACTGCTACTTACTTACACAAAGGTCGCCAAACATTAGTTATGGAATGCACGGTAACACAACCTAATGGCAAAAAAATTGCTTATGCAACCGGATCATTTTTTGTTATTGATCCAGCTAACTCTCCAAAATAACTTTTCACTACTTCATGATCAGAAAAAGGGACTACGAGATCATTCACGATTTGCTCTTGTTCATGTCCCTTTCCTGCAATTAATACAATATCTCCTCTCGTTGCAATACTTAATGCTAATAATATTGCTTGTTTTCGGTCCATCTCTACGATGGCTTTATCTCTTTTCGTGCCTTGTAAAATATCCGCGATAATGTCAACAGGATTCTCATATCTTGGATTATCATTCGTTATAATAGCTTTAGTAGCATACTTAGTAGCTACTTCTCCCATCCCTCTTCTCTTTTGCCTGTCGCGATTTCCACCACAACCAAAAACAACATAAACTTCTTTTTTAGCATATGTTTTAATTGCACCTAAGCTAGCCTCTAGTGCATCCGGAGTATGTGCGTAATCTATTAATACTTCGATTCCTTGTTCATTTTCAATCCTTTCTAATCTACCTTTTGGGAGCTTTACAGGTTTTAACTCTTCAATCGATATACCTAGAGCTTTCATAACTGCTATTGCTGCTGCTAGGTTCGACCCATTATAATATCCACTATTAGTCATCTCTGTATGCAATGCTTTTTTACCAACCAAAAATTTATACTTTATCTTTTCCTTTGTATAATCTACCTTTTGATAAATGACATCATTTTTTTGATTTTCTCCAAAACGTGTTACAGGTAAATAAGTCTTCTCTGCGATGGACTTACACCATGCATCATCATCATTAATCACCAAATGCTTGGAAAGTAAAACAAGCAGTTCTTTCGATTTTTTATATGGAACCATTCCGCCATGGAACTCAATATGATCTTTACCTATATTTAAAAATACACCTACATCAATTGGATAATTACACAATCGTTGATCTAGTAAACCTTGAGAAGATGCTTCCAAAACAATATAATCTACTTTCTTCTCATAACAATACTTCACTACTTGAATAAAATCATAAAAAGGTAAAGTAGTATTGCTTCGTAAATAATGATCTAGTCTATTACCATTCTCGAATACACCTAGCGTTCCAATGACACAAACTGACTTTTTTTGTTGCCTCAATAGCTGTCCAACAAAGGATGCTACTGTAGTTTTACCATTTGTGCCAGTTATACCTATTGTTTTTATTTTACTACCATATAGTTCATATGTTAATGTTGATAGTTTTCTTTTAAAATGATGCATATCTGTAGGAATGATTATTTGTGGAACCATACAATCCGGTATAAAACACTCGGTTAGGATTGCAACAGCTCCTCGTCTTATCGCTTCATCTATAAAGATACGATTGTTCGTTTGAGAGACAAAAACATCTCCTACTGTTATTTGCTTTGAATGATCAATACACCTGTTTATTGAAACGTTTTGAAAATCACCACTAATCTCGTACTGTAATCCTTTTAATAATTCTTTTAAAGGATAAATAATTATCCACTCCCTACACCATTCTTGTATGTTCGCATAAAGTAAAATGAATTCCTTGTATCGTATGAACGGAGTGTTTAAAATGTCACGAGTAAAGTTGATGAGGTTATGATTGTTCAGAAGTATGGTGGTGTTGCTATGCAGAATCATCAAAGTAGACAATTAGTTATATCACATATTAGAAAAGCTATTAGCAAACACCAGAAAGTGCTTGTTGTTGTTTCTGCCATGGGAAGAAGAGGTCAATATTATTCAACCGATACACTTTTAGATCTAATACCAACATCTAATAATAATAATAGCGTGGAAACGGATTTACTATCTGCCTGTGGCGAATTAATCTCTGCATCTGTTTTGTGTGCAGAAATAAAAAAGGAAGGAATTCCTGCTACAATCCTATATGGAAAAAGTGCAGGTATAATTACAAATGAGGCATATGGTAATGCAGATATTTTATATGTAGAAACTAAAGAAGTAACTAATACGTTTAAGGATTATCCTTGCATTATAGTTCCAGGCTTCCAAGGTCTTTCGGAAAATCTTCAAACTTTTACTACATTAGGTAGAGGTGGGAGTGATTTAACAGCAGTCGTTTACGGGCATCATTTAAATGCAGATATTGTTGAATTTTACAAAAATGTTCCAGGTGTTATGACTTCCGATCCTTTTAAAAACGAATCAGTACAATTAATTTCTACAATGTCATATGAGGAATTACAAAACATAATCATAGAGCCTGTTGAAATCATACAAAAAAGAGCAGCGAAATTTGCTGCTCTTCACAAAGTACCTTTGCACATACGTTCTTTATATGAAGAAAGAGATGGAACTTATGTTTTTCAATAACCGTTATCTGTCTTCTTTTGGTATAGCTCTTTCAATAAAGTTTTGTGTGTAATAATTACCGTAAACCCCTACTCCAGTATGTGTATACCATTTTCCTAATATTGTATCTCGATGATCTTTCGAGTTTAACCATCCATTGACTGCATCTCCAGCATCAAAATAAAAAGCTGCAGTATTTCCACCAGCTCTGTTAAAATCAATTGCTGATTCCTGTAATGTATCACTAAATTTAGGTACCTCAAAAGAATCGTTTTTTACAATATTGTTCTTTGCCATTTCTTCACTTTGTTGCCTTGCAATTTTTTGAAGATCAATATCAGATTCTAGAACTCTATAGCCATGTCTCAGTCTAAACAAATTAGTGATTTCAACAATTTGTCGTTCATTTGCTCGGTCTACAGAAACTTGCAAATCAGATGGTGGAGTTGTAGATTCCACCATTGACCCATTGTATAAAATATCATATGGTTTTTGTAAAAGAAGCGTTTCTGCATCAGAAAATCGAACAGCTTCTAATTGATTATCTTTCCCGTCTATATATAACATTGCATATAAGTTCTCAAATGGAACTAAAATTCTATTTGTTATGTCTTCTTTATTTAAAGAGAACGTATATATATTGGAGTCAATGGTCATTGTTATCTCAGATTGTACTATCGTAAAACGATAAATATCCTCCAATGATTGACCAATATCATATGGTGTTACGTCAATCTTATTCCCGATAGCAAGAATCTGCGAAACTTTATCTTCTGATACACCAATCATTTGATAATCTGAAAAAGAAGAATTATATATCCACCAATCATATCCAAAAACAGAAGGTTCTACTCTATCCGGCTTCCCTAATAGTTTTACTACCTCGTTAGAAGATCGACCTATTAGAATGGAGATACCTGTATTTGGTCTTGTAAAGATATTGTTCGATTCCACTACTTCTGTTGTTTCTTGAGGAATAACCTGTCCTGAGTTCTTTGATCCTGTAATTAGCTCATTTTCTTTCACAGGATTATCCAAATATATAAATATCACTAGTACTATAGCAATAAAAATTAAGATTCTAAATAGATTTTTCATCTTATATAACTCCTTACCAATTACTCCATTATCACTAGTATAACAAGCTTCTATAGAAATACACAATGTTGTCATTGCAACATTTTCAAATTTGAATTAATATTAATGAGAACGTACACTATGTTATATTGAACGTGAAGGAGGACAATTTAATGTATTTCGAAAACACAGGTATTGAAAACACGGTCATCGATCTAAATGTATTAGATGATGTTATGAAAAAACATGGTTTAGTTCGTGAAGGCCAATGGGACTACGAACGAGTTACTTACGACAAAAAGTATGAAATTAAAGAGGGTATTTTTTACCTTCGTGTATTTGGTTTTACTAAAGATGGTGATGTTGGTGCACACGATGCAAATATCACTTTACTTAAACCAGTTGTTGGTAAGCATTATTACCCTCATGGTGTTGAATATGGAGAAAATGAAGTTTTCCCAAATCACTTAGTTAAATCTTGTGAACAAACTTTAGCTGCTTTAAAAGAAGATTTAAAAGCTTTTGAAGCACGTGTATAATAGTATTACTTATAAAACGTTAGAGAATGTGTTCTCTAGCGTTTTTATCTGTTCAATTATAAATATCTTGTCTATACTAATAAAAAGAATAGAAAGGAGGAATTATAAAACATGGTATGGAAAATCTTAAAAAAAGAATACGTTAAGTACATAATAGTAGCCATTTTCTTTTTAATAATTGCTTTTTTTATCCTTCCAGTTTCTGTTCCTATTATTTTAGCATTGCTTACTGCAATTATAATTGAACCAGCTGTAAAATTTACTCAAAGAACATTTAAATGGAAACGAAAGCCGGCAGTAATTGCTAATTTCACATTTTTCATCATTATTATTTCAGGCCTATTATACTTCGCTGTCACTAAACTAATAAGCCAGTTGATATATACGTCTAAAGTATTCCCATTCCATTTAAATAACCTCACTGGTATTTGGATAGATATTCAAAATAACCTTTTTAAATATACGGAAGGCTTGCCAAAAGAAGTGGTAACATCCATTCAAGATAAAGTGGATTCAACATTAAATAGCATGAAGGAATCTTTACTTGATTTACTTAGCTATTCTAATATATCTGCTATTCTCACAAATATTCCGAATTTTTTAATAAGTTTCATTGTTTTTATCATCGCCCTCTTTTTATTCATGTTGGACTTAGCTAAATTACGTGCGAAGCTATTTTACTATTTATCCGATAGTACCGCAGAAAAAGTACGATTTATGTCATCAAGTATTAAAAAAACTGTTATTGGTTTTTTCAAAGCTCAAATATTAGCAAGTTTTATCATTCTAGGAGCAGCATTTTTAGGATTACTTTTTATTATTACACCAAGGTACGCTTTTATTATGGCGGTTGTAATTTGGATTATCGATATTATTCCAATACTCGGTTCCATTGCAGTATTGGCACCTTGGGCAATTTATCACTATTTAACTGGAGACATCGTTCTTGGCACAAAACTTACTGTTCTTGCAATTATATTATTGATTATAAGAAGAGCGGTAGAACCAAAACTAATGGGGTCCCAAATGGGGATTTCTCCACTTGCTATACTAATAGCTATGTTCATTGGTGCAAAACTATTTGGATTTCTTGGTTTTATGATAGGTCCTCTTATGGTAATCCTTTTTATAACCGCTAAAGAATCCGGGATGATCAAACTAAACTTCAAATTATAAATAAAACAGTAACCACCTAGATGCGGTTACTGTTTTATTTTGCTTTTAATTAGCTACCAATTATAGCTTTAATAACGGAAGTAGTTTCCCCTCCATGGTAAAAAACATAAAGTAACAGGTAGACAGCCACGCCTGTAATTGCAACAAAGAACCAGATAACGCTCGTAATTGGCCCAATTTTACGATGTTTTACTATATTATTTTTGTAACCTAAATACAAGGTTACTATTCCAAAAACTGCACCAACTGTTGCCAAAGTAATATGAAAAATTAAAAATATGGTGTAGTAAATTTTAATATCATCGGGACCACCAAAAGCAGTATTTCCTATAAAGATTGTCCGAGATGCGTAGATAATAAAAAAAGTTAATGCAGATAGAGCTGCAGCAAACATTGTTTTTTTATGTGCTTCTATTTTTCTTTGTTTTACTAGTATCCAACCAATTGCTACTAGTACTGCACTTAATACGATAAAAAAGGTACTAATTGTAGGTAATAAAGGTAAACTCATCATCATTCTCCTCGGTAACAAAAATTAAATAATTAGTTAGGCTCTACTTGAATTATGAAGATCATCTAATGCCTTTTGCGTAATTTCATCAGCAGTTTCCTGTTCTTTACGATACCATTGGAAGAAGATTGAAAATAGCACTACTCCATAAATTATTTCTTGAATAATTTTCATAATAATTCCACCAAGTTGTTGATCCTCGAATGGTGGCATATCTGAAAATAACTCAGGTCCAGATAAAGATAGACCCGATAACGTACTTGTTGGTACACATAGCTCCATTGCTTTTAACCATGAATCAGGATTCGTATACGTATCATACATTGGAGATCCAGAAAAAATGATAAGTGCACATGCAGGAGTAATTAATACTGCACTTGCAATAAGGTAACCTATTTTCTTTAATCCATGTAATCCTTTTCCATCTTTAATAATTTCAACAACTGACCACCACATGAAAATCGCTGACATAAACAAGATGAACGTATATGTTCCATGTAATACCTCATTCAACTTAATATAATCGAAAATTAAAGGTATATGGTAAAAAGAGAATAGCCCTGAAAACACGATTAATGCAAACAAAGGTTTTGTTAATAGAGGGAATACTTTTCGAACTACTGGTAATTCAATTACTACCTTCCAAACCCACCAAGGAATTCCCTTCATCATGAGAGGTGGAACTAGTAATAACAAAATAGCCATTTGTGTCATATGAAAAGAGAACATAATATGACCCATCAAGTCTATAGGCGATCCCTTAATAATATATAAAAGAACTAAGCTTGTTAAAAAATATGCAGCTTCTTTACCTTTTAATGGTTCGGAGATTTTAAAATCCTTTCTCCATTTTACAGTGATTAAAAAATACAATATTGTAATAAATACTAAAACGCCAATCATGACAGGACTCCACAATGCTTGAAAACCAAATATACTTAAAGGCATACGTATCCTCGCTCCTTTTTACATTACTCCCACTATTATAATGCTCTATCGCCATAACTTCAATGAACGAACTATGACAAATGAGATTACAAACTATAAGAGCCCGAAGAGAAGAGGCCCCTTAGCCTTCCTTCCTCTAGTACAACTAAGGCACTGAAAAAGTCTATCAAACTTGACTTTACTAAATAATGTCGTCCGATAAATTAGAAAATCGTTGAAACGGCTGCCTTTCCGCGGGCGTTGCCTTAGCCTCCTAGGCCAACACGATGTTGGTAATGCAATCGTTGCCGCAAAAGTTCTTTTGCGACGAGCTTTGCGCAGGAGCAGGATGCGGCGAACTTAGATTGCCTTCCCCTCAACTGCGGGGTCTTGAACTAACGCTATTCCCGCAGGAGTGTCGCCTTTTTCAACGATTTTCTATAAATCCTAATTAAAATACCTTAAGTGATAAAAAATTGCTCTATTAATGCATGATTGTTTTCAAATTCAAAAGCGGATAATAGTTGATTGGAGTAAAGGCGGCGACTCCAGCCGGAATAGCAAATGTTTTCTGCACCGAAAGCGAAGGGGCAGGTGCATGAGCGAAAAGATCCTGGACTGAGCGTAGCGAAATTAATTTTTGCGACTACCTTGCGCAGGAGCATCGTTTTTTTTTGCGACGAGCTTGCGCAGGAGCATCGTTTTTTTTTTTTTGCGACGAGCTTGCTCAGGAGCATCGTTTTTTTTTTTGCGACGAGCGACGAGCTTGCGCAGGAGCAAGGGGAGCGGCTGAGGCCATGCCGGCGGAAAGCGTCCACTTGGAACGGAAATAAACGGATCCAAAATAAGAATATGTGAACAACTTAACGTTCACATATTTTTATGACATCTCATCGAGGACTTTTTCAGTGCCCTCGCTACGCTCCTGCAGGGTCCGGTCTGTCACCGCAGGGTTTCTAGCAGAAGCTTGTCCAAACTACTCCTTATTGATTTTTATCGGGTTTGCCCAACTGGCTCTAGGCTTGCCCTCTAAAAGTGAGCATAAAGTATATAAAAAAAACGAGACTAAGCATAAACTTAGTCTCGTTTTAATATTACCACCAAATAATCGTTAAGAATGTAAGGAGCATTGTAAAGCCAATAGTGGCTGCTGTATATAAGAAGAACGTTGTTACAGCATGACCCTTTTCACTCATATGCATAAAATAATAAAGTTGCAATACTACTTGAATTGCAGCCAACAATAATATTATTGGAACAATATAGTATTTTGAAAAACCTGCAGCTACTGAAGTAAATGAAACAAGTGTCAAGAAAATCATTATTGCAAATGTTGTTACTTGAGCACGCATATCTTCTCTTCTCTTGCGGCGAGTATATTCATACTCTGTTTGTGATTTCACATATACGTGAGCGTCGTGTGACATATTAACCAACAACTCCCATCAAGTATACTACCGTAAAGATGAATACCCACACAACATCGATGAAGTGCCAGTATAAAGAAGCAGTATAGTATTTTGGTGCATTATACAAGCTAAATCCACGTTTAGCATTACGGATAATCAATAAGATAATCCAGCCTAAACCGATTACAACGTGAAGACCATGCGTTCCTACCAATGTAAAGAATGCTGATGAAAACGCACTTTGCCCATAAGTAAATCCGATGTGTACGTACTCATAAAACTCATAAATCTCTAATGCTAAGAAAGCTAAACCAAGTAATACAGTAATCGCTAACCAAGTTTGCATTCCTCTAAAATTATGGTTCTTCATGTGGTACATTGCGTATACACTTGTTAGAGAAGATGTAAGAAGTAACATCGTCATAACAAAGGCAAGTGGTAATTCAAATAAAGTTTGAGTTGAAAACTCCATACCACTTGGCCCTTTGTTTTTAAGAGCCAAATAAGTAGCAAACAAACTAGCAAATAGTACAGTTTCTCCACCTAGAAACAGCCAGAAACCTACGAATTTGTTTTTACCTTCTAAGGTTACTTGCTCTGGATGATCTGGCCAAGATTGTGGGGTGTACTTCGTATTAAAGTCCATTATTAATTACCCCCTTCTTCATTCATTAAATCTTCTTTGTGAATATGGAAACCATGGTCATCTTTTAATGAACGTACAGCCATTGAAAGTAATGTTATTGCTAATCCAAGAACGATAACTGGAACTGCCCATGATTTTTCACCATTGTAAAGAGCTCCGAATGCTGCTACGAATAATCCAAATGACATTACAAAGGGAATAAATGAGTTATTTGGCATATGAATATCAGATAGTGGTTCTGCATATGTCATACCTTCTTTATTACCCTCTTGTTTTTCAATCCAGAAAGTATCGAGTCCACGAACAAGTGGAGTTTGTTTAAAGTTATAAAAAGGAACTGGTTGTGGAATAGCCCATTCTAATGTACGGCCATCCTCCCAAGGATCTTTTCCAACAGGAACATTCTTAACAACTGTAATGATAATATTGATTACTAAAATGATTACACCAATTGCCATGAAAATCGCACCGATTGAACTGATTAGGTTGAACAGATCCCAACCTTGATTTGCTCCATAAGTGAAAACACGACGTGGCATACCCATTAGACCCAAGAAATGTTGAATAAAGAAAGTAAGATGGAAACCGATAAAGAAGAACCAGAATGTCCATTTACCAAGTTTTTCACTTAACATTTGGTTAAACATTAAAGGCCAATATAAGTGCAATGCTGCTAAGATTGCTAGTACTACCCCACCAACGATTACATAGTGGAAATGGGCAACGATAAAGTAAGAATCGTGTAATTGATAGTCAAGAGGTGCTGCAGCTTGCATAACACCAGTAACCCCACCTGCTACGAATGAAGGAATGAATCCTAATGCATAAAGCATTGGAGTGGTTACTTTAATACTACCTCCCCACATCGTAAGAAGCCAGTTAAAGATTTTCATACCAGTTGGTACAGCAATAGCCATTGTAGCGACAGCAAATATCGCATTAGCTGTTGGTCCTAATCCAACTGTAAACATATGGTGAGCCCAAACCATGAATCCTAAGAATCCAATTAATACTGTAGCAAATACCATGGATGAGTAACCAAATAAACGTTTACGTGAGAAAATAGCAAAGATTTCTGAGAAAATACCGAATGCAGGCAATATTAAGATATATACTTCAGGATGCCCAAAAATCCAGAATAAATGCTCCCAAATAATTGTATTACCACCCATTGTATGGTCAAAGAAGTTTGCTCCAAACATACGGTCAAAGATTAAGAAAAATAATCCAATTGTTAAAGGTGGGAAAGCGAATAATATTAACGCACTTGCAACAAATGTAGTCCAAGTCATTAATGGCATACGCATGTATGTCATACCAGGAGCTCTCATATTAATAATTGTTACAAGAAAGTTAATACCGGCTATATATGTACCGGCACCGGATATTTGAAGTCCTAGTGCATAAAAGTCAATCCCATGACCTTCGGATGCTAGCGATAGAGATGCATAAGAAGTCCATCCAGCATCAGGTGCTCCACCCATAAACCAAGATAGGTTAAGGAAGATACCACCAAAAAGGAATAACCAAAAACCAAGTGCATTTAAGAATGGGAATGCAACGTCACGTGCACCAATTTGTAAAGGCACAACAGCGTTCATATATCCAAATAATATTGGCATGGCTGCTAGAAAGATCATTGTTGTACCATGCATTGTAATAATTTCGTTAAATAAACCAGCACTTACAAAATCGTTGTCCGGTTTTGCCAATTGTATACGAATAAGCATTGCCTCGATACCACCGATTACAAAAAACAATCCGCCGGCAGCGAGGTAAAGGACAGCGATTTTTTTATGGTCAACCGTTGTTAAATAGTCCCATAAAGTTGCGCCAAAGCCTTTTTTCTTAGCGATTGAACTCACAACTTTAACCTCCTTTATTTTTATCTATTGATTTACTTTTCAATAGATAATCCCATTAAATATTCCGCAAGAGCATCTAATTGCTCTTCACTAAATTTGTTGCCATTGTTGATTGCTTCAGGCTGTGGCATTAGGTTACCTGGTTTGTGACTTTGTGGATCATTGATCCAAGCTTTTAAGTTTTCTTCGTTATGCTCCATGAATCCTGCAACACGGTTACGGTCTCCAAATGCAGCTAAGTTAGGACCTACTCCACCACCAGTACCTGCAGCAGAAGTTGCATGACAAGCGATACAACTTGTGTTAAAGATTTCTTCACCAGATTTAGCAAGTTCGCCTTCAGCAGCAGGTTCTGTTGTTTTAGCAGACTCTACCCATGCGTTAAAATCTTCTCTTTCCATAGTTTTAACTTTGAAATCCATCAAAGCATGTGAAGGACCACAAAGTTCAGCACATTTACCATAGAAAACACCTTGTTCTAATCCAGCAGAAGCTTCATCAAATTCTAAATAGAATTGGTTTACGTTTTCCACGTTTGTATCCATTTTACCACCAGCTGATGGAATCCAGAATGAGTGCTTAACATCTGCAGCTTTTAAATTAAAGTACACTTTTTCATCAGTAGGAACTACTAATTCCTGAGAAGTAACTACACCTAAATCTGGGTATTCAAACTCCCACCAGTATAATTTTGCTGTAACATTTACAGTAACTGCTGTTTTGTTACCTCCCTCATCTACTTTTTCCATTCCTGCGACATCCGCATGCTTATAAGTTAAATAAACAGTTGGAACAGCAAGTACTAATAATAGAAGAATAGGAATAACTGTCCAAATAATTTCTAGAGTATGACTTCCTTCCACTTGCTTTGGAATGACGTTTTCTCCTACTTTTTTACGACGGAATTTCACTAGTGCAAGAACATAAATAATTACTACTACTATAATAACTAAAGCCATAATAGCAGATGACAGTAATAGTAAGTTAAATTGATCCCTTCCGACTTGTCCTGCAGGTGTAAGCGTAGATAGATATTCTTCGCCACAACCCGATAGAAAAATCGTAAGAGCTGCTAACAGTGAAAAAAGTCGCCATTTTTTAAGCCCTTTCATCATAGCTAAATCAAACCCCTCTTTCATAGTTGTATTCATGTGCAGATGGACTGTGGTTCTGTTCTATATGAATTCTTATTGATTAAAGAAAGAATTCCAGTAGTTAAATAAAGATAGAGAAGATTATCATTGATACGAACAGGATGGTCATATAGTTTAATGAATAAACAAACATACGAGTAGCCCATTTCAAATCGTCTTCAGCTCGTAAACCTTTAATAGCAAGTATGAGCCAACCTATATTAAGAGCGGTAGCTAATACGATAAAGAATGTTCCAAGTTCCATTAGCAAAAATGGTAATGGGAATAAGAATATTACCCATAAAAGCATAGAACGCTTCGTACGTTCAAATCCTTTTACAACTGGAAGCATTGGAATATTAGCTGCTCTGTATTCCTCTGTTCGTTTCATAGCTAGTGCATAAAAGTGCGGTGGTTGCCACACGAACATTATTAAGAACAGAGCTAGAGCTCCAAGGCTTAAACCAGGTTCTACTGCTCCCCATCCAATTAAAGGTGGAATTGCACCAGAAATACTGCCGACTACTGTGTTACTCACATGTTTTCTTTTTGACCACATGGAATAAAGAACTACATAACTAATGATACCAGCAAGTCCCCAAACTCCCGCAGAAGTTGAAGCCATAAATAACAAAATTTCACCTACAACTAACAAAGTAAGAGAAGTTATCAGCACGGCCGTAGGATTAAACCTTCCAGTAACAGTTGGTCTTGCTCTTTTACTCTTCATAATAGGATCTATATCACGATCTATATAGTTATTCATCGCACCTGATCCAGCGATAATTAAAGCCGCCCCAAATAGTGTGTAGAACAACAAATCTAATTCATGAAGAAAATTTCGGTTAGTAAATTGAAAAGCTAACCAAATACCAGTAAACGTCGTTATTAGATTTGAATTTACAATCCCAATCTTAATAAGTGCAAGAAAGTCTTTAATGAATGACGCTGTTTCTGGATTTTTGTCAGTCTCGGTATTCGCGGTAATTGATTGACTATTCGACATGCTGCCCCCTCCTTTCAAAGTTGTAAGCATATTCCGCTATCTTTTACTATATCGAAAATCATCTCTAATTTCTATAGCGAAATATGTTTTTCGACTTATAAGTATTAAAAGATTCTCCTAAACAATACAACAATATTAATAGTAAATCATTTCTTTTTATTATTTGTGAAGGTTAAGGCACGAATTTATGAACAATTTGTGAAATAGCATTATCATACCCTATTCATTAAATGATAAACATTGTATTTTCTTCTATGTTTCGATATTATCAAAAGGCAGATACCGTCTTTTTAAGACGATCAAGATACATAAAGTAGGTGGCATATTGCACATTCACAAAAGTTTAAAATGGTTGGCTGTGGCCTCTACAGTTGGTATGCTTCTCATTCTATTAGGTGGAGCTCTTGTAACCAAAACCGATAGTGGAATGGGTTGCGGTAGACATTGGCCAGGCTGTAATGGACAACTAATACCTGATGAAATAACGACAGAAGTTCTTATTGAATTTTCTCACAGACTTGTTACAGGTGCTGTTGGAATACTTATTGTAGCTTTGGCAGTTTGGGCATGGCGTGCATTGGGAAATGTTCGCGAAACAAAGTTTTTATCATTGATGGCAATTTTCTTTTTGTTTCTACAAGCTTTAATTGGAGCAGCACAAGTTAAGTGGGGTCAAGGCGATTTCATTCTAGCACTACATTTTGGAATATCACTCATTTCTTTTGCAGCAGTCTTATTATTGACCTTACTGATCTTTGAAGTTGATCGAAAATTTGACACAGATAAAATTAGAATTGGTAAAACTTTAAAGTTTCATACAATCGGAGTCACATTATATTCATATATAGTAGTTTATACTGGTGCATTAGTAAGGCACACAGAGGCAAGTTTGGTTTGTAAAGATTGGCCATTATGTAGAAATGACGAGTTTACACTACCTACCAACTTATATGAATGGGTTCAGATGGGGCATCGTGCTGCAGCTGGCTTGATAATCATATGGATATTGATTATTGCTATTCATGTAATTAAGAACTATAAAGATCAACGCGCTCTTTATTGGGGATGGATTATTGCTTTAATTCTTGTTCTGTTACAAGGTTCTACTGGCATGCTAGTAGTATTAACTAAACTTAATCTTTATATTGCATTATTGCATTCTTTAATTGTTTCATTACTATTCGGATTGCTCTGCTATATGATTTTACTTTTATCTAGAAGTCGGATAAAAAAATAATAAGCCGATTCACCTTTGTCCTTATTTGACCAGTAACTGTTCGCTAGTGACAATTACAGATACTAAACCAATTCCTATGAGCGTGGAGAGAAGAGACGTTGTCCCTTCTCTCCACGCTTTTTTGGTATATCTCGTTAAGATTAGCTACTAGTCTAAACATTAATATAATTGATGTTTCCTAATAGAGATTAAGAGTTGGAAACGTATGTGCACTTGCCGCACGCTACGTCTAAGCCTCCGCAGAATGAATCTCTTCTCCTTCGCTTTCACATCCTTTACGGGGTCTCATTCTTCACGCCCTATCGCCGTGTAATGTGAACATCTTGGATGCATCAGATTAATTTAAACATTTCAATAAAAAGATAAGCTTACTCAGGGATTATTGATTAACAACCATATAAAAGAATCTATTTTAGTTTTAGAGAATATACTGGTATTCGCGCCTTACCAGCCGCATGACGTGCCGTATGAGACAGATGTATGCGCTTGAGCATACAGCGGCTCATGCGGACGTGCGGCCAGCGCGAATGCCAATAGAGAGTAGATTCCCTTCCACCTTAATCCCATTGAATCCGCTCCATAGAAAGTAGAATTTCGGATGCGTGTTTGCCGCACGATCTTTCTAAGCCTCCGCAGGATGAGTCGCTCCTAAGTCGCTCTCACATCATTTACGGGGTCTCATTCTTCGCGATCTTGCGGTGTGTAACGCGCACATCTGGGATGCATCAGTTTAAATTGAAACAATCCATTAAAAAGATAAGCCTACTCAGGATTATTGATTAACAACCATATAACAGAATCTACTTTATTATTAGAGAAGATACTGGTATTCGCGCATTGCCAGCCGTATGAAACAGAGAAGTACGCTAGTGCATACAGCGGCACTTGCGGACGTGCGACCAGCGCGAATGCCAATAAAGAGTAGATTCCCCTTTCACTTAAGCCCAATGATTCCGCTACATAGAAAATAGAAATTTGTATATGCGCTTGCCGCACGCTACCCAGGATGAATAGCTCCTCTGTCGCTCTCACATCCTTCGCGCTCTTGCGACGTCTAAGTCGCTTATGCTGGAAATAGTTTTACTCACATCAAAAAGACTGTTTGACAATTTATATCAAACAGTCTTCATAATTATTCTTTTTCTATTTCAATTAATAAATCACCAGTGGAAATAGCTTCTCCTGCAACTACATGAATCTCTTTAATTACTCCGTTGAAAGGTGCTTGAACTGTTGTTTCCATCTTCATGGCTTCCGTAATAAGTAAGTGTTGCCCTCTTTTCACTTTACTTCCAATCGAAACAGCTACTTTTAGTACAGTACCTGGCATAGTTGCACCTATATGTTGCTCATTAGTTACATCTACTTTCGGTCGAGACAAATGACTAACTTCGATTGTCAGATCTTGAATGGAAACTTCACGTGGCTGACCATTCAATTCAAAGTAGATAATTCTGTTGCCATCGTGAGTTGGCTCACTAATAGAAACCAATTTAATCATTAAAGTCTTTCCTACTTCAATCTCTACTTCGATTTCTTCTCCAAGCTTCATGCCATATAAGAAAGTAGGTGTATCTAGTACTGAAACATCTCCGAAGTTCTTTTCTGTAGTAGCATATTCATCGAATACTTTAGGATAAAGCGTATATGCTAAAATTTCTTGACTCGTTACAGGACGTCCTAGTTTATTGAATAATTCTTCTCTCACTGCTTTAAAATCAATTGGCTCCAGTAATTCTCCAGGTCTTACTGTAATTGCCTGACGATCCTTTAATATTACTTCTTGCAGTTCTTTTGGGAACCCACCGTACGGCTGACCAATATACCCTTCAAAAAACTCGATAACAGAGTCTGGGAAATCAATCGTTTTTCCTCGTGTTATCACTGAAATTTCATCCAGATTATTTTGTACCATGAACAGCGCCATATCCCCAACAATTTTAGATGAAGGCGTAACTTTTACCACGTCTCCAAAGAGTAAGTTAACTCGAGAATACATCTCTTTTACTTCTTCCCAGCGTTCGCCTAGTCCTACACCCTTTGCTTGTTGTTGAAGATTACTATATTGTCCTCCTGGCATTTCATGTACATAAATCTCTGTATGTGGGCTCATCATTCCACTTTCAAAATCTTGATAGTATTTACGTACATCTTCCCAATAATAGGATAACTTTTCAAAAGCATTTATATCACCGATTACTTCTCTGTTGCTCCCTTTTAACGCATAACTCAATGTACTTGCGCTCGGTTGGGATGTCAAACCAGCCATCGCACCTAAAGCCGTATCTACAATATCTACTCCAGCTTCTATAGCTTTTGCATACATATAAATTCCGTTTCCACTTGTATCATGTGTATGCAGATGAATTGGTAGATCCACTGTGCTTTTAAGTTCACTAATCAATCTAAAAGCCGCTTCTGGCTTTAATAGACCCGCCATGTCCTTAATCGCCAAAATATGCGCTCCTGCGGCTTCTAACTCTTTTGCCATATCTTTATAGTACTGCACCGTATATTTGGCACGTGAGTCATCTAAAATGTCTCCTGTGTAGCATATAGCCGCCTCAGCTATCTTTCCAGATTGTCGAGTAGCATCTATTGCAACTTCCATCCCTTTGATCCAGTTCAGGCTATCAAAAATTCGGAATACATCTATACCTGCTTCTGCCGACTCTTGAATAAACTCTCGAATGACATTATCCGGATAGTTTTTATATCCAACAGCATTTGCCCCTCGGAATAACATTTGAAAAAGAACATTTGGAATCATTTGTCGCATTTTTAGTAGACGATCCCATGGATTCTCTTTTAAGAAACGGTAGGCAACGTCAAACGTAGCTCCTCCCCACATTTCAAAAGAAAACAAGTTATGCATCCCATGGGCTGATTCTGTTGCTATTTCAAACATATCGTACGATCGAACACGCGTCGCGAGAAGTGACTGATGGGCATCCCTAAAAGTTGTGTCTGTTAGTAATACACCTTTTTGTTCCTTCACCCAGTTGACTACCCCTTCTGGGCCATGTTGCTCTAAAATTTGTTTTGTTCCAATTTTAGGTAGTGCTGTTAAGTCAACTTTTGGTTTTCTTGCAGTACTAAAAATAGGTTTAGATTTTTTCTTCTCCACACCAGGAAAACCATTAACAGAAACATTACCAATATAATTTAATAGCTTTGTTCCACGGTCTTTCCTATTAGGGAATAAAAATAGTTCAGGAGTTGAATCAATAAAACTTGTATTAAATTTTCCTGAAAGGAAGCTTGGATGCTTTACAACATTTTCTAAAAAAGGAATATTAGTTTTTATCCCTCTTATTCTGAATTCCTGCAAATTTCTGTCCATTTTAGCTGCAGCTTCTTTAAATGTCATGCCCCAAGTCGAAACCTTCACTAACAATGAATCATAATAAGGAGTGATAACAGCTCCTTGAAACCCGTTTCCAGCATCTAAGCGTACACCAAAACCACCACCTGACCGATAAACCATAAGCTTTCCTGTATCAGGCATAAAATTATTCAATGGGTCTTCTGTTGTTACACGTGACTGAATCGCAAAACCAAAGAGCGGAATATTATCCTGACTCGGAATTCCCATTTCTTCACTGTTTAAAGCTAAACCATCAGCGATTTTGATTTGTGCATGTACAATATCAACACCAGTAATCATTTCTGTTATCGTATGTTCTACTTGTATACGAGGATTTACTTCAATAAAATAAAAATCATTTTCCGTTACTAAAAATTCAACTGTTCCTGCATTTATGTAAGATACATTTTTCATCAACTGAACTGCAGCTTGGCAAATGCTATCTCGTAATTCGGAACTCAAAGAATTAGAAGGAGCAATCTCTACCACCTTTTGATGTCTTCTTTGAATCGAACAGTCCCGTTCATACAAATGGATGAGATTACCTTGATTATCTCCAAGAATTTGGACTTCTATATGTTTTGGCTGATCAATGAATTTTTCTACGTACACTTCATCTGATCCAAATGCCGCCTTTGCTTCTGATTTTGCACGTTCATATGCACTATCCAATTCCTCTTCTGTTTGAACGACACGCATTCCACGTCCTCCGCCACCAAGAGAAGCTTTAATCATTAGCGGATAGCCATGTGCTTTACCAAACGCACGAACATCTTCCAAATTTTCTACTGGACCATCGCTTCCTGGAATAACAGGTATACCAGCCTTCACAGCCTGATCACGTGCTTTAACTTTGTCTCCAAACATATCGAGATGCTCGGATGTAGGTCCAATAAAGATGATGCCTTCTTCCTCACAACGTCTTGCAAAGTCAACATTCTCTGAAAGAAAACCATATCCTGGATGAATAGCATCAGCATTACTTTTTTTCGCTATTCGGATAATATCTTCTATATCCAAGTAAGCGTCAATTGGTTTTTTTCCATCTCCAACCAAGTAAGATTCATCTGATTTAAATCGATGAAAAGAGCCAATATCTTCTCTTGAATAAATAGCTACTGTACGTAGATTTAACTCTGTACAAGCCCGGAAAATTCGAATCGCTATTTCCCCTCTGTTAGCGACTACTATTTTATTGATTTTTTTCATCCCTACACCCCTTATCTTATCCTTTGGTTTTCTCATACTTTACAAACATTGAGACATTCATCAGTATCCCCATTGCTGCGGATAACAATATAATGGAGGTCCCCCCGTAACTGATAAACGGTAAAGGCACTCCGGTAAGTGGGATTATTCCCAGCATGCCACCTAAGTTAACAAATGTTTGAAATCCTATAATACTACCAATTCCAGCAGCTATCATACGAGCCTGAGGATCTTTTGTAGTGATGGCAATCATTATTGCCTTAAATACAAGAAAAAACAGTCCTAATAAAACGATTAATACCCCTATAATCCCAAGTTCCTCGGCAATAATTGCCATTATAAAATCCGTATGTGGTTCCGGAAGATATCCAAATTTCTGATTCGAGTTCCCCAACCCTAAACCTTTTAAACCACCAGAACCTATCGCAATATAACCATTTACAATCTGATAGCCATAGCCTTGTTCATAATCAAAAGGATTAAAGAAAGCTTCTAGTCTGCCTCTTCTATGTGGAGTCAATAAAGTATCCTTCATCAAGTAAATCGCAACGAGACCTAATGTAATTACCATACCAATTAATCCAATAATTTTGGAAAATGACTTAAATTTTATTCCACTAGCAGCAATTACAGAAATTGCAACAAAGCTAATTATCATTGTATTTCCTACATCTGTTTCCATCATAATTGACACAAATACAAAAAATAACACGATGAGAGGCGGCCCAACAGATTCGTTTAGTTTATCTAATGTTCCATTTTCATATTTCTTCGTAAATATCCCTGCAAAATATAAAACTATTACAATTTTCGCAACTTCTGATGGTTGAATATTACCAAAACCTAAGTGAATCCAACTCTGTGAACCACTTTCCCCACCCGAACCAATAAAATGCACTAAAAATAAAAGCGTAAACATCACGAGTAGCATTAACTGCATTACAACTTTATTTTTATAATGTTTATACGGAAAAAAAGCAGTCAGGAAGAAAACTGGAATACAAAGTAATAAGTTTAGCTTTTGCTTGTTAAAAAAATAGTCGGGTTCCCAACCATAATTAAGAACCGACCAACCAAAACTAGCACTATATATCATTACTAAACCAAATAGGCAAAGTAACAAATAAACAAAGAATAACGGATAATCAAAGTTTTTTACATAACGTTTAATATACGGAATCATTTTAAAACCTCTATTTCATAATTTAAAACTATTATTTTAATATAACAAATAAATATTTCTAGAAAAAAAACTCAAACAGTATTTTTGTTTGAGTTTTATAATTATTTTTCTGTATGGATCTCATGTAAAATTGATAACTCTTTTTCAAGTGAAGCTATAATTTCTTTTCCTTCACTTTTCTCTAAAAGCCCTAGCTTTACCGCAAAGTCAATTTCACGTGACAAACCAAACATTTGAGTGTCCAGAACCTCTTCATAGAGAGGGCATTGAGGCATCGTTAAGTTATCCATCTGCACTTTTATAAGTTGTGCAATCTTTTCCGCATCTTTTTTCAAAAGCTCTAATGCTTTATCTTGATACGAAATTTGTATA
The DNA here is from genome assembly GCF_042055255.1 of Psychrobacillus sp. PGGUH221. Classification (NCBI taxonomy): domain Bacteria; kingdom Bacillati; phylum Bacillota; class Bacilli; order Caryophanales; family Bacillaceae; genus Psychrobacillus; species Psychrobacillus sp. PGGUH221. Next base: position 105,227 of record NZ_JAQMHQ010000001.1, read on the forward strand.
TTAGTATCCATGAGGACGCCCCCATTATTATAATTTCTAATTGTTTTACCTCCCTAAAGTGTATCTTTTGCGTAAGAAAAATGCAAGTGTTCTCTCATCTTACATTTTGATATAATTAATTATTCTTTAAGACTTTTCGATTTAAAGGTATACTTATATAGATTAGATAGTCTAGAGGAGGCAATTGTTTTGGAACAAATTATTCCTATTAAGGGTGCAGTAAAATTTAATATTACTTTAGATCCTACCGTATGGATTTTTGATGATCGTAGAATCGATTTGGATGATTTCTTTTCTGGTAAGTACGAATATAAAGATGAGTTAGAGGAGTATACAAAAGTTACTTCTGCTCATTGGTCTCGAGAAATCATTGAAGGCTCAACTAACCCACCGACATTAAAAACTGAAAAAAAATACGAGCGCACAAAAGTATTAACAAGTACTTTTGGTATTGACCTAAAGCAATTCATTTTAAATGCTGAGCCTTTAAATGATGCTACTACACTTGTTGTGGAAACTACTGATAGTGAACATACATTTTCTTTAAAAGAACTAGACTCCCTCTTATTGAAGTTTAGCCATAAAGGAAAGCCACTACGAGAAGATGGTCCTGTTCACATACTAAAAAAAGATGGATCCAATATCAATAACCCCATCAATAATATTACAGCATTTCGTATAGAATAGGAGGTAGCTTTATGAAGGTACAATGTGCCATTTGCGACCGAATTGACGAGCTTCCAAATGACTTGCCATTAGCGAAGAAATTAAGAAATCGACCTATTCACACTTATATGTGTCCAACCTGCCATGACAGAATAGAAGAAAAAACACTTGACCGATTAGCGACCGGCAAATTTATTTTTTACAAAACTTCAAAGCTTATTGAAAATGAATTTTAACTAGAAAAGAAAAAGCTCGACTACACTAAGTAGTCGAGCTTTTAGGTTGCGGACAAAGTCATTATTAGTCGGTGTTTCTTCAGGCTGTCTTGAAAACGCTTGTCAGTCGAGGCGCGAGCACAAGGCGGAAGCGAATAGAACTTATAGTTCATGAGCTTACAACGATGTGCAAACGCTCTTGTTTGCGACGAGCTTGGCACAGGAGCAAGCAACGAAGAATGCGAGCGTTTGTCAACAGTCTGAAAGCTCGACTACACTAAGTAGTCGAGCTTTTTCTTTTCTCCAGTCGTAAGCGAATTTTATAAATAATGAGGATTAATGCTGCAACAATTAGCCCTTCTACAACAGGAAGGAAAAAAGCTAAAAATGTTAGCATCAAACATCCGATAAATAAAAACGCATAAATGACTATATTTTGACCAATACGTAATTTTTTTGCAAATCCTAGCTTATAAACAAGGACGGATAGCAAGAAAATCACTAAAAATAATACATAACCCGCTATATCGTAGGATGGCATTGCCTCGTAAATATATCTTGCAATACTAGACATTCTACCAAATACGAATTGCTTTTCCTCCAAGGTTTTTCACCCTTTCAGTTCCTATTCCAGTTCTGCATTTTTCTTTTTCTTTGCGACACGTTCGCGTTCATTTTTATCTAAAATTTGTTTACGTAAACGAATTGATTGAGGAGTAATTTCTAGATACTCATCTTCGCCTAAATATTCTATCGCTTCTTCAAGAGTTAAAATACGAGGTTTTTTAATCACGTTTGTTTGATCTTTGTTAGCTGAACGAATATTCGTTTTTTGTTTCATTTTTGTAATATTAACAGTGATATCAGCATCACGAGTATTCTCTCCGACAACCATACCTTCATAAATTTCAGTACCTGGTTCTACGAATAATGTACCACGATCTTCTATTTGCATCATTCCATAAGTTGATGCTTTACCAGTTTCCATTGAAACAAGTACTCCTTGGTGACGTCCACCAACACGACCTGAAACTACTGGTTGATAACTATCAAAAGTGTGGTTAATGATACCAAATCCTTTAGTCAGAGACATAAATTCAGTAGTATACCCGATTAATCCACGAGCTGGAACCATGAAGATCAAACGAACTTGACCATTACCATTGTTGACCATGTCAATCATTTCACCTTTACGAGTACCCATAGATTCGATAATAGAACCTACACTATCTTCTGGCACATCAATTTGAACACGCTCAACAGGTTCGCATTTTACACCATCAATTTCTCTAATAATTACTTTCGGTTTGGAAACTTGTAATTCATATCCTTCACGACGCATATTTTCGATTAAAATCGATAAGTGAAGCTCACCACGACCAGAAACTGTCCAAGCATCAGGAGAGTCTGTATCTTCAACTCGTAATGATACATCTGTTTGTAATTGAGCACGTAAACGTTCTTCTATTTTACGTGAAGTAACCCATTTACCTTCACGACCTGCGAATGGTGAGTTATTTACTAAGAATGTCATTTGTAGAGTTGGTTCATCGATACGTAATGGTGTTAAAGCTTCAGGATGGTCTGTAGGACAAACTGTCTCACCTACATTAATTTCTTCCATACCAGATACCGCAATTAAATCTCCTGCTTTAGCTGACTGGATTTCTTCACGCTTTAATCCAAAGAAACCGAAAATTTTTGTTACACGGTAATTTTTCACCGAGCCATCTAGTTTCATAAGAGAAATTTGTTGCCCTACTTCAATTGTTCCGCGGAATACACGACCAATACCAATACGTCCTACATAATCATTATAGTCAAGTAATGCTACCTGGAATTGTAGTGGTTCGTCTGAGTTATCAATCGGTGCTGGAATTGCTTCGACAATCATGTCGAATAGACATTTCATGTTTTCTTCTTGGTTAGCAGGGTCTGGATCTAATGAAGCAGTACCGTTTACACCAGAAGCATATACAACTGGGAATTCTAATTGATCTTCATCTGCACCTAATTCTATTAATAGTTCTAAAACTTCATCTACTACTTCTAGTGGACGAGCAGAATCTTTATCTACTTTGTTAACTACAACGATTGGTGTTAATTTTTGTTCTAATGCTTTTTTCAATACGAAACGCGTTTGAGGCATACAACCCTCATATGCATCGACAACTAGTAAAACGCCGTCTACCATTTTTAAGATACGTTCTACCTCACCGCCGAAATCAGCATGTCCAGGTGTATCCAGGATATTGATGCGAGAACCATTATAATCTACTGCTGTATTTTTAGCTAAAATCGTAATACCGCGTTCACGCTCAATATCATTCGAGTCCATTGCACGTTCTTCAACGTGTTCATTTGAACGAAATGTACCAGATTGTTTTAATAATTGATCGACTAGTGTCGTTTTTCCATGGTCAACGTGTGCTATAATTGCAATGTTTCGTAAATCTTGACGAATTTTTGTCATATTTCCACTCCATATTCTTTTTTTCGCGTCCATAACTGTGTTATTATAGCACAAGTGAAACTAAAGTAATAATATTTTTTATCATTATTTTTTGGAGGTAATCATTTTGGGCAACATTAAATGGATTTTTGTTCTATTTTCTCTTGGTGCAATATTATCTATGGCTTTTGTTGGAATTGCGATTGCACTTAGAAGTATCCCATTAGTAATACTAGGACTTGTCTTACTTTGCGTGGTTATGGGATATGGTTTTAAAACAAAGAAAAAAATGAGAGATCAAGGTCTACTATAATAAATCGTCGACAAGAGTTTTCTTGCCGACGATTTTTATTTTAATTTTATATAATTTGTTACTAATTCCTTATGAAGACCCGGCTTTGCAATCAAAAAAGTATTTTGTGTCAATAAATTTATTGGTTTATCTGCCAGATCCGTAACAATCGCCCCCACCTCTTTTGCAACGACCATTCCACCTGCTATATCCCATGGTGATAGCCGCATCGACATATAGGCATCCAGTTTTCCAGTTACAACATAGGCTATTTCCAATGCAGCTGACCCGTAAGATCTAGTTCCACGTACTGTTTGTAAAAGCTTAATCATACCATCATGTTCAATGTATTTATTTGGTACTACCCAACTGGCATTAATTCCAATAATGGATTGTTCAATCCTTGCTTTCTCAACGTTTGGTATTCGTAAATCATTATAATATGCTCCTTCACCAAGCGATGCAGATATTAAATCATCTTCCATCACATTATAAATATAGCCAAGTAGCCCTACTCCATCCTTATAAATACCTAGTGAAATAGCAAAGTTCTTTTTTTGATGAATAAAATTCATTGTTCCATCTATTGGATCCAACATCCAGACATACCCATTTAAATCTTGAATATCGTCACCAAATCCTTCTTCTCCAAAGATTCGATGTTCAGGAAAATCCTTTTTTATATGGCTTATAAAAAATTGTTCCGTTTCTTTATCAATATTTGTAACCAAATCGTTTGCTTCGGATTTTGTTTCAATAATAAGCTCAGTAGTAAAAGATGCTTGTATTCTACCCGCAGCTTCTTTAATGAGCGACTTAGCATATTTATCTAACTTATGTATATCCACTGCTCCCACCCTTTCTTCCCATCTACTATTCAGTATAAAGAAAAAAACACCGGCTGTCTTTTAAATAGCAGGTGTTTTTTATCTGGTATCCGAAATTATATCATCAGTTGAGCGCATTAAGTTCTCCTAACTGTTGATGTATTTCTTTAAGTCTTTCCTTTGACTTATTAATGTCTTCTTCACTCTCATCTGTCATGGCATCAAAAAGAGTCGCCAATTCATAATCCAATTCCAATTTCAAAGTTTGAATTTTTTCTTTTTCCAAGTCATTTTTACGAATAATGTGAACAACCTGTCTCATAACTAACACCCCTTCTCTTTTGAGTTGTTTCGTAATATTCGGAACTTTTTTAATAATTTATGCTAGCTATAAATTATTGGCAACTTTAAAATCCTACTTACAAGATTTTTACCCATATTTGCTATAAAATAAACATAGGAATTGAAAGGAGTTTTAAAATGAGCAATCAATTTTGGGAAAGTAAAGATTTTAATGTATTTCAAATAGATGGGTTAGAAAATAGAATGGAAGCACTCATCTCAAATATAAGACCAAAGTTTGAATTATTAGGTGAACGTTATAGCCTCTATTTTTCTGGTGTTCTTGGTGATGAATATTTTGCCCATGTTGCAAAACATGCAAGGCGTTCCGTCAACCCTCCAAAGGACAGTTGGGTAGCATTTTCTCCTTATAAACGAGGATATAAAGCTTTACCTCATTTTCAAATAGGACTTTGGGGAAGCCATTTATTTATTATTGTGGCTGTTATTTATGAAGCCCCAGATAAAGTTGCTATTGCCGAACGCTTATTAAAGAAAAAAGCGTTGTTCAATAAACTTCCTAAGGATTTTATTGTATCGGGAGATCATATGAAGCAGGATGCTATACCTTTAAAGGAAGCCAAGAAAACAGAACTTGAGCAATTATTGACTCGCCTTCGTGATGTAAAAAAAGGAGAGTTTCTAGTGGGTAGACATATCCCTAGGGAAGAAGCAGTTAAACTAACGGAAGAAGAATTTTTGCGAATAGTGGAAGATACTTTTGAGCAGCTTTTACCTATTTATAAAGCAATGACAAATATGAAAGTAGCACGCGCTACTAAATAATTTGATAAATTAGCCCCTTTTTTAAAGGGGCTTGTTTATTTTTAACTGGATAGAAAACATTTTACATAAAGTCTGTTTACATTAACCTTTTATAATGGTGCTATCATCTTTTTCTTTCATTTGTTTTATGATGGGATAACTTGCATATCCACTTTCTTTTTCAAAATCACGAAAATACGTTTTTTCTTCTGCAATAGAAGGGACTATTTCTTTAAAACGACGATACTTTTTCAATAATTCCTCTCGTTTTATACCCTTTTCATAAGCTTTTTCAATTGCCTCGAAAAACTGAACGACATCAACTATTTCTTCTGTCGACCAGTCAATGGAGAATGGATATGTATATTCCATTTCCTCAACCTCCTATAATGACCATTTTTTCCTTATTTCTGTAGCATCTGAAACCATTTGTTGAAATAATTCTTGTACAGAAGGGATGTTATTTATCAATCCGACCCCTTGACCAGCCCATCCAAATCCTTTTTCAGCGTTACCTTCATAAATGAATTGTTTGTTTGCCTCACCACTAATATAGTCCTTTAAAGCATCATATGTCGGATTTTCCTTTTCAATACTCAGAATCGTTTGGGTCCAACTACCTTTTAGCGCTCTAGCTGGAGCTCCGATCGACCTTTTAATAACTACTGTGTCTGTTTCTCCACTTTCTAATATGGCATTTTTATATGCAGGAGATGCATGTACACACTCCTTAGTAGCGATGAAACGAGTACCCATTTCGATTCCCTCAGCCCCTAATGCATGTGCTGCCATCCAACCTCGTCCGTCTGCTATTCCACCAGATGCTATTACCGGAATCGATACTGCGTCTACAACCTGTGGGATTAGTACCATAGAACCTATATCATCTCTTCCAAGGTGCCCCCCACCTTCTTGTCCGACTACCATTACTGCATCAGCACCAAGCTGCTCCGCTTTTTGTGCTTGTCTTTTTGCCGCTACCAATACTAATTTTTTAATGGACGTTTTTTCCAAAGCCTCTAATATTGGAGCTGGATTTCCACCAGTCATTGAAATAACAGGAACGTTTTCATCAATTGCCACTTGCAGCATATGTTCATAAGGTCGTCCTGTTTGTCCAATAGCAAAATTTACTCCAAATGGTTTATCTGTCAACTCTCTTACTTTTTTAATTTCCTCTCTTAATTCTTCTGGTGTTTTTAAGCTCATTGCCGTCACTTGACCGAGTCCACCTGCATTTGATACTGCCGCACATAAGTCCGAATATGCCAAGTAGGCAAGTCCACCTTGAATAATTGGATATTCTATCCCTAGTAGATCTGTTACATTTGTTTGAAAATTCATCCTATTCCCTCCCTTGATTTTAAGTGTAAAATAATTAATCACTTGAATCAATTCACAAATATTTTTATAGAAATAGAATTAGCGAAGTGCTATAATTCATTTGTTTTAAAAAAAGTGTTTGAAGTTGTTGGATTATGTCAAAATTTGTAGTAATTAATGTCATTAAACTAGACAAAAAATAATATTAGAGGTGGTATGAGCGTTGTCACAATTAGAAACTCCTTTGTTCGATGCATTATTGAAGCATCGTAACCGTCATCCTATCCAGTTTCATATTCCTGGGCATAAAAAAGGGAAAGGGATGGATCCTGCATTTCGAGAGTTTGTTGGAGATAATGTACTTTCCATAGATTTAATCAATATCGCTCCTTTAGATGACTTACACTCTCCTAAAGGTGCTATAAAAAAAGCACAACATTTGGCTGCTGAAGCCTTCGGAGCAGATCATACATTTTTCTCTGTCCAAGGTACGAGTGGTGCCATTATGACGATGATTCTTACTATTTGTGGTCCTGGAGATAAATTACTAGTCCCACGAAATGTTCATAAATCTATTATGTCAGCAATCGTTTTTGCAGGAGCAATACCTATTTTTATCCATCCAGAAGTTGATAAAGTGTTAGGAATTTCTCATGGGATATCTGCTGAATCTGTTGAAAAAGCGCTACAAGAACACCCGGATGCAAAAGGTTTACTTGTTATTAATCCAACTTATTTCGGATTTGCGGCTAACTTAAAACAAATTGTAGACATCTCACATAAACATGGGATTCCTGTAGTTGTAGATGAGGCACATGGTGTCCATATTCATTTCCATCCTTCCTTACCAATTTCAGCTATGCAAGCAGGAGCAGATATGGCAGCTACATCTGTACACAAATTGGGCGGTTCGATGACACAAAGCTCTGTGTTAAACGTAAGAGAAGGTTTAGTTTCAGCAAAACGAGTACAATCCATTATTTCAATGCTTACGACAACTTCGACTTCCTATCCACTTCTAGCGTCATTAGACACTGCTAGACGCCAATTAGCAATTCATGGGGAGGATTTAATAGGAGAGGTCATAAGGCTTGCTAAAGATACACGTAAGCGGATTAATGTAATACCACATTTGCATTGTGCAGGAGAAGAAATTTTACAAACTTCTGCTACCTTTGATATGGATCCAACAAAATTATTAATAAGTGTAAAAAACTTAGGTATAACTGGTTATGCTGCAGAATCTTGGTTAAGAGAAAATGCAAATATAGAAGTTGAACTTTCCGATTTATATAATATTCTATGCTTATTTACTATTGGAGATACGAAGAAAGAAGCAAACATCTTAGTCAATGCACTCACTAGAATGGTAGCGGCATTTGAATCTGAAGCTGTTATTGTGGAGCCATCGGTTTCTTTACCAGATATACCAGGTTTAGCGATGTCCCCACGCGATGCTTTTTATGCGAAAACGGAATCCATCCCTTTAGTTAAAGCAAGTGGGCGGATTTCTGCAGAGTTCGTAATGGTTTATCCACCTGGAATTCCTATTTTTATTCCCGGGGAAATAATTACGCAAGGGAATATCGATTATATTCAAATGAACATAGAAGCAGGGCTACCTGTACAAGGCCCCGAAGATGATACGTTAGAGATGATTCATGTGATTAGAGAACAACAAGCAATAAAATAAACAAAATAAAACAGTCTTGCCTGAGCAATAAGATCTCGTTGGCAAGACTGTTTTTTATATGATTAAAGCAAATAGTGGACATATAAAAGCACCTAACACCGCACTTAGCGTCATTGATACGGAACCCATCGACAAGACCTGTTCCCCGTATTCTGATAGTTTAGCCACACCAAATCCGTGTGAAGCACCGCCTATAGCGACTCCTCTACTAATCGCTTTTTCTATATGACAAATTTTAAAGATAAAAGGTCCTAATAACGAACCTGTTAATCCTGCAACTATTACGAATACAGCAGTCAAAGCTGGATTTCCATCTATTGATTGACTTATTTGCATAGCTACAGGAGTTGTAATCGATTTCGATAGCAATGAAAGTATTAATTCATCGTCTAATCTTAATAATTTTGCAAATAATATTATACTAATAAGTCCTGAAAACATGGCCACAATAATACTAGTCATTATAGGGAACTTATATTTTTTTATAATGCCTCTTTGCATATATAGTGGATATGCAAGACTTACAACAGCTGGACCTAACATCGCATCTATCCACTTAGCTCCATGCATATATTGTTCATAAGGAATGGAAAGAGAGCTTAATAGAATAATTAATATAATCGTAGTTGTTAACACCGGGAATAAAAAAGGAGATGAAAAACGCATATATATCTTAGTCATAAGGTAATAGATTAATATAGTGCCCAATATTATGGCGATTACATCCATTTACTCTTCCTCCTTTACTGCTTGCTTAGTCTCCAAGTATTGCCCTACTCTTCCAGAAATGATTATCGTAATAATAGTACTTATAATAACAGATAATATAAGCAACAAACCTTGGAAAGACAAAAGTTCTGGATAATTCATTACACCAACTGTGGCTGGTACAAAAAATAAGGTCAATACACTAAGTAAAAAACCAGCTCCATCTTTTATTAATGAAATTGGTATTAGTTTAAAATATAAACCGGCAAACAGTAATATCAAACCTATAATACTACCTGGAAACTTAATATGTAATGACTGTACAATAACTGTTCCTAAAAAAGAAAACATATATAAGATAAGAATTTGAAATACAACTCGTAAGTATTTAAATATATATATCAATTTAAAGCTCCTAACAATTAGTAATATGCAATATTTTACTCCTTTACGTTCCATCGGTCTATTAGAACAAAAAAACATCTGGGAGAATATATGTATCACCCAAATGTTTTAAAGATTTTTATTCGATTCCTTTAATAGAATGTGGGTCAATCAGGTCATAACCTTTTGCTCTAAAACCTTCCACAATACTAGGCAACGCACCTGCTGTCCATGAACGATCATGCATCAACAAGTTTGCACCATCAGTCAAATATTCTGTATTCAACATGATTTCTGTAAGGCTATCTGCATCCATATATTGTTTTTCCCAGTCATAGCCATACGTCCAGTTCATGAGTAGCATACCTTCACTTTGGACCAAGGATCTACTGTAATCTGTATTAACACCAAAAGGAGCTCTGAAAAATTTAGGCTTCTCTCCAGTTACTGCCTCCACTGTCTCATTTACTCTAATTATTTCTTCTCTTTGCTCTTCCTCTGAGCTATTTTTTAAATTTACATGTGTCTGCGTGTGATTACCTATAGAAAAGCCCATATCATAAATCGCTTTTAAATTAGCTTTTTCTTCCTCTGTTTCAATAAAATGTCCATTAACAAAAAAGATGGCAGGCGCATTCAATTCTTTCAATATTTTCGCCATTTCTAAAGCATTTTTATCTGGTGCATCATCAATTGTTAATAAAACAGCCTTCGGATTAGCGGCTCCAATAGGTTTCAATGTCCAGTTTGCTTCGTTTAATTCATAAAGTATTTCCGGTACCTCTTCTACAGGTTCCTCTTCTTGTTTTTCTGTATCTTGTACAGTCTCTTCGTCAGCTGTTACTTCAATCTTTTCTTCGCTTTCTTTTTTTACTGTCGGTTCTTCCTTTTCTGCTCTACAAGCTGAAAGTACAAGAATCAATGCTGCAAGTATTACCCATTTTGTAAGTTTCAATATGATCACCCTGCCCTTCCATATGTATTTTACCACTAAAAAAAGGATGTTGTGTAGAGTATTTCCACACAACATCCTTCAAACTATTTAGCTATTTAAACCTTTCTTTCTTCTAAATTTTGCAAAAAACTCATATACCATTGGTACAAAAATTAGAGTAAGTAAAGTCGAACTTGTTAAACCACCTATAACCGTAACTCCTAGACCTTTTGAAATAAGTCCGCTACCTTCTGCTCCTATTGCAAGTGGAATTAAAGCTCCTATAGTTGCAAGAGCAGTCATTAGAATAGGGCGTAATCTTGTCGCTCCAGCTTCTAAAATAGCTTCTCTTGTAGGGTGGCCTTCATTTTCTTTATGAATAACACGGTCGATCAATACTATGGCATTTGTTACAACAATACCTATTAACATTAGCAACCCTAACATTGCAGACACACTTAATGTTTCTCCCGCAATAGCTAATCCTACTAATGCACCAATAATCGTAAATGGAAGAGAGAATAGAATTGCAAACGGAGCAAGCCCTCCACCAAATGTGATGACTAAAATTAAGTAGACGATAGCAATTGCCGCTAGCATCGCCAATCCTAACTGTGTAAACGCTTCTGTAATGTCTTCTGTAACTCCAGAAGTATTAATTTCTACTCCTGCCGGTACATCTAATTTGTCAATTTCTGCTTGAATATCTTGAGATGTTTTAGCTACATCCTTAGCAGTTAATGTTCCTGATACACTCGCGAAAACTTTTCCTTCACGGCGATTTACAGTATCTGCACTTGTTCCTTCTTTCACTTGAACAAGTTCAGAAATAGGCACCTCAATTCCAACTGGAGTCGCAACTGTTTCGTCTAATAAATCTTCCAACGAAGTCTGTTTTTCCTTTTGTTGATCAATGTATACATCCACTGTTTGTTCATCTTTTGTAATGGTTGTTAATACTTCTCGTTGGACATTTGGGTTTAACTTCATTCCAATTTGCGCTGTCGTTAAACCATATTGCGTTAACTTTTCTTTATCAACAACAAAAGTATACTCAGTGTATGATTTTGATAAACTTGTATCTACATCTTTTAAGTCTTTCTCGTCTTCCATAATAGCTGCGATATCTTCTACTACTGGTTGAATAGCCTCTTTGTTTTTACCGTATACAAAATAACTAATTTGATTACTCGATCCACTAGTTGAGAAATCTTGAGATTTCCATTCTCCTTTAACCTCAAATTCCTCAATTTCTTTCATTACATTCTCTTTTACTTTTGCAAATTCTTCCGTTTCTGGGTCGAATGTAACGAACATCAAAGAACCATTACTAGCTCCTGGAGCCATTGGATTTGCGCCACCGATAGATACTTGAACAATATCTACTTGATCTTTATCTAGGAAATAATTTTCTACTTGTTCTACACTCGCACTAATATCATTAGCAGTTTCCCCAGCATCAGGCGTATAAGTTACATACATCATCTTTTGCTCTTCTTCAGGTAAGAAACTTACTCCCACTACTGGTATTAGGAATAAACTTGCTACTAGAACTGCAACCGCTGCAATGGATGTAATCAGCTTATGATTTAATGCACCATTCAATATTTTTTTATATCCGGCTGCAAGCTTACCTTGCGACTCTTTATGAGCCATCTTTCCATTTTCCATATTCTTTCTAAATAATGTATGAGCTAGCATTGGAACAATTGTAATTGCCACCAATAAGGAAGCAAGCAATGCAAATACCATTGTTAATGCAAATGGTAAAAATAATTCCCCTACCATACCACTAACTAACCCAAGTGGTAGGAATACCGCTATTGTTACTAAAGTTGAGGATGTTATTGGAATAAACATCTCTTTTGTTGCTTCACGAATTAAATCTTTCCCTCTTAGTTTTTCTCCAGGAAGGTTCATTCGTCTGAAAATATTTTCTACAACTACGATTGAATCATCAATTACACGAGCAATAGCAACTGTCATTGCTCCGAGTGTCATCATATTTAATGTAATATCCATTTGGTTTAATAATATAAACGCAATTAATATAGACAATGGAATGGAAATAATCGAGATAATTGTAGACTTAAAGTTTCTTAAGAACAATAGGATGACAATTATTGCAAATAATGCTCCAAATAATGCTTTGCTGACCATTGTTTCTACTGAAGCCTCTATTGGTTCACCTTGATCTAATGTTATTTGAACATCTATGCCATCAAAATCTTTTTTTAACTCAGGAATCATATCTTTTACAGCGTTTGCTACCTCAACGGTATTTGCTTCTTGCGCTTTTACTATTTGAATGGCAATTGCTTCTTGCCCATTTGTACGTGAGATAGATTCTGCTTTTCCTATAAATTCGATTTTAGCTATTTCTTGTAAGGTTACTGTAGACATTCCTGTAGGACTAACTACTGGAATTTTTAGATTTTCTAAGTCTTCTAATGTAGCTACCTTTCCATCAACTACAACCGATTGTTCTTCTTTTTCAAATTGGAATAATCCTAAAGGCATCGTTATGTTAGTACCTTGCACAATTCCTTTAACTGTAGCTTCATCAAGTCCAAGTTGAGCCAATTTCTCTTGGTCGAAAACTAAACTTACTTCTTCTACTTGTTGACCTGAAACAGCAGCAGAAGAAACACCTTCAATACCTTCAATTTGTGGAACTATAATATTTTCTACGTCATCTGTAAGTGCCTCTAAATCTTTTTCACTATTAGAAACACTTAAAGCGATAATAGGAAATGCATTTATACTAATTCTAGCAACCGAAGGATCTTGAACATTTTCGGGTACTTTTGCATTAGTTAATGCTTCTTTTACTTCCGCTTCCGCTTCTTTCATATCAATTCCGTACTCATATTCAATTTGTAGGGATGATGCATTTTGATACGAAGTGGAACTTACCGTTTTAACACCTGATAAATTACTTACTGCTTTTTCAAATGGCTCTGATACATCTTTTGCCACTTGTTCTGGTGTTGCGCCAGGGTAAACAGTAGTAACGGTTACTACTGGAATTGTAATATCAGGAATAGTTTCAAGTTTCATTTGTGTTCCTGCATAAATACCTGTCGCCGTAATGATTAACGTTAATAACAATACCGCAAGTTTATTTTTCATAACAAAGTTAATGATGGAATTCATTATTTTCCCCCGTATAGATATATTTTGACCAGTCAGTCACATTACTTTATAATAGTAATTGACCAGTCGGTCATTCGTCAACTAATAAGGAAGTAGGGGTTCATTTGCCTGACAAAAAAGTTTTAATAATTGAAAAAGCGGTAGAGCTCTTTGCTAAAAACGGTTTTGAGTCTACTTCTGTTCAAGAAATTACAGAAGCTTGCGGTATTTCAAAAGGTGCATTCTATTTACACTTTAAATCAAAAGAAAGTTTACTTTTTAGCATCTTTGAAATTTTTATTGATAGAGCAATTCAAAAGATCTCAAGCGTTTTTGAAATGGAAATATCACCGAAAGATAAACTAGAACTTTTTTTATGTATCCAATTTGAAGAAATTGAACAATACTCTGACTTCATCTTGATGCTCTTAAGAGAACAAACTAAACCAGATGAGACCGAATTGTTTGTCCTTATGCAAAAGATGGATCACCAACTTAATAACGCATTGAATACACTATTAATTGAAGTCTATGGAGAAGACATCAATAAGCACGTTGCTGATATGACCGTCATAATAAAAGGAATTATTAAAGGCTATATTGAATTAATTGTCTTATCTAATCAAAATTTTAATTTGAAAAAATTGTCAAACTTTCTTCTACATCGAATTGATTCAATAGTATTAGGGTTAACAAACCCTTTTTTAGAAGAAGATTTGTTATTAAACATTTGCTATAAAAAAACTACTTGAAGATGAACTTTTCATCTGACAAGTAGTTTTATTTTGCAAATAACAATTACATAGCTGCACCAGATCCACCATCAATGTTGACTGAAGTTCCAGTTACATACGATGCTGCATCAGATACTAAAAAAGTGATGACATTAGCAGCCTCAGATGTATCCCCAATTCTCTGAAGAGGAATAGTAGGTCCTACAACACTTTTGGAATATTCATCCCAACTTAAATCTGGTGCTTCATTTTTCCAACGCTTCTCAATTTGCTCACTTCTTATTAATCCGATGCATACTGTGTTTACACGAATATTATCTTTTCCTAAATCTTTGCTCATTGCTTTTGTTAATGCCATACCAGCAGCACGGCTAACAGTTGTTGGTAGAGAAGATGCAGGAGGAGTTTTTCCTAATACGGCTGTTACATTCACAATAGCCCCTCCACCTACTTCACGCATAAATGGAATCGCTGCTTTAGATGTGTGAATGGCACCAAATAGCTTTAAATCCAAATCTGTTTGCCATAATGCAGTTTCAACAGATTCAAAAGCATTTGCTGAAGAAGTACCCGCATTATTAATAAGAATATCAAGACGACCGTAATGATCCACTGTTTTCTGAATGATGTTCTTGCATTGTTCTTCTTTTGTAATGTCAGCAGGAACAACCAAAACCTCTTCTCCAGTTACTTGCTGGATGAAATCGGCAGCTTCTTGTAAACTTTCTTCACCTCGTGCACAAAGAGTCACTTTTGCTCCTTCTTTCACTAATTGTAAAGCTGTATGTAGTCCAATGCCCTTACTAGATCCAGTAACAATTGCTACTTTACCTGTTAATCCTAAATCCATAAAATCATCTCCTTATTTTTATTACATTTCTTCTACCATAGTAACATCCTTTTAATAATTTGTTTGAAAATTACTACTATAATATCATATAAGAAAATGCTTGCTCCCTTTAAAAGCTATTCTTCTTTCAATCGTTTCCTAAGTGTTTAGGTCAGACTTTTCTTTTAAGAGATTAGGATCTTTTGTCCATTTGAAACTTTTGTAGACTCGTTGATAGGATACTAAAAAATAGATTCTATGCTTTCCTATTGTGAGGTCCCTTCTACTCTATGTTTTGGTGACTGTTTAATATTTACAACCTTCACGGAAATAAACGTAATGTTCAAAGCAACCCTAATACAATAATGATAAAAAGAGTGATCATATACATTTCAACTAACATGAAAAAACCACTCAAAGCAAGGTTGCTTTGAGTGGTTCCGAAATAAATTATTTTGAAATGATATGAATTGGGTGACCCATAACAACTTCAGCAGCTTCCATTGCTATTTCACCTAATGTTGGATGTGCGTGAATAGTCATTGCGATATCTTCAACCGTCATTCCAGCCTCAATAGCTAAACCTAGCTCAGCAATCATATCAGAAGCTCCTTGACCTACAATTTGAGCTCCAAGAAGTAATCCATCTTCTTTACGAGAAACAAGTTTTACGAAACCTTCTGCAGCATTGAGTGCAAGTGCACGACCATTCGCACCGAATGGGAATTTCCCAGCAGCTACATCATATCCTTGTTCTTTAGCTTGCGCCTCGTTTAAACCTACTGTAGCCATTTCTGGATCTGTAAAGCAAACTGCAGGAATCGCTAAATAATCTACAACAGATGATTGACCAGCAATAGCCTCAGCAGCTACTTTACCTTCGTAAGAAGCTTTGTGTGCAAGTTGAGGTCCTGCTACGATATCACCGATTGCATAGATATTACTAATGCTAGTACGGCATTGTTTATCTACTTCTAGTAATCCGCGTTCACCGAACTTAATGCCAATTTCTTCTAGACCCATTTCGTCTGTATTAGGACGACGACCTACTGTTACTAATACATAATCAGCTTCGACTTTTTTCTCTTCTCCGCCTGCTTCATAAGTTACAACAACACCATTTTCAGTTTCTTCTACACCTTTAGCAGAAGCTTTAACTGAAATCTCGACACCTTTTTTCTTAAGGCCTTTTTTAACGATTGTTGTCATTTGCTTTTCGAAGCCAGCTAAAATGTCATCGCCGCCTTCAATAATTGTTACTTTTGAACCTAGGTTAGCATATGCAGAACCTAATTCGGTACCAATATATCCTCCACCAATTACAACTAAGTTCTCTGGAATCTCAGGTAAACTTAAAGCACCAGTTGAGTTAAGTACGCGTTTTGAATATTTGAATGTTGGGATTTCAACTGGGCGAGAACCAGTAGCAATAATCGCATTTTTAAATGTATACGTTTGAGCAGATTTTTCGTCCATAACACGAACAGTGTTAGCGTCTACAAAATATGCTTCACCCATTACTACTTCGATATTGTTACCTTTTAATAACCCAGAAACACCGCTTGTTAATTTTTTTACTACACTATCTTTGAAAGCTTGTGCTTTAGAAAAGTCAATTTTCACATCAGTAGCAGTAATACCCATGTCGTCCGCATGTTTTGCTTGTTCAAAACGGTGACCAACAGAAATTAATGCCTTTGATGGAATACAACCAACGTTTAAACAAACGCCACCAATATATTCTTTTTCTACTACTAAAACTTTTTGTCCAGTTTGTGCTGCACGAATTGCAGCTACATATCCACCAGGGCCTGAACCAATTACTAAAGTATCTGTTTCAATCGGAAAATCTCCTACAACCATTTTTTACGCCTCCATTAATAATAATTCTGGACTGCTTAGCAAACGTTTAATATGGTTCAACGCATGTTGAGCAGTCGCACCATCGATCATTCGATGATCAAAGCTCAATGATAATGCTAACACAGGAGCAGCTACAATTTCACCATTTTTTATTACAGGTTTTTCTGAAATTCGACCAATTCCAAGTATTGCTACCTCTGGATGGTTAATAACTGGAGTAAACCATTGTCCACCTGCAGAGCCAATATTCGTTATAGAGCAGGAAGCACCTTTCATTTCAGAAGGTGAAAGTTTTCCTTCACGTGCCTTACCAGCAAGTGAATTAATTTCATCCGAAATAGCAAATACAGATTTTCTATCCGCATGTTTAATGACTGGAACAAGCAATCCTTTTTCAGTATCAGCTGCAATTCCAATATTAAAGTAATGCTTTTGAATTACTTCACTTGTTTCATCATCATAAGAAGTATTTAATTGTGGGAACTCACGTAAAGTACTTACTAATGCTTTCACCACATATGGTAAGTAAGTTAACTTGATATTTTTTTCCGCTGCAATATCTTTAAACTTCTTGCGATGAGCAACAAGTTCCGTCACATCCACCTCATCCATTAAAGTTACATGAGGAGCAGTATGTTTTGAATGAACCATTGCTTTAGCGATCGCTTTTCGAATACCAGAGATTTTCTCGCGAGTTTCAGGGAATTCTCCTTCTATAGAAACTGGTGCAGATGTTCTTACTTCTGCTTTTGTTTCTTTTGATATTTCTTCCCCTTGTACATTACTTGAAACCTCTTCAGATTTCTGATCACCAGATAAGAATGATTCAATATCCTCTTTTAGTATTCGTCCATTTTTTCCTGTTCCAGAGACATCTGCAATATTCACTTCATTATCACGAGCAAACTTACGAACAGATGGCATTGCAATCACACGTTTGTCACCTTTTGGATCCACTCTTGGCTGTTCTGTTGTTTCTGTTGTTTCTGTTGTTTCTGTTGATTTCTCAGATTTTTCAGGAGCCTTTGTTTCTTCTTTATCTATAGATTGACCAGCCTCAGCTGTAGATTGTACTTGTGCTTCGGTTTTCTCGTTTGCCGCTTCGTTATCATGCCCTTTAAAATGTAGATCCTCATATCCAGGAGCATCTAATCTTATAAGCACATCTCCAACGACTGCAACTGTACCTTCGCTTACTAATACTTCCGTAACTTTCCCTTTTACAGGAGAAGGAATTTCTACTACAGCTTTATCGTTTTGGACTTCGCATAAAATATCATCTTCTGCTACTTCGTCTCCTACTTTGACAAACCATTTAACGATTTCGCCTTCATGTATACCTTCACCGATATCCGGTAATCGAAATTCAAATGCCACAGTATTCACCCTTTCTTTTAAATGCTATTTATTAAAACATTAAGACTTTTTTAGCTGTTTCTACTATATCCTTTACTCCAGGTAACCAAACTGTTTCTGCTTGAGAAAATGGAAATACTGTATCAGGAGCAGCAACTCTTAGCACAGGCGCTTCTAAGCTTAAAATAGCTCTTTCTGTGATTTCAGCAACTACGTTTGCAGCGATACCAGCTTGTCTTTGAGCTTCTTGAACGACTATTGCACGTCCTGTTTTTTCAACAGAAGCAATAATTGTTTCAATATCAAGAGGTTGAACTGTACGTAAATCTACAACTTCTACAGAGTGACCTTCTTTTTCTAGCTCTTCCGCAGCTTTAATACTTTCATGTACCATTGCTCCATAAGTGATGATTGATAAATCTGTACCTTCACGTTTAACATCCGCTTTACCTAGTGGAATTGTATATTCTTCTTCTGGAACCTCACCACGGAATGAGCGGTACAATTTCATATGCTCTAGATAAATAACAGGGTCATTATCTCGAATAGCCGAAATCAATAATCCTTTTGCATCATAAGGTGTAGAAGGAATAACTACTTTTACCCCTGGAGTAGATGTCATTAATAGTTCTAAGCTATCTGCATGCATTTCTGGTGTGTGCACACCTCCACCAAATGGTGAACGAATTGTAACAGGGGCATTAAAAGATCCTCCTGTACGGAAACGCATACGAGATAGTTGTCCACTAATAGAATCCATTACTTCATAAACGAATCCAAAGAATTGAATTTCAGGAACAGGTCTGAATCCTTGAAGTGCTAGACCAACTGCAAGACCACCGATCCCAGACTCTGCTAGAGGTGTATCAAATACTCGATCTTCTCCAAACTCTTTTTGTAGACCTTCAGTTGCACGGAATACTCCTCCGTTAACGCCTACGTCTTCACCGAAGACTAGAACGTTTTCATCATTTTTAAGCTCAGTACGGAGTGCGTCCGTAATTGCTTGAATCATCGTCAATTGTGCCATCGGTTACTTCGACTCCTTCTCTGTATAGTAAGCTAATTGCTCATCTAAGTTATATGGGTTTTCTTCATACATAATATTAATTAAATCAGTAACTTTTTGTTTTGGTGCACTGTCTGCTTTTTTAATAGCTTCTTTAATTTCCTCTTTAGCTTTTTCGATTACTTCTGCTTCTTTTTCTTCATTCCATAGTCCTTTTCCTTCTAAGAATGTACGGAAACGAACAAGTGGATCTTTCTTTTCCCAAGCAGAATCTGTTTCAGACGTACGGTAACGAGTTGGATCATCTCCAGCCATAGTGTGTGGACCGTAACGGTAACAAAGTGTTTCAATTAGAGTTGGACCTTCTCCTCTAATCGCACGTTCTCTAGCATCTTTTGTCGCTACATAAACAGCTAAAGGATCCATTCCATCTACTAACACACTTGGAATACCTGCGGCAATACCTTTTTGTGCAATAGTTTTTGCTGCTGTTTGTAATTCACGTGGAGTAGAAATAGCATATTGGTTATTTTGAACAATAAATACTGCCGGTGAGCGAAAAGCTCCTGCAAAGTTAATTCCTTCATAGAAATCACCTTGTGAAGATCCACCGTCACCTGTATAAGTAATGGCAATCGCTTTTTTACCACGTTTTTGCATTCCAAGTGCTACCCCAGCAGCTTGGATAAATTGCGCACCAATAATAATTTGTGGTGGGAAAACGTTTACACCTTGTGGTATTTGATTTCCCATGAAGTGTCCACGAGAGAACAAGAAAGCTTGCCATAATGGTAAACCATGCCATACGATTTGTGGCACATCTCGGTACCCAGGTAAGATAAAATCTTCTTTTTCAAGTGCAAATTGGGAAGCTAGTTGGGAAGCTTCTTGCCCTGCAGTTGGAGCATAAAATCCTAAACGTCCTTGACGGTTTAAAGAGATGGATCGTTGATCTAGAATTCTCGTATACACCATACGGCTCATTAACTCTACTAATTCTTCATCGGATAGGTTAGGGTTTGCTTCTTCGTTAACGATTGTCCCTTCTTCGTTTAAAATCTGGAACAATTCAAACTTTTCTTCAATCTCTTGAAGCGTTTTCTTTGGATCTAACTGCGGTAATTTTTTTGCAGCCATAATAGCAACTCTCCTTTTCTTCTGTATTAAAATTTCTTATAAGACATAGTGATACAACAATATTTCATTTTTAGTATACTCAAGTTTAAATCTACGGTCAATCATATAAAACTAGGGTTTGTTTTTGCAAGAAAATTTAAAACCTTTCAAACTGTATCACTAACTATTTTTGTCTGTATTATATCAGTTTACTAATGTAACAGTTATATATAATACAAAAGGCTATCCTAATGTTTCCCATTAGAATAGCCTACTGTTTACTTTTTTTCTTCTTGCAAGGAAGTAAATATATCTTCCTTCACTTTGTTTAACTGTGTAGTAAGCTCATTAAACTTCTCTACCGCTTTCTTGACCACTTCATTCTGTTTATTCACTTCTGCAACTTTGTTTTGAATTGTTTTTACTTCTGCTTCTTCAGTAATTAGTAAGTTATATAATTCTTCTTGCAAGCTAGCAAGAGAATTATACTCTTCAGTTAAAGCATCATAGGCTGCATATCTATTTTTTAATGCTTCTTCCATTTTTTCTAAATTTGCTTTTTCAGATTCATCTTTTGTTTCGGATATTAGTGTTTGTAATTGTTTCAATTTTTCAGATGCTTTAGTAATGGAAGCTGCTTCTTTTTCTACTAAAACTAACCGTTCTTCCAAAAGTTTAGAAGTTTCACCTACTTGTTTTGTAAGCTCTTCTTTTTGGTCTTTAGTTAATTCCATCATACTTTGAAAATTAGCTTGCTCTTTTTTTTCGATTGCTATTAACTCTGATTGTACAGCTCTATAATCAGATTCAGATTCATATAATTCAGTTAAGATGTTAGATAACTTTTCTTCTGTTTGTTGACCAAAAGAGCATGCAGACAGAAATAAGATAGAGCATAGAATAACTAGATATTTCATTTTTTTCATAAAGCAACCTCCTATATTCTTAACACTATAATTGTTCTTACCTTTAAATTCAACAGACCAATCGGCTCTTTTTGTTTAGTTAATGACCTTTTTTCGATATAATAGCTATATGAATATGGAAAGGACGATTCAAATGATACTTATGAACGACATTATAAGAGATGGTCATCCCACTCTTCGTAAAAAAACTTCTGAAATGACTTTCCCTTTATCAGCAGAAGATCAAAAACTTGCAGCAGACTTATTAGAATATGTTATAAACAGCCAAGATGAAGAAATGGTTGAAAAATATAAGCTAAGACCAGGAATAGGCATAGCTGCACCACAAGTGAATGCTGAAAAAAGAATGTTTGCATTACACTTAACAGATGAAGAAGACAATATTGTTAGCTTTGTTGCCGTAAATCCAAAAATTATTAGTCATTCAGTTGAAAAAACCTATATTTCTGCAGGCGAGGGCTGCTTGTCAGTAGATGAAGTAATTGAAGGCTATGTTCCTAGATATGCAAGAATTACAGCAACTGGTTTTTATCCAGATGGTAAACCGTTTAAAAAACGTTTAAAAGGATTACCGGCAATTGCTTTCCAACATGAGTTAGATCATTTAAATGGAATTATGTTTTATGATCATATTAATAAAATGAACCCTTATGCAGAAATACCCGATTCTACACCTTATGATCGTGGATAATAAAATAAGCGCCTCCTTGGCACCTCTCTAGCTGTTGAAAAACTCAAAAAAGAGTTGTTACAGTTACGCTGAGGGCACTGAAAAAGTATATAGAATTTGACTTTACTAAATAATGTCGTCCTATAAATAAGAAAATTGTTGAAACGGCTCCCTTTCCGCGGGCGTTGCCTTAGCCTCCTAGGCCAACACGATGTTGGTCATGCAATCGTTGCCGCAAAAGTTCTTTTGCGACGAACTTTGCGCAGGAGCAGGATGCGGCGAACTTAGATTGCCTTCCCCTCAACTGCGGGGTCTTCGGCTAACGCTATCCCCGCAGGAGTGTCGCCTTTTTCAACAATTTTCTATAAATACTAATTGAAAAAATTTAAGTGATATAAACTTACTCTATTAATAGCGTGATGGCTTTTTAATTGAAAAGCGGATAATAGTTGATTGGAGTGGAAGGTGGCGACTCCAGCCGGAATAGCAAATGTTTTCTGCACCGAAAGCTAAGCGGCAGGTGCATGAGCTGAAGACCCTGGACTGAGCGTCGCGAGGGAAGCGGCTGAAGCCATGCCGGCGGAACGCGTCCGCCTGGAACGGAAATCAACGGGCCCGAAATAAAAATCTAGTATGTGAAAAACCTGTCCTTCAACTACTGTCTCTTCTGCCTCTCTTTCTCGCAGGAGTCGAGTGGACGCTTCTCCAAAATAACAAAACGCTATATTTTTCAATTTGTCTTTAATCTAAGAGGCGCCTAAAAAGGCACCTCTTTTATTTTATTGCTAACTTAATTCTTCTATTCTCGGCATTGCCGATAATGCGCCAAATTTTGTCGCACAAATTGCTCCTAGCTTGTTGCCGAATGATACATAGTCCTTCCATACATCTATAGTAGTAGGGGCTCCATATAGATGAATCTGTCTTAATATCCCTGCCATAAATGCATCACCAGCACCTGTTGTATCTACAGGGTCGACTTTGACAACTGGAATGTGAATTATCTGTTCATTCATCACAATATAAGCTCCCTCTTCTCCCATTGTAATAAGAACTGTTGGTATGGAGTAATACTGCAACTTTTCAATACCCGCTTCGAGCGTATCTGTTCTTGTTAAGAAAAAAAGCTCTTCTTCTGTTAATTTTAATAAATTTACATCTTTGAAAAAAGAAATAATTGTATCTCTACATTTTTCTTCATTTTCCCATCTTAATGGTCTAATATTGGCATCAAATGATAAGAAAGTTCCTGTCTCTTTCAATGTAGCTACTATTTCTTTTGTAGTATTAAAGGCAACGGGATGAAATAAAGTTCCCGAACAAAAATGAAAAAGAGAAGCATTTTGAAAAGCTGATTGTTCTAACGTACAGTATTCTACTTGAACATTTGGCGTTTCATCTACATACTTATAAAAAATTCGGTCATTGTCAGTGGTCAAATGAACATATACTCCACTCACTCTTTTTTCTGGAATGATTTTTGCGTAAGTAAGATCTACACCTTCTCCCGCTAGTTCAGTTCTAACAAACTCTGATGTTTCATCTTCGCCAGTCACCGTTATAAAAGACGCTGGAGCTCCTAATCTAGAGATGCCAGCTGCGACATTTACAGTAGCCCCCCCTAAAAACTTCGTGAATTGTGTATTGCTTGAATCATTTGCAATATAATCGACAAATGCATCCCCGTATATTAGTACATGTTTATTTTGCATGTTATTCATGTATATCTCCTTATTACTATTGTATAAGTTCTAACTTCTTCATAGCATTTATTAAACCATTTTCAGAAACATGCTCAGTGACAATTGTCGCACGATCCTTTAATGCATCTACAGAATTTCCCATTGCAACGCCTATCCCAACAAAATCGAGCATTTCTATATCATTGAATCCATCTCCGAAAGCAATACTATCATCTGGAGATTTCCCTAAATGTTTAAGCAATAATTCAATACCTTTAGCTTTTGAAACTCCTTTTGGTAGAACATCACAAGATACTCGATGCCAACGAACAAATTTTAAGTTTGGAAATGCACTTTCATATTCCTTTTGTTCTTCTAAGCTACAAAATATTAAAGCTTGATGGATGTCATTTGTTAAAAAGAAGTTTTCTTCTGTTCGAGGTAGCGCCATTTTTAAAGATGAAATACTTTCAAATACATCTTCATGGTCAGGTATATTCGATACAAATTCCTTACTATCCATATAAACTACCGGTTGCTCCCTATTTTGAGCAAAATCTGTTAACTGTTGCAACTCTTCTTTTTCTAGTACTCCTTTATAGATCGTTTCGCCTTTATACTGCACGATTTGGCCATTATAGCAAACAAAGGAGTCTAGGTTTAACTGGTCTAAAACAAATTTAGCTGTAAATGGAGCTCTTCCTGTAGCAATTATAATTTCATGCCCGTTCGATTTTGCTTCATTAATAGCTTCTATTACACCTGTGGGGATATTTTTATCACCATCTAGAATCGTTCCATCAATATCAAAAAATAAAATTTTATTTTTCATAAAAATAATCCTCTTTTCATTATGCAAATAGTTTGACTTTTCTGCGAAAATCCTTTACAATTTTTCCATTCTTGTATATAATGTAGTACAAGGAGTGGGTGGCCATGTTGAAACGCCTGAAAAGGAAACTGTTGAGACGGCTCGGTGGAATGCTCAGAGAAAAAACGATAGCATAGATTTTTATGCCCTTCAAATTTTGGAGGGCTTTTCTTTATTTTAAATAAGCGTCATGATAATATAAAGAGAATTGATTTATTTTGAACGTGAAAAAGGAGAGTATAAAATGATTTATAAAGTTTATTATCAAGAAAATGCACTAGAAGTACCAGTTCGCGAAAACACTAAGAGCCTATATGTAGAAGCAGAATCAGAGCGTGAGGTTCGTTCTCTTCTG
Source organism: Psychrobacillus sp. PGGUH221 (assembly GCF_042055255.1). NCBI lineage: Bacteria > Bacillati > Bacillota > Bacilli > Caryophanales > Bacillaceae > Psychrobacillus > Psychrobacillus sp. PGGUH221. The sequence continues at coordinate 130,374 of NZ_JAQMHQ010000001.1, forward strand.
AAAGATCGAAAGTATAATATTGAATTAATTCAATTGCTTGAAGGTAGTCATTTAGAATACGAACAAGCAAGCGCGAATTTCAATGTTGAGAAGATATAATCTATGAAATTTGTAAAGAATGATCAAACTGCGGTTTTCGCCCTCGGCGGACTAGGCGAAATCGGCAAAAATACTTATGGCGTTCAATTTCAAGATGAAATAATTTTGATTGATGCTGGAATCAAGTTTCCAGAAGATGATTTATTAGGAATTGACTATGTTATTCCTGACTACACGTATTTAGTAAAAAATGTGGATAAAATTAAAGGCCTTTTTATCACACATGGTCATGAGGATCACATCGGTGGAATTCCTTATTTATTGAAGCAACTCAACGTTCCTGTTTATGGTGGAAAGTTAGCCCTCGGCCTACTACGCAATAAATTAGAAGAACATGGTTTACTTCGTCAAACTAAAATGAATGTTATTGAAGAAAACGATGTCATTAAGTTTAGAAAAACTGCAGTTAGTTTTTTTAGAACAACACATAGTATTCCAGATGCGTTCGGTATTGTAGTAAAAACCCCTCCAGGTAATATCGTTCACACGGGAGATTTTAAATTTGATTTCACACCTGTTGGTGAACCAGCAAACTTAACGAAAATGGCTGAAATCGGTAGTGACGGAGTGTTGTGTTTACTTTCCGATAGTACAAATGCAGAAGTCCCTAACTTTACAATGTCTGAACGTAAAGTAGGCGAAAGTATGGATTCTATCTTTAGAAAAGTAAATGGTCGTATTATATTTGCTACTTTTGCTTCTAATATTCATAGACTTCAGCAAGTAACAGATGCTGCTGTACATCATAATCGTAAAATCGCTGTATTTGGTAGAAGTATGGACAATGCAATCACGATTGGGCGTGAGCTTGGATATATCACTGCTCCTAAGGAAACTTTTGTTGACGTTAGTACATTAAATCGATTACCAGCAAATGAAGTACTTATTTTATGTACGGGTAGCCAAGGTGAACCAATGGCAGCTCTTTCAAGAATAGCAAATGGCACTCATCGTCAAATTCAAATCCAGCCTGGAGATACTGTAGTATTTTCTTCCTCTCCAATTCCTGGAAATAGATCAAGTGTAAATCGCACGATTAACTTACTTTACCGTGCAGGAGCAGAAGTAATTCATGGATCTTTAAATAATATTCATACGTCTGGTCATGGTTCACAAGAAGAGCAAAAGCTTATGCTACGCCTGATGAAACCAAAATTCTTCATGCCAATACACGGTGAGTATCGTATGTTAAAAATCCATTCGGAACTTGCTATCGATTGTGATGTACTTCAAGAAAATACATTTATCATGGAAAATGGAGATGTACTTGCATTGAGTGCAAACGAAGCACATGTAGCTGGTAGAATTCCTTCTGGTGATGTATACATCGATGGTAGTGGGATAGGTGACATTGGCAATATCGTACTTAGAGATCGTCGTATTTTATCTGAAGAGGGATTAGTTATTGTCGTTGTCAGCGCAGATATGGAAAAGAAAAAAATTGTTTCTGGACCAGATATTATTTCACGAGGATTCGTTTATATGCGTGAATCGGGGACGATGATTAACGAGGCTCAACAAATGTTAAACAAGCACTTACGATTAACAATTCAGGACAAGCCTGCTGAATGGTCTGAATTAAAAAATGAGATTACAGACGTTCTAAGTCCTTATTTATATGAAAAAACAAAAAGACGACCAATGATTTTACCAATTATCATGGAAGTTTAGTATGTATGCTTAAACCTCAGATTTCTATAATCTGAGGTTTTTTTTGAATAATTTTGTTTGCATTTAGTTGTACAAGACACTCCAAATGAATAAGATACAAGATATCTATTTCGATGGAGGACATACAATGAATTCAATTTTCACTTACATCTTGTTAGGAATTTCTTTAGCGGCACCAGTTGGACCTGTTAATGCGGCACAATTAGATACAGGAATCAAAAATGGTTTTTTTCATGCATTCATTTTTGGTTTTGGTGCATTAACAGCGGACATCCTCTATATGATTATGGTTTATTTTGGGGTTGGGCAATTCATAGATTCACCCTACATAAAAATATTTTTATGGACTTTCGGGTGTTTCGTTCTAACTTATACAGGCATAGAAAATTTACTAACCCTTAACAAAATTAAAATTAACATGTCATCAGGAAAGCGCATTCGTCTTAGGCAGGCATTACTGTCCGGATTCCTAATTTCCCTGTTGAATCCTCTAACGATTCTTTTTTGGTTGGGAATATACGGTTCTATCCTTGCGGAAACATCCGTCTCTCTCCAAGACGATCAATTAATTATTTTTAGCTTAGCAATTATAGTTGGAGTAATTTTGTGGGATACGATTATAGCTTTTCTTTCAAGTGGTGCAAGAAAGTACCTATCAACTAGGTTTCTTATTATTATCTCCTTACTCTCTTCCCTATCGATGATTGCATTTGGTATATATTTTGGCATTCAAGCTTATCACACACTCTTTTGAGACTCTTCCTTTTCCCAGCGCTTACGTAACACTAAAATGACTAGTGCAATTACAGATATGAAAACTAAACTGATAAAAAAACCTGGTCGACTCGTAGAATGAACAAGTGATCCGCTTACTGCAGCGACTACTAGAATTATGCCGATAATTCTTTTAACTTTATCCGCATTAGTTAGCTCAATCAATTTGTGATAAAACATTAACATAAATAACCAGTTATAAAGCAACATTAATGCTGCAGCAGTCGTTATATATTCATACACTTTATCAGGTAACACTAAAGAAGTTACAATAGATATTACAAGTCCTAAGGAAGTTAATGCAATAGCAGGTAAAGGCATTTTGAATTTTTTTTTCGTTTGTTTACTGAATATTGCTGGAGCATCTCCCTCTTCCGATAGCGTCGTAAGGATTGTGGTGACCGAAAATAAGGAAGCTGACATTGTTGAAAACCCAGCTATAATAATAGCCGCAGTAAAAACGTGGGGAAAAAAATCTAAATTAAAATCCGCTAAAGCAGTAACAAAGGGACTTTTCTTATCTTTAAATTCTGTATAGGGAACGAGTAATAGCGCCAAAGTAAGTGAAATTACATAAATTAAGCCAAGAAGAGCTAACATTACTTTCCCTGATTTTGGTGCATCTTCTTTCTTTTTTAGATGAATAGCCATAACACCCATTACTTCTATTCCACCATGAGCGAAAAAGGCAAATAAAAGTGCACTCCAAAATCCAAAGACTCCTTTTGGAAATAATTCACCAATGGTTTTTGGAATATCTCCTTTTGGATTTCCATCAATAACACCTGTTAGAGCTAAGATAGCAATAACAATAAACATAAAGATTGCTGCAATTTTCATAATAGCAAATATACTTTCTACTTTTCCAAATGCTTTTGCTCCTATAAAAAGCACGATAAGTCCACAAATGGCGTATATTAAAGCAAAAATCCATAAACGAACATCTGGGAACCAAAGCTTTGTCAAAAGTGAAATTGCTGTCAACTGACTACCTATTATCAATATTTCAGAACACCAATAAACCCATCCACTACTAAATCCTGCCCAACGACCATATGCTTTTTTTGCGTATGTTCGAAATGTCCCCTTTTGTGGATCTTTAGCAGACATTTTCGCAAGAGCTTCAAACACAATGTATGTCGCAGTAGCTGCCAATATAAAAGCAAAAATAACGGATGGTCCGGTCATTTGAATGGCTATACTTGATGCCAAGAAAAAACCTGTCCCAATTATACAACCAACCCCGATTAAGGATAGTTGCCACCAAGAAAGATGCCCCTCACTATTATTTTTTTCAGACGTTTGTTTTGCCACAATTTCCACCTCCTTGTAAATAGTCTTTCACAAGGAATTGTAATTATGATGTTTTTGTTTTTGTAAAAAAATGGTTCTGAAATGTATGAAAAAGATTGAAATATTTTATCTCTTTATAAGAAAGCTCTTGTGGGAGATTATTTAGTGGTTTCGTGCGCAAATAAAAAAGCCCACATCTGGGCTTATGTTTTAGTATTTACAGCTTTTCATTAAGATAAAACTTTTTTCTCAAAACGATTAATATCGACATCTGCTCCAATAATGATGAGCACATCATTTAATTGAAGCTGCTCATCTGGAGGTGGTGAAACAAAAATATCATTTCCCCTTTTGACAGCAACAATATTTATTCCGTATTTTGCGCGAATATCTAAATCGATAATTGAATGACCTGCTATTTTTTCATTTACCTTTATTTCCATAATTGAATGTTTGTCAGATAGTTCAAGATAATCGAGAACATTACTAGATATTATATTATTTGCAATTCTAATACCCATGTCTCGCTCTGGATGAACAACTTGATCTGCCCCTATTTTGCGTAGTACTTTTTCATGATAATCATTTTGTGCTTTTACAGTAATTTTTTTGACACCAATCTCTTTAAGCATTAGTGTTGTAAGAATACTGGATTGAATATCATCTCCAATAGCAACAATTACATGTTCAAAATTCCGAATACCAAGAGATTTTAAAGCTGCTTCGTCTGTGGTATCTGCTACAACGGCTTGTGTTGCAATTGCCGCAAATTCATCTACACGTTCTGGTACTATATCGATTGCCATTACATCTGCACCTTGAGTAATCAGTTCTCGTACAATACTCCCTCCAAAACGACCTAATCCAATAACTACGAATTCCTTTTGCACGCCAATACCTCCCTACCATTCGACTGCACTTAGTTTACCATATGGAATCAAATAGTAGATAGATTTATCGTCCTATTTTTCTTTCATTAAAAAGGTCAATCGTTTTTCAAGCATATGCATCCCGTTCTCACCAGATTGGACATGTCTTAACAAACCATTTTTATCAAATAAATAAAAGGAAGGAACAATTCTATTTTGAAATGCTTTGGTAACAATTAATTGATGGTCTAAGCAAACGGGATGGCTCATGTTCCATTTCTTAGTAAGAACTTGAATTAACTGTTCATCTATATCCTCTTGTTTTCTTGGCATATGCACACTAACGATTTTAAATTTTCCACTGTGTAACACTTTCCATTTATTGATTGTTTCCACTGAGGTCTTACATAAATTACAGCTTACTGACCAAAAATGGACAAGAAGGGGTACTTCACCTATCAATTGCTCCTTAGTCTGTTTGCCATTCATCCACTTTAAATCCCGAGAAAAATCAGGTAACTCCTCTCTTAGCTTCAATTACTTCTCTCCTTTTTTGTATAAGTCCAAAGCTATTGTATGCAAATGAAAGTAAATTGACTGTTCCTTTTATAGGAGTACTAACAATTTTTTGATATTAATAAAATAAGTTGTTAAAGTAAACTTTAAGTTGTGTTAAAATAAACTTTGTTTAAAATAGGAATTCATTTTCACTTACGAAGGAGTTTCTTTATATGCAAATAGGGAAAAAAATAAAGAGGTTGCGTTTAAAAAAGGGACTGACACAAGAAGAACTTGGAGAAAGAACAGACCTTAGTAAAGGTTTTATATCTCAGTTAGAAAGAGATATAAATTCACCGTCTATTGAGACCCTTTTTTCCATATTAAGTGTGTTAGGAACAAAACCTAAAGATTTTTTTGACGATGAGTACGCAAGGACAAAGGTTGTTTTCACGCAAGAAGAACAGACTATATATGAAGATGAGGATAAGAACTATGAACTAAGATGGCTTATTTCTGAATCTAATGATAATGAAATGGAGCCTGTTTATCTTAAGTTTGGAGTTGGTGGTCAATTTAAACAATTTGAGCCTTCACTTTCTGAGACTTTTATTTATGTATTACAAGGAAGAGTTAAACTTACTTTAGGAAAGCAACAATACATAGCTTCAAAAGGAGAATCTATTTACTTTGAAGCGTCTGATCATCACCTGCTTGAAAATAATTCTACCGAAGAAGCACACGTTATTTACGTAGTTACAAATTCATATTTATAGAAGTTATGGAGGGATTTTATGTCGGAAACAACAATCATTCGTTTCGAGAATGTTACAAAATTCTACGATTCAGACACTACAGTACTCGATAATATTAACTTGGAATTAGAACGTGGAAAGTTTTATACTCTTCTAGGACCATCTGGTTGTGGGAAAACAACAATATTGAGATTAATAGCAGGATTTATGCAGCCTTCCAGTGGAAACATTTATTTCAATGGGAAACTAATTAATAACGTTCCTGCAAATGAACGTCAAGTAAATACCGTATTCCAAGACTATGCATTGTTTCCACATTTAAATGTGTTTGAAAATGTTGCATTTGGTCTTCGTATTAAAAAGTTAGGAAAAAAAGAAATAGAACAAAAAGTATTTGAGGCACTTAAATTTGTTAATTTGACAGGATATGAAAATAGAGAAATCGTTGAAATGTCTGGTGGGCAAAGACAGCGTGTTGCAATAGCTCGTGCAATCGTCAATGATCCTGAAATAATTTTATTAGACGAGCCTCTATCAGCTCTTGACTTGAAACTTCGCTCTGAAATGCAATACGAGCTTCGTGAATTACAACAACGGTTAGGAAAAACTTTTATATTTGTGACACATGACCAAGAAGAAGCACTTGCAATGTCTGATGAAATTTTCGTATTAAATGCAGGTCACATTGAACAAAGCGGTACTCCTATGGACATTTATGATGAACCAATTAATCGCTACGTAGCTGATTTTATTGGGGAATCTAATATTGTATCTGGAACGATGGTTGCGGATTTTCAAGTTCGAATTGGCGGAAAAGTATTTGAGTGTGTCGATCAGGGGTTAAATACAAACGAAAAAGTTGATATTGTAATCCGTCCAGAAGATTTAGAAATCACAGAAGTTGAAAAAGGAAAAATGAAAGTAAAAGTAGATACTCAGCTATTTAGAGGGGTTCACTATGAACTTTCAACTTACGATGATGAGGGAAATGAATGGCTTGTTCACTCAACCAAAAAAGCAGAAGTCGGTGAATTTATCGGTTTAGATTTTGATCCAGAATCTATTCATGTAATGCGTCTCAATGAAACAGAAGAAGAATTCGACAAACGTTTAGAATCTTACGGAGAAGAACAGTATGCAAACTAAAAATACGAAAACTTTATATTTAGTACCGTATTTTGCTTGGATTCTATTATTTGTAATAGCTCCAATAGCATTGATTGCGTATTATTCTTTCTTTGACTTAAACGGTAACTTTACGCTTACAAATTATCAAAACTTCTTTACTTCTGTTTATTTAAAATTGACCATTAGCTCTTTCTGGTATGCTTTTTTAATTACATTGTTTTCTTTACTAATTGCTTACCCTACAGCATATTTTTTAACAAAAACAAAACATAAACAATTATGGCTATTATTAATCATTATTCCTTCTTGGATAAACTTACTTCTAAAAACATATGCTTTCATTGGAATTTTTGGTTTATATGGACCTATAAATGCATTTTTAAATGTATTTGGAATCGGAGAGCAGCAAATATTATTTACTGATTTTAGTTTTATTTTTGTCTCCGTCTATATTTTTATTCCTTTTATGATTCTACCTATCTTTAATGCATTGGATAAGTTAAATCCATCCTTAGTTGATGCTGGTAGAGATTTAGGTGCATCAAGTTGGACGACCTTTACAAAAGTGATTTTCCCATTAACGACGAATGGTGTGAAAGCTGGTATTCAAGCAGTATTTATCCCTTCCCTTTCCCTCTTCATGATTACACGTTTAATCGCTGGGAACAAGGTAATTACACTAGGTACAGCTATTGAACAACAATTTTTAGTTACACAAAACTGGGGAATGGGTGCCACAATTGCAGTATTCCTAATTATATTCATGGTAATAATAATGATAATTACAGGCCAAAGAGATAAGGGGGCTAATTTACATGGAAAAAACAAGTAAGTCAGCAAAGCTATATTTAGCCCTCGTATTTATTGTTTTATACGCACCGATTTTTTATCTAATCTTTTATTCTTTTAATAGTGGCGGTACGATGAATTCTTTTGAGTCATTTACATGGGAACATTATGGAGCTGTCTTTTCTGACACTCGACTGATTATGATACTTATTAATACTATAATTGTTGCATTACTTTCTGCATTAATAGCAACGATTATTGGTGTGTTTGGTTCACTTGGTATTGTCTATATGAAAAATAAATCTATCCGTAATTCCATTTTATCTTTAAATAACGTATTAATTGTAAGTCCAGATGTTGTTATTGGTGCTTCCTTCTTAATCTTGTTTACAATGGTCGGTGTTAAATTGGGATTTGCTTCTGTGTTAATTTCTCATATCGCATTTAGTATTCCTATTGTTGTACTTATGGTTCTTCCAAAGCTACAAGAGATGAACAGCTCTTTAATCGATGCTGCAGCTGACCTTGGAGCGACGAACAAAGATATATTATCTCGAGTGATTATTCCATTTATCAAACCTGGAATATTTGCGGGATTTTTTATGGCATTAACCTATTCACTAGATGATTTTGCAGTGACTTTTTTCGTTACAGGGAATGGTTTCAGTACGCTTTCTGTTGAAATTTACTCCATGGCACGTGCTGGTATAACCTTAACGATTAATGCGCTATCTGGTATCATTTTTGTAGTTACTTTGTTCCTAGTAGTTGGTTATTACTTTATTAGTCAACGTGGTAAAAACCCTGTTGGAATGGGGGTAAGAAAATGAAAAATATTATAAAAGCTTCAGTAGCAATAATCGTTGTATGTATTTTATTATTTCTTGTTAATGACTATTTAAATAAAAGCTCAGGAAAAGCTGGGAATGATACAGTTACTATTTATAACTGGGGAGAATATATTGACCCCGAGTTAATCGCACAATTTGAGGAAGAATCCGGATATCGTGTTGTATATGAAACGTTCGATTCAAATGAAGCGATGATGACTAAAATTGAGCAAGGTGGGACTTCCTACGATATTGCCGTCCCCTCTGAATATGCAATAGAAAAAATGAAAGAAAATAATTTACTATTACCAATTGATCATTCCAAAATACCGAATTTAAAAAATATTGATCCATATTTTTTAGACTTGTCCTTTGATCCTAAAAATGAATTTTCTATTCCTTATTTTTGGGGAACTGTAGGAATCGTTTATAATCCGAGCTTGCTAGATGGACAAACCTTTGAGAGTTGGGAAGCACTCTGGGATCCATCTTTAAAAGGAGAAATTCTATTAGTAGACGGTGCCAGAGAAGTTATTGGAATGGGCTTGAATAGTTTAGGCTATTCTTTAAACTCAACAAACGAAAACGAGTTGCAAGAAGCTACTGATAAGTTGAAAAAACTTACACCTAATGTAAAAGCTATTATTGGAGATGAAGTAACTCAACTAATGGTTAATGAGGAAGCTGCTGTGGCACTTACTTGGTCAGGACAAGCTGCTGATATGATGTGGGAAAATGAAGAACTTGACTATGCAGTTCCACAAGAAGGATCCAATTTATGGTTCGATAATATGGTTATACCGAAAACCGCTGCTAATGTGGAAGGAGCCCATGCATTTATTAACTTTATGTTAGATGCTGAAAATTCTGCTCAAAACGCAGATTATGTAGGTTACTCTACACCAAACGTTGCAGCAGTTTCCTTAATGGATGAAGAAGTTACCTCGGATGAACGTTTCTATCCTCCAGAGGAACAACGAGACAATTTAGAAGTTTATAATAATCTCGGTCTAGAATTACTCGGTAAGTACAATGAATTATTTTTAGAGTTTAAAATGAGTTCAAACTAAAAACCTAGAACCGTCTATTAATAGACGGTTCTAGGTTTTTAATTATCTAAATATAAAATTAACAATAATTCGTGTTGCGAAAGTTTTTATTATGATAAGAATGTGATAGAATCGATAGACGTATATAAGTATTTTTTAGAAAGTAGGAAACGTATGAAAAAGAAATCAAATCAATATGCCCTTTACATATTAATGTTTAATATGTTTATAGCGATGGCAGGAATCGGTTTAGTTATTCCGGTTATGCCTCAATATCTTGAAACATTTGGTGTAGCAGGACAAGCACTCGGATTTATTATTGCTTCCTTTGCATTAGGTCAGTTTTTATTTTCTCCTTTAGCTGGAGATTTATCTGATTCGCTGGGACGCAAAAAGCTAATTATAGTTGGCCTAGTTATCTTTTCTGCTTCACAGTTATGGTTCGGAATGGCTACTCATGAGTGGATGCTTTATTGTGCACGTTTTGTTAGTGGAATTGGAGGAGCCTTTTTAATTCCTGCAACGATGGCATTTGTTGCAGATATCACCTCTCTGGAAGAACGAGGAAAAGGAATGGGACTCCTTGGTGCTTCTATGTCTCTTGGATTTATGATTGGTCCAGCAATAGGAGGATTTTTAGCTAACGTTAGCTTAACTTTCCCATTCTATATGGCTGCCCTAGCAGCAATCCTATCTGCCATTGTATCTTTTTTCATTTTGCCGGATATTAAAAATGCTGTTTCGGCAAATCCTCCTGAAGAGAAAAAACGACAAGATATTTTTGTTCAAATGAAGAACTCTGTTAAAACACCTTATTTTATGATGCTTATCATCATCTTTGTTTTCTCATTTGGTATTGCCAATTTCCAAACGACCTTCTCATTATACGTGGATCATAAATACAATTATACTCCACAAGACATAGCAGTCGTATTAACAGTTGGTGGATTTATAGGTGTAATTGTTCAAACAGTCGTTGTCGATAAGTTGTTCAAGCGTTTCGGAGAAATAAATGTTATCTTAATTAATTTAGTAGTAGCTGCCTCTGCTTTATTACTATTCTTCCTGGTAGATGGTTTCTGGCTAGTATTAACAGTGGCTTCTATATTTTCTACTGCAACTACTCTTATTCGACCAGCTGTCAATACGGTTGTTTCAAAATTGGCCGGGCATGAACAAGGATTTGCTGCAGGAATGAATAATGCTTATATGAGTTTAGGAAATATGATAGGTCCAGCACTAGCGGGAATCTTTTTTGATATAAATATCAATTTTCCATTTGTCATAGGTTCAGTCATATTATTATTTTCATGGGGTTTAACTCTAGTTTGGATTAAAAAAAGGAATCCCGTAATATAACACAAAAGCTGCCAGTGAATTTCTTATCACTAGCAGCTTTTTTTATCGTTTCTTTTTCTCTTTTACAAGTTTTTCAACATTACTCGTAGAAGTTACGTTCGGTATTTTTTCTTTTCTTTTCAATTTATAGAATGGAGCTATAAGTTGTCTAAAACCAAACCTTCTAATCGTAATATCTATAAAAAACAAAATAATCGCAGCAAGTACAAGCATTTGTTGAATCGATTGTTTTTCAGAGCTTTTTATCTCTATAGGTCGAAATACTTCAGATGCTTCTGTAAGCAGCTTGCCCCCTGTTTGACTTGCAATCTGCTCCAGCAAATTTGAATTTGCCTTCTGCACCTTATATTCTGCACTATATGGTATCGATATGCCTGCTTGGTATAAGGCATCTTGTTCATTTGAAACACGGAAAAATACAAGACCAGGATCACTTTCAACTGTCACTCTTGATTTTCCAGGTGCTATCGGTTCTGACATAACAGGTAGCTCTTCTCCTTTTTCATTGACTGCAGTTACTTCAATAAACGAAGACTTCCCAGTAGGATCCGCTACAGTATAACTACCATCACTTGATTTTTGAATCGTGAAAGGTACCTCACTATATGCAGGTAAAAGTCGAGAAACTGCTGTGTTCCAAAAATTACCCCAATTATTCCAATTTGCGAAATCACCACTCCACTCTCCTGTGGAATCAGATGTAAAAGCAATTGTTCTACCTAACCCATACATCCATTCTGCCAGAACAGGATCTTCTTTTTCACTTTCCGCAACAATAGATGCTGTTTGTTTAGGGGTAGTCGCGATATACGCGTTCATTTGTGGTACACCATCGGCAAATAAACTCGTCCATGCTGCATCTCCATAAATGGTGGGATAAAACGGATTATCTTCAATATACGTGCGGGAGATCATGGCCGTTTCGGTAGACATTATGGCTGGAATAGTAGATTCATCTGCCACATCATAAAAAGATCCACCACCGATTTCAGCAATATTTTCCAATAACGCTCTGTCTGCATCCTGCCCAACTGCAACAGTAGACACTGTTATTAAATCCTGCGAGCCTTCCTCAATTAATGCCTCATAATCGTTTGAAGTAGCTGACTGTCCATCTGTTAATAAAATGATATGCTTTCTTTGCAGTTTTAAAGGAGATAGGCGTTCATAAGCTAAAGCTAAACTCGAATATATTTCTGTACCCCCGCCTACCCCTACAGATAAAATAGTGTCTAAGGCTTCTTCTTTATTCTCTAAAGATGCTGTCTCTATAATTTCCCAAGGACGATCATCGAATGCTATGAATCCAAGCGTATCTCCTTCACGTAACATTTCTACTGAACGGGCTGCTGCTTCTTTCGCATATTCGAATTTTGAGCCACTCATACTTCCAGAACGATCCATAACAATTACTAATCCAAGAGAAGGCAATTGATGCTTACCTTTAATCTCCATCTCCACTGGAAGTAACTTTTCAATAGGAGTTTTAAAGTATCCACCTAAGCCAAAGCTATTTTTGCCGCCAACCATCATAAACCCTACACCGAAGTTCTTCACTGCCTGTTCGATGACGGTCATTTTTTGCTCTCCCACAACATGCCCAGGAACATTATCAAAAATAATTGCATCATACGCCAAATAATTGGATAGATCGAATGGAAGCTCGGTAGAATCAATCACGTCCGTCTTGATAGCAGCTTGATCGATAACTGATGCAATATTAGAGTTATTTCTTTCATGTGTCACGATTAGTAGTTGTGGTGAACTTTCAACATTCGTGACACTTGTCAGTTTATTATTTTCAATTAAACCGTCCCCCGCAATGACTACTTGAACCTCATACTTTAAAAGGCCCTCCCCAGCAGATGAATTTCGAAAAGTATACGTATTTGTACCTTGTTCAAGCGTTAAATGCTGACGTGATATTAACTCATCATTTTGATAAAGAAGTATTTCTCCTTTTGTATTAGTAGTGGATTCTAATTCGACGTTTAACTGTTGTTGCTCTCCTTCAAACGCAACGGGTGGCGTCTCAAAAGAGGTTATTGCAACATCTTCTGTAGCTATCCTATTCAGTTGAACTACGTCAATCGTTACATTTCCACCAGTAATTTTAACTAACTCATCTGTAACAGAACCAGTAGTTTCGATACCGTCTGTGAAAAGAACAATACGTGTAGCTTTGTTGGGTTCCACAATACCCGTAGATAGTTGTAATGCTCTTGCTATATCTGTATCACCTGGATCTTTCATTGGCGCAAAAACAGGTAAATTTATTTCTCCACTCGTCAATGCGACTTCTGATTGAAAGTCTTCTGCAAATGTATAAACTCCTACAAGATGAGAATCCTTTCGGGTAGACATGCTTTTTTCAATCCATTCTGCCACTTGTTGATCAGTTCCTTGAACAGAAGCCGAACGATCGACTAAAAACAAAACTTGTTCTTCTTTAATAGGTAATAATAGATATGGATTTGTTAACCCTAGGATTAAACAGAAGATAGCAAGTAGACGTATAAAAAATACTACTTTTGCTTCTTTTCGAAAACTATTTTTATCTCTTCTCCATGTCCAAATCAAGTAAATCAAAATTGGAATAAATAATAGTAGCCATAGTGGTTGATCAACTCGTAAATCCACGTCGTCTTTGCACCTCCCACTCTAGGACAAATAGTAACAATAAAACAATTAATAGGTAAGGAACAAATGAATGTTGACTAAAGTTTTCCTTCGATTCTATTTGTTGTCCACTTAATGTATAAGTCGCTCCTTTTTGAATTTCTTTTTCTTTTTGAGATAGAGCAACTGAAATATTTTTTTCTTTTTCATCTGAACGGAGTACATATAAACCTGGTTTCTTAGGTGCTATAAATGCACCCCCGTTTTCAATGGAATATTCATACTCATCAGCCATCGTATAAAGCTCCCACTCATTGCTTGCACTTCCAAGCGACAAGGCTTTGCGTTCATTCGGTGAAAAAGTCCCTAAATAAGTATTACCGGCAGATAGCTGCTCTTTCACACTCCACATAAACAGAGGAAACGATGGACTCAGAGGCCAATCAGTCATTTGAATATCAGAAAGGACAACAATATCTCCTCTTGGAGAAACTTGAATGAATGGTTCTTCTCCCACTGTTGCAATCGTCGTATATCCTTCTATAGGTGGATATACACTATTCACATATATATCTGTTAGATTAGCAAAAGAAAAAAGAGGATGTTCCAATGTTTCTACAACACCATTAACTTCTATTGGTGTAACATCATTTCTACCAATAAAAAAAGATGGAAGCTCTAACTGTTCCATTAATCCGAATTGATTTGTTACGACAATACCTTCTTCTTTTAACAAACCTACTTGTTCAGAAGGTATGCTGCTTACTTCTATATCTAACGATTGAAAAGCAGTTCTAACGAGGGAATGCAAAGAACTATCAATAAATACTTTTGATAATTGGTCTTGCATAAAGACAGTCATGGAATCATCAAGAGAATAATGATCCTTTATATTTAGGTTTGCTTTTAATAAGGACGATTCTTTAAGGTCATTAAATGATAAAGTAACTGTTTCATTTGGAGGTATGGTAATCTTTTCTTTTACCATTTCTGTCTGTTCATTTGACAGTGTCAATTCAGTTACTTCTTCTTTATTTGACTGGTTTTCAACCTGAATTAAAGCGGAGATTCCAGTATTCGTTTTGGTAGCGCCAAATCTCTTCAAAGATACATTTCTTACATCCTTTGTTTGTCCAACTACATTCCAACTTACTTGCTCATATTGTAAAGGCAACGATTGCTTGTCAAGTTGATCGGTAAATATGTAAACAGAGGTCGCTTTGTTATGAAAAAATGATTGAGCAAAGTCTAATGATTTCGACATACTTTCTTCTTCATAGCTTACTTCTAAATCGTTTATAATATTTTTAATTTCATTCAAGTTCGTTTCTTGGCGAGCGATAACTTCCGGTTGATTGCCTGTAGTTATTATTGTTAACGGTTTACCTGAAAGCTGTTCCACAAGTGTTAACATATCCTTTTTATGTTGCTCAAAAAGAGATGTACCATTTGTATTCACTTCCATCGTTGCAGATGTGTCTACAATAAACAAAGCTTGTTCTCCAGCCAATGACTTTGTTTTCCAAAATGGTTGTAGTAAGGCAATAACCAATAAAATCATTGCGAGCATCTGCAAATAAAATAAAGCATTTCGTTGTAAATGCTTCAAATAAGGAGATGCCTTTGTTTCCTTCATAGCTTCATTCCAAAAGAGAGTGGACGAAACATTCTGTTTCGCATATTTTTTACGAAAGAAATAATAAAGTAAAACCGCTAACGGAAAAATAACTGTCCATAAAAACCCTAACTGATTAAAACCCAAATAATTTCACCTCACTGTACCCAGTTTGCACGTAATAGTTGATGAAACATAGTTTGTGAAATTCCATCTTCTGCATTTACCTGAAGCAGTTTTACCCCGAATTTTCTACATAACAATTCTAAAGCTTGCTGATGTAATTTTCTTTCTCGCTCATATGCTTCCAATACGCTGGTAGACATAGATATATTTAATTGATGATTAGTTTCCACATCTTCTAATTGCACATCACCTGTATAAGTTGGCTTTAACTCGTCTTCCGTTACTACTTGTAAAATACGTATGTCACCTGCGAACTTCGGTAATTTTTGAAGTAATTTTTCCCAAGATTCTATGGTTTCTAAGCAATCTGAAATAATAAAAAGAACAGTACTGTCCTTTGGTAGAAAAGAAATGACATTGTCAGTGAACGACCTTGTCATCATGGGTTCTTTTAAATCAGAGATTATTTGAGTATATGCCTTTCGATATGTTGCCCCTTTTCGTCTAAATGGTGGTTTCTTATCATCTGTTACTGCAGTGAAAGATAAACGATCATCACGCTGCAAAACGAGAATTCCAATGGATATAGCTAGTTGTTTAGCAAACGTCCATTTCATTTTATCCCCCATAGATTTGGTGGAATCAAGTATTATATGTACTCGCATTTCTTGTTCATCTAGAAATCGTTTAATAAAATACTTTTCTGTTCGAGCGTATACATTCCAATCTATTTGCCGTACATCATCTCCAGGGCTATACTCTCGAAAATCTGAAAAATCGAGAGAAGCTCCAAATCGTTGGGAGCGATGGGAACCTTTATGTTGACCACGCAGTTTGGAATTGGTTGCTAAAGAAAGTCTACTCAATTTACCAGCCCAATCTTTTGGTACTAATGGCTCTGTACTCATATTGTTTGCCCTTGTTTAATAGTTTGTAAGATTAATTCCACCATTTCGTCAGCAGTTTTACCTTCTGCTTCTCCTTCATAATTCAATAACAAACGATGTCTTAGAACAGGTCTTGCCACTGACTTTATATCCGCGATGGACACATGATATCGGCCGGCTACTAACGCACGTGCTTTTGCAAGCTTTATAAGGCTTTGTAAACCACGTGGTCCACTTCCATATTGTACGTATTGTGCAATTTCAGGGACAATTGCCGCTTCTGGATGCGTAGCTTCAATAATATCAACGGCATATTCCAGCATATCATCTGCAATTAAAACTTCTTTCACCATTTGTTGTGCATATACAATATCTTTTGCATTCATTATTTTATTTAATTCAATGGAATTACCACCTGTTGTCCGTTTTGTAATTTCCATTAGTTCTTCTTTTGTTGGATACGAAACAAGAATTTTACAAAGAAAACGATCCATTTGTGCCTCTGGCAAAGGATATGTCCCTTCCATTTCGATGGGGTTTTGTGTAGCTAATACAAAGAAAGGTCGATCCATCTGTTTCGTATCTCCCAGTATTGTGACGGTTTTTTCTCCCATTGCTTCTAAGAGTGCACTTTGCGTTTTTGGTGTAGCACGGTTAATTTCATCTGCTAACACCATTTGACTAAATATTGGGCCTTTTTGAAAGGTGAATTGCTGTTTTCCATTTTCTAAACGTTCAATCATACTTGTTCCCGTAATATCTGAGGGCATTAAATCTGGTGTAAATTGAATTCGAGAGAAAGACAAATCGAGTACTTCAGAAATTGTTCTAATAAGCATTGTTTTACCTAGACCAGGTAGCCCTTCTAAAAGAGCATGACCATCAGCTAAAACACAATAAATTGCAAACTCAACTGCCTCTCTTTGTCCCACAATAAATTGACCTATTTCTGTCTTAACTTCTTCTAAACGTTTACTCATATTCACATAATCTTCTGTAGTATAAGTCATAAGTATCCTCCATTAATCACTATTTTCAACTGTAGAGAAATAATCTTGAACAATTCGTTGTAAATCAGATGGTAGTTGCATTCTTTCCGAGCTTTTTAAGTAAGAGTCAGCGTATTCATTTACCACTTCTTCATATGGTTTAACGGATCCCCGAGTTACAGGTACCTCACCAGATTGTTCACTAGCTGCATCCCCCTCACCAAGTTTTCCACTATCGACACTAGTTTCGCCATTTCCACCAATTCTTGATGGGATAGAAAGGAGGTCTCTTCCTCCGGAACCTTTACCTGCACCAGACCCTTGCCCCTGGCCTTGACCTTGACCTTGGCCCTGTCCCTGACCTTGACCCTGGCCTTGGCCTTGTCCTTGGCCCTGTCCTTGACCTTGGCCCTGTCCTTGGCCTTGGCCCTGTCCTTGGCCTTGACCCTGTCCTTGGCCTTGGCCCTGTCCTTGGCCTTGGCCCTGTCCTTGGCCTTGGCCCTGTCCTTGGCCTTGGCCCTGTCCTTGGCCTTGGCCCTGTCCTTGGCCCTGTCCTTGGCCTTGACCCTTTTGTTCTGTTCCTTTATTTTCACTTGCACCTTCTTGTTTCTTGTTGCCATTCCCTGATTTTCCTGAAGTATTCGTGCTATTGTTATTTGAATTCGAGTTTCCTTGAGCTATTTCATTTGTGCTAAAGGGGAATGTCTTACCCATTTTACTTAAAGCTGTTTGGGAGGATGCCGCACTTTTTGCTAAAGTATCATTTACATCTTCCAAAGAGGCAAGCTCTTTTTGTTCTTCCGCTGATAGAGATGTTTCGGTTGTTTCCCCATTTTCCGAGAGCTCTTTCTTTTTCTCTAGCTTTTGTTCTTTCAAGGCCAATTCTTTTTGTTTTTTTACTACTTCGAGCAATGCTTCTTCCGCTGTATTTACTTCTTTCAATTTTTCCTTTAATTCCTTCAAATCTTTTTTCACAGACTTTACCATTTCTTTTTTCTCTAATTTATTTACTTCTTTCTTCATTTCATTTACAACTTGATTTTCCTTTTCTATATCCTTCGCTTCTAGCTGTGTTGCAGAAGGAAATGCAAATAGGACTAATGCAAATGCAAGCGCTAGAACGAATCCTGTTATCCATTTAGGTTGAATATAAGATTTTTTTCGTTTCTTAAATGCCTCTAAAGCTTCTTTACTATCACTTTCTGCTTTATTGACAAGCCCTGTAATAAGTTCGGTTTTCTGTTGAAGAAAGGATAAAGCAGTAATCAAAATATTGTCTGGGAAGAAAGAATCTAGCCTTTCTAATGCCTCCTGTTTTGTAGGTCTTTTCCAAAAAGCGTATAAAAAAACTATTAGGAAACTAAGAAATCCAATAATTATAGAAGAGCGTAAATAATACGGAAAGACAAATAAGCGAGAAACAAATAGAACAGACGAGGCACATGTAAATCCATAAAATAAGGCTGCTTGGAAATATCTCGTATAATGCTCTAATGAAAGGCTTCGTCTAGCTTTTTGAACTAGACGAATAAGCTTTTGTTGGCTCATCAAAGGGTCCTCCCTATTTTGATCGTTTCATATTTACACGTAATTTCTTCACTGCGATAAAAAGAGATAATATCGTAATTACCACATAAAAAATGGTATAACCTGCCCATATTGGGAACTCGATCTTTGTTGTTTCCGTAATAAAGCTATCCGATCCAGGTGAAATAAGTGTAAGCATTAACACTACAGGGTTAATACTTGCAAAAAAGTGACCGATAGGAGATGAAGTCAACGAACCGGTTGCCATACTATTCATTCCTGTAATGACAAGATAAATAAAACCAGTAACAGCCGTTAAAAAAATCATCGTTCCATACGTCGCAATCATCGCTACAATTGTTTTTCGAATAATTGTAGAGAACATGATTCCTATTCCACCTATTGTAATCATTGTAAGAAAATAAAATAAGAAAATAATTCCTAATTGACCTGGAGAAACTCCTCCAAAGAGAAATACTAAGCTATAAATTGGTAACCCTGCTAATACCATCAAGAGAAGAAATGCAATGGACGATGTTAGCTTCCCAAGTATAATTTGTAAGGATGTCTGTGAAGTTGTTAATAATATATTCAGCGTTTGTTTCTCTCGCTCTGTACTAATAGCACCTGCTGTCAGTCCTGGTGTTATAAATAGAATTAGCCCTAACTGGATATAAGTTAGCATTGAAAAAAGGAAGAAGCTTTCCTCCGGACGAAAGTATCCTGTTCCTGTAAAAGAAGTGGTAAGCATTATAAAACCAAATACAAAAATACACATCGCAATTAAGTAAAAAAGAATTCCCATAAAGCTTTTAAGAGAACGAAAGCGTAATTTAATCTCTTTTACTAACACTGGATTATATAAAGCCTGTTTCACTTATTTCACCCCTTTCGTGATTTCCATAAAGACATCCTCAAGATCTGTTTCGGTTTCTGAGAACGAAATAATACGTAAATTATTATCCAACGCTTTTTTCAACAAAGTAATTTGATCGTCCTCTGTACCTCTATAATGGAACGTTAAACTATTTTTCTCCAAATGCTGTTCTACTTTGAAAGCGAAAGGATCCTCTTCAAAAAAGGAAGCTGCATTGTCAAGTAAACCTTTTACTTTTACAGTAATCTGCCTTTCTCCAGCAAGTTGTGCCTGTATTTCAGCTACCGATCCGTGAGCAATCAGTTTTCCACCATCAATGACCCCAATTTCATCACACATTTCCGCTAGCTCTGGCAAAATATGCGAGGATATCAATATTGTCTTTCCCATCCCTTTTAGCTGTCTTAGTATATCTCGCATTTCTACGCGTGCACGTGGGTCTAACCCGGATGCCGGCTCATCCAAGATCAAAACTTTAGGGTCATGAATGAGTGCTCTTGCTAAACATAAACGTTGTTTCATCCCACGTGATAACAAATCCACATATTCATAGCGCTTATGTGATAAGTTAACTAGCTCAAGTAATTGTGGAATTAATGTTTTTCTATCATCGTCTGATAATCCGTAGCTAGCACCATAAAAATCTAAATATTCATTTGCTTTTAACTGATCATAAACTCCAAAAAAGTCAGGCATATATCCGATTTGCTTTCTTACTTCATGTGCTTCCGTCTTAACACTTTTCCCATTAACAAATGCATCCCCAGCAGTCGGTTGTAACAGCGTTGCCAAAATAGAAAAAGTAGTAGATTTACCTGCACCATTCGCACCTACAAACCCAAATACTGTACCTTCATCCAATGTAAGATTTAAGTCATTTAATGCATAAAAGGAGCCATATTTTTTCGTTAATCCTTTAATCTCAATCATTGCTTAACCTCCCCTTTTAAACGAACTTCTGGAAGTCTTGAATAGGTATCCCCTTGAATCGCTTTTTTGGTAAGTTTATAATGCACTTCGCCATTTTTA
Organism: Psychrobacillus sp. PGGUH221; assembly: GCF_042055255.1. Lineage (NCBI taxonomy): Bacteria > Bacillati > Bacillota > Bacilli > Caryophanales > Bacillaceae > Psychrobacillus > Psychrobacillus sp. PGGUH221. The sequence continues at coordinate 151,157 of NZ_JAQMHQ010000001.1, forward strand.
TTAATATAACTTTGTATGTTATCAGTTACTGTGTATCTACTTTCATCTATTGCTTCATAAGCTTGAGTGTCATTATTCCATATTTCTATATTTTGCGAATTTCGATCAGTATTAGCTATTTGGAGTTGTGTCCACAATACTTTATCTGTTGGGATAGTATCTGGTGCTTTCCAATAAACATTATATTCTCCATCTTGTAAGTGCCACTCTAAATTACTATTTTCAACCGGTTCCATATACTTACCATATTGCTCTGTGTTGACGTTCACAGTGAAAGTATTAGCTGGTAATACAAATTCTCCTGCGAAGATTGTTTCTGCTTTAAATGGTTGAATGATAAGATGTAGTGCGGACATTTCCACCTTTTTATCTTTTAATTCAATTGGTATTAAATTATCTTCTGAAAAAGCTGTTATTGCTGGACTGGTGCCTAGTTGGCTAAACATTTGGCTGGTAGAAAATAACGATTGCTTTCTTTGCTCTAATAAATTGTCATTATTCCTAGAAGGCATACCAAAATTCCTATTAAAATATGGATTAGAAGTCGGAGTTAACATGACAGTACCTAATTCTTTGTTTACGTCCATTCTTTCTCCTGGTTGAAGATCTCCCAATGAAATTAATTTACTTCCAGACCAAACCGACACTTCTTTAAGTGCAAAAGGAAAATTATTTTGTACAGTCCCTATTAATTTACTTGACTCTACTCGTAAATCTACTCCAAAATTACCTACTTCTTGTAATTGTGTATTTCCGAGAAAAGTAGAAACTGACCAATATCCTACATCGCGAAATGTCAGCTCACTATTTGTCGCATGTTTTTCTAAAATGACTTCTTCATGTACGTTAGGAGACTGCCCAGTAAACGCATTCATACTTCTTTGAGCAATCATAGTTGTTGTGGAAGGGGCAGAGAATGCAAATTCTCCACTCTTATTACTTAATAAAGATTCGGAATAATATCCATTCAAACTATTATCTTCATTAACATATAAAAAAGAAGATTGTTGAACTTGTGGACGAGCTATTCTATCTCTCGCACCATATCCAAATATGGCCGCTGAAGCAATAATAGCAGTAAGAGGAATTATTCCCCATGCATACTCTCTTTTATCTTTTCTTTTCAATAAAATATATAAAAGCGGTCCGACTAAAATCATGTAAAAGACAACAATCCCAATCATTAACGGAGTTGAAACTTTAAAGGAGCTAAACAAGGAATTCGTACTACCTAATTCATAAACAAGTTGATCCTTACTGTTATATCCATACATATTCGAATTCTTCTTGACTTTTACTGACTGCATAACAGTAGTCAGTAAGTCGCTATATGCTGGATCCTTTGCTAACGGTTCATCGCCAAGGGAAAATGTCGTTTGAATGATGGATCCACTACCTAAAGTTTCTTTGGCTGCAATGGTAGTTCCATCCAAATTTAATAACTCAATAGCTCCCTCATTTAAAGAGGCCTCATAAACTTTTAAATCATTTGATAGTTTATTGTTTGCTGTTAACGCACTTACTTTGTCTGCTGACAAAGAAACTGTACTTGCTTGGAGATTCAAAGGCAAATTGCTTCCTAGCTTCCCAAGTTCAGCAGCTGTATTGTCTGATGCACCTACAATTACATTTCCACCAACATTCACATAGTCTACTATTGCTTGTTGTTGCTTTTCCTCTAGATCCGCAAGAACAAATTCATCAATGACAATATAGTCTGCCATTTCCCAAGCTGCTGCTTCTGTTGGGAATGTAAAGTTACTTAATTGGGCAACATGTACTACTTCTCCACTTAATTGTCCCTGTTGCTTTATTTGACTAAGTACTTTTAGACGATCTGCACTATTTGTTAATGTAAGATAAAAATTACTTGCTGGATCTGTGAAGCTCGCTCTTAAATTTTTGGTTCCTTTAAAATCAATCGACTTACCTTTTTCCCATCCACCTTCAAAGAAATGTATCAATTGTGCATTAGACCCTTGATACATATAGTCCTCTGTTAATCCCGATGCTGCTATTTGAATGGTCTTTGTCTCACCAGCTCCAATTTCAAATGGAACTGCCTGCGCATTTCCTAGATTATATGATTCAACAATATCTAGAACTATATCCCCTGAAAATGCATCCCCTTTGTTCTCGACGGTAATGGTAATAGGCAATCCTTCCCCATACTTTGCTTTACCATTAAAGCCTGCTGTTGCTTTAACTTGTAAGTTAGGAGCCGCCAAGGCATCAATCGTCGGAAATAATGTTAAGTATATAAAAAGTGCTGATATAACCAACGCAAACTTTCGGATAAGCATACTTTGTCCCCCTTTTTCTTTATATGTATTAGTACGTTAATTACAGACAGAGGTTCCTTCAAAAAAATGAAAAGGAAGTTCTTCTCAATTATTGAAACTCTCCGCATGTTTGTATACAATCTCCACAAAAGCTTCTACTTGTGGAAGTTCAAAAGAGGCATCATAGCCGATCAGCCATGTATCTCGAGTCAATTCAAATTGTTCTTCTTGGTTTGTTAAAGGGATTTTATGTACATCTTCTTGTCCATTTAGCGTAATGGATGGAAGAATAGCATAACCTATCCCATTTACAGCCATTTGCTTGCAAGTTTCAATTTGATCTACAATAATTTGTCTTTTCGGATTGGTAGAAAAGTGTTTTTGCCACCATAATTGTATTTCTTGATAATAATTTGAATCACTTTTAAATTGAATAAATGGTTTCTCTGTCGTTAAAACATCGTCTACGGATGTCATCTCTTTATCCACTAAATAAAGTGTATCTCGGAACAAATGTGTCTTCTTCCCTTTCCAATCAGATTGACCACGAACTATACCAATATGTGCTTCACCGTCATAAATTGACTTAACAATCTCCGAACTCCATCCTGTGAGTAGGGAAATTTTAGCTTCTGGGTATGTTTGAACAAAATCTTTTAATACTTTCGGTAGCCAATTCTGTCCTACTATAGAGGCGCATGCTATTTTTAAAGTTCCATGCACTTTAGAGGATAAGGACTGAATACTTTCCATTACTTCTTCTCTTTGTTGAATCGTGTTATTGGCAAACTCTATTACTAATTCTCCTTCTGGTGTAGGAGTCAGACCTTTTTGAGAGCGTAAAAACAGTTTTGCATTCCAATCTTTTTCTATCGTTTGTAAACGTAAAGAAAGTGCCGGCTGTGACAAAAAAAGGCGCTCAGCAGCTTTACGCATATTTAATTCTTCCGCCAATACTTTAATAATTTGAAAATCAGAAGTCATAATTTATACCCCTTTCTTTTTTGGTATTCCAAATACCAGGATGAAACAAATAATCGCAATAATAAATGATGCTATAAACACAGTATGTAACGCATTATCTAGACCTGCTTGCAAAAAGGACAATTCCTCTACTGAAAAAACGTTTCTTTCTTCTGCATCTAGCAATTGATCTATAATACTCAAATCTTCAGTAGACCCGTTATGTTTTAAGTATTTACCTAATGTTACATTAACAATTGTACCTAAGAGCGCAGCACCTACCGTGTTGCCAAAGTTACGCATAAATAGATTGCTTGCTGTTGCCACACCTCTCAATTCTTGTCCAACAGTACCCTGAATAGTAACGATAAAAGAAGTGCTAGTTAGTCCCATACCTATACCTACTAAGAAACTGCAACAAGCAATAACAATAGGGTTAAGAGTTGGATTAATAAAAATAAACGAAAAGGTACCAATCATTAAAAATAATGTACCTACAAATGACAGTTTAGAAGCTCCGTGTTTCGTTAATAATCGACCAGCTATGGTTGATGCTATTGGCCATCCAATTGAAACTGCTGTTAGTGTAAATCCAGCAACAATAGCCTTTTGTTCCATTACCCCAGTAACATACATCGGTATATAACTAGATAAACCAATTAATATAACCCCTGTGAAAAAAGAAATTAGATTGGCAAATAATATCGTTTTATTTCTCCATATAGAAAATGGCATAAAAGGATCACTTGCTCTTTTTTCCACTTTTATAAAGAAGTAAAGTCCGACAATAACTACTAGTATCAAGCTTAAACTAGTAAGTGATTTCCATGGGAACGATTGACCACCCTCCACTAGCCAAAATAATAAGGACGAAAGGAGAGCAGTTAATAAGATAGCTCCTTTATAATCCACAGTCGTATCTTTTCTTGGACTTGTTTCATGTAAAAACAATCCAATGCCTATCATGGCAATTAGACCTAAAGGTATATTTACCCAGAACACAAATTGCCAGCCAATTGTTTCAACCAATATACCCCCTATAGCAGGTCCGGACACAGCAGATATACCCCAAACGCTTGACAAGTAGCCTTGAATCTTCGCCCGTTCCTCTCCTTGATACACATCTCCAATAATAATAGTTGCAATTGGTTGGACAGCACCAGCACCTAAACCCTGAATTAGTCGGTAAATAATAAGCTGCTCCATAGTAGTTGAGAATCCACATAACAATGATCCACTTAAAAATAAACTAACTCCAATAAAAAAGACTACTTTTCGTCCAAAAATATCAGCAAGCTTGCCATATATTAAAACAGTAATTGTACTCATTAATAAATAGGCCGAAAACACCCAACTATACCTAGAAAACCCACCTAAATCAGAAGTAATGCTCGGCATTGCAGTTGCTACAATAGTTGCTTCCACGGCTCCCATAAACATTGCTAACATTACGGATATCAGAACAAAAGGCCGTTTGGTCACTTTAGATTTCATCATAAACCCCTCACTTCAAAAAAAAGAAGACCTTCATAAAAGGCCTTCACTAATCGTAAAACAATTATACTTCAGATTCTTGCGTTTGGTATAAATACTTTTTCATTTGCTTCAATATCACTCTTCTAGTTAAGATTCCCAAAAACGTACGCTCATCATCGACCACACAAACATATGGATTATTTACAAGTAAGTCTAACCCTTTTTGAAATTTTTCTTTAATATGAATGACTGGTAAATCTGTCTTCATTATATCGTCCACTTTTAAGGAAGGTAGTCTTTCGTATTCAATATGTTCTAACCCTAAAATTTCATCTGTAATTTGCTGTGTGCTTATTAATCCTTGTAGTCTGTATTTCACATCCAATACGGGGATTGAAGAATATCCTGTTTTTGTTAAGACTAACAGCGCATGCTCTGCATTATTTCCTAATTGAACATGTGCTACTTTTTCTGCTGAAATAATATATCCCTCAATTGGAATTTGTAAAAAGTCTTTACTGCTCACCGTAATCATCGCCTTCTACTCCTTTGTTTGTTTTCATCATTTGAAAACATAACCTATAAAACTATGATAGCATATGCGAGGAATAAAAAACTATGAAATCGCTTTCAATCAAGTATAATTTTTTCTTTTCCATTGTTACTCAAAAATCATGAGTTAGTCAGCTTAATAGAATCTTTATTAGCAAATTAGAGCAGAGAAAACCGATGTGCTCCTGCCTCCGATACACATGAGCCTTCATAGGATGAGTCGCTCTCCAGCGGTCTGAAAAGGTGCACATCCTTAATACAACTTACATAAAAGAATCGTTTTCTTTCATATTTTTATATATGATGAATTGTAATATTAAGTGCAACACCTATAGTAAATAAAAGTAGCCCATAACAACCTCGTGTAAAATGTAGTTACCACACAACATTTAAACGGAGGAAATCATTATGAGCTATACCCATCTTACCATATCTGAACGTGCGAAAATAGAAGCTTATCTTGACCTTGGTTACTCCATTCGAAGGATTGCCAAATTACTGGATCGTCAACCTTCCACCATTTCAAGAGAGTTAAAACGTCATGAAAATTGTACAGCTGAAGAGGCACATATACGCTATCAACTTAATAAATCTAATTGTGGAGCCAAGTCCAAATTTACACCAGAGCTAAAAGAGGCTGTTCAAGAAAAACTATTGGATACCTGGTCACCTGAACAAATTGTCGGCCGCTTGTATAAGGGGCGTCTAAGTTTTAAAACGATTTATCGTTGGATTTACGATGGACTTGTAGAGGTACCTATGTCGGTTCTCCGTCAAAAAGGAAAGCGTCAAAAACCCCGTGAGACAAGAGGACGTTTTAATATCGGTACACCAATTTCGAAGCGTCCCAAAGAGGTCCGTAAACGCGAAACATTTGGTCATTGGGAATTAGATACGGTTGTTTCCGGCCGTGGGCAAGCCAAAGGCTGTGTAGCTACGTTTGTTGAACGGATGACACGTTGGTATGTAGGGATTCTTATCCCAAATCGCTCCGCACAATCGATGGAAGATGCCGTACGAAAATTACATTCAAAGCTCCCAGAAGGAGCCATCAAAACTGCTACTACAGATCGAGGGAAAGAGTTTAGTTGTTATAAGGCGTTGGAAAACGATCTGAAAATTGATATTTATTTTGCGGATGCCTATTCTTCTTGGCAACGAGGAAGTAATGAAAATAGTAACGGCTTACTTCGAGAGTTCTTCCCTAAAAAAACTAATTTTGATAAGGTTTCGCCAGAAGAACTCACGAGAGCACTAAATTTAATTAATGATCGACCAAGAAAATGTCTTAGTTGGAAAACAGCAAGCGAGACTTTTAATGAGCAACTGTTGCACTTAATTTGACAAAGTATCATATAAAAAAAGTAAAACACGGATGCTCGCTTGCCGCACGCTAGGCATGAGACTCCGCAGGATGAGTCGCTCCTTTGTAGCTCTCACATCCCTTTACAGGGTCTTATTCTTCGCTCTCCTGCGGCTTTTAAGGCGCTCATCCTGGAAACACCCACTGTAATACAGTATAATTTCCATAATATATTGTATTTAGTATTACATGAGACAACAAATAGTTATTACGACTTGGTATACATGGCGTATAATGACGTGCGACTAGCGTGAATGCTTATAGTTTAGTGTGATAATTTGGAATCAAAATGGATGCTGATTTAACCATTGTCCGCCATCTAAAGTTACGATTTCTCCGTTCATATAAGAAGCCTTCTCTGACATAATGAACGCAGCAAGCTCAGCTATTTCTTCAGGCTGGCCTAGTCTTCGTAAAGGAACAGACTGAAGTGTTCTTTTCGCTGCCTCTTCAGATTCCCAAAGCTTACCCGCTCCCCCTGTACGTTCTATTGGACCTGGTGCAATTCCATTCACTCGAATCCCATACTTCGTGCCCCATTCAACAGCCAACGTACGAGTTAGAGACATTACACCGGCTTTTGCAGCAGCTGAATGAGCTACTCCAGCACCGGCACCCCAAGCATATGTCGCAAGCATATTTAATATTGAACCTTTTCTACCTTTTTCAATCCAATAGTTTCCTACTGCACTCGAACAATAGAAAGTTCCATTCAATACAATATCAATTACAGCTTTCCATCCATTTGGAGAAAGCTTCTCTGTTTCTACAATAAAATTTCCTGCAGCATTATTTACTAATCCATCAATTTGTCCATACGTATTATCTGTAAAAGATACCATTGCACCAACATGTTCCGGGTTACGGACATCCATCTGAAATATAGAAATCGTACTTCCGATAGATTCAATTTCTTCTTTTGCTTTTTCCAGTTTTTCTAAATCACGTCCAGTAATAACAACATTTGCTCCTTCTGAAACAAACTTCATTGCCATATACTTTCCCATACCATTTGATCCACCTGTAACAATTATCGTTTTACCATTCAACATAAAAACACCCCTTTTTTTGGAATTGAATGAACATTCACTCATATTTTATCATAATAATATAGAAAAAGCGTAAAACTCTAAAAAGAAATTTACGCTTTTTCTATTTTCATATAGGACTCATTAATAGCTTCAATCGGTACTGGTCGACTAAAAAAATATCCTTGTGCTTTTTGGCATTTTGCAGCTTTTAATATTTCTACTTGTTTGTCCTTTTCCACACCTTCTGCCACAACTTCCATGCCTAGGCTATGCGCTAACTGGATAATAGTATTGGCAATAGCTGCATTTTTATCATCAGTTTCCATGTCCTTAATAAAAGATTGATCTATCTTAATAATATCAATTGGGTATTTTTTAAGGTAACTCAAGGATGAATAACCTGTACCAAAATCATCAATTGAAATGACAATACCAATCTCCTTCAATTCTTTTAACATTATTAACGTATCTTGTAAATGAGTCATGGCACTTTCAGTAATTTCTACTTCTAATGATGAAGGAGTAATTTGATATTTATTTATTTTTTCCCTAATTTTTATCGCAAAATTTTCTTGCTTGAACTGCTTTGGTGAAATATTTACCGCAATTCGAACTGGACGATATCCTTTTTCCTGCCAATATTTCAACTGTTTACAGGCTTCTTCTAATACCCAATCGCCTATTTGCATAATCATACCGGATTCCTCAGCAAGAGGAATAAATTGCATAGGTGACACGTATCCAAATTTTCTATTATTCCACCGTAGTAACGCTTCGAAAGAATTTATTTCCCCAGTGACTAAATTCACTTGAGGCTGAAAATGAATCGTAAGTTCATCTTTTTCAATAGCTCTTCTTAAATGTGATTCCATAAGTGCCTCATTTGGAAAAGATAAGTTCATTTGATCTTGGAAAAAACGATAATGTGCTCTTCCTCTATCTTTTGCAACGTATAATGCTTGGTCTGCTTTGATAAGTAATTCGTCTAAATTTTTTCCATCAAACGGATACATAGATATACCAATTGATGCAGTAACAAAATACTCTTGATGATCTAAGTATATAGGTTTTGATAACTCAGCTAAAATAGTTTCTGCAAAAACACTTGTTTGGTCCCTAGTTTTCCCTTTTAAGATATAAACAAACTCATCGCCACTTTGTCTATATAAATTATTTTTTTTATCAATATACAAACCAAGCCGATCAGCAATTTTCTTTAACAATTCATCGCCTGAATTATATCCCAGTGATTCATTTATCAACTTAAATCTATCTAAGTCTATACGAATAATTGAAATTTGACTTTCATTTTTTTCAGCTTGTTCTAAATTCTCTCGTAAATGCTCTTTTAATGCCCGACGGTTCCATAAGCCTGTTAAATGATCATGGTATGCTAAATAAAATAATTGGTCCTTTTCATCTACTGCAGCTGTCATATCTCGTATGAAAAGATGAAAACCGTGTATTTCTCCTAGTATTTCGTTAGGAATAGCCTTTAAATATACAGTTATGTAATGACCTTTTTCATGCAGTATTAAACAGTTATGCATTTCAGTAGGGTAACCACTTAACGTTTGTTTCATCATTAATTGAAAATTCCTTAAAGAATTTTCTTCGATAAAATGCTCCACTGGTTTATTTTTTACAAATTCTGTTTCATATCCTAGTTCTTTTAATGCAATAGAATTTGAATACGTTATTGTTCCATTTTCATTGACAAAGAAAACAGAATCCAAATTATTACTTACTAAAGATAAATATTTTTCCTTCGCTTCTATTAAAGCCTTTTTTTCAACTTCTTCATTCGATTTATTGTGCATAGTTAATCCAAATATTTTTTTCTTTTCATCGATTTGTTTTATGGAAATATCAAAAATATATTCTACCTTTTCGAATACAATGGATTGTTGAAGGAACAGTTTTTCGTTTGTGTCCGAAACCAAATTAAAAAGACTTTGCATTTGTTTAGAAATAACCTCAGAAAGGAATTCATTTTTAGATTGTAATGTATGGGTAAAAAAACTTGCTCCAGAGTTATTTGTATATATGAGTGAGAAATTCTCACGTTCATCCATTCTTATTATGAAAGTAAATATTAAAGAATTTTCATTTATTATATCTACTATATAATTTTTTACAGCAAGTGCTATTTCTGCTGAATTATTCATTTAATCCTCCAATATATACATCAAAAATTTATATGCCCTCTGTATTTTAAAGTACTTTACTATATTTTATCGACCAATTTTTATTTATGTTTAATTTACCAATCGATATATTTTCATATGATATATTCATTGATTTTTGTATACAATTAAACTGGAAATTGGTATGATTAAAGTATCTATATGAATAAGCGGAGGAGGGATGTTATGACTAATACAACCGATGATAAACGTATCGCTACAGCTATTTATACTGTTAATCGACATGCTAAAACCGCAATTGACAACAAGCCGCTATACGAATTAAAGAAGTTAGCACTCCATAAAATGTTAACCGAAAACAAGGCAAAAAAAATTGGACTACACTTTGTTCGAAACCCTAGATTCAGTCAGCAACAATCCTCAGTATTAATACAATGTGCAGACTATTATTTTCATGTAATTCCAGTAAAAGAGGATTTTAAGAACTTGCCACACCTCGGCCATCTTGATGAAACCTATAGAAATCCAATACGTAAAATGAATTTACGGTTAGCAAAACAATTACTAACGGAATATATAGGACCTCAGTCTATAAAAGACATAAAAAAAACCTCTAATCGAATTCCTTTATATCCTAACAAATATGCAAATACTTTTAAGAAACCATCAAAATCTTATTTAGATCAATAATAATGAAATCTTGCATTATACATAATAAGCTAGCATGGTAAACATGCTAGCTTTTTTGTGGCAATAGGTATTTATTGTTGTATTTAATTTAAGGCACTATTAAACTTACAAAATGGATATAAGCTGCAGCACCTGATGGAAAGCAATAAGATATGTATAATCTACTTATCCTTTTTATAATATAAATTGATCTATTTTTAGAACTAATTCTGCTATTTCCGGTTTACTAATTTGATCTTCAGCACCTACTTGGTCCCCTTTATGGCGGAGATCATCGGTAATTAAACTAGAGAATATTAAAACAGGAAGCTTACCTAAATTACTGTTTTCTTTAATTTTTCTTGTTAAGGTATGTCCATCCATTTGGGGCATTTCTATATCCGTGACAACTAATTGAACATGCTCCGATACATCTGGTGATACTTTTTCCAAGCTTTCTAAATAAGCAAGCGTGTCTATTCCATTTTCAAAAAATTCAATGTTTACGTAACCTGCTTCACTTAATGTGTCATTCAATAACTTTCTTAGAAGCGGTGAATCTTCTGCAACTACAATTTTCTTATTAGAACGTTCACGATTTCCAAGTTTTTTTACTGATTCTACATTAATTCCTGATTCTGGATTAATATCTACGATGATTCGTTCAAAATCAAGCAATAGAATCATTTCCTCATTTCGCTTAATTACCCCAATCACATGAGAAGCGCTACCTTGATATATATCCGAAGGTTTTTCTATTTGGTTCCAAGATATACGATGAATCTGTGTCACATTATCGACATGAAAAACAACTCTTTGTTTGTTAAACTCCGCCACTATATATTTTTCCTGTTCATTTTTAGGTCCTACAGGCAATGCTAGAACCTTTGCCATACTTACAACTGGAAGAACCTCTCCTCGTAATTGCACAATGCCCTCCACATGTGGGTGTGCATGAGGTATAAAAGTAACTTGGATTGGCTGAATAATTTCCTTAACTTTAATAACGTTTATACCAAACTTATTTGAACCAACTTGAAACTCAACGATTTCTAATTCATTCGTTCCACTTTCAAGTAAAATACCTTTTTGCTCATTCATATGACTCGTCCCTTCATCTACAAATCTTTAAATAGATTGTACCATAGAGTAGTTAATAGTTCCTATACCATTTGTATTATTTTAATTCTCTATATGAAGAAGAAGTTTGGCCTTATTAAAAATTTGATATCAAACGTACGCTTTTATTAAAGTATGAGTACCATTATTTTCATAGCCTTGTTCGACTAGTTCTTCATACATAGACTTCGCAAGTTGCAATCCAGGAAGCTGTAGATTCATTTTTTCTGCTTCATCTAATGCAATCTTCATATCTTTTACAAAATGTTTAATATAGAATCCAGGTTCAAAATTCTCCGCAATCATTCTTGGCGCTAAATTGCTTAATGACCACGATCCTGCTGCTCCCGTTGAAATGGATCGTAAAACTTCTTCTAAATCCAAACCAGCTTTTTTACCATAAGCGAGTGCTTCACAAACCCCAATCATGCCTGTAGCGATTGTAATTTGATTACACATTTTTGTATGCTGACCAGCACCAGAAGGGCCTTGGTATATTACTGTTTCCCCAAATAAGCTTAAAACAGGTAGTACTTTTTCGAACGTAGCTCTTTCTCCACCGCACATAATAGAAAGCTTACCTAATTGCGCTCCTACATCTCCTCCAGAAACAGGAGCATCTAATGAGTGCATTCCTTTTTCTTTCGCCTCTTTTTCTATTTTTTGTGCTAGTGTTGGTGTTGAAGTTGTCATATCGATCATTATAAGTCCCTTGTTATCTGCTCTTAATATCCCTTGTTCACCTAAGTATACTTCCTCTACATCATATGGGTATCCAACCATTGTAAAAACAATTTGTGAAGTGCTAGCTATTTCCCTTGGAGTGCTTGCCCAAGTTGATCCTAACTCAATCAGTTCTTCTGCTTTTTCTCTTGTTCTCGTATAAATATTTACTTCATGACCAGCCTTTAATAAATGCTTTACTAGACTTTTCCCCATTACACCTGTTCCAATAAAACCAATTTTCAGTTTATTATCCATTTTGATTCCCCCAGTAATATTTAATAAGTATAGTGTACCAAAAAAAGAGGACCATCCAAATAATTTGGATGGTCCTTAAAAAGGGGGAAATGAGAATGTTGCTGTGTTCTTTATTACTATGCCCCGTATTTCATAGTTTTAAACATCTTTATAAATAAAAAATTTATTTTTTATTTCATTTAATGTTTTAATAAATACTTCTGCTTTTGGTGTAGCAATTGTATGCCCACCGTACCTTACTTCCTCATAAATTTGAAAAAATTCATCATTAACTTTCCAACCCATTTTATTAAACCACTCTCTTACTGTCTCATCCCGTTTTCTACCTAAGTCAAATGAATTCGATTCAACTTCAAACTGTAAATATCTTTCTCGTAATAGAGACGTTTCAACTTTGTAAATGGTTTTTAATTGGCTCTTTTTCTTTTCTTGTTCATCATTCATTTCTTCATTCTCATATTGGATATAAACTTGCTCCAATTCTAACTTCTCGGGTTTATTTTTTAATAAATATCGAACTAATAATATACATGCAATAGTTACTATGCCAAATAGAATCCATTCAAATGGGAAATTCGTAATCATTTCTTCCTTTATAGGTTCTCTTAGCTTGTTTTCGCTTTGCTCCCCAACCTGTAAGCGTTCGCTCTCTTCTATTTCTTTAATCTGTAATCCACCTATGAAATTTTCTAGATATTCTATTAGAGGTCTAAATGGTATTATTAAAATACTAAAAATAAATACTAACAGGATATCTATCCCTTTTCTAATGATCGGGGCAATAAAATAAATACAAACAGATAGACTAGCTAAACAAACGATACTAACTAGATAGAAAACAAAAATTTTTGCTTTCGAAATGGAATTAGACTTGTCTGTATTCACTAAGATAGAGAATACTCTTATGCCCATGAACAGTGCTATTCCGGTTAAAAACACAGTATAAAGAAGATACTGATAGTTTTCATGCCCCAAAATAAAACTAACAAAATGGACTAAGAGAAAAGTTGCAAAAAATATAAGCATAAAGCTGCTATCTAAATGGTACCCATTTTGAGATGTATTAAATCTTGCGTGAAGTCTCCATATTGAAATCAATACTCCTATCAAAAATAACCAAAAAGGAGATCCGAAAAGGAAAAGCAACAACAAGATCAATGAAGGGAGAATAAAAGGTACAACCATATTTGGACCCGTTTTTCTAAACACTAATAGGGAAACGACTGAAATGATTACTTGTAGACCAATCCAAATAATAGGTAACGATATAGCCGTTTGATTTTGTATCAATACAAAAATCAAAGCAACGATCCATATATCTCTCAAATAGTTTCCAAACGACTGAACTTGAATATTGATCATTCGGGTAGACTTATACATGAGAAGCCTCCCTTTGAATTATATCCGTTACGTACAAAACGTTTGACCGTTGTTCCCATTGACTTAAAAATGGTAAAAACTGTTCTAGATTATGTGTCATAATATAAACAGCAACTGGAAGTTCTTCCTTCATATTTATGTACGCAATCATCTTATCAAATGGAACTAGACTGTCGCTCCAAGATAATACGGATAGTAGTTCTAAAGCTCGTATCCTATGCGTATCCCCACTTCCTATTGGTAAATATACAAAAGGGAATTTCCCATATGTTCGTATATTTATTGCAAAAGAGAAAGGTATATCTTCTTTATAACAAGCGTCTATATAGGAAGCTAACCACTCAATTTTTTCTTCAAAATCTGCCACTACCCCATGCTTGTTCTTTATATTTAAGACAAAAAGGATAGATACATTCGCTACCTTAGTAAATACTTTCGTTTGTAATTCTTGCATTTTAGCACTAGCTTTCCAATGTATATGATGAAATTGGTCTCCAGGTTCATATTGTCTTGTTCCAACTGGAAAATAAGGATCATCATATAAAGAAGAATTCAATTGTAAGTGACCTTGTTTTACATTAGATGGATGTAGCTTCTCATTGATGGGATATATTTTGGGGAATACAATTGCATCTATTAATATAAATGGCTTAAAATCAAGCAAAACTGATCCGTCGATTAAAGGATGTGGAACTTGAATTTCGATTTGGTTTATCCTAGCAAGCCCTCTATGGTCACCTGTTATGGGTATTTTTATCGTTACTCGCTTGTTAAAGCCTATAGAGAAAGGAGCTTTCACTTCGTGTAAACCTGCAATAGTTCTATTGGTGATACCATATGGGGTTATAGAATCTTGAAAAGATATTAATAGAGTTCCGTTCCAAATTGGTAACCCTTTGTTTTGAAAAGTTAATACCAGATTAGAAGTCGATCCTATTAATAAACGAACTCTCTTTTTTTCATTAATTAGAACTAATTTCTCTCCGACTTTTTTAAAATAAATCATTTGCAAAAAAACTATAAATAGCATTAAAGTTAAAACAACTAATAATAGATATTGTTTGAGGAGAAGAGTGATTATACATATAACGATGAGAAAATCTAAGAATAATTTTGTATTTCTCATACCAAAATCTTGACGTATCCAATTCATCGAGAAATAGCCTCAACCGGAACTTCAATTTCACTGACTAGTTCTCTCATTATGTCTGCTAGATTATGAATTAGCATTCCTTGAGGAGAAAGTTTCATGCGATGAAGGCAGACGGGGTCAATCACTTTTTTTACATCATCTGGAGTAACATACATTCTACCATTAATATAAGCATGAGCTTTAGCTGCTTGAAGTAATGCAAGAGAAGCACGACTACTTAACCCTAATTCAATAAATTGGTGATTTCTAGTACCATTTACAATTTGGACTATGTAAGTCATGATGTCGTCATGCACAGCTACTTCCTTTACTTGCTCAGCCCATAGTTCAATTTGTTCTAATGTCACTACTTTTTTTGTTCTTACTTCCCCTGGTAAACGTCCAAATGTTTGTAATATAACTTTTTCTTGTTCCATAGATGGATAGTCAATCGTTAGTTTAAATAGAAAACGATCTAATTGTGCAGCAGGAAGTGGAAAAGTACCCTGCTGAGACTCTACTGGATTTTGAGTTGCGATAACCATAAAAGGGGATAACAAATTAATTGTTTCTCCATCAATTGTTACTTGTTTCTCTTCCATGGCCTCCAGTAAACTTGATTGAGTTCTCGGTGTTGCACGGTTTATCTCGTCTGCGAGTAGGATATTACTCATCACGGGTCCTATTCTTAGAATAAATTCTTGCTTTTGAGGATGAAAAAAACTAATTCCAGTTATATCTGAAGGTAATACATCTGGTGTAAACTGTATTCTTTTAAAGTCTCCATGAATAGCTTCGGCAAAAGACTTAGCCATCATAGTTTTTCCAGAACCTGGTACACTTTCTAAAAGCACATGCCCCCCACATAGTAATCCCATCAGCATCAATTCAATTTCTCTTTCCCGTCCAATTATAGATTGGTTTAGTTCCTTTTGTAGTACTAAGATACTATGCATGAACAATTTCTCCCTTAAATAACTAATCTATTTTTTATATTGTATATTTTGGCTTTCTTCATATTGAAATATATTTAATAGCAAATCAAGCTCTTTACTTAATCGAATAGTATCTTGATCTTGCATTCCCTTTTCTATAGCTGTTTGGATCATCTTTTCCCTTGTAAATTCCACTTGTTTCAAAATAGATTCTACCATTTAGAACAACCCCTTTTACAAAATATATATTTTCATTTCAATATACCTTTTGCTTTAAGTGTTTAAACAAAAACATTTCGACAATTCACGACAATCAACTTCTTGGTGTTAGTAAATACGTATAAATGACATGACCACCTTGTTTAGCTTTTCCTGAAAAATGTTTAAAATCTTCTCTTTTTAATAATACTTCTCGAAATGGAAGAAATTCCTCTTTTGTTATTTCTAATGTATTTATAGTACCATTTTTTAGCATATTTAGCTTCTCTTCAAAAGATTCCATATAGCTCGTTCCTTTCTTTTTATTAATCGATGTATATTTTGCCGCTTTCGGATTAAAATACTTTACGAATACCTTTTTTTAGGGCAAACTGTAATGTATTAAGTTCTAAAAGGGGAGGGACAATCTGTGAAAGTTGCAGAAGTTGGTAATATAATAGAATTTAGAGATGGTCTCCAAGGTATTGTTGAAAAAGTCAATGAGAACTCTGTAATCGTTGATTTAACATATATGGAGAACTTTAATGAACTTGAAATGGAAGAAAAAACCGTAGTCAACCACAAGCGTTATAAAATATTATATAGTAATGAAGACTAAACGTCATGCCGTTCCTCGATTAGAAGAACGGTATTTTAAATAATTTTTAGGATGTGCTTTTATTGAACAGAAAAATACCCTTATTGGGTTTAATCATAACCTTACTTTTAGCTTATACCTTTACTTGGATCACATTTTCTAATGAAAAGGTATTTTGGTACTTTTACACTTTTACGGTCCTTTTTCTCATGTCGATTGCATTTTTTTACGCTAAGATAGATGATAAGATCAAAACAATTGAATATATTCTTTATGGTGTAGGATTTGGATTTTTGATGTATGCCATAATTGCAGGAGGATATAAATTACTTGAGTGGATTCCAGGTATATCGACCACAAGTGTCAACCAATTTTTTGGTAACTTTGCGCCTACTTCCATTTGGCATTTTCTATTGCTTTTGTTCATTATAGCACCTGGTGAAGAATTTTTTTGGAGAGGGTATATACAGCAACAATTGAAGCGGTGGATGACTCCTTCAAAAGCTATTATTGCTAGTTCAGTACTATCTAGCCTTTCTTTTATATTTAGCGGATTTTGGCTAGGTATGTTAGGCGCTTTCATTTGTGGACTCATTCTGGGAATTTTATATGAATGGAAAAAAAGTATGCCTCTTATTATTTTAGCCCATATCATTTTGTTAGTCTTGTTATTTTTAGTGTTCCCTATTGTCTGAAACAATTATTAATCAGTTACGTCTAATAATATGTATAAATAAAGAAGTATAACTTATTTTTTTAAAGGAGCTGGAAAATCATGAAAAAGTTTTATTCTTTATTGTCTGTTATGCTACTTACAGTTTTAATTTCTGCTTGTGGTACAACAACTAATGAATCTGAAAACACTAACGATCTACCTACTACTGAAGCAACTGAAAATGGACAATCACAAAATAATTCAACTAGTTCCACTGAGCCGCAACAAGTACTTGAAGGTACTACTACAGAAAGCGAAAGCCAAAACTACTCCATCACAGTTGTAGAAGGTTTTGAACTGACTGGAGAAGAACCGAACAAGGATTTACTTTTCAATAAAGAAAATGATTTACAGTCGATGAGAATTGAAACCTTTAATAAGGAAGAAGTCAATTTAGAAGAAACTACAAACAATTTAATGGAAACACTAAAGGCTTCCAATGAGGAAGGAACATTAGAAGAAATAACAGATGAAAATCAACTGCCTGCTAGTGATACTATTCAGCAAGCTAAAGGGTTCCAAATAGATACTCCAGATGGAAAAGTTACGGGATATACTTTTGAAACAGACGGATTGATAGTAAAACTTACTATATTTGATACAGCTGATACTCCTGCATTAGAAACTTTCATACAAATGGCAGGAACAATAAAAAGTAAATAAAAAAAAGCTTCTGATTAGTAGTTAATCAGAAGCTTTTTTTATTAATACGACAAATTTTTAATGGATAAACCAAGTTTTTTTACAAGGTCGATAACTTCTAGTTTTTCTTCCTCTGAAAGAGCTCCCATTAATTCAACCAGTTGTTTCTCGTGTCTTGGGAAAAGTTCGTCCATGAATGCATTTCCTTCATTTGTAATTTCTGCAAAAGTCACTCGACGATCAGAATCACAAGAAACACGACTAATATAACCTCTTTTTTCTAACTTGTCTACTACATATGTAATAGAGCCACTTGCCAAAAGGATTTTGTTCCCAATTTGCTGAAGTGGTTGTCTCCCCTTATGATATAAGAGTTCCAATACTGCAAATTCAGTCGGGTTTAAACCATTTTCTTGAAAGAAATGATTCGTACTTTCATGAATTACTTTATGAGCACGTGACAACACAATAAATAACTTTAATGCACTGTTCGATTGTTCATTTGTCATTCTCGTCATCCTCACCTAAATAAAATACACTAAACACTATTATATAGGTCAGGTGATTAGATTGTCAAAATATGTTTGTTCTCATTATGAAGAGGAAGCAGAAATGTAAAAGTAGTTCCTTTTCCTACTGTACTACTTACTTCAATATTTCCTCCATGTTCACCAATTACTTTGTTAATATGTGCCAACCCTAAACCTGTCCCATATGTTTTAGTTGTATAAAAAGGATCAAAAATCTTTTCTAGAACTTTTTCTTCTATACCATGTCCTTGATCTTCAATGGAAACACACACATAGGGTTTATCACCCATGTCCGAAATATTTATATATATATTTCCTCCATTTGACATTGCCTCTATTGCATTTTTTATCGTATTTATAAATACTTGTTTTAATAAATTTCGATCACCTAATATTTTTCGAGTATGGTCAATCTCAAAATTGATAGTAGCATTTATGTTTTGCATCAATGCTTGAGGAGCCATAAAATTAACTACTTCAAGAATTAGATTCTTTATCTCAAAGTTTGTAAATATAGGAGTAGTAGGCTTAGAAACTTCTAAGAATTCCGTTAAAATCTCTTCCATTCTATTAATTTCATCATTAATAACGGATAAATACCTTTTTCCATCATCATTTGCAGTAGAATACAATAATTGGGTAAATCCTTTTAATGACGTCATTGGATTGCGTATTTCATGTGCAATACTTGCTGCCAATTGCCCCAGAGTGCTAAGAGATTCTGTGTGGTCTAATCTCTTTTTCATTCTCATTTTTTCGGATTCATCATGAACTTCCGTTAAGTAAAGATCTGCATCCTTTTGTTTTGAAACTCTAATTCTTATATATTTTAATTCACCCCTGAAGGTTTGTATTTCACAAAAAAACTCCGCCTGCCCTTTATGGTGAAGTTCTTGTATAAACTCTTTTTTATTTTCAAGGTTAGCTTTTAGCATTTTCAAAATATGAAATGCATTCATCCCACTTAACTCATTTCTATCGGTTTGTAGAATATTCTCTACTTTTGAATTTACTTCTAGAATTATTCCTTCTTGATTAATGAAAATAAGCCCTCCAGAATAAAGCTGAAAAACATGTTCAAATCTTTGCTTATATTTAGCTTCAACTACCACAAACGTCACCCATCCTCTCCTAACGATTAAAAAATCATCCCAAAAAGGGGTATTTACAGTATGTAAAAAAGAAGCATTTAAAATATTTGTTAATTCTGATTATTCCACAAATTTTTTTATAATGAAATGATTCCTTTTACCTATATTGTCGACAACAACAATCATTGTTGTTACAATAGAAATAAGTAAAAAGGAGTTATTAACAATGAATATAATCTTAACAACACTAAATGCAAAATACATTCATACTAATTTGGCACTTCGCTGCTTAAAATCCTATGCAGAACCAGAATATTCCCCCCTTATCACTGAATACACCATTAAAGACCCCACATTTAACATTGTCGCGGATTTATATCAGAAAAAACCCGATATTGTAGGTTTTAGCTGCTATATTTGGAATATCGAAGAAACGTTAAAAGTTATTAAAATTCTCAAGACTGTGGATCCAAAAATTACTATTGTTTTAGGTGGTCCGGAAGTTTCTTACGACACAAATATTTGGTTACGACAAGTAAAAGAAATAGATTATATTGTCGTTGGTGAAGGAGAAATTTCTTTTAAGGAACTGTTAAATTTCCTACACGGTAAACAGTCTCTTGAAAACATACCTGGTGTAGCATATGTACAAGACGACAAATTTATTCTAAATCCGCTACCAAAAAAATTAGATTTAAGAGAATCTCTTTCACCATTTCGCTTTGAAGAAGATTTACCCACTCTGTCTAAGCGAATAGTTTATATTGAAACAAGTCGTGGTTGTCCTTTCTCCTGTCAATTTTGTTTATCTTCAATTGAGGTAGGTGTTAGATACTTCAATAGAGATAAAGTGAAGGAAGATATTCGCTTTTTAATGGCAAATGGAGCGAAAACAATAAAGTTTGTGGATCGAACTTTTAATATAAGTAGAAGCTACGCAATGGAAATGTTCCAATTTTTAATAGATGAACATTTACCTGGAGTAGTCTTTCAGTTTGAAATAACTGCTGATATTATGAGGCCAGAAGTAATTCAATTTTTAAATGATAATGCACCAGCAGGGCTATTCCGATTTGAAATTGGCGTCCAATCAACAAATGATTTAACGAACGAACTTGTCAAACGTAGACAAAACTTTGAGAAGTTAAAACGTACAGTTACAATGGTTAAGAGTGGAGGCAAAATTGATCAGCATTTGGATCTAATTGCCGGTCTGCCAGAAGAAGATTATGATTCCTTTAGAAATACTTTCAATGAAGTATTTGAAATGCGCCCAGAGGAATTACAGTTAGGATTTTTAAAGTTGCTACGTGGGACTGGATTACGTGTGGAAGCAAAAAAATACGGTTATGTTTATGTAGATCAAGCGCCGTATGAAATCTTTTCTAATAATGTGTTAACTTTTGACGATATCCTTCGCATAAAACAAGTGGAAGATGTTTTAGAGAAATATTGGAATGCGCATAGGATGGATCGAACACTTGAATACTTGTTCGATCAAATTTTTGATACTCCATTTGATTTCTTCCAACAATTTGGTACCTTTTGGGAGGAAAGAAATTGGTCGAAAATTGGTCATCAATTAGAGGATTTATTCATTAGATTGAATACCTTTTTAATGGGAATTGAAAACTTATCCTTACCAGTTGTTCAAAGTGTTATGAAACTAGATTATTTATCTAAACAAAAATTCCAACCACGCAAACCTTGGTGGTCAAACGACATTGCTAAAGAAGAACAATCCTATCTATATAAACAACTTCTGTTAAATCCATCTATTGCAGGGGATGAATTTGCATCACTTCAGATGAACGAACGTGAATTATATAAACAAACTTTTATAACACCAATCTCTATTTGTGTTGACTCATATTTGCAGGGAATAATAAAAGAAAGAGAAGGATACTTACTTACTACTTTTGGAAAAGGTCCAACCCCACATTTCTTTTTTATCGAACAAAAACAACAAAGCCAATTAATCCTTTAACGGATTAATTGGCTTTTCTATTATCCGATAATCACTCGCTCTTTCGGGTAATGATATTTACTTTTATTACTCTTTCCACCTAATGTATATAAAAATGAGATCAGACCAACTCGTCCAATAAACATTAATATCATAATTGTTACCTTCCCAATAATTGATAGATCTCCAGTAATACCAAGCGACATTCCACAAGTACCGAAAGCAGAGGTTATTTCAAATAGTAAAGATGTAATTGGAATATCCGGTTCAGTTATAGAAAGTAGAATAGTTGCGGCAAACACCATACCTAGAGCTAAAATTATTACTGCATATGCTCGAAAAATATCAATTAAATGAATTTCACGATGAAAAATTTGAATATTGTCTTTACCTCTTGAAAAATTGATTAAAAATAATAGTGCAATGGCAAAAGTTGTCGTACGTATCCCGCCACCTACTGAGCTTGGGGATGCACCAATGAACATCAAAACACTAATTAAAAAATTTGTACCTTCTTGGAATAATGTAATATCTACTGTTGTTAAACCTGCTGAACGAGATGAAACAGAATGGAAGAAAGCTGTAAAAAACTTTTCATGCCAAGCCATTCCTTTCATTGAATTAAACATTTCAAGTAAAAGAATCATTAGTGTACCAAACATCAGAAGAATTGCATATGTGATTGTTGTCAGCTTTGTAAATAATGAAAAACGAAAATTTTTATTTTTGTTTGAAAGAAATTCTTTTACTTCAATTAAAACTGGGAACCCAATTGCTCCAAAAACAATTAACATGCTAGTAATTATTTGAACAAAGTAATCATGATGATACGGTATTAAAGATTCACCTGTTATATCGAACCCTGCATTGGTTGTGGCCGAAACAGACGTAAAGATCCCATGTACCATCGCTTCCTTGAATGTATCATAATATTGTGTGAAATATAAAGTTAATATAACTGCTCCTATAAGTTGAATTAACAATAAAATTTTAACAATTTCTTTTATTAAGTTCACTACACCTGATAATTTAGGCTGATTATGATCAACCATTATTAACTGTCTTTCGCGAAGCCCAATTTTTTTTCCCGAAACTAACCAAATAAATGTCCCTAACGACATAATTCCAATTCCACCTAATTGGAGAATCAGTAATAACATAAAGTATCCAAATACACTATATGTTTCAAGAATATTAATCGCTGTTAAACCAGTGACACTAACTGCACTTACTGCGGTAAATAAACTATCAATAAAATCCACATGAACCCCTGGCCTATGAACACCTGGTAAATTTAGAAGAATTACTGATACAGCAATAGCAATAAAATAATACGTTACGATTACTTGAGCTGGAGTAAATTTAAACTTTTGTTTAACTTGAAATGTTCTCATAAATAGTTTCCTTTCAATAAGCACATGCCTGTTTTCTCATTGTAAGAAAAAAAAGCATAAAAAGATAGCACTAACCACTATCTTTTCATACTTTTACAATTTATTACTACGCATCTTCTTTTTTGTTTTTAACTACTCCGAATATATATCCTAATAGAGCTATACCCAGCAAGACTGTCCAGAAAGTAATTTCCCATGGTGCAGAGTGTGGGAAATCATGAGGTAGAATTCCAACTTTGTCATGAGACATTGTCAATACTGCTAATTTTACCCCTACCCAACCAACGATTAAAAATGCTGCTGTTTCAAGTGAAGGGTACTTTTCAAGTAATTGAACAAATTTGTGCGCTGCAAATCGCATAATGATTAGACCAATGACACCACCTGCGAACATAACGGAGAATTGACCAGCATTTATACCACCTATATCAAAGTCGCCTACGTACGGTAAAGTAACTGCAATTGCTACTGCTGCAAGCATAGAGTCTATTGCAAAAGCAATATCTGCAAGCTCAACTTTTAATACTGTCATCCAAAATCCAGAACCTTTTTTTGGTTCCATTCCTTCTACATCGATATGTGGACCTGGTTTTTTGCGTTGATCATAAATATGTTTTATCGAAATGAATAGTAAGTAAGCTGCTCCTATTGCTTGAACTTGCCAAATATTCACTAAGAATGTAATCATGAATAATGCTAAAAATCTAAAGACAAAAGCACCTAATAACCCGTAAAATAACGCTTTTTTCTGTTGTTCTTTTGGTAAGTGTTTTACCATTACAGCCATCACGACTGCATTATCAGCTGCAAGTAAACCTTCTAGACCTACTAAAACTAGCAAGACCCATGCATACTCTAAAAAAACTGTTTCCATAAATATCCTCCTTTTTTGCAAATAAAAAGACCCATGCCTATTAAAAGGCAAAGGTCTTGCTAAGCAATTTTAAAAATTACTATCATAACCGATGGCTTACGCCATGTAATGACGATTATGAAATAGGTTTCCCTATAGCTACTCCCCTTTGACATATGTCAAAAGTATATCCATTTATGTTATTCATTATAACGATTACAAATTAATTTGTAAAGGTAAATCTACTTTATTTGAATGTGATACAATTTGTCGTCTTTATGTCCGTTATAAAATCCAATCATAGATGGGATAGATTCGATAAAATCTGGGCATGTAATGTTTCCTTTTTTTAATATACTATCAGCTACAGTAGTATCAAAGGAAGCATCCCATGTTAAATAATCTAATGTTTCCTTTTCTACTTGTAATAGCTTTCTAACTAGATATAAAGAAACAGATGCTTTTGCAAGAAATAATGGTATTCTCCCTTTTGGATATTTCCCTGTTATTTCTTTTACAAATGCACGATACACTTCTTCAACTGGATATGGTTTTGGATCAGTCAAATGCAACGTTTTTGAAAGGGCATCCTCACTAAAACAGCTATATATGGAAGCTTGTGTTATATAATCACTAGGTACAACATTAATAAAAGAATGTGACTTTCCTAAGTAAGGTAACACGGGCAACCATTTTAGATTAGTAATCATATTAATAAAGAAATATGGCCCATCAAATTTAATTGTTTCCCCCGTCACAGAATTGCCCCTTACAATTCCAGGTCTGATTATAGTGACAGGAACGGACTCTTTTAGTTGTTCTACTAGCAATTCCGCCTCATATTTTGTTTCTTCATAATAATTTTTAAAACCATCTGGTCTAATAAGCTCTGTTTCTAATAGTTTCCCTTCTCTTTTACCTGCAACATAGGCTGTACTAAAGTATATATATCTCTTTAGATTAGGAAATTGCACAACTACTTTATTAAACATGTCTGTTCCATGAACATTCACTTTCCAAGCGATATCTTTTGGAACTGCTAAATCATAAATTGCTGCTAAATGCCAGATATACTCTACTTTTTCTCGTAGCATGTTTAATGTTTCATTTTTCAATCCGGCATTAGGTTCTGTAATATCTCCTTCCACAATAATGATCTGTTGATTTGGTATTTCATCTTTATAGATTTCTGCTATCATTTCTTTCGCTTTATCTACTTGAACTGGAAGAACGAGTACGTAAATAGATGAAAAAGCTTTTTGAAGGCGAAGCTCTTTTATAATATTTTTAGCTAAAAAACCAGGAAAACCGGTTATTAGTGCGTTCGACATTTAGACCCACCCCTTGTATAAATATTAAAAAATGAGCCATCGAGAAGACCCTTCGTTTCTTAGAGAAGACACGAACACGGATGTGCGCTCGCCACACGCTACGCATGAGCCTCTGCAGGATGAGTCGCTCCTTTGCCGCCTCCCTCATCCTTTACGGGGTCTCATTCTTCGCGTTTCTGCGGCGTGTAAGGCGCACATCCTGGAATCATCGGATGAACTAAAAACAATTTAATGAAAGTTAAGCCTACATCCTGTTTTCAAGATTATTGATTAACACTTCATTTGAGTACTTTATTCCTTATCAAGCAGAATACACTGGCATTCGCCCTTGTCAGCCGCATGACGTGCAGTATGAGACAGCGAAGTTTACTTTGCGGTCAGCGCGAATGTCTATAGTTAGAGATGTATCCTTCCGAGACTATGCATAAGTAGTACTTTAATTTGGCCTAATCTTGAGTTGTCGCACGTTTTCTTGTTTCTTTATCAAACAAACTATAAATTACCGGAACAACATATAAAGTTAAAAAAGTAGAACTAATTAATCCTCCAATTACTGTAATGCCCATTGGTTGATTGATTTCTGTTCCTTCCCCAATACCTAGCGCAAGTGGTACTAACCCTAAGATGGTCGTTAACGCAGTCATGAGAATAGGTCTTACACGATCTCGTACCGAGGTTGTTATAGCTTCGTATGATGCCATCCCCTCTGCTTTTCGCTGATTAATATATTCTACCAATACAATTCCGTTATTAACTACAATTCCTACTAAGATAAGAATCCCTATTACTGCTGAAATACTTATTGGTGTATTTGTTGTAAATAATCCAAAGAATATTCCAATGACAATTAGGGGTACTGTAAACATAATAACAAATGGATACTTGTATGATTCAAACTGGGCAGCCATTACAATGAATACTAAAACAACTGCCAATAAAACCGCCAAGATCATATCGTTTGTTGCATTATCTAATAATTCCCGATCTCCACCAAATGAAATAGAAACATTGTTTGGCAATTGTGCTCTTTCAATTGCAGCATCTACTGAATCAGACATTTCCCCTAATGAAATATTAGAATCATATTTAACAGTAAATGCAACTGCCCCCGCTTGATTCACTCTACGAATTGTTAAAGGTCCCTCTGCAACCTCTATATGTGCTACTTCCTGTAAGGTAATGTATAGACCAGATGGTGTTCTAAGTTTTAATTGCTTTAGTTGGTCTACGCTATTTCGATAATCTTCATCATAATTAACATATACACCATATACTTCTTCTTGCTCTGAAATAATCTGCGTTGCTATAACTCCTCTTGTTATATTATTGACGGTTTGGGCTATTTGGGCTGGAGCAAGGCCATACTCAGTAGCTGCATCTCTCTTCACCGTCATTTGGACTTCATCAATTGTCTCCGTTAAATCATTTCTTATTTTTGTTATTCCATTTATCTTCTCTATTTCTTTTGTCACTTTATTTACCGCATTATTTAGCTGTTCTTTATTTGCTGAAGTTATTGTAAAAGATAGTGAGTTTGGTGCTGATCCAGCAGCCGTTTGTAAATTAAAGTTTACTTCGACATTTTCTCCAACTGCTTCTATTACCTTAGGTTGAACTTCATCTACAAAAGTAAAAATGGAACGCTCTCTTTGATCTAATGGTATTAGCTTAACAGATATTTCCGCCAAATTAGATCTGGAAGTCCCTCTTGACTGTCCCTCTTGATTGCCGCCTACAAAACTTACATATACTTCTACATCTTTTTCCTTTTGTAATTGTTCCTCAATTTTTTTTACTACTTCGTCTGTTGCAGCTATTGAAGAACCATTTTCTAGCCTAACGGCGATCGTAACAAACCCTTCATCTGTTGCAGGTAAAAATTCTGTTCCCGTACGGAATAAACCAACAGTTGATATTACTAACAAGATTGCCGTAATGGAAAGGATAATCGCTCGATGAGACAATGCCCATCCTACAGAACGCTCAAAGTTGTTGTATGCTTTCGACCGTCTTCTTTTTGCCTCCAGATTTCCCTTTGGCTTCTTCAGCATTCTACTTGCCATCATGGGAATAACTGTTATCGCAACTACTAAGGAAGCAAATAAACTAAAGGATATAGTGAGAGCAAACTCTGTAAAAATTTGACCTATTAATCCAGAAAGAAAGACAACAGGCACAAACACGGCGACAGTTGTTAGTGTGGAAGCAGTAATTGCTCCTATGACTTCTTTTGTTCCAACATAAGTGGCTTCCTTAGGATCTTTACCTAACCCTAAATGCCTTTCAATATTCTCTATTACTACAATGGAATTATCGACGAGCATTCCAATACCAAGCGCTAACGCACCTAGCGTCATAATGTTTAAGGAGAAGCCTGCAAAATACATTAAAACAAATGTCACTATGACAGAATAAGGAATTGCAACACCGACAATAATTGGACTTCTTATACCTTTTAAGAAGACAAATAATATTAACATTGCGAGAATACCGCCACTTATAAGCGTGGTGCCAATATTATCGATTGCAACCTGTATGTAATCTCCTTGGTCGAATAATAGATTTGCTTTAACTCCGTTAAATTCTTTTTTCGATAGCTGCTCCTCTAATGCTTGCTGAAAAGCTTTGGATACATTAGCCGTATTTGCACTTGATTCTTGGAAAACAGATAGTAAAACTGCTGGTTCATTATTCGCTCTTGTTTCAGTGTTTAAATCCTGTTCGGTCAACTCTACAGTAGCAACATCTGCAATAGTTACTTTTTTCCCATCAAGTGGATTAACTGTAATCACTAGATTTTTGATATCGTCTATACTCGTTAATGTACTAACTATTCTAGTTGTAAGTGATTTTTTATCATTTGTTTCCACTGGATTTCCAGGAAAAGAAATATTATTTGCTTGGATAAGTTGAACAATATCGTTTTGTGTTAGTCCTTTTTCTTCTAATGCATTCGGATTTAATAATATTTGTACTTCTTCCACGAGAGAGCCAGATATATTAACATTAGCTACTCCATCAGTACTGATCAATTCTTTTTCTAATTTTTCTGCGATTAAGCGAATATTGCCGTCAGCACTTGTCCCACTAAGTGACAACTGAATAATCGGAAATTGTGCAGGGTCAAACTTTAAAAACTGTGGTTTTAATGCGCCTTCCGGCATGGTAGTTAAATCAATACGTTGTAAAATATCTAATTCAATATCATCCATATCCGTAGACCATTCAAATTCCAATAAGATGAAATTTGCGCCTTCTTGAGAAGTGCTCTTTACTGACTTGATTCCCGGTAAAGTACTTAAAGAGTCCTCTAATGGTTTCGTTATTTTTTCATTTACTTCTACCGAGCTTGCTCCAGGATAACTTGTTACTACTACAGCAACTGGAGGATTTAAGTCGGGAATTAAAGTTACTGGAATTTTAAAGAATGAAACTCCTCCAAGTATAATAATAAGAAACATGATAACTGTGGTAAATACAGGTCTTTTTATGGAGAAATCACTTATTTTCATTTTTTAGGGACCACCTTCTATTTTGCTAATACTATCATATGCCCTACAAAGGCAGAGTTCAAATTTATAATAAACAAAATCTTTACGGAAAATGCGTTTGTTGTCTAGTTTTGGAATATGGAGGGAGGGTTGTGCGATTTAGAATATATATATTGCTTTTCAATGAAATTATATCGTGATTATGCAAGTTACCGTGGTATATATTCTTGAAGGATTATTCATGACTTCCGTCGCTCTCCTACGATTATTCGAGATATAACTTTCAGAGAATAGTAGAGTATGGTTTCTTTCATGTCCATAAAAAAAGAGGTCACTTTATTTAAAAAGTGCCTCCCTCTACGATATTAAAGAAGATTATACAATTTTATATGCTCGTATTTATCTTGGAACCATCTAGTAGCGAACTCGTTTTCAAATAAGAAAACATAGTTGTCATAGCGATCTCTCACAAGCATACTTCTAGGACCTGTCATGGATTCTTTCACATCTTCTTCATTTTCAATCCAACGTGCTACTTTAGATCCAATTGGTTCCATCCGAACTTCCACATTGTATTCATTTCTCATACGGTGCTCAAACACTTCAAATTGGAGCTGTCCAACTGCTCCTAAAATGACTTCTTCTGTATGAAGCGTTTTATAGTATTGAATTGCTCCCTCTTGTACAAGTTGGAGGATTCCTTTATGAAAATGCTTGGATTTCAACACGTTTTTAGCTGTTACTTTTACAAATAGTTCCGGGGTAAATTGAGGAAGTTTTTCATAATTAAATCCTTTTTTCCCTCCGACTACTGTATCACCTATTTGATAGTTTCCTACATCGTAAAGTCCAATAATATCACCAGCTACTGCTGTTTCAACAGTTTCTCGGTCATCAGCTAAAAATTGTGTGGACTGCGTCACTTTGAAGTTTTTACCAGTACGAGCTAGTGTTACATTCATACCTCTCTCAAACTTTCCAGATACGATTCGGACGAATGCGATACGATCTCGGTGAGCAGGATTCATATTAGCTTGAATTTTAAAGATGAAACCAGAGAAATCTTCGTTAATAGGATTAACTTCTTCCCCGTTATCCGTTTTACGCGGCTGTGGAGTAGGGGCAAATTGTAAGTAAGTCTCTAAAAATGTTTGTACACCAAAATTGGTTAATGCACTACCGAAGAATACAGGAGTTAAATCTCCTGAAAGGACTTTTTCTTTGTCGAAGTCATTTCCTGCTTCATCTAACAACATGATGTCTTCCATGGCCTGTGTATAATAAGAAGTTTGTTTCATCGAATGATCAACAGCAAGCTCCCCATCGTCATCTAATGGAAGGTATCGTTGGTCATCTTCCACCCGGAATTGTTCAATGCGTTTGTTATATCGATCGTAAATTCCTAAAAATTCTTTTCCCATGCCTATCGGCCAGTTCATTGCGTAAGATTGGATTCCTAAAACTTCCTCTAATTCTTCCATAAGCTCTAGAGGCTCTTTCCCTTGTCGGTCAAGCTTATTTATAAAAGTAAAAATCGGAATTCCTCTCATTCGACAAACTTTAAATAGTTTTAAAGTTTGTGCTTCAATCCCTTTTGCTGCATCGACAATCATAACCGCACTGTCAACAGCCATTAGCGTTCGATACGTATCTTCACTGAAATCCTGATGTCCTGGTGTATCGAGAATATTAATACGACAATTATTAAAGTCAAATTGCATGACAGAAGATGTAACTGAAATACCACGTTGTTTTTCGATTTCCATCCAGTCAGATGTTGCAAATTTTCCAGATTTCTTCCCTTTTACAGTTCCCGCGTCACGTATAGCTCCACCGAAATATAAAAGCTTTTCGGTAATAGTCGTTTTACCAGCATCCGGATGGGAAATAATCGCAAAGGTTCTTCGTTTTAATATTTCATCTTTTAATTGTAAGTCCATATATTTTGTATCTCCTTCTTATTTACTTTTTTATCATATGGATTTGAGCGTGAAAATACAAGTAAAAAAGAACCAGTCAACGGTTTTTCTGCATATTTTATCGCAGAATTAGTTGCTGATTCTAATCATTTTAAGAAACAGGTATTTAATTTATCTCTAAATAATTCTTACAATAGTTTTGAGTTTACATATGCAAATAAAAGTTTAGCAGTTTGTTCTAATGATTCCACATGCGTACGCTCATAGGCATGTGATGCCTCAATACCTGGTCCGAATAATGCATGCTTTACGTCAAATCCAGCTCGGATGGCAGCAGAAGCATCAGAGCCATAGTGTGGATAAATATCTAATTTATAATCAATATTTTCATGTTTAGCTAGATCTACTAGTTGTCTCGTTAACTCATAATGGTATGGACCAGAAGAGTCTTTCGCACAAATAGAAACAGTATATTCATCTGAAGCTTGCCCATCACCTATTGCTCCCATGTCAACTGCAATATATTCAGTTACTTGTTCTGGTATATTCGAGTTTCCTCCATAACCAATTTCCTCATTATTTGAGATATAAAAGTGAGTAGTGTTAGGGAGTGTCACTTTATTTTCTTGAATGTATTTAATCAATTGAAGTAACAACGCTGTGCTCGCTTTATCATCTAAATGGCGAGATTTTATAAACCCGGATTCTGTTTCTTCAAAACGAGGATCAAAAGAAACAAAATCACCAACTTCAATACCTAACTTACGTGTTTCTTTCGCATTTGTCACTTTTTCATCTACACGAACTTCTATATTATTTTCATCTCGTGGTAATCCACTAGCATTCTTATATACATGAACAGTAGTTTGGTGCATAAGAATCGTTCCACGTATTCTTTTACCATCCGCAGTATGAATTGTACAATACTCTCCTTCTACAGCATTCCAATTGAAGCCACCTACCATTGTAAGTTTTAATCTTCCACTCGACTTAACTTCTTTCACCATAGCTCCAAGTGTATCGGTGTGCGCAGTAAGCAAACGATGCTTGTAGTCATCTTCTCCAGTTATAGTAGCAATTAAAGCACCTTTATTTGTTCGTTGGTAAGTAACTTGTAAATCCGCTAATATTTTCTCCATAAAATCCATTATCTCTTTTGTATAACCGGATGGACTTGGTATTTCGACTAATTGCTTTAACAATGCAATAGTTTCTTCTTTCTCAAATATAAATGACATATATATCCTCCTTATTCACTCATTTATTTTAACAAAATTAATTATTTTCTTACACGACCAATTGAACACCTATTTTTGTTGTATGTACGTTTTTTTAATCGTACCATTTTGAGGAATTTTGTATTCTTACATTCAGTATACCATTTTAGATATTATTAAGTGAAAAGCATTACAAAGGAAGAGGAATCTATCCACTTCATAGATTATTGACTTAAAAGACTGCTTTGTTGATTCACTGTTGGCGGACGCTTTTCGCTGTCGGTCCGTTACCAACTAAATTTTTCCCTGAGCTTACAACGAAGTGCTAGCAAAATCTTTTGTTTGCGACGTGCTTTCCGAAGATGCAACGATGAATGCTATCGTTCGTCAACAGTTTGAAAGGACTGCTAATGAAGCAGTCCTCTTAGTTGAAAGTTTGGAATTTCCTCTGAATGTAACGGTTTAGAATAATAAAACCCTTGAACTGTATGGCAATCATGTAATTTAAGAAAATCAATTACCTCTTTTGTTTCTACTCCCTCCGCAACAACCTCTAATCCCAAGCTATGACCAATGCGGATAATGGATTCAACAATAACTTCGTCTCTATTTTCAACAATTCGATTCATAAACATACGGTCGATTTTCAGTGTATGAATCGGTAAATTACTTAGATATCGAAAATTTGAAAAACCAGAACCAAAATCATCCATCGCAATTTTAATACCAAGATCTTTCAAATCAATTAATAGTTTTGTTAAACGTTCAATATTTTTCATTAATACATTTTCCGTAACTTCAAGTTCTAGATAATGTGCTGGTAATCCTGTTTCTTTCAATATTAATTGGATATTTTGAAAAAAATCATTTTGTTCTAGTTCAGCAGGGCTTATATTTACCGATAAGGTATGAAACGATATCCCCATTTTTATCCATTCTACCGCTTGCTTACAGGCTTCTCTCAGCACATATTTACCAATAGGAATTATGAGTCCTGTTTCTTCTGCAAAAGGTATAAAATCATTAGGAGGAATCATTTCTTTTCCTTTTTTATTCCATCTAATCAACGCTTCAAAACCATGAACCGTCTCTGTTTTTAAATTGATTTTCGGTTGATAAACTAATATAAACTCTTTTTTCTCAAGACCTGTTCGTATGTCGCTTTCTAATTGAACTTTATTCACAAAACCTTCTACATGTGCTTGATCAAATACTACTACATTTCTCTTTCCACTTTCTTTTGAAACATTTAATGCTAAGTCTGCAGATCGATGTAATGTTTGATAGGATGTACCGTGGTTTGGATAAAAGGAGATTCCTACTGAACAAGATATATATACTTCCATTTCATCAATTAAGAATGGTTGCTCCATTTCTTGTATTAGTAATTCTGCACAACGAAATGGTGTATCTATTAGTTGATCATCGTCTAAAAGAAGAACAAATTCATCTCCGCCAATTCGATATAAAAGTCCTTCTCCTTTTTTCTGAATATATTTCTTTATTCTCGTAGTAACTTTTTTCAATAATTTATCCCCTGTGACGTGTCCTAGGGAATCATTAATATTTTTAAATCGATCTAAATCCATATATAAAAAGCTGAAAGGCTTATTTTCATTAATCTTTTTAATTACATCTCTTTCCAAAGCTGCCGCATTAAAGGTATTGGTTAAATGGTCAAAATAAGCAATTTCTGCTAATTTTTTTCTAGTATACTCTAACTCGGTAATATCGTTACCAAAACCTACTACAGCTGTAACTTTTCCTTTACGTTCGTAAGGTGAAAGTGTTATATAGATGCATTTTTCATCAAACCATTCTTTATACGATACCTCTTCTCCTTTAAACACATATTGGAGGTGACCTACTAATCTTTCGGTCATTTCTTCGGAAAAATATGCATCAATAGGTGTAGATAGTAATAAATTCTTTTCCAAAAATGTATCTCTTGAGGGTTGAACAGGCTCTAATCCTCGTTTAGATAAATATTCATGGGCTATTTTTCCGCTCAATAAAGAAAAACCAAAATTTCCGAAAGCATCGAGTTTTACTTGGAATACTAAGTTATTTACATAATTCGCTACAGTTGCAAAGGAAGATACTAAAGAAGATTGTAACAATTTTTCCTTCTCTTTTTCTGATGTTATATCAGTTCGGATACTCAAGAAATAAGATTCTTTTTCATTTAATTCAACAGGTAGAATATATGTTTTTACCCAATATAATTCACCATTTTTTCTTCGATTACATATTTCGCCTTCCCAAACTTCACCACTTAAGATTGTATTCCATATTTTTCGAAAGAAAGAAGCAGGGTGTACGTTGGAGTTCACAACTTTATGTGTTTTACCAACTAATTCTGATTTTGCATACCCAGATATCTCTACAAATCGATCATTCACATATAGAATTTGACCAGATTTATTTGTCACTGCTACTATCATTGTTTCGTTTAGGGCATAATCCATTAGTTCCATCTTGAAGAAAGCATCTTCTAGTTGCTCCTGAAGGATCATATCTTCAGCTAAAGACTCATTAAAAATCGCCTTTTTAACTGTATATAGCAGTTCATCTGATTTTGTATCGAAAATAGATCCCATAATTTCCTCTTTCTCCTTCTGATGAATTAGTTATATTGTCTCTGATAATTTACTATCGTTAGATATTTATGTTTAGTTCATCATAAGGAATAAGTAATGGTTTTCTTTTAATTTAACACATATCATCATAAAAAACTCTATAAATTTTAATATACACTTGCTTCTTTTATTAAAAAGTCCAAAATTTCAAAAAAACATCCACAGATTTGTAACAATCGTGGATGTTTTTTATTATTTTAAAAGACTTCTGACAAGCTTCACTTTATTTTTATAAGGAGGAAATACTAGGTCAATTGGTAATTTCGTATTCTTTTTAATAATAGACTTTTGATGTGTAAACAAAGTAAAACTTGCCTTGCCATGGTATGCATGTACTCCTGAGTTACCTACCCCACCAAAAGGTAAAAAAGCATTTCCCGCATGGGTAATTGTATCATTAATACAACCTCCGCCAAATGAAAACTCTTCTAAAAAATAATTTTGAGCCCGCTCATGCTCACTAAACATATATGCTGCAAGAGGCTTAGGCAATGTACGTATTTGTCGAATTATCGCTGGCAAATTGTTGTAGGAAATGATAGGTAAAATGGGACCAAATATTTCATCTTCCATAGAAGGACTTGAAAAACTAACACCATCTAATAAAGTTGGTTCTATATATAAATCATCTTTATCGGTACTTCCACCAAAAATAATATGATCCTTTTCTTCATCTAGTATTTTTTTCAAGCGATCAAATTGAGCTGCATTTACAATTCGCCCTAAATCGACACTATTTTGAATATTTTCTCCGTAAAATTGATGAATAGATTGTTTTAAAAGATCAACAAACTTTTCTTTTACACTTTCTTCTACCAAAACATAATCAGGAGCAATACATGTTTGACCTGAATTAACTAATTTTCCCCATATTATCCTCTTTGCTGCCACTTCCAGATTTGCAGTATGATCTACTATTACTGGGCTTTTACCGCCAAGCTCAAGAGCTATAGGCGTTAAACGTTCTGAAGCAGCCTTCATGACAATTTTGCCCACTTTAACACTACCCGTGAAAAAAATGAAATCGAATGGAGCGTGGATTAATAATGAAGTTTCTTCTTTTTCCCCTTCTAAAACTCGTATATAGCCAGGATCAAATGTCTCTTCTATAATCTTCTTAATGACTTCAGCAGTATAGGGTGTGGATTCAGAGGGTTTGATAATTGCACAATTTCCCCCACAAATGGCTCCCAAAAGTGGTTCCATCACTAATTGAAATGGATAGTTAAATGGAGCAATAATCAGGACAGTTCCATAAGGGTCATTTACTATAAAGCTTTTTGATGGCATTAATGCTAATGGGGTTTTTACTTGCATCGGTTCCATCCATTTTTCCAAGTTTTTTTTCATATAAGATATATTGTCATATACAAGTCCTATTTCAGTTGTATATGCTTCAAATTCACTTTTACGTAAATCATTATATAAAGCTTTAATAACTTCCTTCTCATATTTTTTGATTGATTTTTTAAGCTTGTCAAGTTGTTCTAACCTAAAATTAGCTGATCTTGTTTTACGAGAATAAAAAAAATTTTGATGTTCCTCTAAAATATTTTCCAATTGTTGGGCAGTAAAATTCATCATAACATCTCCTTTTTTCATTCAAAACCATATATACTAAACGTTCTTTATATTAGAATCATACAATTATTTTCTAGTCTAGGAAAGAATATCACATATAAGTTTTTTTCTGATATACATGATTCTTATCAAAGGTGGAAATACTCTTTTATGTAGAGAAAATTCTTTCCTTACACTTTCCACTCCATTAGTCTATAAGTCTTGCTTTGGTTGTGTGATATTTGATTCATTTTCTAATTAACAAGTTTGTTAACCAAACTTTTTAGGGTATGTATTGGTCAAATGGACAAACAGAAAATTAAAGGAGGAAATAGAAATGACAATAACAGAAACTTGGTGGGAAACCATTTTTACTGGAGCAATTGCAATGGGGATTAATAAGGAACGTATAGATGAATTGGATGAAGAATCGTTTTTATACTTCAAGGAAGTACAAGACGAAATGGAGAGCAATAATTGAATAATGTATTCACATAGAATCAGCTTCCTTCTTATTATATAAAGGAAGCTGATTTTTTATTCAATATTTCTCCATAAGTATAAAGAAGCATAGCTTAAATAAGGTGACCAAGATTCAAAATGGATAATAATTTCTTCTTTCGAAGGCTTTTTCTCCATATTCCACATTTGTTTTAATGAGTTTTGAAGTCCTATATCTCCTACCGGAAAAAGATTCTCTCTACCAAGGCCAAAAAGTAAAAAACTTTCTGCAGTCCAAGGACCTATCCCTCGATAGGAAGTCAATTTTTTCATAATCGTCTCATCAGTCTCATTAACGAGGGTATTCAATTTTAACTCCTCTGTTGCAATTGCTTTCGAAATACCAATTATATATTCCGCTTTTCTTGTACTAAATTGCATACCTCTTAGTGTGTCCACTTCTAGTTTTGCTATTTTATCAGCAGTAGGGTAGATCCATACACCATCTATCTGTTCACTAAATGTTTGCACAAATCTAGTTGTTAATGTTCTTGCAAAAGAAAGATTTAATTGTTGATGAATAATGCTTTTTATTATATTTTCGTATAAAGAAAAATCCGTAATGATAGGAGTACCTTCAAATTTTAAGAATAAATCCTTCAGATTTGTTTTTATAAAATGTGCATGAACTGCATCTAGACTGCGATCAAAATGAAAAATGGACAATATACGTTGAAGCTGTTCATCCGATTCTATTCCGGTTAGTATAAACTTCGGCTCTCGATGTGATCCAATACTTTTTACAGTAATAATGGAATGATCTAATGGAACTCTAACTATTTGATTGGCTAAATCTACAGAATTTAGAGGGTCTAATGATAATCTGCTGATTGCTTCATCAAAACGATAAGCAAATGGTAACTCTATTATATGTGTCAACAGTTTCTCTCCTTTATTTATATGCTAAACTAATGACGGTGATAAAATGAAAAAGTTATTATTAATAATTATTTCTTTGCTTTTTGGTTGTGAGGAAATTCCATCTAACGGTATTACTAAAACAAGTGGCTCTACTGATCAAATTCCAGTTGAATTACTTGAAGTAATTGACGGAGATACAATTAAAGTAAATTATAAGGGAAATACCGAAACAATTCGATATTTACTTATTGACACACCTGAAATAAATCATAAACAACTTGGAAAACAACCTTTTAGTGAAGAAGCAAAGAATCGTAACAAAGAAATACTAAGCAACGGAAATTTAACAATTGAATTCGACGTAGGAAATCGATTGGATAATTACGGTCGCATGCTTGCCTATATTTACATAGATGGAGTAAGTGTTCAAGAAACTCTTTTAGAAGAAGGTTTAGCACGTGTTGCTTACGTATTTCCGCCAAACACAAGGTATTTAGACGACTTTGAAAAAGCATCTAATATTGCGGAGAAAGGGAAAGTTGGAGTATGGGAAACCCCCAACTATGTTACTTCACGTGGTTTTGATTCTTCTGTGTTAGTCGAAGATAAGGATTCTTCCAGAGAGCCAATTGGTAAATGTTTGATTAAAGGAAACATTAGCAAAGAAGGCAAGAAAATTTTTCATGTTCCTAGTGGAAATAATTATGATGTAACTAAACCGGAAGAATGGTTTTGCACAGAAGAGGAAGCAATTAAAGCAGGCTTTAGTAAAGCTAGAGAATATTAAAGCGCTTATATTATAAGTTAGTTGTGTGTTTTTACAGATAATAGGAGAAGCACAAAGTCGCGTCCGAAGATACAATTTCGGACGCGACTCTGTTATTTTATTTGTTATTGTTGATAATGACCCTGGCAGCTTTGTTGTTCAAATTTTGCATTTTTAAAAGACTTTATAGAAACGAATGGTACTGTATCTCTGATATTTTTCAGGGTGTGCACCTTACACCTGCAGGCAGCACGAAGGGCACTAAAAAACTTACATTATAAATGACGTAATTGTTTTTTGAATATAAAGTGCCTTATTTCTCTTTGTCATTTTATTAAATCACCATATATCGGCTTAAATTGAGGGTTTCTTGGGTTGTATTATGGGGATTAACTACCTGCAATTACTTAAATTTAGAGGTTCAGACAAAAAACGAGTATGTGAATGAAATGACGTTCACATACTCGCTAAAAAAATATCTTGATTAGTTTTTCAGTGCCCTCAGTAGCACGAAGAAAGCCCTCAATTCAGTAGCGACTCCTCCGCGGAGGCACATGCTTAGAGAGCGACAAGCGGAAGTTCGGTCAGCACTAATGCCTATCGATTAGTACAGTGCCCTTTCATTCTTTAAATATCTATAATGAACTATTTAAGTTCGAGATCCTTTAACCTTTGTTTCAGGTGCAGTTTCTTCTGGAGGGATATCCTCAAATGTTTCGTTTGCCTCTGCTAAATCACGTGTTCGATGTGCTAAACGAGAAGCCGCGCTTGCAGCAATACTGGCAACTATATCATCTAAAAATGTATGGATAGTGCCTGTCTCTGCCTTTGTGTCCAATTTTGAAATAATACCGATTTTATTTTTATCTAAATGACCAAAAGTTGTCACTGCAATACTTCCATACGTATACACTGCTCCCAGAGCAATCGTTTCATCTATACCAAATAACCCTTCGTCTGCTTCTACAATCTGTTGCAATGGCTCCGATAATAACTTTTTCTCAGCTAGTTCATCTAGTTCAATCCCAACTAAAATGGCATGCTGCATTTCTCTTTTCTTTAAAACACTTTTAATCGACTCGATACAATGCTCAATTGTTAGACCTTTATTGTATGGAAATTGCATTTCATAAACGATTTTAGCAATCTCTTCGATTGTCACACCTCTTCGAAGTAATGCATCATTTGCAGCTTTCTCAACAGTCCGTGAATGTACTTTTGATGTCTGTCTGTCCAATTTAATTAACCCCTTTATTTATCTGATTTATTTTGAACTCAGCGCTGTCCCATATTCATAACCATCGAAATAATAATCTTTCAAATTTTCTAGTTGTTGTTCATTATACCTCTCTTCATGTATATGTTACAATTTCTATACAACATGATTATTGTAGGAGGTTCTTTATGAATAAAGGAGTTGTAAAAGATCTAACACTTTTTAGTGAATCTTTACAAGAAGAAATGCAGTTACTTATATACTTACCACCAAATTATTCGCCATTATATAAATACAGTGTACTTATTGCAAATGACGGTAAAGACTATTTTCAATTGGGAAGAATTTCTCGAGTGGCTGACGAGCTGTATGAAGAAAATGAAATTGAAAACCTTATTATTGTTGGTATTCCATATAAAAATGTGAAAGATCGTAGAGCAAAATATCATCCAGACGGAGAAAAGCATAAAGCGTACATACGTTTTTTAGCGCATGAACTCGTTCCTTATATTGATGCCAATTATCCTACCTATCAAATGGGTTTAGGCAGAGCACTAATCGGTGATTCACTTGCTGCTACAGTATCCTTACTTACGGCTTTACAATATCCTAATACATTTGGCAAAGTTATTTTACATTCTCCTCTAGTAAATGAGTATGTATTGAATCAAGTTGAAAAACATAAAGAAATACATGCATTTTCACTTTATCATGTCATTGGCTTGGAAGAGACAGATGTTAAAACAGGAGATGGACTAATCACAGACTTTGTCACACCAAATAGATCTTTGCATAATTTATTCATAAAAAAAGGATTTACGACATTTTATGACGAATTAGATGGAAACCACACTTGGAAGCTTTGGCAACCAGATATAAGGCGTTCACTAAAAAACAATTTCGGCTTGTAAATATTTTTTTGTTATAATGATAAGGTGATCTGTTACAAAAATTCGAGGAGGTAATGAAAAATGAAATACGGAATAGTTGCTTTCCCATCAAAAAAAGTGCAAGATTTTGCTAATTCTTATAGGAAACGTTATGACCCGCACTACGCACTTATAACACCACATATGACGATTAAAGGTGTATTTGAAGCAGACGAAAAGGAAATTAAAACAGTGGCTGAACAAGTAGCTCAAGTGGTTAGTAAGCATAAGCCATTTACATTAAAGACTTCTAAAGTGAGTTCTTTTGCTCCTGTAACAAATGCTATTTACTTTAAAGTAGAGCCTACAAATGAGCTATTAGCACTTCATGAGGATTTAAATGCTATTGAATATAACGATGAAGCAAATTATACGTTTGTACCTCACATTACTATTGCTCAAAAAATGAATTCTAGTGAACATGACGACATTTATCCGCAGTTAAAAATGATTGGTGCGGAATTTGAAGAAGAAATTGATCGACTTCATTTACTTTATCAATTAGAAGACGGTTCTTGGACTGTTTATGAAACATTTAGATTGTCTGGAGCTGAATAATCCTTGGTTTATGCAAAATTAGTTGAAACAGAAAAAGAATATCAAGATGCCATACTCATTAGAAGAAAAGTTTTTGTAGAAGAACAAGATGTGCCGCTTCACATGGAATTAGATGAATATGATCAAACCGCTACTCACTTTGTGGCATATGATGGAGAAACACCTTTTGGTGCAGGAAGAATTCGTACAGTTGAATCTTCTATTGGAAAAGTAGAACGTGTCTGTATACTCCCTAAATACCGAGGAAAAAATTATGGTAACTTGATGATGCAATGTATGGAAGAATACGCGCAATCGAAAGAATACGATAAACTAAAACTAAATGCACAAAGTCATGCTGTACCATTTTATGAGAAAAGAAATTACATGATTACATCTCCAGAATTTTTAGAAGCAGGAATTCCTCATCGTGCAATGGAGAAGAAACTAATTAAAAACAATTGATTTTAAAGCGGGATGATTATTCATCCTGCTTTTTTATGGATTTGATTTCAATAATCAGTAGCATTTTCACCTAGTTTCACATATACATATTAAGAACGATTAAACAATAAAACTGTGTATTTAAATTGATGCTCATTGAAAGTATATATAAATTCCACTGCTTTTTCTTGAATCTTTGGGCTTTGCTATAATACAAATTCTGATTGATCGAATGCCTTAACTACAAATTTAATATTCACTCATATAGATTCTTTTTAAACGCATCTAATCAATGTTTTGAAAGGATCTTTTTTCATTGAACAAAGAGATTAGCAGGAAACTTTTTTAGAATTTCCTGCTTTTCTACTTTATATTGCCCCTCAGATAACGTATTCTTTTAGAGATAATCCCTAGGATTAAAATAAAATTATTAGTAAATACAGTCTCCAACCTTCCAATTTAAGATTTTAATTAGAAAATACCATTTGTACCCAGAAAAATAAAAGAGCAAGCGTTACAATAGTGGTTATTGGTATAACGATAATCGTTACGCTTAGATAATCTTTCCAAGAAACTTTAATTTTATTTTTTCTTAAAATATGCATCCAAATAAGGGAAGCGAGTGTACCGATAGGTAATAATAACGATCCCATATCACTACCAATGATATTGGCAAGATAAATTGTCTTAAGGGTGATTCCATCCAGTCCCATTTCTGTTAATGAAATTGTTCCAATCATTAAAGCTGGGTGGTTATTAAACAAGTTCGAAAGCACTGATACAAGGCCCCCCATGATAAAACTTGCTTGAAATAATCCTTGATTTACAATTGGTTCAAACCACTGAACTAACAATGCTGTTAACCCTACATTATTCAAGCCATATATTATCACATACATGGAAAAAGCAAAAATTAGAATATGCCAAGGAGTCTTTTTCAAAATATCTACTGGGTTCGTACGTAAATGATACCATCTCCAAATAAGTAGTATTACAGAGCCAAGAACTGCAACGACTTCAATTGGTACGTTTATATAAGATGCAACGAATAGTAGACAACGCATAATAAACACAAATAGTAATAACTTTAACATAAATTTAGTGCGCTTGCGCTTTGTTTCTACAGGGATTTTCGTTTTTAAAGGATGAAAATTCTCTGTAAAAAATGTTTCTTCTATATCAATAGCGGAATCTGGTAATCTTCTCGGCAAATTTTTTCTCACTACTAAATACATCAAGTAAGACATAAATAATAAACCTAATGTAGCGGGCACAAACATCATCGCTGTATGCATCCAAAGTGTCATATGAACTATCTCTAGAGCGATCAAATTAACGATATTGCTTACACCAATTGGGGCACTAGAAGCTGTTGCGATAAGTGCACCACTTAATAAATAAGGAATCTGTTGTGATGGTTTTAGTCTTAAATTTTTCAAGAGCAATATTAGAATTGGGGTGGTTATTAAAATACTTCCATCGTTATTAAATAATAGAGTCATTAAAAAACAAAGCAACTGAATATACCAGTATAAACGGTGACCAGAACCCCTTGCTAAATTCGCCAGTCTTGCAGCTGCCCAGTTAAAAAATCCAAAACTTTCTAATATTACTGCCATAACTATTGTTGCTATTATAGTAATGGATGCGCCGCCAATTTTATTGAGAATGTCCATAATGTCCGCATGAGAAACGATACCTACAACTAATATAATCGCTGCTCCTATAGATGCTGGCCATGCCTCATTCAGTCCTTTAGGTCTCCAAAAAATGACTAGCATAGTAGTTAGGAATACCAAACTGGCGACTCCAACATGAAAACTCATACATATCCCATTTCCTCTCGTTGTTTGTTTGTCCGTTCCTTGTATGTATATTCACCTCGTCCTACTAAGATAGAGGTGTATGTCCTTATTGAAAAAAACTAATTTTTTGTCTAATAAAAATAAAAAAATTGTCTATCCATAATTGGTTAGACAATTTTTTATGTATACGGAGCATATATTTTTTTCAAGAAGCATGAAACATTTCATGCTTCTATAGTTTTTGTATTTCTTTATTGTTCTCTTCATAAATCAAGTACTTTAGTCTATCCATCGTTTACACCTGGTGAAGAGTTTTAATATGATCCAGGTTTAGATAGATAGGAACTATTCTAGCAGTTTTCATCTCAATAATCTGTTTTTCCACATTGTTTATTTTACCAACATGACTATGTTTACCTCCAATGTTTAGGACGACAATCGAACTTTTCAACTTTTCAACTTGAGCTTCAAACGTGTTCTCTAAAGAATCTTTGTCCGTTTGCAAGTTGCCTTCTTCTTTAATCTGGCCATAAGGGTTTTCATTTTTTACATAGGGTATTAACCACTTCAAATGATTAATAGCAATGTACATCTTTTTATAAATAGGTGAATAAAATTCAAAATAGTCATTTTTAATATGTGTAATATAACCATGTAGAGACTGATCATCTGTTATATAAATCTCCACATATTTTCCTTTTGCTTGTAATAGTACCTCATTATAAGATAACTCATCTTCAGTTTCTCCAGAGAATAT
Organism: Psychrobacillus sp. PGGUH221; assembly: GCF_042055255.1. Classification (NCBI taxonomy): domain Bacteria; kingdom Bacillati; phylum Bacillota; class Bacilli; order Caryophanales; family Bacillaceae; genus Psychrobacillus; species Psychrobacillus sp. PGGUH221. The sequence continues at coordinate 195,147 of NZ_JAQMHQ010000001.1, forward strand.
GCTAGGAGAAACTGTCGGGGGCTGTATTTCGTATTCCTCATTACTACCAATATCTAAACTCTGGATATGATGTAAAGGGATGTACATAAAATCTGCTCCATTAAAAAGAACCACTATGTCGCTGCCTAAATCAATCAAAGTACCATTAATTTGCTTCTTCCCCGAAACTTCGATTTGAACAACTTCATTGATTAGACTTTGAATAATTTTATTCAAGGTCACATCTCCTTTTATTTTATTATAATAACTATAGATAAAGATTGAACAAACAAACGATTATGTCTATTGGAAAAACATGAAATGATATTTTAGCCAGCAACACATATAGTTTTAATGCATCTTGGTTTACTAATACTCAAAATATCGCCAATTAAGTTCTTAGACATATTTTTTTCGCCGTTCATAAATTAATATTCTTAATCAAAAATCTCTTATTTGACGATACATCTTTGCAGCATGCCTCATCAATGAATAAAATTGATTTTCTAACACTGCTTTTTCTTCTTTTAGACTTTCCGATACATAAGAATTCTTTAATTCCTCAAACTCTGGTTTATTGTTTACCTGATAATCTAAAGTTGGGTACCGTACAGAACGATATTCCTGGTTAGCTGAATTATTCTCTGCATGTTTCATTAATGCATAGTATTGTTTAAGCAACATCGCTTTTTTTTCTATGGGACTTATTGGATCTGCAGTAAAAAATACTTCAGAATGCTCTGGTGCAATAACCAATTTACCATGCTCCTCTGTTGTATTATTTTCATGCATCTCTTCAACAAATGATTTTTCATGGTCTGAAGCTAAATCTACAACAACTGAACTTGTTTTATGAGTAGGAGATTCGCTTTCTACATTTTTTTTGGGGGGAATAGTAATTGAATTTTGGTCTAGATTCATTTTACTCCATGCAGTTAAAAGTATTCTTTTTTCCTTGTTTTGAATCTCAGGTTCTTTAGAAATAATTTGTTCTTCATTAATAACGCTACTCCTTGAATTGTAAGGATCTAAATAATCTGCTTCTAGGTCTTCTCTATTCGGAAGATTTTGCGTTTCTTCTTGATTTAATGAAATCTTCAGTTTATCTATTAATTCCATTGTTTCTTGAACCTCAACTTCTTGACTTATATCCACATGGTTCTCATTTTCGTTATACATATTTAATAATTCATCATCTGGCACAGATAACACTTGATTGGTTTTTATTTCTAGTACATCATTATTGGATTCAATATTATCAACTAAATGAGATACCGATTTTAACAGTTCTGAATTGTTTTCTTTCATCGTTGAATTGAAGCCTAAAGCTGAGTAATGTAATTCAGAAATTAAATTTCTTAGATTTTTCGCTTCGTTTTGGTCATCGTTATTGGATTTGATACTCCATTCTTTTGTTAAAGGAATATCTTCTACACTATGCAAACTTAGAACATCTGGAACTTCATTAATAGCTTTATTTTTCTCTTCCGTCTGCTCTTCCATAATAGGCACTTTAACAAATTCTTCATAATTATTGTATGTTTTAAAACGTTCAGCGAGAATTTGTTCCTGATGCTCATCTTTTTGCTGATTTTCATTCATTGCGACGTTTGTAAATTGTATTAGTTCAGCATTTACACTAGAAACGGTGTCTTGAATAACTAATTCATTACTGATTTCTGTGGATTGCTCATTAATTTTATTTATCTCCATCTTGGATATACCTTTATGAATACTTGATATATAAGATTTTGGGATATAGTATAGATCCTGATTATTTATTAAAATGATATGATCTTCCACAATGCTCGTGAGTACTCCAACTAGCGCCTGATTACTCAAACTATTAATAGTAACCCAGTTGTATTTCAATACTTTCAAAACATCTGTTAAATCATTGCTTTCTGGATAGGAATCAGTTTTGGGGTAGACGCTATAGTCCTTAGCATTCTTAGATATAGCTCCAATATGTTCAAATGCGAAATAGAATACTTTTCCATTGACATCAACAGCAAGGTGATCTTGTTTGACGTCTAATAAAATACCTTCTACAAATTTACTGTTTCGTAAATACAAACCAATCTTCATATTAATAAGGGCGCATAAAACTTTTTTAATATTGTCCTCTTGCAAGATAAGAGCGCCTCCTTCATAGAATATTCGTCGCTTCGGATCAACAGAAGCGACGAAAACATCATTTATTTATTCACTATCTTTTTTAGATTCATTTTTATTTTCTGCTTCATCTTCTTTTGGAAGTTTTACTCCGTAGCTAATGTTTCGGATATGGAATAAAGAAATCCGGATTATTTCTTCGTTTGAGACAATCGTTATATAATCATCATCGACATAGTCCATTACTCCTTCTAACGTTTCAGGTCCACCACGATTAATTTTTACCCATCGAAGTGTTAAATTTCTTAAAACGCCTTTGAAGTCATCCGCTTGTATGAATTCAAAATCCTCTGGTACTTCAATATTAACTTGATCCTGATTTTTCGTATTAATTGTTAAGCTTTTAATATGTTGTGTATTGTAATAAATGATTCCATCGTTATCTGTAAGTAGAGTTAAGTGATCATCTTGAACTGCAAGTAGTTTACCTATACGAGACTCCGGACCACCTCTATCTACTTTTACTACTCTATCTACTAGTGAAAGTATCATCTTCTTATTCATATTTTCTAACCTCCTTTTATAGTATCCTAATATTTATATGTATCTTGGGTCAGCTAAGCATTGGCCAAACGCCCATTTTATTTTAATTGTACAAACCAACCTAATAATCCATTTTTTATTTAGATTAGTGCAGAAAAAAAAATGCCGATTTTAAATCGGCATTTAAATTTAATCACTTTATACATTTAATTATTTATTTATTTATTAATTTATTAAATATACAAATTAATTGAATTTCCCTTACCACTTATTTGTGCAATTTTAGGAGATAAATTTACTGGATTGGGTTGGATAAAAGATTTAAATAAAGGCGGATTAGTTGGATACTTATCAAACGATGATGATTTCTCATCATTATCTTCATTTTCTTTAAGTACCTGTTCCTGGTCCTCAAGATGTTCATCAAAAGTTGATTTCATCTTTACTCCATTAATATTGCTTACATAAGCAAAATTATAATCATCCATCGACATACGATTAGCATAAATTTGCGACTGAATTGGTTGAACTGGTATGATGTATCCCATTTCCTCCACCTCCGATTTATTTATCACTCTATACCCTATGTCTCCAAGTATTAAACCTATTACTCTTAAAATCTTTTCTTACTATTACAACAACTTTTCGATATCAGATAAACTTAACGAATTTCCACTTTTTAAAATGGAATTCGTCAGTTCATCTTCTAGCTGTTGAGAAACTGGTTTATTTGCTAGCTTGCCAACTTTGCGTACAATTTTACGAACTTGTTTTTCATCCGTAAAATCAGCATGCGAGATGGCATTGGCAAGCGTAAAAAGATCTTCCATCGAAACACCAGTTTTATTTTCTATTGCTTTAAAAAATGAATTTTGCACTAATTTTCCTCCTCACATTAATTATTTATGATTAATGGAGAAAGCTTGCTCCTACAATTATTAATAAGATAAATAAAACAACGATCAATACAAAAGTTGAGCTTTTATTTCCGCCATAGCCTCCGCCATAACCGCCGCCGTAACCAGGGTATCCTCCACCACAGTAGCCGTACATAATCTTTCCCTCCTCTCCTCTTCAACATATAGTATGCAAAGGCAAGAAAAAGAAAAAGGGCTAATCAACTAGTAGTGAGTTTTCTGTTTTTGAAAAATAAACGCTCCAATAATTCCAAACAAAATAGCAGAACTAATCCCTGAGCTTGTAACCTCAAACATCCCTGTAACTACTCCTATTAGACCGTGCTTTTCTGCTTCTGCTAAAGCCCCGTGTGTTAGTGAATTACCGAAAGATGTTATTGGAACAGTAGCACCTGCTCCAGCAAAATCAATTAACGGCTCATATAAACCAAATCCATCTAAAATAGAGCCACTAACTACAAGGGTACATAACGTATGTGCTGGGGTAAGCTTAAAAACATCCATTAATATTTGTCCGACTACACAAATAAGACCTCCGACAATAAATGAAACTAATAATGATGAAATCATTTTTATCCTCTTTTCTCCATACGACATTCAATGGCATGAGCAATACAAGGGATTGTTTCACCTTGTTGAAAAGTTAATGGTGATAATAATGCGCCAGTTGCGACTAGTAATACCCGTTTGTATACGCCACTTTTTAATTGATTAAATACGTGACTGAAATAAACAGCAGCAGAGCATCCTGCACCACTTGCTCCTGCCTTAAAAAATTCATCTTCACCATAAAATTGTGCACCAGCATCTTGCAGGATTACTCCACTATTTTCATCTTGAAACATTTCTTTTAATATAGACAAACCTATTTTCCCTAAATCACCGGTCATAATTACGTCATAATCTGCCATCCTACTATTTGTATTCGTTAAATGCCTTTCAATTGTATCTCTTGCGGCTGGTGCCATTGCAGCTCCCATAAAAAGTGGGTTCTTTTGTCCGCCATCCACTACTCTTCCAATGGTGGCGTGCGTAATAATAGGGGCATTTTTTGCATGCTTTTGTAGTAGTGCAAAACCTGCAGCAGTGACAGTCCATTGAGATGTTCCAGGTCTTTGTGCTCCGTATTCAAGAGGATATCTAAACTGTCTCTCCACACTCGGATGATGGCTAGAGGCGCCAGCGAGTACAGATTTTGCATTTCCTGATTCCAGTAGAAGACTTCCCAAAATAACTGATTCTACAGAACTTGCACATGCGGAAAAAACTCCTAAAAATGGAATCGCTAACTCGCGAGCAGCAAAATTAGTAGGGGAAAGTTGATTTACTAGGTCTCCTCCAATAAATACATCTACATTTTCAAGCTTTTCATGCCCTTTTCTCAAAGTTTCTTTACAAGCTTTTTCGATAAAATGGGTATGCGCTTGTTCAAAGGTTTCACCTTTTTCATTCTCTAAAAGAAGAACTTCATCAAATGATTCAGCAAAAGTACTCTTCTTTTCCGTAGGACCTACCACAACACCCGTACTTGCTATACTTGGATTTTCTTTAAATTGTATTGTCCCAGACTTTATTACCATGAGAGCACTCCCATTTTAACTAAAATTGTTTTAATCAAGGCTACTATAAAAGCGGAAAGTACACCAAAAACAATAACAGAGCCGGCTAGTTTAAACATATTTCCACCGACACCTAATACGTACCCTTCTGTTTTGTGTTCTAAAGAAGCAGATATTACAGCATTTCCAAAGCCAGTTACTGGAACAGCCGATCCCGCTCCACCTATTTGAGCAATCTTTTTATATAGTCCTGTACCCGTTAGGATCATTGCAATAAAAACCAAAGTTGCTACAGTTGGGTTTCCTGCTGTTTTCTCTGTAAATGGAAAAAAACGAATATAAAAAAAAGTAATAAGCTGTCCAATAGCACAAATAATGCCCCCAACTAAAAATGCTTTTAACATATTCATAAAAAGTGGTGTTTTCGGTGTTTGATTATCTACTATTTTTTCGAATTGTTTTTGATCCATTATGTCTCTTCCTTTGATAAAGATTTTATATCTTCAATTGATTTAGTTAGCTTTTCGGATTTTAATTTCTGGTCAATTATTTTTTCAATTTCCCATTTTACTTTTAAATCACCTGTGACTAGCACTTCTTTCTCCGGAAATTTTTTCTCTAATTCTTTTGTTATTTTTTTTTCTATTTTTTCTTTATTGAACCTACTCATTCTTTTTATGTCGATTGCCACTAACACATTATTATTGTCAGTTACACTCTGAAATCCTTTGACCGAATCATGGTGTTTTATTTCTTCCTCTATCTCAGGTGAAGTATTGGAAGGATAAACGATGTGCACAGATTCATCAGAACATGCACTTAAGAGAAAAAACAGCAGAAGGACAGTAATAATTTTATGCATAGGATTCATGGCCCCTTTTCGAGTTAGTATGAGCATGAGAAAAAGAAATATACGAAGAGCATTAGAGATATTTGCCCTAACCTTTATGAAGAAGCTACATAAGTTAGATAGAGAAGAGGAGGTGAAATCAATGGGTTGTGGAAGAGTTGAAGATATTGCAGATGTAAGAAGAAATGAAGGCTGTGTTTGTGACGTTGTTCGTGCAATCAAAGATATTCAAGATCAAGCAACACGTGACGATTGTCCAGGATGTCCAACAAGTTGTTTCTTAGAACCACTAGGTGGTATCGTTAGTCCAGCACGTAACCAAGCGGACACACGTGTATTTATGCTTTTGAATAAAGACGGTACTCCATTCAAAGCATTTTTCCGAGATAGAGATAGATGCGATAATGATTGTTTCTCCGTATTTTTCCGAGTGGAAGATATTTTTGATACATGCTGCGCAACATTACGCGTATTAGAACCGCTAGATAGAGAAAGAAATGAAGTTGATTTGTTAAATGATGATGGTACAAAAATCGACTTAAGACAAATTTGTAAAGTTCGTAATTGGAGATTGACTGGTAGCTGTGTAACAGTCGATTTAAATTGTTTCTGTGCAATCGAATGTATAGCGGACGTATTTTTAGATGTATGTGACTGATTAGTTTCCTCCTCGCAATGTCTACTCCGTTCGGGATATCCCGAACGGTTTTATCGTTTATACAGAAAAAAAAAACTACCCTTCATAGGATAGTTTTTTTGTTCATTTCATTTCTACGCCACGCCACACTATTTTTTCTACTTTATTTACTGGGTAAGTAACAATTTCACCTTCTCCAATTATTAAAGTCACTACATCATCATCTACATCTACTACCTCACCTTGAAGGTATATACCACCTTCCATATGAAAAACTAGTGGCCGATACGCTTTTCGTTGAAACGGCTTAGAAAGAAAGTGCAATTTTTCTAATATAGCAAGTGTTTTTTTTGACATTGTTGTTCTAATTTCGTATATGGAAGTACTTTCATCTTGGACTTCTTCTACAGCATCCATTTGGACTTCCACCGGTACGCTAACTTTAACGTTTGGTGGTAAATGGAATACAGGCGGTGCTTTTATAAATAATAAAGGATCATTGAAAGAGTTCACAGACACATCCTTTTTTGCTTTAATTTATGCTTCATTAGATGAAATGGTGAAAATACCTTCTCACGATAAGGAGGAAATAAATAATGTAGCAAGTCCAAGATAGATTAAAATACTTACTACGTCATTAATCGTAGTAATAAATGGACCAGATGCAACAGCAGGATCGATTTTCATTCGATGGATTAGCAAAGGAATAAATGAACCTCCAAGTGTAGCGACAAAAATAGACCCAAAAATTGCAGCTCCAACTAGTAATCCTATTAATAAGTCATGTTTCCAAAAGAAAACTATGCCTACCACTATCAAACCACATAATAGACCAGTTATTAGTCCCGTTCCAGCTTCCCTTAGTAATATTTTAAATTTGCTTTCTTCTTCAATATCTCCTGTTGCAATACCTCTAATCGCAACAGCTAATGCTTGTGTTCCACTATTACCTGCAGTACCTGCTATTAGCGGAATAAAAACAGCAAGCAAAGCAACCTGTTCCAAAGTTTCTGTAAAAATACTCATTAAATTTGCAGTCATCATACCTAAAAATAATAATACGATAAGCCAAGGTAATCTCTTCTTAGCAGCAGTGAAAGGACTTTTGTCAAATGTATCCATATCAGAAACTCCGGCAAGTTTAGAATAATCGTCAGAAGCTTCTTCATCTAATACATCTATGACATCATCGACAGTAATAATTCCAAGTAGATGTTGTTCAAAATCTACTACCGGTACTGCAAGAAAATCATAATCTTTTATAGTACGAGCAACCTCTTCTTGATCTTCACTTACTAAAACACTAACGACACGTTCATTCATTATTTCTTTAATCAATGTATCTTCATCAGCTATGATTAAATCACGAAGAGATATAACCCCTGTTAATTTATGGAAATCATTAACAACAAATAAATAATAAATTGTTTCGGCGTTTGGAGCCTCATTTCTCAAAATTGTCATCGCTGATCTACATGTAGATGATTCTGGAATTGCTACATATTCAGTAGTCATGATAGAACCCGCAGTATATTCTTCATAATGGAGAAGCTCTTTAATTTCTTGTGCAGATTCTTCGTCCATAATACTTAAATAACTCGCTACTTGGTCTTTCCCTAATTCGTTCAAGACGTCAACAGCATTATCTGCATACATATAAGAGAGCATGTCTGCAGCGTATGTGGTGTCCATTTCTTTTAAATAAAATTCATATTGTTCCTCTTCGAACTTAGTCGCTTCAAAAATTTCCGCCAATTCCTTTGGAGAGAGATAGTGATATATTTTCTTCCTTATTTCAGGCTCCACCTTCTCAAAAAATAACGATTGATCATATGGGTGAAGTTGCATAAATTCATCCCTGAACTCATCCATTAAATCATTTGAGAGAATGTCAATTAACTGGGATTCTTCTAATGCAATTGGATTCAATTCTTCTTTCACATTTCTCACTCCTTTCTGCGGTTATCCTTATTCATTGTATGAGGTTTAACGATATTAAGCAACATCCGTAAAGTATGTTTTATAAAATTATTCCCTGGGAAATTATCTTAAAACTAATTTAATATATAATAAAACAAATCCCTCCATAATACCTTTTAGACAGGTAAAATAAAGGGATTTATAATAAAATTTGATACATATCTTTAGGGAAAGGCGCTTCTATAAGAAGATTTTCTTTTGTAAAGGGATGAATTAACTTTATCGACTTTGCATGTAACGCTTGTCGATCAATTAGAAAACGACTCCCTCCATACAAATCATCGCCAATCAATGGATGACCAATTGACATCATATGTACTCGAATTTGATGTGTTCGCCCAGTATGAAGATTTAATCGCACATGGGTAATATTTTCTTCTTGAAATGTAAAACGCTTAATTACTTGGACCGTTGTTTTTGCATACTTACCTTCTGAAGTAATGATTCGTTCAATGATACTTCCATTTTTACGACCTATTGGTGCTTCAATTGTAAAAGAATCTTCCATCACATGTCCATGCACAATCGCTTCATATGTCCTATAAATCGAACCTGTTTTTTGCATTTCACTTAACAAATGATGAGCATGTCTATGCTTAGCAATACAAATAATTCCTGAAGTATCCTTATCTAATCTTGTAACAATATGAACTGTAGAAGCAATTCCTTTTGATTGATAATAGCCTGCAACTTTATTGGCTATCGTTCCATTTGGATGCTCTCTAGAAGGAATTGTACTTATTCCTGCTTCTTTTAAAATTATTAGTATATGATTATCTTCAAAAAGAATTGGAAAATCACCAAATTCGGGGATAAGTCCCTCACTTTTTTTCTCTTCTGGAAAAATAAGGGATACAACATCTCCAACTTTTAGTTCATGTCTTACAGTCTTTTCTTCCCCATTAACTAAAATTTTTCCACCTTCATATTTAATACTCGTCAAAGCTTTTTTTGAAATACCATACTTTCTGATTGCATCTCTAAGTAGTGTATGATCTTCCTTCATTGTAAATGTTAGCGTTAATTTTGTGTTTTTCATTCTTTCAAATCACTATCAATAAACGAATCATGCACACGTTGCCAAAATGGAAATGAACGAAAACGAGCAAAACGTATTTTTTCATTGGCAACTCGATACATAATAGATTGAACATCTTTATGCAAAAGTTGCAAATGATCTACTGTTACCATAAAATCTGGACCTTTTACTGGTTTTAATGAACACGAATGATGCTTCGGTAATACAAGGGGTGAACCAACCGTACGGAAAACACGGTTATTAATAGAAGCAATTTCTGCTAATTGCATCGCCTCTAACGATGGATGAACGATAGCACCACCAAGTGCTTTGTTATATGCCGTACTTCCAGATGGAGTAGACATACACAATCCATCACCTCTAAAACGTTCGAAGTGCATACCGTTTAGCTCTACGTCCATTACTAAAGTAACGTCAGGAGATTTTACGGTTGATTCATTCACCGCTAAATAAACCGAGCTATCTTCTTCATGACGATAGTTAATCGTAACTTCCAGTAATGGATATTCTATTACATCGTATTCTTTCTTAGCAATACTAATAACTAACTTTTCAATTTCAACCGGTTTCCAATCCGCGTAAAATCCTAAATGTCCAGTATGAATACCAACAAAAGCTACGGAAGATGTTAAGTGCTTATACTTATGAAAAGCATGTAATAATGTTCCGTCACCACCAATGGATAAAACGATATCAGGATTTTCTTCATCAAATGTAAGACCGAAATCCACTAGATACAATTTTGCATCTTCCATTAACTTATTGGAAAGATCATCATTTCGAGACTGTATGAAAAATTTCATTATTCACGAGACCTCTCTTCTGTTTGGTTTAGATGTAGTTTTGGATTGGACAATTCTTTTATTTCGCTAAAATATTTTTGAGCTTCTTGAATTTCTCCTCTGATTAAGGACATTTCTTCATCTAAGCGAAAGGCCGCTTCTGCTGCGTATTGTAATCTTTTTTTAATTTCTTCAGGAAATACGCCTTTGTATTTATAGTTTAAAGAATGCTCAATAGATGCCCAAAAATTCATTGCAAGCGTACGAATTTGAATTTCAGCTAATATGTTTATTTCTCCATGGATTGTTTGAACTGGGTATTCAATTATCATGTGATACGATCTATATCCACTTTGTTTTTTATGAGAAATATAGTCTCGTTCTTCTACAATTGTTAAGTCATTCCGTGCACGTAATAAATTAACGACAGTTTCAATATCATCTACAAATTGACACATCATCCTGACCCCTGCAATATCGGGTATTTCTTTCGCTAATACATCAGAAGGCACGAATACAATTCCTTTTTCTAACGATTTATCATATATACTTGCTAATGGTTTAACCCGTCCAGTTACAAATTCAATCGGGGAGTTTATATTTTCTATTTCATATTGTGTACGCATTCCCTTTAGCTTAATTTTCAGCTCTGAAACTGCTTGCTTGTACGGCTCTAAAAAACGTTCCCACTGCCCCATAAGCGTGACCTCCACTCCACATGACTTTCTATGCTTTAAGAATCTCGTTAAATGCTTCCTCTACCGCACTTGAAAATTCAACACCATAGTTTTCATTTCCTTCGATATTGAAAATTAGCATCTCAAGTTCTTCTCGAAACATATCTAACACTAATTCATCCTCACCATATTGCAAAGTTGGATCTTTTGTTGCTTTTAATGTAGTAACTAAAAGCGGCCATACATCTTGTCCAAACTTAACATAATGATATCCTGTTTCATCTTCTAGTAAATAAACAAATGCTAACGAATCTGAATCCGTTATCATTTGACCGCCTGCTTTTATTTGTGGATTTATTGGATTGTCATCTAAAATAAATCTGATATCATTTTCTAATTGCACACCACTGTGCACATTATAAGTAATAGGCAAAGTATATCTTCCTCTCTATCCATTCTTCCCCTATTTTATCATATTGAATGTCGTTGCAAAGCGTCTATAATAGAAATAATAAGAAAGGTTGTGAATTCATGCATACTGAAAAAGAAATCGAATTTAAAAACTTATTGACTAAAGATGAATTCGAACAAATGCTCGCTCATTTTCAAGTAGACTCAGATGATTTCTATACACAAACTAATTACTATTTTGATACCTCAAGTAATTATTTTAAAGAAAAGAAAATGGGCTTTCGCTTGCGAGTAATGGACAATAAAAATGAACTCACATTAAAAGTTCCTGAGAAAGAGCATATTATGAACGAAACAACATATCTACTAACGGATAGTGAAAAAGAAGAGATTTTGCAGAACCTCCATTTTCCAGATATTCCAATTATAAATCAAATAAAGAATGAAGGAACTCTCACTTGCATAGGAAGTATGCAAACTAATCGGGCTAATAAAACCTTTGAAAATGGAATGCTCTTTTTTGATCATTCACTTTATAGTCAAACAGAAGATTTTGAAGTAGAATATGAGTGTGATAATGTCGAAAATGGAAAAAAAGTATTTGTAAATTTATTGGAATCGCTTCAGATACCCATAAGAAATGCCGATAAAAAGATTGCACGACTAATAAACTATAATCATACCTTGAAAGGTTGACACCTTGTGGATATACAATCATTAAAAACATTATTAGAAATTAATGCTATGCAAACCCTAGGATCAGTACAAAGTTCTCAAAACTCTAGTAATTCTTCCTTGTTTTCAGATTTACTTGGAGAAGTACTTCAAGATAGCGGAAGTACTGCGAATTCCAATACTGCTAACTCTCTTTTTTATAATGGGAATGCTCCAGTATTTATTCCATCAAGTATTTCTATTCAAAATGACAGTCTAGCAACAACTTTATCGTCTTTCACATCACAAGGCGTTGCTTCTTCTAATTATGATGAAATTATTCAACAAGCTGCTTCAAAATACAATTTACCTGAAAAGCTTATTTCATCCGTCATTAAACAAGAATCGAATTTTAACGCCAATGCTGTAAGTACGGCAGGTGCTTCTGGATTAATGCAATTAATGCCTGGTACTGCAAAATATTTAGGAGTAACTAACATTTTGGATCCTTTAGACAACATAATGGGCGGCGCAAAATATTTACGTCAGATGCTTAACCAATTTGATGGGAATATTGAAACTGCTCTTGCTGCATATAATGCCGGACCAGGAGCTGTTAAGAAATATGATGGTATTCCACCATATAAAGAGACGCAAAACTACGTAAAAAAAGTGATGAATTACTTCCAAGCTTAATTCGTCACTTTACTGACCCCTACATGATGCATAATGAAACGACCTCATTTAGTGGTCGTTTTTTTATGGCTCTAACTTTAGAGACAGTCTAATTGTTTGAGATATTTGATGCAGATTGATAGAATATAAATAGAGCTAAGCAAAGGAGTCAGAAAGATGACAGAAAAACCAATTCTTCCTTTTGATGAAATCGGAGCAGAAAAATTATCAGAGTTAGTCGATGCATTCTATAGTAATGTAGCAAAACATCCTAAGCTGAAGCCAATCTTCCCAAATGATTTAACAGAAACTGCAAGAAAACAGAAACAATTTTTAACTCAATATTTAGGTGGCCCTAATTTATATACTGAAGAACACGGACATCCTATGATGAAGATGCGCCATAATCCGTTTCCAATCACACCCGAACGTGCAGAAGCCTGGCTTGCTTGTATGAGTGATGCAATGGATAAAGTGGGTCTAGAAGGAAAGTTCCGTGATAATTTTTTTAGAAGACTTGTACTTACTGCCAACCACATGGTCAATCAAATGAGTCATGAGGAGGAAAAAATGTGACAAGAATACAAATTCCGGCTGAAACGATTGCACATTCTTTAATAAACAAGCCAATTGAAATGTATATTTTTCTTGATCCTCTTTGTTCAGCTTGTTGGGATTTGCAACCAATCATTCGGAAATTGCAAGTGGAATATGGACAGTATTTTACAGTTCGCACAGTACTAAGTACTCAAATTAGTAAATTGAACACTGTTTGCAAAAAACCAAAGGAACAGATACTAAAAACAGAATATGATGTATCTGAAATAGAGCACCCTGTTTTCCCTACAATTGCAGTTAAAGCTGCAGAGTTTCAAGGAAAAAAAGCAGCAATACGTTATTTTAATAAACTACAAGAACATCTCTTTCTAAAAACTAAAAACGTAACCTCCTTCTCTGTGCTTCAAGATTTAGCAAATGAGGTTAAAATTGATGTGAAGGAATTTACAAATGATTTTCAGTCAAAAGAATGTGCTCGTTCTTTTCAAAATGATTTATCGATAACAAGTGAAATGGAAGTAACTTCTTTTCCAAGTATCGTTTTCTTCAACGAAAATATAGAAGACGAAGGCATTAAAGTGTCCGGCATTTATCCTTATGAAATTTATGTACAAATATTATCGGAAATGCTTTATGAAGAACCTAAGAAACAACAACCGCCGACCCTAGAAAAGTTATTTGACTGGTTCCACTCAATATCAACTAGTGAAATAGCTTGCTATTATAATATATCTGAACAACAAGCCGAGCGTGAAATGAAAAAACGTCTATTATTACAAGAGGTGGAAAGAGTTTTCATAGAGGGCAACGTTTTGTGGCAATTAAAATAAATAAAAGCAGTCTAACATTTCAGTGTAATAAAACTAGAATGTTAGACTGCTTTTTAAATTGGTCTATAATTCTTGTTAGGAGCATGAAAAAAGAACAAGAGGTGCGTAGGAGAGGTGCAACCACCGCGAACAGTACAAGCTGAAAATCCATCCCCCCCCGAAACGTAGCAAAAATCAAAGCCTTCGCAAAAAAGAGTGCTGTGAAATTGTCTAACCAAAATCACTACACCTCAACATCTGACTTAGATTCTTTAAATTATAATTTGTACTTTAGACTTACATAAAAATAAAGGGAAAAGAAAAAGCCCATTCCTCCAATTGAGGAAAAGGCCTTTTCTTTTTACAAAGGGGATGGGAGAAATGTTCACGTTCAAACAAAGGGGTGTATGTTATCTTGTGATTTATTTCACACTCTTACTTTAACATGTCATTTTTAAAAATACAATATATTAGATACTCTTTTCACAAAATCGTCATACATAGGACGTCTAACCTTTATTAATTACTTAAACAATACCTTTATCCGCATTGGTCATCACAACCAGCACCTGCCAAATACACGGATGTGCGCTTGCTGTACAGTACGCATTCGCCCCGCAGGATAAGTCGGATCCTTCGTCCAATCCCTCATTACTTTACGAGACTCCATTCTGCTCACTCCAGTGGCGTGTTGGGCGCACATCCTGATAACTTCTGAAAGATGACCATTTTAATTAGGATAATATACGTAGGATCCCTTATTCAGAAAAGTAACCTTGTGACATAATCCCAATCACAACTCCCCTACCGTATAAAACAAATAAATGAATGTTCCATTGCCGCACAGCAACGCAAGAGCCTACGTAAGATGATTCCCCCTTGCGTTCTGAAATACACGCATCAGATAACATTCGATTAAATAGATACAATTCAATGAAAGAAGTATGCCAAATTCAGTTTTTCAGTATTATTTATTAACATTCTTGCTGAGCCATCTGATTGTATACGTGGCCCGACCGATTATTGAGACAAACCATCCGATTATCTAGAAGAACCAACCGATTATTGAGACAAGCCATCCGATTATCTAACCGAACCAACCGATTATTGAGACAAACCATCCGATTATCTAACCGGACCAACCGATTATTGAGACAAGCCGTCCGATTCGACCGGATAAGCATTTTTTCTGACCGGATAGAAAAAATTGTGTCCGGATAAACGTAAATATGACCGGATAAAAAACTTTGTACCCGGATCAATTACTATCTGTCTGTTCAACATCTTTTCTATATTAAAAATGGACTAATTATAAAAAAAGACTGACATAAAAAATGTCAGTCTCAGACTGTAGACAAACTCAAAGAAATTTGAAATTGTCTATAGTCTTTTTTTTATTTACAATACATAGTAAGAAATCGTCGATTTCCGTTTCAGGCGCTACGCTTTCCACGGGCACGGCCTCAGCCTTCTCCCTCGCTACGCTCAGTCCGGGTGCTTCGGCTCGTGCTGTTCCCGTAGGAGTCTTCGCGCCTTCCACTCCAATCGACTAGTGTTGGATAATTTAAAAAGTGTTGAGTTTCTAAATCTTCTAAGACGTTGAGGTGTTGAATATCATGATGACTAAAAACCAGATCAATGAACGTGAACAACTTGAAATGCTAACGATTGAGCAGCTTGTACCGAAGGACCATTTGGTCCGTAAATTAGATGCCGCGATTGATTTCCATTTCATTTATCCATTAGTAGAACATCTTTACTCTGCTACTGGGAGACCAAGTATTGATCCCGTTGTGTTATTTAAAATGACGTTTATTCAATATACATTTGGCATCCGTTCGATGCGCCAAACAATAAAAGAGATTGAAACGAATATGGCGTATCGCTGGTTTTTAGGATTTGGTTTTCATACAGAAATACCACACTTCTCAACCTTCGGTAAGAACTACGCACGTCGTTTTCAAGAGACCGACATCTTTGAACAAATCTTTTACCACATCTTAAAAGAGATTATGGACCGTGGTCTATTATCAGAAGACCATGTATTCATTGATTCAACTCATGTGAAGGCGAGTGCCAATAAACGCAGGTATAACAAGAAGATCGTAAGGAAAGAAACACGTGCCTACGAGGAAAAGCTTCAAGAAGAGCTGAATCTAGATCGTGAAGAAAACGGAAAAAAGCCGTTCCCCCCTGAGAAGTTCGAACGTGATGAAATGAAGGAAATCAAGGAGAGTACGACAGATCCTGAGAGTGGGTACTATGTGAAAGATGAACGTACAAAACAATTCGCCTACTCTTTCCATGCGGCGACAGACGAAAAAGGATTTGTATTAGGCACCTTTGTCACTCCAGGGAATATACACGATAGTCATATGCTTCAGCCATTAGTCGAAAAGGTCATTGAACATGTTGGAAAACCGATAGCTGTGGCAGCCGATGCTGCATATAAAACACCTGCGATTACGAATTTCTTGTTAGAGAATCAAATGTTACCTGTATTGCCGTACACTCGTCCGAAAACAAAGGAAGGTTTTTTCCGTAAACAGGAGTATGTTTATGATGAGTATCACAATGCCTATATCTGTCCAAATGATCAGCCACTAGCGTACACAACGACAACGAAAGAAGGGTATCGCCAATACAAATCCAAACCAACGGTTTGTGTAAATTGTCCTTTCTTAACACAGTGTACAGAAAGTAAAAATCATACGAAGCTGATTCAACGACACATTTGGGAAGAGTATGTGGAGGAAGCGGAACATCTACGACATCATGTGGAAGTAAAAGAGATATATGCTAAACGCAAAGAAACAATTGAACGTGTCTTTGCTGATGCGAAAGAAAAGCATGGTATGCGTTGGACAACCTTACGGGGCCTTAAAAAATTGTCTATGCAAGCGATGCTTACTTTTGCTGCGATGAATTTGAAAAAGCTCGCCACTTGGACATGGCGAGCTGCCTAATGCGAGTTGAAAACGTCTCTTAGAGACGACTCACACATAAAATTCAGGGGAAATTTGAAATCAAATACCTTCAAAATTTGACAAAGTACCTCGAGAGACGAACTCTCGGGATACTTTGTCTACAGTCTGAGACTGACATAAAAAATGTCAGTCTTTCGATCTTATTCTCCTAAAAGCAGCTGCTCTAGTTCATTTAGTTTTTCTTCGAACACACGACATGCTTCCTCAATTGGAGCAGCGGTATTCATATCTACCCCAGCCTTTTTCAACACTTCAATTGGATAATCTGAGCATCCAGCTTTTAAAAATTCATTAATATAGCGATCAACTGCTGGCTTGCCCTCTGTCAGTATTTGATTGCTAAGCGCAGTAGCAGCACTTAATCCTGTTGCATATTGATACACATAATAATTGTAGTAGAAATGTGGAATGCGTGCCCATTCTAGTCCAATTTGCTCATCAATAATAATTTCATCACCAAAATACTTTTTATTTAAATTGTAATATTCCTCTGTCAGCTTATCTGCAGTAAGGGCTTCTCCGTCTTGATCTAGTTTGTGAATGATATGCTCAAATTCAGCAAACATTGTTTGACGGAAAACTGTCCCACGGAAACCTTCTAACCAATGATTTAATAAATATATACGTTTTTTAGGATCTTCAATTGTTTTCAACAAGTAATCATTTAACAATGCTTCATTACTTGTTGATGCAACCTCTGCAACGAATATAGAATAATCTCCATAAACATATGGTTGATTTGCTCGAGTATAATAACTGTGTATACTATGTCCAAACTCATGTGCTAACGTGAATAAATTATTCACGTTATTTTGCCAGTTCATTAATATATATGGATTTGTTCCATACGAACCCGAAGAATATGCTCCTGACCGTTTTCCCTTCGTTTCTACAACGTCCACCCAACGATTTTCCAATCCTTTTTTCACTAGGGATACATACTCTTCCCCTAGTGGTTCAAAGCTCTTTAGCATTGTATTGCATGCTTCTTCATACGTGTACTCCATATCTACCTCTTTAACAAGTGGTGTATATAAATCCCACATATGAAGTTCATCTACACCTAACACTTTCTTCCGTAATCCTACATATTTATGAAGTAAATGCACATTTTTATTAATCGTACCTACTAAATTATCGTATACACTTTCCGGAATATGATTTTGGGACATTGCGGCTTCACGAGCAGAAGCATAATTTCTAATCTTTGCGTTTACATTGTCCCCTTTCACATTACCACTTAAAGTGGAGGCAAACGTATTACGAAACTTACCATAGGTGTCATACATCGCTTTGAATGCATCCTCGCGTACTCTTCCATCTTCACTTTCTAATAAGCGAGTATATCTGCCGTGTGTAAGTTGTATTTCATTACCATCTTCATCATTTATAAATGGAAATTCTAAATCAGCATTATTTAATTTACCAAATGTATCGGCAGATGCACCAGCTATTTCGGAATATTGAGCAAGGAGTGCTTCTTGTTCTTGTGAAAGAACATGAGGGCGTTCCTTATTAATTTCTTCTAACAACTGGTTGTATAATTTCAAATCATTATTCTTTGATAAATAACTCGAAATGATTGCTTCATCTATAGATAATATTTCAGGAACTAAGAAAGACAATTCAGTGGAAACCTTTACAAAAAGGGATTTGATACGGCTCTCCATTGCTTGATAAGTGCTATTTGCTGTATCTTGATCATGACGCATATGTGCATACGTATATAGTTTGCGTAAACGTTCCGTTAGTTCATCTCTATATTTTAAAACAGCTAATAGTGCGTCTGCTCCATTATTAATGGTTCCTTTGTATGAAGCTGCTTGTTTAGATAGCTCTGAAACTTCCTTGAACTCCTTTTCCCATACATCATTAGAAGCAAAAATATCTTCTAATTTCCATGTTAAATGCTCATCAACTTCTTCTCGTGATAAGATTTTGTTCTTTGTTTCTGCAGTCATGATGAACTCCCCTTCCATTTGCTTCGAATTTCGAATCACTTTTTATTTTCTCAATTTTCTAGTTAATATGCAAGAAAATCACTGTACAATAGTTTAACCATTTTAGGAAAATTGATATGACCATCATAACCATCTTCCCCAATTTTAAGCATACTTTCATTTAAAATATTTATATAAGCTTTTACAGCTAGTAGCTTTTGTTCATCTCCCGCTAGTCCAATTGGTCGGATTCGAATAAATTCCTTAGCATGCGAAACGTTGGCAGAGTCAATTGGTACATTTATTTCTTTTAAATAATCAAGAAGTTGAATTTGCCATTCCACTGCATGGACACCAAATACTTCTGCATATGCAGTTGGAATTCCAATAAACAACGGGAGTTTTAATGGAGATATTCTCCATCTATAACATACTTGTAAAAAGGCAGATTGGATTCCTCTTCTATTATAGTAATACAAGTGATTAATATGCTTTAACCTATGGTTTTGATATAGACAAAGATATTTTTGAAATTCTTCCATTGATATGCGCTTTAAAACCGCAAATGGCCATGTTTGATCGTTTATAGATAATTTTTTCGTTTTGATAATATAAGTATTTGCTTTAATATGAAGCATATTTGAAATATATTGAAATTGTTTTGTACGGGGACAGTAGGTGATAATGGTTTTTCCATCAGTAGGATATCTAACAAAGAAGTGTTTTTTAAATGCGGATAACTTCATGATACCAATGTCATTAATAGGGAGCTCAGTCATAGGGGGAGTTCTTAGTATCCATAATGGTGTTATGGATTGCTTCTTATAGCCTTTTGACCGATCAATTACAAGAGAGGTAGGTATTTGACTACATTGAAATTCAATAGCGATGGACTGCTTCTTGTCTTTGATTAATATATCAGGTCTCTGTTTAATTGAAGGTATATATCCCTCTAAATAAGCTTGTACTTTTTTCTGTTGAAAAAATGAAAACAATTGAAGTTTACCGTTTAGATGATCTTCGGTTTCTCCTTCAGAAAATGAGCTGACACAATCCGAACTACTTCTGTGAGCAAAATGCGGGATATTAATTTGTCCATTTTTTAATATGACTTCTTCTCTGCATTGTAGACAATAAAAAGTTGTATGCTTCTTACATTCCGATAGATGTTCTTTTGTATAGTGTGCTGGCACAAAAATCTTTCCATGTTTTGTAATTGCGGTAAGAAATTTAAACACCTCCTTACTCAAAGTTACGAATATTCAGATAAAAAGTCAAGTCCATACAATATTTTGTATTGTACAGACTTTAGTAGAAAATAGTTCTCAAATAAAAAAAAAACCTTCTATTACAGAAGGTTTAAAAATGTTTGTTTAGTTCTTGAAATGCATCGTTTGCTATTATTTCTTTCCCGTATTCTTGAATTATATGAATTGTTTTATTTGTTTTATTAGCAAATTCTGATATAACACTTAGCGTATCCAGAATAGATACCAGTTCATTCATATCAAAGTTAAAGTGTACATTCAAGTAATATTTATCTTCATAATAATATAACGAAGACTGGGTTATTTTTTTATCCATTTTTTTAGCCAGAGGGAGCAAGTCATCAAAATTTTCAAATACAAACGTATAATCTGATGGTAATTCTTCTAAATCGTCCATATAGTTTGGAAAGTCTTCAAACTCATGGGGACCTATAGAACTTGATACACCGTTTTTGAAAATTTTTCCTGATTGATCTTCCAATTCAAAACTTGATTCTGATCGGTCATTTCCTTTAGTCATTTCCGTTCGAGTAACAATTACTTCCAAACCTTTTTCCATCGCATGAACTTGAATCCATAATGGGCCATCTAAATCGTCAAAATGATCATCATCATGAACCTCATCCATCATCTCCCAAAAAAGCTGCTCGCTCTTATCTTTGTTAAACCATATTTCATCTCGGCTGAAGCCTCTTTCTTCAATGTCGATGTATGAAATGTATACTTTGAAAGTGTTATCATTGATACGCTCGATATCCATTTAACACATCTCCTTTCGCTTCTGACCGTTTCTTGCTGCAATGTCTACTACTATTGTATGTTGTTTAATAAAAAAAGAAAAGGATTCATGCTCACCTTTTCATAATAATAAGTAGACTATCTGCATTGTAAGAAAATTTAGGTAACAATGCAAGTACTAAAATAAAAACGCAAGACAATTTTCAGGCAAATGCCTAAATTGTCTAGCGTCTGTTCATTTTATAATTAGAATTAAGTTAATAAGATAAATGGTAATTACCTTAAAATAATACAGATTGCTATTAGTTTACAAGTCGTTGAGCTTCAAGCAATTGATACGCTCGAACTTTTCTCGGCAAAAATCGACGAATTTCGTCTTCGTTGTATCCAACTTGTAATCGTTTTTCATCTAAAATGATTGGACGGCGTAATAATCCAGGATACTCTTGAATTAACTCATATAGACGTTGAAGTGGTAAGCTTTCCACATCAACATTTAATTTTTGGAATATTTTAGAACGAGTTGAGATAATTTCATCAGTCCCATCCTCTGTCATTCGTAAAATCTCTTTTATTTCACTTATGCTAAGTGGTTCAGAAAAAATGTTACGCTCTGTATAAGGAATATCATGCTCTTCTAACCATGCTTTTGCTTTTCTACAAGAAGTACAACTTGGTGAAGTAAATAATGTAACCATCAATAAAAACACTTCCTTTCAATTAGTGATTGTGTTATATGAAGTAGATTATAATTAGTTTAATGTAAGAACTTTACTTTTAAAGTATACACCAATTTTATATTAATTAAAATATGTTTATAAAAATTTTTTTACTATTTATATACCTAGACACAAATTCGTTGAAAATATAAGCTCTTCTTGCTATTAAAGGACAAATTACTCTATGTTTACCTTATACCCATCTCTTTTCTTATTTAAACCTACTTAAAAATATTTTTTGATATTATTCTCAATTAGAAAAGTCAAATTGAAAATGCCTGTTATACTTAATAGTACGTTTTTGATGAAAAAAGGTTTCAAAAAATAAAAAAAACACAAGATTTTCATCTTGTGTTTCTTCATAAATGCTTCAATTTGGTGTGTAATCCACCCCTGGAGAATACTTATTGCCAGCATTCCAAAGTAAAAATTCTTTAATACCTGCTTCATTTAACGCTTTAATTTGTGCTTCTACTTCTTCCTTACCATACGTTTGATAATTGCCAGCACCTAAATAAGAAGCAGTAAAATCCTGTAGCCAAGGTCGTGATATTGGTGGATTTTTCAGTTCTCCCAATTTAGCATTCTCTACCTTAGCATATTCCTGAACTAATCGATAAGGTTCGAGATCTGGTTTAGCAATCCCAAAATAAGATGTCCAATGACTTGGATATATCATAGATGAAATGACATCTACGTTTGCCGATATTTTAGAAAAGTTTTGTCCAATGCCTGGTGCTTCAGGAAGTGTTGCAGAATAACCAAAAATATCTACAGATACTTGTGCTCCGTAAGGTTCCAATTTTTCCTTAGCATAGGCAACAAAATCTGTAACGGCTTGTACTCGTCTTTGCACAGGATCAAGCTCTGAAGTTTCATAGTCCCCCATGTTGTATTTGAGCGTGCTATCTCTTTTTTCAAATCCCTCGGGGAAACGTACGTAGTCGAATTGAATTTCTTTAAAACCCATTTTAGCAGCTTCAATTGCAATTTGGACGTTATGATCCCATACTTCTTGTAAAAATGGATTAACGAATGCTTCACCTCTTCCATTTTTCCACACAGAATCTCCTTCCACAAACGACCATTCTGGTTTCATTTCAGCAAGCTCTGTATCTTTAAAAACTACTACTCGAGCAATCGGATAAATTTGTTTCTCTTCCATTGTTTTCAACATTGCTTGAGGGTCCTTTATGTATGGTTTGCCAATTTCATACTTTGCTAAAGATGAATCCTCCTTTGGTATGTATGTTAAATTTCCAAAGTCATCTTTTATATCTATTACCATAGCGTTTAGTTCAGTGGAGTCCATCAGTTTTACTAAATCGTTAAATCTAGAGCCTCCTGCGGAATGACCAGTCACATATACCCCTCTTACTGCATCTGGATATGCAAATTTAAGCCCAGAATCATATATGAATAACTTGGAAGTGGAAACGAGAGACTCGTCAATTGCTTGAAAGCTATATTCTTTAGGTGAAAAGCTTTCCGAGAACAAATTGCCTTCGGCAGACACAGAAGTAGGAATAATAAGTGTAGTTGCAATGCCAAATGTTGTTAACAATCTTAAAGAATTCTTCATATGTTATAGACTTCCTTTCTGCTTTATTTATTCATTCTATCAGTAGTACTTATAGATTGAAAGAATATATATAATAAAAAACGGCCATTCCAATTAGAATGACCGTTTAAACAAACTATAAACGTGCGCTTGCAGCTGCCTTTAATGCCACATATTCTTTTTCTGAGCAATAAACAAAATGCCCAGGTGTAATTTCACGCATAGCTACTTCTTCTCCGTCTTGATAGTTATGAGAAGAAGGATCATATGATTTACGAACACGAGTGCGTTCATAATCAGGATCCGGAAGCGGAATAGCGGATAATAAAGATTGAGTATATGGATGTAGAGGATTGTTATATAAATCCTCCGCAGGAGCTAGCTCGACCAATTTACCAAAATACATTACACCAATTCTGTCTGAAATGTATTTAACCATCGATAAGTCATGGGCTATAAACAAATACGTCAATCCTTTTTCTTTTTGCAATTCCTTTAATAAGTTAACAACCTGCGCTTGAATAGAAACATCAAGAGCTGAGATAGGCTCATCGGCAATAATAAACTCAGGATTTACTGCAAGTGCTCTTGCAATTCCTAAACGTTGACGTTGACCACCAGAAAACTCATGTGCATAGCGATCAGCATGTTCACGATTTAAACCTACTGTCTCTAATAATTCCACTACGCGTTCTTTACGTTCTTTTGGATTTTTCACTAGACCATGAATATCTAAACCTTCTGCAATAATATCCAATACTTTCATACGTGGATTTAATGAAGCATAAGGGTCTTGGAAAATCATTTGCATTTTGCGATTAAATATTTTTAAATCTTGTTTAGATTTTTTATCGTGAACATTTACACCATCATAAATTACTTCGCCATCTGTTGCATCGTAAAGACGAATAATAGTACGACCTGTTGTAGATTTTCCACAACCCGATTCTCCAACAAGACCTAGTGTTTCACCTTTATAAATATCAAAGCTTATATCATCTACCGCTCGAACTTCGTTTGGCTTACCTGGATTGAAATATTGCTTTAAATTTTTAATTTCTAGTAATTTTTCAGCCATTAGTAAGTACCTCCTTCAGTTCCATTATAATAGCGGCTTCCCGGGAATTTTTTCATTCGCTCCACAATTGATACAGGTGGTTCTACTTGAGGCGCGTCTGGATGTAATAACCAAGTTGCTGCATAATGTGTATCACTTACTTTAAAGAATGGTGGTGCTTCTTCTAAATCGATTTTCAATGCATAGTCACTACGTAATGCAAATGCATCTCCTTTTGGGGGATACAATAAATCCGGAGGAGTTCCTGGAATTGCATACAGTTTTTCTTCCGTCACATCTAGAGAAGGCATAGAACTTAATAGTCCCCATGTATATGGATGTTGTGGATTATAGAAAAGTTCATCAACCGTTCCAATCTCTACGATTCGTCCACCGTACATAACCGCCACTCTATCTGCTACGTTCGCTACAACTCCTAAATCATGTGTAATGAATATAATTGATGTATCAATTTTCTTCTGAAGATCTTTCATTAACTCTAAAATCTGTGCTTGAATAGTAACGTCCAGTGCAGTAGTAGGCTCATCTGCAATAAGTATTTGTGGATTACAAGCCAAAGCTATTGCAATAACAATACGTTGACGTTGTCCCCCAGAAAATTGATGAGGATACTGTTTAATACGTGCTTCAGGTTTCGGCATTCCTACTAAACGTAATAGGTCTACAGCAATTTTACGAGCTTCGGTCTTACTAACTTTTTGATGTTTCAAAATAGGCTCCATAATTTGTTTGCCTATTGTCATAGTAGGATTCAAGGATGTCATAGGATCTTGGAAGATCATTGAAATATCTTTCCCGCGAATCTTCTGCATTTCTTTATCCGTTAATTTAGTTAAGTCTTTCCCGTTAAAAAGAATTTGACCATTTTTAAATTCTGAACTATGTTCAGGTAATAAGCGCATAATTGCTTTTGTTGTAACTGACTTTCCAGAACCAGACTCTCCAACAATTGCAAGAGTTTCCCCTTTTAATAAGTCGAAATTAACGCCACGAATAGCTTTAACTTCTCCTGCAAAAGTATGGAAGGAAAGCTCCAAGTCTTTTACTTCTAATATTTTTTCCATCTCGGCTTTCCTCCTTTTAGTCTTTCATCTTCGGATCAAACGCATCACGTAAACCATCACCCAATAAGTTAAATGCTACCATCAATAAGCTTAATATTAACGCAGGATACAATAAAATATGTGGTTGGAATTTAATTAACTTGTAACCATCATTTATTAATGTCCCCAATGATGCATCAGGTGGTTGTAAACCTAATCCTATAAAGCTTAAAAAAGCTTCAAAGAAAATGGCAGTTGGAATAGTAAACATTGTATTAATAATAATAACACCCATTATATTAGGTAATATATGTTTGGTAATGATTCTACCATTGGTTGCTCCTAGAGTTCGTGATGCAAGGACAAATTCCTGATTCTTGAATTTTAAGACTTGACCACGAACAATTCGAGACATTCCGGTCCATCCTGTTAAAGTAATAGCGATAATAATCGCTGTTACACCAGGTTCCAGGAATAGTAGCATTAGAATGACAATTACTAAATTTGGAATACCAATAAGGATTTCCACAATCCGTTGCATAATATCATCAATACGGCCTCCATAATATCCGGAGATACCACCGTAAGCAACACCAATTACCACATCAATCAAAGCAGCAATGAATGCAATGAATAATGAAATTTGAGTCCCTTCCCACACACGTGAAAAAGTATCTCGCCCAAGACCATCTGTACCAAACCAATAGTACGTATCTACTTTTTTCATTTCATATAAATCTACTTCTTTACCTGCTAGAGTACCAACACCATCCATTATTCCTAGTTTTTCAATACCTGGAACTTTAGGTGGTAAGTTTGCATGTGTAATTGTCTGTGTTTCGGCATCATGTGGACTTATCATAGGTCCCACAAAAGACATGATAATAATAAATACCAAAATAAAAATACTAACAATCGCAGCTTTATTTTTGCGTAATCTTAACCAAGCATCTTGCCAAAAACTCACACTAGGTTTAGAAATTCGCTCAGCTTGGGTACTATCAAGATGAACCCTTTCAAAAGCATCAGCAGGTAGGTTTTTTATTTCTTGACTCATTATTTATTACCTCCTGATAAACGAATACGTGGGTCAATAATTCCATATAGAATATCTACTATGAATATTACGACAATTAAGAACGCAGAGAAGAACAATGTTGTTCCCATTATTATAGAAAAGTCATTGGACATAATCGATTTAACGAATTGCTCACCAATACCTGGAATAGCAAATATTTGTTCAATAACAAGAGAACCTGTAAGTAATCCTGCGGCTAATGGTCCTAATACTGTTACTAATGGAATTAATGCATTTCTAAAAGCATGCTTAAAAGCAATTTCAAAACCACTAGCACCTTTAGATTTCGCAAGAGTTATATAATCCGAACTTAATACTTCAATCATTTCTGTTCGGATAAAACGAGAAGCCGTAGCAAGTGGTCCCATTGCAAGAGCAATTGATGGTAGCACACTCGACATCCAACCATCTTTCCATAAAGCTACAGGGAATATTTCCCACTTGACACCTAACCAATACTGAAGAAAAGTCGCAAAAACGAAAGATGGAATGGAGATCCCGATAATAGCTATTAATGTACTACCGTAATCCCAAATTGTATTTTGTCGCAATGCGGCAATCATACCTAACATTATTCCAATAGCAACACCTAATATTAAACCTTGTGAACCAAGAAGAAAAGATGGTCCTAATCGATTTATTATTAAATCGGTGACATTTGCATTTTTGAATTGGAAAGAGTTACCTAAATCACCTTGAGCTAAGTTTAGCATGTATTTACCGTACTGGACTGCTACTGGTTGATCTAATCCATATTTCGCTTCTACTATCGCAAGTTGTGAAGGGGTTAGTTTAGAAGCAGAACTAATTGGGGAACCTGGAAGCGCCTTCATTAAGAAAAACGTCGCCGTTGCAATTAAGAAAAATGTTATCAAGGCATAAACCACTCGTCGAAAAACATATTTGGCCATCTTAGCACCTCCTAAATAGAATTTTTTAATAGATTATAATAATCTATTATTATATAAACAGATAAGTCTAGTAATTGTCAAAGTCGAAAAAAATAATAAAATATTTGGTGAATTCTGATTCATTTAAAAAGAGAGTATATGATCCAAAAAGGACACTATATACTCTCTACTTATGAGATTTTAAAACTCTAATATTCTTAAATGATTATTAGTTTTTACCTTCAATATAAGCCCATTTGTAGCTATAGTCTCCACCGAATGAGTGAGTAACAATACCTTTAACATATGGTTTTTGAAGTGCCATTATACCGCGTTGGTAAATTGGTCCAATACCGAAATCTTGATCAATAACTATTTTTTCAGCATCAGCCATTGCTTGCCAACGAGCAGCAGGATCTAAAGCTAATTCATTGTTTGCAGCATTTACAAGTTTATCATATTCAGGATTAGAGTATGACATTTGGTTATTTCCGCCACCAGTTAACCATAGGTTCATGAATGTGTAAGGATCTTGGTAATCTGGTCCCCATCCTGCAACTTGAATCTCGTAATCTTGGTTTGTATCAAGATCTAAACGTACGTTGAAAGGAACTTCTTTAAGAGTAACAGTTAAACCAGGTAGGTTTGTTTCAAGTTGAGACTTGAAGTACTCATCCATTTTTTTAGAAAGTTCAGTGTCTCCACCAAGAATTTCGATAGAAAGTTCTTTAACGCCTAGTTCTGCTAAACCTTTTTCCCATGCTGCTTTAGCTTCTTCTACATTGTAAGTAGCCATATCGCCGTTTACATCACGGAAGTCATTACCATCTTCATCGAAAGTGAAGTCTTTTGGTACTAAGTAGTTAGCTGGTACAGAACCATTAGCTAAAACTACATCTACTAAATCTTGTTTGTTGAATGCTTTTGAGATTGCTTCACGAATATTTACGTTAGCAAGTGGAGTTTTTTCTCCATTACGTTCTTGGTTATATTTGAAATAGAATACAGTAGCTTCCATTTCTTTTACTACTTCTGGATCATTAGCATATTGAAGAGCATATTCACCAGAAAGTGTTGCACGATCTTTTTCACCATTTGTATAAAGGTTTACTCTAGTAGCATCTTCTTTAACTACGTCGTAATTGATTTCTGTAAGTTTAACAGTATCTTTATCCCAGTATTGCTCATTTTTAAGTAATTGCCAAGAAAGACCTGTTCCGTCCCAGTTAGCAAGTGTAAATGGTCCATTGTATAAAACTGATTCTGAGTTTTTCGCATAGTTTTCACCTTGCGCTGTAACGAACTCTTCTTTTTGTGGTAAGAATGTTCCAAATGACATAAGTGATAAGAAATATGGAGTTGGTTTTTCAAGCGTTACTTCTAACGTTTTTTCGTCAAGAGCTTTAACACCTAATTCAGTGTACTCAACCGCTCCTTCTGAAATTTCAGTAGCGTTTTTAATAACTCCACCCATCATGTATGGACCGTATTCAGATGCAGTATCTGGATTCATAGCACGTTTCCAGGCAAATTCAAAGTCATTCGCAGTTACTGGAGTTCCATCAGACCAATTAGCGTCACGTAATTTGAACGTATAAACTAATCCATCTTCAGAAACTGTTGGCTCACCCTCTGCCATTGCAGGGATAGGAACGTTTTCTTCATTCAAACGATATAAACCTTCGTTTACATTGTTTAGTAGATCAAATCCAACTGCATCAGTTACTAAAGCTGAATCCATTGTTGGAATTTCAGCAGTTTGAATTAAATTAAGAACTTGCTCCTCATCTACTGTTACTTCTTCTGTTGTTGCTGGATCTTCTTCTTTTTCTGTAGTTGTAGTAGCACCTTCTTCTTTGTCGCCACAAGCAGCAAGGAAAATACTAAGAACTAACAGAAGGCTAAAAAGCCATAAAAACTTGCTATTCTTCAAAAGAATAACCTCCTTTAAATAGTCAGAAAAAATTCATTACATTAATTATTATACATTTTCAGAAAGACTTGTACAGGTTTTTCGGAATTTTTTTTACATTATTGTAACAAAATCATTACATTGTCCTAACAATTGTGAATCTTTGGTAAAAGATTTGCGAGTTTTTTACAACTATTTCTCTAAAATTTTGATTAATTCTATTAAATCTTCTATAATCAAATCTTGTAGAGGTGAAATATGAAGACAAAAATTGTTTACTTTTTAGGATTACAACTCCTAATTTTCATTCTTATTATCATAGTATATGGAAAATTAAACCTAGTTTCATATGCCAATATGTCTTTCTATGTTGGAGGAACCATAACGTTTTTTGGATTTCTGACATATGTTGTATCAGGAGGTTTTTTTGACTTCTTTACAGAAAGCACAAGGAAGGTATTCACTCCTAAACATTTTAAAAAGCATGCCAGTGAAATGCGGTTACCATCAGAAATTTTCTCCTTTCCACACAAGCCTATTATCGCTTTAGGATTGTCTAGCTTATTCTGTATGTGTATAGCTCTGTTCGTTTATTATAGTTAAGTTTTCAGCTTGATTTTTGAGTTTCTTCTATACTATAATGTTCAAAACACTATAATATGCTTTGACGAAGAAAAGTATATTTGACTTGTATGTTTAGAGAGTCTGCGGTTGGTGCAAGCAGAACATACATCAAATGGAATGGGCTTCTGAGCAGTATATGTGAACTTGAAGTAGCATATACCGTCCCCTTCACGTTACGAAGAAGAGTGGCTAATTTACTTTTAGCAAACTGGGTGGTACCACGGATAATACATCATTCGTCCCTTTTTTAGGGATGTATGATGTTTTTTTATTTTAAGGAGGAAGAAGAAAATGAAAAAGTTATTTTCAGGTGTGCAGCCAACAGGAACCATTACTCTAGGTAATTATATTGGTGCGTTCAGACAATTTATTGCACTCCAAGATGATTATGATTGTGTATTTTGTATCGTCGATCAACATGCAATCACTGTTGCCCAAGATCCACAAGAATTAAGCAAACATATTCGTTCACTTGCGGCATTGTATCTTGCCGTAGGGATCGATCCAGAAAAATCAACATTATTCATACAATCAGAAGTTCCTGCACATGCACAAGCAGGTTGGATTATGCAATGCATTTCCTATATTGGTGAATTAGAAAGAATGACACAGTTTAAAGATAAATCCGATGGAAAAGATGCTGTATCAGCTGCGTTATTAACATACCCACCATTAATGGCTGCAGATATTCTTTTGTATCAATCAAATATTGTCCCAGTTGGCGATGACCAAAAACAACATGTCGAATTAACTCGTGATTTGGCAGAACGATTTAACAAACGTTATGGTGAAATTCTAACTATCCCTGAAATACAATTACCGAAAAGTGGAGCTCGTATTAAGTCACTTCAAGACCCATTAAAGAAAATGAGTAAATCTGATCCAAATCAAAAAGCAACCATTCGTATTCTTGATACACCAAAAGAAATTGAAAAGAAAATAAAAAGTTCTGTGACTGATTCTGAAGGAATTGTTGCATTTGACCCGGAAAACAAACCTGGCGTTTCAAACCTATTATCAATTGAATCCGCATTAACGGATGTTTCAATTGAATCGCTTGTACAAAAATATAATGGTAAAGGATATGGAGACTTTAAAGCATCAGTTGCTCAAGTCATCATCGACCATTTTGCTCCAATTCAAGCCCGCTACGAAGAGTTATTAAACTCTTCAGAACTAGATGATATCTTAGACCGTGGAGCCGATAAAGCAAATAAGCTTGCAAGAGAAACACTTTCTAAGATGGAATCCGCAATGGGCCTTGGTAGAAAACGATAACCGTTAAGGAAATAAGCGAAAAGCAAAAAATGATAAAGTCATTTGTTTGGAAAATATACATGATGACAGAACTGAAAGAGTATCCTAGAGATAAAAAGTTTAGATAGAGCACTAGATTGGAACAGGTGATTATTGCTATTCCATAACTGATTAAAAAAAGTAAAAGTCTAATTTTTATCACTCCTTATTTAACCATATGAAAAACCGTTCCTAAACTTTCGTTAAGGAACGGTTTTTTATATTATTTCGTATGCAGCCTTCTACGCTTTTCAAGAATTATTTTGTAGATTTAACACCTGTATCTGATACTAGTTCAACCTCTTGCAAATTACTGAAAGATTCATTAGTATAATCAATGCTCCAGTTTTTCACACGTTTGTTAACTGGTACTAACTCATAACGATACATAGTCGGAATAACTGGCGCTTGTTCAGCCATGTACTCTTGCCATGCACGGAATTCTTTCGCGCGGTATTCTGAATCGAATGCCTTTGGTGAGTCGATATTAGTTAACGTTGTTTCTAAGAAATCAGAAGAATAACGGCTAAAGTTATATTGAGCAGTTTTTGAGTATAATCCTGATGGTGATGGGTTTGTACCTGTACCCCATGCTGCCATAAAAATATCGATTTCTGGATCGTCTGCCTCAACTTTATCATAGAAGCTATTGAACTCAATCGTACGACCTGTAGTCAATGTTACGTTTAAACCAACATCTTTCCAGTTTTGTAAGTAAAATTGAGTGATGTCTTCTGCAATATCATCGCCAGCCATAGTAGCAAATTTAATTTCTAATGGCTTACCTGCTTTGTCTTCGCGAATTCCATCGCCATTTGTGTCCTTGTATCCTGCTTCATCTAACAATGCGTTTGCTTTGTCCGGATCGTATTTATATCCTTCTAAAGAAGAATCATAGAATGATTCAAATACTGGAGGGATTAAAGAGTTCGCACGTTCACGTAATCCACCATAAAATACTTCTGCAACTTGTTCAACATCGATTGCGTAACCCATTGCTTGACGTAATTTTACATCTCCCATTTTAGAACCTTCAATATCAGTTACTACTGTGCTATTTTCAAAATCGTATTTACCAAGTTTGAAACCAAGGTAAGCATAGTAAAGCTCTTGACGACCTAATACTTCGATATTATCAAAGTCTTTGATTTCTTCCATTTTTGAAGCACTGAAACTTGAAGCAATATCATACTCACCTTGTTGTATTGCTACTGAAATTGAGCTTGTTGGTACAATTTTCACTAGAACTCCGTCTAATTTCGGTTTACCTTTCCAGAAGTGTTCATTTGCTACAAATTGTACTGATTCTCCAGGTACAATTTTATCAAATTTGAAAGCACCTAAAGTAACTGGATTTTTACGAACTGCATCACTCTCTACAAGTTCTGCAACTGGAATATCTTTAATAATATGGCTTGGCTCAGCGTAACCCCAAAGTCCATCCCCACCACTAAAGATAGCCGGAGATAATTTATTAAATGAAATTTCTAATGTTGTTTCATCTACTTTCTTTAGACCCGAAATTGTGTCTGCTTTACCATCATGGTATTCAACAGCACCAATAATATTTTGGAAATCCACGTCATAACGCACACCAGTATAATCTTTATGTCCGATGATTAAGTAGGGTTGGATTAAATCCTCGATCTTAAGTGGTTCCCCGTCAGACCATTTTACACCCTCGCGAATTTTTATTGTAGCTTTGTTGTTTTCTTGATCTACAGTCATACTTGCAATACCTGCATCAGTTATTAAAAAGTCACCGTCTGTTTCGAAAAGTGAGTTAGATGCGAATTTCATAATATCATCATCGTAAGCATCCTCGTATAATACATAAGAGAATATACCTTGGAAAGGCTCATCTTTAGCCATAGCAACTTTTAGTGTACCACCTGTAACTGCATCCCCATCATTTGTTACATCTAATGGAAATAATGCTGAATCATCAGCTGCTGGCTCTTCCCCTTCTTCTGTATCTTCTTCTTTACCATCTTCAGTTTTTGAAGTGTCTTCTGTTTTTGTACCTTCAGAGCCTTCTTTTGTATCCTGATTACATGCACCAAGGACTAGCATAAAAGCTAAAAGAATTGCAAGTAAAGCCCAAAGCTTTTTATTCATTCTGTTTCCTCCTTATTATTCTCTTTAATTTATATATCAAACGTTAAACGTCTAATACCACTACATACTTTGGTTGGGTTTAGCCTAGTCGTTGCTTCGCATCAGCTGAGCGGCGTAATGCTTGACCTACATAGTTGATTCCAAGCATCATTAACAATATAAATAATGATGCAGGTAACCAAACCCACCATTTTTCTTGCAATACAAGCGGATTATTTGCATAGCTTACAAGTGTTCCTAAGCTTGGTGTTTGAGGTGGTAATCCAAATCCAAGAAATGATAATCCTGTTTCTATACCAACATTACCAGCAAAATTTAGAGTTAACTCAACTATTAAAATGGAACTTAGATTTGGCATGATTTCTTTAAAAATGATAAAGAATCCTCGAGTACCCATTGTTTTTGATGCGTTTACATAATCTCGCCTACTCTCCGATAAAGCTTTACTTCGAACTAGCCTAGCTGTAGATGTCCACAAAAAAATACTCATGATTAGAATGAACACGGGCACTGTGTATTTAGGGACAATCGTAACAAAAACTATAATCAGCATTAAAGAAGGGATAGTAATAAAGAAATCAATGATACGCATAAAAATGTTATCAATCCAGCCACCGAAATAACCACATACCAGACCAATAATTACTCCAATAACACCTGTGATCAGTGTAATCGAGATAGCAATCGCAATACTATTTCTAGCTCCAATAACTAACTGTCCCAGAATATCTTTGCCGCCCTGGTCAGCTCCTAAAAAGAATTTGTCTCCTGGTGCAGCATATTTATCTCTTAGGCTTACACGCATTAAAGTTTCTTGGTCAATAAGCCAAGCCCATATAAAAACTCCGATAATTACAACGATGAGTGATATCAGTGAAAACATTGCTAATTTATCTTTTTTAAACTCTCTAAAAATCACTTGTATACCTGTTGGAGGAGAGTTTAATTCTATTAATTTGTCATCTGCTAATTTTTCCATATTATTCACCTCTCCTTAACATAATTCGCCTATTCTATCCTAATTCTTGGGTCAACAATACTCATGATAATATCGGACAGTAGACTACCTAATAATGTTAAGAAGCCGTATAACATAACAAGCGCAGTAATTACACTGTAATCACGTGATTGAATAGATGAAATAAACAACTGTCCCATGCCTGGATAACCGAAGATTGTTTCAATAAAAATCGAACCACCCAATAATCCGGTAATTGTGAATCCGAAGAAAGCTGCAATAGGAAGTAAAGAATTTCTAAAAATATGTCTAGAATACACTTTACTTATCGGAATTCCCTTACTTCGTGCAGTACGCACATAATCCAAGGCCTTAGCGTCAATAATTTCAGAACGTAAATATTGAATAACGCTAGTTGTACCTAGTATCGCTGTCGTAATAGCAGGTAAGAGCATGTGATAAAGCTTACTCCAAAAGTATCCAAAGGTCCCTGTATCATATTTAATATCTACACTACCTACTGTTGGAAACCAGTGAAGCTGATAGCCAAAAATAAATAAGAAGATTAATGCTAGAACGAATGTCGGAATCGCATAAGTAACAAAACTATACAATACGACCGTTTTGTCTAAAAAGGTATCTTGGTAACGGCCTGCTAAAACCCCTAAAGGAATAGCTAGTAAATATAACAAAATGACACTTACTAAAGATAACCAAAATGTATTTAATGCCCGTTCTCCTATTAAAGTAGAAACTCCAATTTTATACGTGTAACTTTTTCCTAAATCGCCTTGTACAGCATTGGTAATCCACGTAGTATACTGTACGTACCATGGATCATTTAAACCTGCTTTTTCGCGAAGTTCCTCAATCCGAGCTGGATCTGTATCTGGTGTAATCATCCCAGTAAAGGGATCACCAGGCATAAATTTTGCCATAAAAAATATTAATAAACTTAAGACTAGTAACTGTGGAATCATGATTAATACTCGTCTTACGATTGTTTTCCACATATTAAATGCCCCCCTTTTCATGAGCATTCATCGCTACTTGATGTGATTCGTTTAATTGTTTTAAATCATATACTTTCCCATTTTCATCGTAATAACTTCTATGGTTTACAACATAATCTGATTCAACTTTAATTCTTTCTCTTTTTCGTATGTCTCGCCCTATCGGATTTACATCTGGTATGGCAGATAATAAACGCTTTGTATAAATATGTTGAGGATTATTATAAATATCATTTCGATTTCCAGACTCAACAAAACGTCCTTTATACATAATTGATATATGGTCGCACATATGTTTCACTACACCTAAGTCATGTGATATAAACAAATAGCTAAGTCCAAATTCCTGTTGGATATCTTTCATAAAGTTAAGAACTTGAGCCTGCACAGAAAGATCAAGGGCGGAAACTGGTTCATCTGCTATGATCAATTTGGGATTACATGAGATCGCTCGGGCTATACCGATTCTTTGCTTTTGTCCTCCCGAAAACTCATGGGGATATTTTAATTTCACATCTTCACTCATACCAACTATCGCTAGAAGTTCGTTGATTTTACGTTTTTCTTCATCTGGAGATAATTTCAAAAAATTTCGAATTGGTTCCGCAATAATGTCTTGAACTCGTTTCCTAGGATTTAAACTAGAGTGTGCATCTTGAAATATCATTTGAATATCTCGATTATAGGAAGAATTTAGACTTCGACGCTTATGCGTCACGTTCTCTCCCTCATATATAATCTCACCGGAGGTAATTTTTTCTAATCCAATAATCGCTTTACCAGTAGTTGATTTACCACAACCAGATTCACCAACTAATCCATAGGCTTTTCCTTTTTCAAATTCCAAGTTGATCCCATCTACTGCATAGACATTGTCTATTACTGTATTAAAAAATCCACCTCTAATAGGATAATGGACTTGTAAATCATTGATTTTCATAAAGCTCATCTTGCTATACCTCCCTCTTCACCTTCAAAGTGAAAGTGTTTCCAGCAAGTACATCTAACTAAATGACCTGGAGAAATTTCATGAAGTGTTGGATTTTCTTCATGAGCTATCGCTGGAATCCATGGGATTCGTGCAGAAAACCTACATCCATTACGTGGAAGTTTCATAAGAGATGGCACCATTCCTTGAATAACTTGTAGCCTTTCATTTTCACTGTTCATTTGCGGTATTGAGTTGAATAATGATCTTGTGTACGGATGTTGTGGATTTGAGAATAATTCATGCACAGGTGCTTCTTCAATAATTTGACCTGCATACATAACCGCAACGCGATCGGCTACTTCTGCTACAACACCTAAATCATGTGTAATTAAAATAATTCCTGCTTCTGTTTCTGCTTGTAAATCTTTTAAGAGATCCAGTATTTGTGCTTGAATCGTAACATCTAATGCAGTTGTCGGTTCATCGGCAATTATTACTTTTGGTTTACATGAAATGGCAATTGCAATAATAACCCTTTGTCTCATTCCACCAGAAAGCTGATGAGGAAATTGTCTAGCAACACGCTCAGGGTTAGGAATCCCAACTTGGTTAAGTAATTCAATTACTCGTTTATCCCGAACCTCTTTTGTCATTTTTGTATGAAATATTAAACTTTCTTCAATTTGTTCTCCAATTCGCATAAGAGGATTTAATGCTGATAATGGATCTTGGAAGATCATCCCTATCTCTTCGCCTCTTACTTTATTAAATTGTTCTTCATCAAGGGTCGCTAGGTTCACTCCGTTGTAATTAATCTCACCTTGTACTCTAGTTTTTATGTGGTCATGAAGCCCTATAATCGATGTTGCTAATGTACTTTTCCCACATCCGGATTCTCCAACAATTGCAAGAATCTCATTTTTCTTTAATGTAATCGATACGCCATCAACTGCATCATAATATGTATCTTTGATTCTAAAACCAGTGTGTAAGTCATTAATCTTTAAAAGTTCACCAGTCATAATTATCATTAAGCTCCTTTCGATGTAGGCAACCTTCTGCTTTTAGCTCCTGATTTATTCTATGGAATTTTTCGTTA
Organism: Psychrobacillus sp. PGGUH221; assembly: GCF_042055255.1. Classification (NCBI taxonomy): domain Bacteria; kingdom Bacillati; phylum Bacillota; class Bacilli; order Caryophanales; family Bacillaceae; genus Psychrobacillus; species Psychrobacillus sp. PGGUH221. The sequence goes on from NZ_JAQMHQ010000001.1 coordinate 232,585, forward strand.
ACTAATGAAATGGATTTTTTAACTGTATACACAACCCTAAATTTCAATTTTTCTGTTAATTCAACTCTTAAGTGTAAATTCTATTACAGGTTTGTTACAATCGCAATACATTTTTTTAATTATTTCATTAATTTACTCTTTTTTGAAAATGTAAAATTATCTACTAATTCAATCTTATCAACAGTTTTTATTACATTTTATTAATGTAAAAAATTTTTAAATAGAATAAATAGCAATGTTACATTCTACAAATTTCGACATGGAATTGGTAAAAATAATGAGCTTACTTTAATGATTCAACCTGCTAAACAGTTGAAACAAATGCAATTTCTTTAGTCAAAACAAAAAGAGTATTTTCCATTTTTTCTTGGAAAATACTCTCTTTTTTAGATATTTTTTTGTAAATAAAAACCATTTATTATTATAAATTTTTATTAAATTTAATAATTATTTTTTGAAAAGTATAGATGCATTATGACCACCAAAGCCTAAAGAATTGCTCATTGCATATTGAATATTTGCTTCTCTAGCTTCATTTGGAACATAGTCTAAATCACATTCTGGATCAGGTGTTTCTAAATTCATCGTTGGTGGCAATATTCCTTCTTTTAAAGCTAACACAGTGAATATCGCTTCAACCCCACCAGCTGCCCCAAGCAAATGGCCTGTCATAGATTTAGTAGAACTCATTGCTAATTTATATGCATGTTCACCGAAAACAGATTTCACAGCCATCGTTTCGAATTGATCATTATATGGTGTACTCGTACCATGCGCATTAATATAATCAACTTGTTCAGGAGTAACTCCAGCATCTTCAAGTGCTTGTTGCATAGCACGAGCTGCCCCTTCTCCTTCTGGCGCTGGAGCAGTTATATGATGTGCATCACCAGTTGATCCATAACCAATAATTTCAGCATATATTTTTGCTCCGCGTGCTACTGCATGGTCATACTCTTCTAAAATGATAATCCCAGCACCTTCACCAATAACAAATCCATCACGGTTTGCATCAAATGGTCTAGAAGCAGTTTGTGGATCTGTATTTAATGTAAGTGCCGTGTTTGAACAAAATCCAGCTACAGACATATGTGTAATTGGGGATTCTGCACCGCCTGTTATCATTACATCTGCATCTCCACGTTCTATAACTTTAAATGCATCTCCAATGGAGTTTGTACCCGAAGCACACGCAGTTACAGTACAGGAATTAACAGCTTTTGCTCCAAAATGAATTGAAACTTGACCTGCTGCCATATCCGGAATCATCATAGGTACAAAAAACGGGCTAACACGTCGAGCACCTTTTTCTAAAAATACACGGAACTGTGCTTCGTATGTTTCCATACCACCAATACCAGAACCAATCCAAACCCCAGTTCGAAGGCCTAATTCCTCCGTAATTGTTAAATTAGCATCTTCTACAGCCATGATAGATGCTGCAAGCGCATAGTGTGTAAAGCGATCCATCTTACGTGCATCTTTTTTCTCAATATATTTCTCAATATCAAAGTCTTTTACTTCAGCTGCTACTTTTGCTGGGAACTGACTTGCGTCAAGTCGTGTAAGCATTCCTACACCAGATTTACCTTCTTTAATACCAGACCAAGTTGTTTCTATATCATTTCCAAGCGGAGTAACTGCCCCAATTCCTGTTACTACTACTCTACGTTTCGTCATGAATATTCATCCTTCCGAAGTTCATTTATTATTTTCCCCACTTTAATGTAATAGCACCCCAAGTTAATCCGCCACCAAAACCTACCATCACTATGATATCGTCATCTTTTATTTTCCCATTGTTAACTTCATCTTTTAATGACAGTGGAATAGATGCTGATGATGTATTTCCATACTTATGGATTGTTTTAGACATTTTTTCAACAGGGAGTCCTAATCTTTCTCTTGAAGCATCCATTATACGAATATTTGCTTGGTGTGGTATTAACATATCGATGTCTTCTTTTGTTAAACCGGCTTTCTCTGTTACATTAACTGCAGACTCACCCATTTGTCTAACGGCAAACTTAAATACTTCTCTACCATTCATAGCAAGATAAGGTCCATCTTGGTATAAATGCTTACCACCACTACCATCTGCGCCAAGCTCGAATGACAAGATTCCTCGTCCTTCTGATACTTTACTCACAACTGCAGCTCCTGCTCCATCACCAAATAACACAGCTGTATTACGATCTTCCCAATCTGTTATCTTAGAAAGTTTTTCAACTCCTACTACTAACACATGTGAATATGCATTAGATTCTACGAATTGTTTTGCAGTAACCAACCCATATATAAATCCTGCACAAGCTGCAGACAGATCCATTGCCGCTGCATTTGTTGCACCTAGCTGATATTGCAACATGGAGGAAACACTTGGAAACGGTTGATCAGGTGTAACTGTTGCAACAAGAATAAGACCAATTTGCTCAGGAGATATTCCAGCATTCTCGATTGCTTCTTTTGCTGCTTTATACGCTAAATGAGAAGTGTTTTCTTCCTCTCCTGCAATTCTTCTTTCTTCTATACCAGTTCTAGTTCTAATCCATTCATCGGATGTATCTACTTTTTTCTCAAGGTCTGCATTAGTTAAAATATGCTCAGGTGAATAAGTTCCTAAACCAATTATTCCAGCATTCACGAAAGTTCCCCTTTTCTTATAATCTATTATTAGTACCTGGTAATAATAATACCGAATATATGAACATTTTTCAACAACATAGTTTGAAATCGTAAATATTCTTTTGAATTAGGAAGGGTTATGATATGATTAACGTAGTAAAAATAGCTTGAGGTGAATGAAATGAAATATATTATGACACTTGTATGGTCCGTAATACTAGTTTCTATGTTAAATTACGTTGTTAGCTCTGTACAAAACGTAGAATTTGATCTTAACAACGGCTTAATCATGTCAATCCCGGTTGCAATTTTGGTTATCCTTATTTCTGCAATCCTTCCAAATGATCCAGTAGCAACACCAGAACATCATTAAGAAAAGCACAATAGTGCTTACCGTGTTTTTTTAGAGGAGGCTCGTGACTGTGTCACGAGCCTCCTCTTTTTTCGGTAGTTTTATGGCGATTGTCTATCCGTAACCCTCTTAAAAAACATAAGAATCAGTTAAAGGATATGAATTTCTATTTATTTTGAATGCTTCTGAAGATGCAAATTTGGAGCTATATTGCTACTAGACTATGGTGGCGTGCGGCAGCGCAATTCCAGGTTGTATGCGTTATAATGTCTTTAAACCAATAAAAACAGCTCCCAAAATATGGGAGCTGTTTTCTTATTTAATCATTAATTGATTATCTTCAATGGTTGCTACAATTGTACTTCCTGGAAGAACAGTACCAGCGATTAATAATTTTGCAACAGCAGTTTCTAAATTTCTTTGTATAAAACGTTTCAACGGTCTTGCTCCGAAAGCTGCGTCTGTACCTTCTTCCACGATCCACTTAATCACTTCATGATTTACTTGTAAATTGATCTCTTGTTCTTGAACACGATTTTGTAGCTGTTTTACATATTTTTCAGTGATTTTTTCAAAATGATGAATAGTTAAAGAATGGAACATGATAATGTCATCTAAGCGGTTTAATAACTCAGGTTTAAAATGGTCCCTTAACGCTGCCATTACAAGACTTTCTTCTTCTTCCCCGATGACTCCAGTTGTATTTCCAAGATATTGTGAACCAATATTAGAAGTTAGGATAACTACCGTATTTGTAAAATTAACTATTCTTCCTTGGCTATCTGTAATACGTCCATCATCCATTAGTTGTAATAATATATTCGCTACATCTGGATGAGCTTTTTCTATTTCATCTAATAGTACGACAGAATATGGATTTCGACGAACTGCTTCTGTTAATTGGCCACCTTCTTCGTACCCAATATATCCTGGAGGTGCTCCAACTAAACGAGAAACACTATGTTTCTCCATATATTCAGACATATCGATACGTATAAAATGCTCTTCCGAATCAAACAGGTTCGCAGCCAACGATTTAGCAAGTTCCGTTTTCCCTACACCTGTTGGACCTAAAAATAAGAAGGAACCAATTGGTTTTTTAGGATCCTTTATACCTGCTCTTGCACGCCAAACCGCTTCAGTTACTAATTGCACTGCTTGATCTTGTCCAATAACTCTTTCACCAAGTGTCTCTTTTAAACGAAGGAGTTTTTCTCTTTCTCCTTCGACCAATTTCGTTACTGGAATTCCTGTCCATCTTGATACAATAGAAGCAATTTCTTCTGAAGTGACTTCTTCACGTAACAAGCGAACATCAGATTGATCATTAATTTGTTGTTCATATCGTTGCAATTCTTTTTCTAATGAAGGTATTTTCCCATGCCGTAGCTCAGCTGCCTTGTTTAAATCATATTTATTTTCTGCTTCTTCCAGTTCTCTTCTAAATCGATCTAGTTCTTCTCTTTTTTGTTGAATGACCTGAATAGATTCTTTTTCCTGTTTCCATTTGTTTCGCATGTCACTTGTAGATTGTTCTAATTCCAATAGGTCTTGGCGTAACTGTTCAAGTCTTTTTTGACTGGCAGCATCTTTTTCTTTCATTAAGGCTTGTTCTTCAATTTGAAGCTGCATCATTTTTCGTGTTACTTCATCTAGCTCTTGGGGCATTGAATCAATTTCTGTTCGAATCATTGCACATGCTTCATCTACTAAATCGATTGCTTTGTCGGGTAAAAAACGTTCTGTAATGTATCTATTTGATAATTCCGCAGCTGCTATAATAGCTCTATCATGAATGCGCACACCATGATGTAATTCAAAGCGCTCTTTCAATCCACGTAAAATGGATACTGTATCTTCGACAGAAGGCTCTCGAACAAGCACTTGTTGAAATCTTCTTTCAAGTGCTGGATCCTTTTCAATATACAGGCGGTATTCATCTAAAGTGGTTGCTCCGATACAATGTAATTCTCCACGAGCAAGCATTGGTTTTAGCATGTTCCCCGCATCCATTGCACCGTCAGATTTTCCAGCACCTACTATTGTATGGATTTCATCTATAAATAATATAATTTGTCCATCACTTTCTTTAACTTGCTTCAAAACAGCTTGTAAACGCTCTTCAAATTCTCCGCGATATTTTGCACCTGCTATTAAAGAACTCATATCTAGCTCAAAAATTTCTTTTTCTTTTAGTCCTTCCGGTACATCTTTTCGTACAATTCGTTGCGCCAAACCTTCCACAATTGCAGTTTTTCCAACACCTGGCTCTCCAATTAGGACAGGATTATTTTTTGTTTTTCTAGATAATATACGAATAACATCCCGTATTTCTTGATCTCTTCCGATAACAGGGTCCATTTTTCCTTCTTTTACTGCGGTCACTAAATTGCGTCCATAAGTTTCTAATGGACTTTTTTCATCCTGTTGTTTCATTTGCATACCCAACCATCTCCTTTTGAAATAGTTTGACCTTTTTTGACTAATATAATTATAATATTTTCTTTTATTATTTGTAAAGAAAAGCGATTTTACCTATGTATATAGGGTTAATATGCTATTATTGTTATACAGATGGAAAGGTTGTGATTATTAATGAGCGAGAATACTCCTTTGTTTGAAGGTATAAATTCATTATTTGACCAATTTGGTTCCATTATGAAAATTGAAAAGGATCGCCCTATTTTTAATGAAGGAGAACGATCCGATGAAGTGTATTATATCGTTTCTGGATATGTTAGAATTACGAAGGATTCGGAGAGTGGACGAATATTTACTTTAAAAATTACCGGACCTGAAAGTATTATCGGTGAAACATCCGTTTTTTGTGAAACTGTATATCATGCAGTATCTGCACACGCTATCGAGCCAACGCAAATATATGCTCTTTCAAGAACACAACTGGAAAATTTTTTAACGTCTTCCCCTCCCCTTATGAAAGAATGGATGAAAATTGTACAAATAAATCATTTAAAGAATGAAACGAGATTTAGAGATTTATTGTTACACGGAAAAAAAGGAGCACTCTTTTCTACTTTAATACGACTTACCAATACGTATGGAATTCCTCAAAAAGATGGAAGTATCGTTATTGAACATCACTTAACTAATCAAGAATTAGCAAATTTTTGTGCAACTAGTCGAGAAGTTGTGAATCGAATGTTAAATGATTTAAAAAAATCAGGAATTGTTAATTTTAAAAAAGGTATAATAACCATTCACGATTTGGACTATTTACGTAAAGAAATTGAATGCGATAACTGTCCGTTACACATATGCAGAATAGATTAAAAGCGGAAGACGCCGTAAGGTGCTTCCGCTTTTCTTATTATCTTATTCCCAATGCAATTTTAGCATATCGAGACATATTTTCTTTTGACCATGGTGGATTGAAAACTATATTTACTTCTGTTTCTTTTACTTCAGGTAATTCGCCAAGTGCTGTTTTTACTTGATCCACAATCATTGGACCCATTGGGCATCCAATGGAAGTAAGAGTCATTGTTACGGTTGCAAGCCCCTCATCTGTCAAATCAACATCATATACTAAACCCAAATTGACAATATCAATACCGAGCTCAGGGTCAATAACGTTTTCTAGTGCACCCATCATACTGTCTTTCATATCTTGATCCATTTTTATAAAACCTCCCTGACACTTTATTTCATCATAACAAACTACGTTCTTTAAGCCAAATTGTTTGCTAGCCATTTCGTTACTTCAAGTAATCCTTTTCGGGTAACTGCATGCCCTGCTGATTTATCTTTTATAAATACTAAATTTTCATTTCCAAATTGTTTTACATAAGATTCAATAAAATATGCAGTCGGTTCAAAAGGAACAACCTGGTCTTTTACTCCGTGCCAAAAGAATAGGGGTTTATTTTCTAGATTCTTCATATGTATAGAAGCATCGAAAGTAGATAATGTTTGGAACATATTATCTTTTTCTTCCGAATTCAAAGGAATTTTAAATCCCTTTAGTTCAAATTGTTCGATTTGAGCCTTTGCTAATTGAACATATCCAGGTGTACCCATCATTATTGCTGCAGCATCAATCCATGGATAAGCTGTTAAGCATCCGAGTGTTGTAATACCTCCCATGGACGTGCCAGCAATCCCTATTTTTTGTTCGTTCCCATAGCCTCTATTATTTAATTCCTGTTTTAATTTTCCTACTTCTTCTATAGAAGTCAAAACAGTTTCCCAGAAGCGGAGACTTATTTCTACTTGATCTAAATTTTCATCTCTTTCGCCATGTAAATGTGCATCTGGCAATATCACTCGACAACCTGAATTTACTAGTTGGTAAGCATAATGTAAATTATGTTCCTTTGCACTTTCAAAACCATGTAAAAAGATTATAATTGGAGAATTAATCTTCGTCTGTTCGTTATATATATGAAGTAGAGGTATATTTCCCCAAGTTTCCGATTGTACAATCATTTAAGAACCGCCTCCCCTATTTAATATTATATTAACAAAGTAAATTGGAATTTACAAAAGAGCCGTTATTTCATTTTGACGTTTATTCATGAAAAGGATACACTTTACAATAGAAGGAAAGGAGAATTTTATATGCAACGTCACTTAATTGTGTTGGATTTAGATGGCACTTTACTAACAGATGAAAAAATAATATCAGATAAAACTAAAAAAACGATTTTACAAGCAAAAAACGAAGGTCATGAAGTAATGATTGCTACAGGTAGACCATATAGATCAAGTGAAATGTACTATAAAGAACTAGGATTAAATACTCCAATCGTTAATTTCAATGGTGCATTTGTTCATCATCCGATGGACACTTCTTGGAATACTGTACATAAACCAATTGATTTGAATGTTGTAAAAGAAGTAGTAGAGGCAGTCCAAAACTATTCGATAAAAAATATGCTGGCAGAAGTATTAGACGATGTATACTTACATCATCATGATGAAAAAATGATATCTGCGTTCGCTCTTGGTAATCCACATATTACAACGGGGGATTTACGTACCTTTTTAAAGACTGATCCTACAAGTTTACTTATTCACGCTGAAGACGATTCTGTCGACTTAGTACGTAAACATCTACAAGATGTACACGCAGAGGTAATCGATCAGCGTCGTTGGGGCGCACCTTGGGACGTTATTGAAATTATTCGTAACGGTTTAAACAAGGCTGTTGGATTAAAACATGTTTCTGAGTATTTAAATATTCCAAAAGAAAATATCATCGCATTTGGGGATGAGGACAATGATTTGGAAATGATTGAATATGCAGGGGTTGGTGTTGCGATGGGAAATGCTATATCACCACTTCAGAATATTGCAAATGAAATTACATTAACGAATAATGAAGATGGTATCGCAGAATTTTTAAAAGATAGATTAAAATTAAATATCTAAAATTAGGGGGATGGAAATGAGATTATTTGCTGATAGTGCTAGTGACTTACCAAAATCTTTTTATGAGCTACATAATGTTGTATTAGCACCACTTAGAGTGCATATTGATGATCAAGAATATGAAGATGTGATTGGTATTGATTCGAATGAGGTGTATGCAGCAATTCGCGCTGGGAAACAGCCAAAAACTTCACAAGCCTCACCTGAACTTTTTCTAAGACTATTTGAAGAACTTGCAAAATCGGGTGAAGAAGGATTATACATTGCGTTCTCTTCAGAGTTATCTGGAACATATAGTACAGCAGTTATGATGCGTGAGCAGTTGTTAGAAACATATCCAGAGTTAAAATTAACTATTATTGACTCAAAATGTGCATCTCTCGGTTATGGACTCCTAGTAAAAGAAGCAGTGCGATTGAGAGATGAGGGCTTAGACCTATCAATGGTAGAAGAAAAAATTAGGTTTACAGCTAAACATATGGAGCATCTCTTTACAGTAGAAGACTTAGATTATATGGCACGAGGCGGAAGAGTTTCCAAAGCAAGTGCTTTTATTGGTGGACTTCTTAATATTAAACCTCTTCTTCATGTGGAGGATGGTAAACTTGTACCAATTGAAAAAATTCGCGGACGTAAAAAAGTTATTAAGCGAATGATCGAAGTAATGGGTGAACGTGGTGAGACATTAGCTGCACAAACTATTGCAATTAGTCACTCAGATGACGAAGCAACAGCACTTGAACTAAAACAGTTAATAGAAGAACAGTTCCATCCGAAAAGTATTGAAATTCATCGCATTGGTTCTACTATAGGAGCTCATGTTGGTCCCGGTACATTGGCCTTATTCTTTTTAAATAAACTATCATAATAATTATTTTGACGAGATTCTAATTTATTTGGAATCTTGTCTTTTTCTTTCTTTCGAATAGTTTTACTGATTCTTCACATAATAAATAAACGTGAAGAAATTCATGAATCTTTTTTCAATAAGGAGAGGAACAATGGGTATTTTAAGTGGTAATCCTAAAGATGAACCATTACATTACGGTGAGGTTTTCGGAATTTGGACAAATCTTGCTACCAACAACGGGTTAATAGCAGCCTACCAAACATTTTATAATCATACCGGTGATGATGACCTAAAAAAGTTAGTCGAAGAAGCTATTCAGGGTATGGAAGAGGAAAACAAGCAATTAGATAGAATACTAAAAGTAAATGCAATTGGTCTTCCCCCAGCTCCTCCAGCTCGCCCAGTTGCACGATTGGAAGACATTCCTGTAGGAGCTAGATTCAATGATCCGGAAATAAGTGCTTCATTAGCTATGAATGTTGCTGCTGGATTAGTTGCTTGTAGCCAGGCGATGGGAATGTCTATTAGAGAAGATATAGGAATGATGTATGGACAATTCCATGCAAATAAAGCTCAATTTGGAGCTAAAGTACTTAGACTAAACAAAAGTAAAGGTTGGTTAGTTCCACCTCCTTTACATGTAAACTTCCCAGAAAACAATTAAAGTAGCGAAAAATAAAAGAAGTAGACATCATTAAATCTAGTCTACTTCTTTTTATTATTTGCTATCCAATTTACGTTGTTTTCCTTTTTTCCATACAATAACTAAAAACGCGATAAATAATAAATAGGCGATTGCCATAGCTATTATATAAGAAGTGTTTAAACCTTTACGATCTGTTACTTGGTATAATTCCACAATTTCACGATCCAGCACTAATCGATAATCCCCATTCTTAGCAGGACGAACTAAATCTTTCTCGAAGATACCTCGTAGCTCTACATTTTCTCCAACGACATCACTTGATAAATCAATTCGTTGAGTACTACTTGTATTGTTAACAACTACTATAAATGTTTCTTCATCTGAATATCGCTTAAATACTAAATAACCATCCTCATTTTTTAGTAGCTCTGTTTTTCCTGTCCGAAGTGTTTCTGACTTGTTCCGAATAGAGTTTATATCTTTGAAATACTTCATTATATCTTCATCCACGCGGAAATTCATAATTTGATGACTTTCTTGTTCAGTTTGACCGTTCATAGCGATTTCAGTACCATAGCTCATATATGGAACTCCAGGCATTGTAAGAATTGCCCCAATTGCTGTTTTAATACGAGTTGGCGGAAACATATTTTCAAGGGCACTATAATAAGTGAACCGTTCAGTGTTTAAGTGATCAATCATTAACAAATCGTTATACTCCGTAGAAGCTATTCCTTCTGACGGCATATCCGTATTTTTAAAAGCGTCTCTAAAGTTTATAAGTAAATCTTCCGAGTACTTTGTATCAAAATTTGCATCTGATTCTTCCAATGAAATAGCATAGATCGAACTATCAACTTCCTTTATTGCTGAAATCATATCGTTTATAAAAGAAGTAGGAGCACCATCTAATTGAGAAAACTTCACACCATCAATATTATATTGTTGCGTAAAGTCTACAATCGTATCAATTAATGCCTTCTGAACTTCTGTATTGTTCAAGTCTACTTGCATAACGCCATCTTCTGCTTTTAGAATCCAATCCTTTTTAGCAGGGTCTGCATTCCAAATATGATTCTCACTGAAATTGTTTAAAGGAAATTCAATCATAATTTTCATTTCTTTTTTATGTGCTGACTTTATTAATTGTTGAAATTCCTCTTGGGTACCAAATCTTTGCTCAAGTTCATTGAAATCTAGCACACGCTTACCATCATATCTTTCCGTCGCAAAAACTGGACCAATTGAAATAATGGTAAAACCCATATCTTTAATATGGTCCATTTTTTCCATTACACCAAGAAAGTCTCCACCTGCAAAAGCATTTGGATCTTTTGGATTCACATTTAAATCATTTGTTGAAGTTTTATTAAAATAGCGATCCACATAAAGATCATAAATACTTTCATTATGTATAGAATTTGTTTCTTCAGCATTTATATTTTGAGATGTTGTTACCATTAAACCAAACATTAATATTCCGGTAACAAGCAACTTTTTAACATTCAAGTAAAGTCCTCCTCTGTTTAGAAATCAGTAGACACCTTAAGCAGCAACTAGCATTCAAGATTTATTATTGCAATTTCTCACCAATGCTGTATTTAGCTCATTTGTATCTGAAGCTTGATGATTAAAATATATCAACGTTATTTTATCAAAGCTAAGTTTTAATCGCTATTGTTTATACGTATAAGTCCAAAATTTAAACAATAATTCGTCCAAACTGTGTCTTAAAATAGCAATAACTACTCTACACTATCAAATTATGCTGTGGCATTTAAGGAAGAAATGATTCAGTAACCTAAATTCTGTTACGCTTATTATTCCTCCGCTTTTCACAAATGTACAAGGGACGTGACAAAGTCACGTCCCTCTCATTAAGTAATCTAGATAATTACCACTAATAGCCACTACCAATATGTCATCTACTCTTTATTAACTAAATGAATAATACTTTCGTGAGTGTGATCAAATTCACTTCCTACTTTATCACCCATTTTTTGTTGTTTCGAGATAAAATAGGAAGCGATAACGAATAAAAGCATAAGTAGTATGACAAATAATAGTAAGGACATACCTAGCATTTTTCCGCCCACTTCCTTCTCTTTCATTACATTAAAAGGAGCTTCCTATATATGAAAGCTCCTTCTTTTTTATGCTAGAAAGTTTATGCCCATTGGTAATTTAAATCCTAGGAAAAGCGCGATGAAGAAAAATACAAAGACCAAGACAAGAAACGTTGTGTAAGGTTTTTCTTTTTTCTTTTTCGCTAATGTCATTTCCATCATTCCAATGACAAGTAACCCTGCTATAAATTTTAGTCCATACAGCATTCCTTGACCATAGTCCATACCTTTCATAAATAGCGCAATACCAGTTAATAAAATTAATAAATAATCTAAACGCAAAATCATTTGAACCACTTTTGGATTAGCTACTGCTAATGCAACGAAGAACAAGATTAGTGCTAGTACCCATGTTGTAATGTGTAAGTGTGTTGATGCTAAGAAATCCATTATTTCACCTCTACAATTTATTTACATTTCTATCTTACCATTTTTGCCGATTTTTTACTCGAATTTGTTTACTAGAGTTCCAATTCCTTCGATAGAAATTTTCACAATATCGCCTGATTTTAAAAATTTAGGAGGATTATAACCATTACCAACCCCTGAAGGAGTTCCTGTTAAAATAATATCCCCTGGCTCTAGGGTAACTGTTTTAGAGATGTCAGAAATAATTTGTTCCACTGAATATACCATATCCGAGGTTTTTCCATTTTGACGAATTTCATCATTTACTTTCGTTACAACCGTTAGCTCTTGCGGATTTGGAATTTCATCTTTTGTTACAACATATGGTCCAATCGGGCATGAGCCTTCCAAACTTTTCCCCAAGAAATATTGTTGATGATTTTTTTGAATATCGCGTGCTGTAAGATCGTTGGCAATTGTATAACCAAATATATAATCAAATGCAAGCTTAGTCGGAATATCTTTTCCTTTTTTCCCAATGACAATAGCTAGCTCACCTTCGTAATCATAAGAGGAAGTTTTATCAGCATGTACAGAAAGAGTTTGTTCATCAGCAGCAATTGCCGTTGGCGCTTTAGTGAAAACAACAAACGTATTTGCTTCTCCACCCATTTCTTTTGCATGATCCGCATAGTTTTTACCAACTGCCATAATATTTTTTGGTGTCCGTGGAATAGGAGATAACCACTCGATTTCTGTAAATTGGCGTTTAAAGCCGTCTGGATTTTCATTTTGCATAGCTGCTTCTACTAGCTTTCTAATTTGTTCCATAAAATCTATCCCAAGACTAACACCTTCGACAATTGTCTTAGGGAAACTTGGTAACACTTGAAGGGTCTCTTGAATACTTAGTACATCCCAAACTGCTTCTTCTTTTTTTACTTTTGGTCCGAAGTAAATTTTATCATTTAATCGGTATGATAATAGTTTCATTATGTTGACACTCCTTCAAATAGTTTTGAATCATATACATAGTCTATTACAAATTTACTTTGTTTTCATCTTTTTGTGACAAATTAATAAGAAATGCGCAAGCGCCTATGTCTGCCCCGAAAGGCAAATGCGAAATTGCGAGGAGGCAGTTCCTCAGCCACCGTAGTTATTTAACATTTGATCCGAGGGGCTAGGCGCTGGAGTCTGGACAGTAACAAAATAGAAATTTATTCTTTCTGATTTGATTTATAAGTCAGTTTTCTCCATAATGCTTCCACTGGACCTTGCTTATATTTCATAAACCATAGTTCGGCAAATACAAGCTGTAAGAGATATATGCCAATAGCCATCCAAGTACCTGTTTGAATGTCAATTCTTCCATATAAACCAAACCCATAAGAATAAAATATAGTTGTTGCAATGATCGATTGCATTAAATAGATGGTCATTGACATTCTACCTGCTTTGGCAAAAGGTGAGAATAACCTTTGCATTGCGGGAATTGTGCATAAAAGTGCAAGAATCCCACCATATGCAATTGCTTGCAATGGTCCGCCAAATGTATCTTGTACAGACATAGTAAACAGATTTGCCTCTTTCATAAAAGGTATCCATTTAATAACAGTACCACCTATCAGTGTTATAAGGATGGTCACAATCCAAAATACTTTCAATTCGCTTGCACGTTCAATTAATTTTAGTTTTGCAGCGGCTGCCCCGATTAACAAAAACGGTACAATCGTAAAAAACATAACTAAAATGATTAATCCATATTGTGTCATATATAACCAATCTGCTAAACGTTGATCAAAAATTTCCAACCAAGAGCCTTGTGAGAACGCTTCTATAGAGGATTCAATTTCTTGAATTCCTGTAAAAATAATAAGACTATCCGAATCGAATTTTCCCATCCAATATAACAAACCATTTAATAAGCCATTCGGAATTATGAACAATACTGCACTGATGATAAATAACCAAATAGGCTTTAATCGAATTACCAATAAAAGGACAAATCCTGCAAGTGCGTAGGTGATTAATATATCCCCTGACCAAATAAGGAATGCGTGAATACATCCGATTAAAAGTAGCACAGACAGCCTACGAGCTGCTAACTTTGCAAAGGAAGTTCCACGTTCCTGTGATTTCATAAACTGCATGGATAGTCCGTAACCAAATAACATAGCAAATAACGGATACACACTGCCTTGCACAAAAATATCAATCCATTTATACGTTTCATAATCTCCAGGTAGATGAAACCAAGTATAAGGATTAATGTAGATATATGGAGAATGAAAGAACAACATATTTACAATGAAAATACCAAGTAGCGCAAACCCTCTCATTACATCAATCGAAATTACTCGTTCTTTCACTTCTGTTGGACGAATCAACAATTTTTTTCCCCCTATAAATTAACTGTTTTGTTTATATCAAATAAATAAAGTATTTTTTCCTTTATCTCTATTTTCATGATTGCTTCTATTGCTTGTGCATATAAAGATAATTGGATATTGTAACGATTTTTCATTTCTTCAAGTAAGTTAGTATCATTAGATACTAAGTGCTGGACACGATCTGTCTTATAATCTAATAACACCCAGCGTCCGTCTTCTTCTTGAAAGAGACAGTCTACGACCCCTTGAATAATTTGACTATCGCCATCCTCATCTTTTAATACATAAGTAAAAGGAAACTCGCGCATAATTTCTTTCGCATGTATTAATCTATTTGCTATTTCTGAGTGAAAGAATGGAACCATTTTCTTTGGATTGATGGCAGCTTGCTCAGCTCTTGTAAGAATTTCTCTTTGACCAAGTGTCTCCACAAATTCTTGTATTTGTTCTGCACTTTTTACATTGGTTAAATCTACATTTTGCATAAATGCGTGCACAGCTGTTCCTACTTCTGCTCCCGTCAATTTTTCTTCTTTTTGAAGGAAAAATGGTCTTTTTGCAACTCGATTCGTTTTGCCAAGTGTATTACCCATTTGGAAGTAATCTTCCTCTTCTCTTTCTTCTAAAAGTTGTATCTTTTTAATTTCACTAACTGTTTGTTTAGAACGCTTATGTGTAGAAAGTTCAAAAGGATAAGCAGTTTCAAAACGATGCTGAATTGTCGGCAATATAGATGATATGTCTTTGTTCAAAAGTGTATCCAACGACACTTTTTCGGATGCTTCTACTTCTGAGCGAATCTTTAACTCATCTATACATTTAGTGACAAAGTTCCACTTTGAGTCACTTTCAACTATATTTACTTCATTTATGTCAGCAATTTGATTATAGTCCGCATGCCTTGCTACAGCAGGACCTATCCAGTCTAAATAACTTTTTGCCTTAGCCCGTATATATCCCGGTAGCATTTCTCCAGGTAATATCGATTGAGCATCCTCCCATTTTGTTAGGGTCTTCGCCAAATCTTTTATAGTAGCAATTAGGAATAAATGCTCTTTAGCTCGAGTCATTGCTACATACAATACACGCATCTCTTCAGCTTTTAACTCCATTTGCTTCTTTTCTTTCATCGCCAAGAATGGTAATGAAGTAAAGGAAATACGTTTGTCAGGATCAATTGCTTTTACAGCGAGACCAAACGATTGATCAAATAAATAATTCTCATTAAAGTCCATCTGGTTAAAGGGTCTTCCCATTCCTCCTAAAAAGACAATTGGAAATTCTAATCCTTTTGAAGAATGAATCGTCATCATTCGAACGACATTCTCCTTTTCACTAATAGCTCGAGCTGCTCCTAAGTCATCTCCACGCTTCCTCATTCGATCGATAAAACGTAAAAATCGAAAGAGACCTCTAAATGAAGTCTTTTCATAATCCACTGCACGATCATGAAGGACACGCAAATTCGCTTGCCGCTGCTTTCCATTTGGCATGGAGCCAACAATTTCATAGTAATTGGTATCTAAATAAATGCGCCATATCAAGTCTGCTAGCGATCCTCTTCTACTTAAGTTTCTCCAATCTTCAAACTGGAGTAAAAATCGTTGTAGTTTCTCTTCTGTTTCAATAGAAATACCATCTTTCCCTGTTGACACAAAGTCCTTTAGAGCTTCATAAAAAGGTTCTTTTGGAGCAGCCAACCGAATTAACGCAAGCTCTGTCTCCGTTAATCCTACAAATGGAGAACGAAGTACGGATGCTAGTGAAATATCTTGGTATGGATTATCAATCGTTCGAAGTGTATGTAACATTATCAGCACTTCTATTGCTTCAAAATAACCTTTGGAAAGCTCAGCATATAACGGAATTCCCGCTTCTTTGAATTGATCTGTTACTTCCTGTGACCATGTCATAGAACGCATTAAAATAACAATATCACTATATTGTACGGGACGATTTTTTTTCTTCCAAGGATCAAAAACAGTTGCACCAGAATCCATTAAATCATTAATTTTAGAGATAATATAACGTGCTTCAGCTTGCGATTTCTTTAAATCTTCTTCGGCAATCGCTACTTCGTCTTCTCCATCCTCCTCATCAACTTCCGCGCTTCCATCTTCTACTTCATACAGAAGAGCAAGTTCAACTGCAGCTTCTGCTTCATCATAAGGAGCCTGTGGTTTTAAAGAAGCTGAGTCATCATAATTGATCTCCCCAACACTTTCCCCCATAACTTGCTGGAAAATATAATTCGTTGCATGGAGTACTTCTTTTCTACTTCGGAAATTTGCATTTAAATCTATTTTTACTCCAGAATTAAGAGGAAGTGAATCAAAAGCTAAATATTTCCCTAAAAACAGCATTGGCTCTGCTAATCGGAAGCGGTAGATGGATTGTTTCACATCACCAACCATGAACATATTTCCCGTTTGCTCATTACCGCTTTTTACTAACTGTAAGATTGTTTCTTGAAGTCTATTTGTATCTTGATATTCATCTACCAATACTTCTTTAAAACGGGATTGATACTCTTTTGCAATTGCAGATGGCCCAATCTCCCCATTTTCTTGACGTTCGCTTAATATTTCTAAAGCATAATGCTCTAAATCGGAAAAATCGACAAGTCCTTTGTCATCTTTAGCTGCAGTGTAACGTTCTCCGTATGTGATTGCCAACTCAACGAGCGTTTTTAATTGAGGAGCCATCAATCTCATTTCATCTAATAAACGTTCAGGTGTTCTAGCGAAGTAATCTTCTTTTAAATCATTTACAATTTTCTTCACTTTATTTCGTTTTTCAGCGGCTTGTTTTTTTAATGCTTCGTCACAAGAATCTTTTCTGATAGTTGCAGCTTTTCCCCAGGAAATGTTTTGAAAATAGTAGTACACATCTTTCCATGAGCCAATTTTCATTAATGATATCGCTTCATTTATCATTCCTTGATCATTCATCGCTGTTTCAGCAAGAGGAGCAGGTCCATTTGGCAAATTCGCTAGTTTACGAATTTCTTCCGTTACAGCAATAGCCGATTC
This sequence comes from Psychrobacillus sp. PGGUH221, assembly GCF_042055255.1. Lineage (NCBI taxonomy): Bacteria > Bacillati > Bacillota > Bacilli > Caryophanales > Bacillaceae > Psychrobacillus > Psychrobacillus sp. PGGUH221. The sequence goes on from NZ_JAQMHQ010000001.1 coordinate 250,348, forward strand.
TAATTGATGAACAATGGAGAGCTTCAAAGGTTCAATAAAGGATAACTCATCTATCGTAATCAACTCATCTAATGTATATGCTTTTGGTATTTCTTGTAACCATTTTTTTGGTTCTGGATGTACTCTCGCATAGGTATATAACTTCTCAATCATTAATTCAATGGACTGGTCATCTCGGTCAGATGTAAAGCTATCTGATAATCGATACATGGCTTCTGGATTGTCTACATGATATGCCTCTTCCAATACTTCCGCTAGAATGTCATCACGCATTAAGGCTGCTTCTGTTTCGTTAGCAATGCGAAAACCTGGATCAATATCTAGCATATAGGAATATTGACGTACTATATTTAAACAGAACGAATGAAGCGTTGAAATTTGGGCTTTATTTAATAGGCTAAGTTGTTTGCGCAAATGAGTCGATGATGGGTCTTCTGCAATAGCTTTTTCTAAAGCTTCTCCCATTCGATGACGCATTTCCGCAGCTGAAGCATTTGTAAAAGTCACAACAAGTAATTCGTCCACATTAATCGGGTTTTCTTTTGCAATCACTTTTTGAATAAGTCGGTCAATCAACACAGCTGTTTTCCCTGAACCTGCGGCAGCAGAGACAAGCACATCAGAACCACTAGCCCAAATAGCCTTCCATTGCTCCGGTGTCCATGTTAATTCTGCTGGCATATTAGGAATGTTCACTAGTCCCCATCTCCTCTCTAATTTTTTCAGCCACCACGTCAGGTTGCTCTACTTTAAGCAATCGTACTGGTTGTTCTGAATCTTGTGGGTCAAATTGACAAACACTCTGATACGAACAATATTGGCATGGCATTTTATCCTTGAGACGGTATGGATATACACGTGTATCCCCTGCATTCATACCATTTCCAGCCTGTTCATGTTTTTTACGCACAAATGATTGAAGTAGTTTCATATTTTCTGTATCTACTACTTTTGATGAGGATTTGGATAAGTTCCCATCTTTATTTATTCGAACTGGAATAACCTTTGAAAAGCCATCTATTTGCTCATCCATTTCCATAATGACTTCTGAATCGTCTATTAATAAGCCATTCATTTTATAAGATTTATAAATTGCTTCTTCCAACTCAGCTTCTGCCATCTCTTTTTTAGATTGAATAAAAGGATTATGAAGATGTACATATAGCACTCCAGCAGGCTCAGCATCCTCTTGTAACCAACTTGGTGCATTCGCGATTGCAACATCTAAATAGGTTAACATCTGCAGTGATAAACCATGATACACTTCGTTCAAATCAATCCCTTTTTTAGAAGATTTATAATCGACAATTCGCACAAACATATTCCCATTTATGTTTGCAGCATCCACTCGGTCAATTCTGCCTCGTAATTGCATTTTTCGTCTATTTTTTAGTGGTATTTCTAATGCGGGCAATGCTTCTCCAGGACCGAATCCTGCTTCAACAGCTATAGGAACGAAGCTAGAAACATTCGAGTGTTTACTTAATGCAATAAGTGTAGAAGCTACAATTTGCTCTAATTTTCGTTGAATATATCGATATCGATTTGTACTTAACAAAAGCTGATGGACAAATACCGGTACGATGTGATCTACTGCTTGTTTAGCAAGCTTCATACATTGGGATTTTGATAAGTCTCCCCACATAATATTTAAACGGTTTGTTTCATCTGATATCCATTTTAATGCCGCATGAAACAAATCACCCATTGCCGGCGGCTCCAAATGATATTCAGCCCGCTCCTCTAACTTCAATCCATATGATGCATAATGGGCAAATGGACAGCTGTAATATTTTTCTACTCTTGAAACGCTCGAAATAATTGTTTCTCCATAAAGAGCAGATGTCATATCCTGTGAAAGTCTTTCGGTTTTATTCCCATGTATCATAGGCCGTGTTATTCGTCTCATTAGTTTAGACCAATACGGATCATCCATATAATAGCTATACACTGCTTGCCAAACTTCCGATAACTTGCCTGTATTCAGTGCTTCACGCAACTGCATGACAACATACGGTAACGTAGTACGTGGATGACTGATGGTAGATAGATCAACAACAGCATTCGTTGAATCACTTGGATCCATAACTGCTAACTCTACCTCAAGATTATCAATCATTTGCTGAAGCTTCTTAATATACATGGAAGGAAGCAATGCCTTTCCCTCGCTATCTGCTATTGGATACGATACAAATAAATAGTTGGATGCTCCAGTAAAAGCTTTGTAGACTAAGTAATTTTCATCTAGCAAGCGCATTTTAGAACTTGGTGCAAGTTCAAATCCGATATGATTAAACCACTCCCGATCCATATCGGAAAGTAGTCCTTCATGATCCATACGTTTTGGATAGATCCCATCGTTTACACCGATAACAAAGGTAGCCTTCATATTCACAACTCGTCCTATGTCAACACTTGCAACGACTACTTGATCTAAGGTAGGAGGTATCCTTGAAAAGGCTAATTGATCAAAGCCTTCATCTAATATCTTGGAGGCCTCCTCCAGTGACATCTCTTTTTCTCCGAACATTAAAACGAATTGGTCTAACACATCCACCCATTCATTCCACGCCTGCTCATGTTCTGTAGCAAGCAATAATTGACCTTCTTCCTCTTCTGCCTGCTTTAATACTTGTAATTTATCGTAAACTTGTAATGTCTCCATAAAAGTATATAAAGCTGTAGCAATATCGATGCCGGTATTACTAACTGTCAATTGTTCAGAAAGAACCTTCAAAGGATTAACCACTATATCTCTCACAGCATGAATATCTGCTTGAGTACTTAATTCTTCATCTGTTTGTACTTTTGAATAAAATTCAAGACCTCGATACTTTTTATAAATCCAGCGTTTTTCATCAAACCATCTATCTCCGTATATTCCAAAAGATAATACGAAATTCTCTAATCGATCTGCTCGCTCTCTCCATTCCCTTTTAGAAGCATTTAAAGGGAAAAATAAATCAGTTTTAATCGCTCTAAACATAGACTCATATTTCCAATCCGAGCGAATTATCTCCAATGCAGATCTACTAAGTTCAATAAGCGGATGGTGTAGCATTGGTTTCTTACGACTAATAAAAACCGGAATATCATATTGAGCAAAAATAGTTTCTATTAGTCCTTCATAAGTTTCCGAATCTCTATGTAAAATTGCCATCTCTTTATATCGAACATCATTTTGCTGCATGAGAACACGAATATTCCTCGCAATGGCATGAACCTCTGCTCGTCGATTTGCAGCTTCTATTACATGAAGATTTCCTTCTGTCCCTATTACTTGTGGTGGAAGCTGGTCAAAATTTGCTTCTAAATGGGCTAATTCTACCGATTCAAAACGTTTTTGTTCTGTTTGGTGCTCTGTCGGTTCAATTTCTACATTTTCTTTGTATGCGATATCTAACAACTTTTGACAAGTATTAGCCGGTTGGAAAAACAAGGATTGCTCATCAAGAGCATCAGCTAGTGACTCCATTGGTAAAGCAATAGTAAGACGTTTTGTTTTTTTCATCAGCTCTTGGATTATTTCTAGTTCCCTAGGAGTAAACGAAGTGAATCCATCAATATAAATTTCGGAGGTTGCGAGAAGCGAAGAATCTTTAATTTTTTGCGCTAGCAACATCAAGTATCCTTCTCCGTCAATATAGCTCGTGCCTAACTTTTGCTCCATAAGTTCAAGCAACATGACTAGGTCTGATGATTTATCAATCAATGTTTGAGGTGCTTGTACATTTTCTAAATCATTTAACACGTTAGACATTGTGTCATAATTTAAACAATAACGGTTGAATTCCTTTAAAAGCACCTCAATTTGATCGGTAAATCCTCTTTTTGTAGCTGCACGGTTAAACAACTTAAATTGTTCTTTATTTTCCTCTAGTAAACTGCGAATTAGCATACGATAACCAAATCCGCTAATTTCCTCTTTTGCGATTCCACCAGTTTCTTGTAGTACTCGCCAAGCTAATCGTTTAAAAGTCGTTACTTGTGCACGTATTAACCCTGGAAGTCCTGAATCAGCTGCAAGTGAATATTCACTAGAAAAAGACATTTGGTCTGGCACTATATAAAATAATGGTTCTCCGATAGAATCCTTTTGTAATATATCAATGATTTCTTGTTGCATAAACTTTGTTTTACCCGAACCAGTTCGTCCAGTTACAATTCGTAAAGACATAAGTGCACCTTCTTTCTTTAAATAAGGCTGTAGTTGTTAATGATTTATGATGTGCTAAATAGAATGTGTTTCAAAATCTTATAGTGCAGAGACACGGATGTACGCTTGCCGCAGGCTACGCATTAGCCTCCGCAGGATGAGTCGCTCCTTCGTAGCTCCCACATCCTTTACGGGGTCTCATTCTTCGCGCTCCTGCGGCTTGTAAGGAGCACATCCTGGAAATTTCCGTTTATACAGTAAGAAGTATACTTGGATATGCTTTTTTATGGCTGTTCATGATTAAGACGTTCAATAGAACATTTCTTCCTATGAATAAGGAACCACTGGCATTCGCGCCTCCCAGCAGCATGACGTGCCGTATGAAACAGCGAAATTAATTTTGCTACGAATTTTGCGCAGGAGCAGGATGCCTATAGAGAGAAGTTCTTTTAACCTATAACCGCATCAATAACAGAGATTAAAATAAATTACTCCCCGCTCAGAAAATTAAAAAACCGAATAATCTCTTACTACTATTGTACAAAACATACAGTAGAGTGTGAAATTATTCGGAGTCAAAATTTAAAGTTGCTCTGGAAAACGGCCAATATCTTATTTTTACTTCTCCAATGACTTCTTCTTGATCTATAAATTGGAAATAACGACTATCTAAACTGGATATTCGATTATCTCCTAACACAAATAACTTGTTTGGAGGAACTTTATTACTTCCAGTCAACTCTTCTAAATCGAAGTCTTCGGTAAAATTTTCTTCCGGATTCTGATATGCAGGATAAGACGCAAGAAATTTTTCTTCTACTTTTTTATTATTTACGTACAATTTATCATTTTCATACTTAATAGTATCACCTGGTAAACCAATGACACGTTTTACATAGTCTTCTTTTTGGTCGCTATGAAAGATCACAATATCCATGCGGTCTATATCAGAAAGCTTACTCACAAATACTTTATCTTTGTCATGAAGTGTAGGCATCATTGATTCCCCGACTACTTCATAGTTCGTTAAAATGAAAGAACGAACAATAAATACTACTAAAATTCCAATGAAAATGGCCACTAACCATTCCAGCAATTCTTTTTGTGTATTACTCAAATCTTTTCTCCTTTGTATTTCGTCTTTCATCGCGAATTGATCTAAAATCTGCATCTACTTTCTTATCAATTTTTTTCTCCACAGCTTTTCCAACAAACCATAGTATAACCATTATTCCAATCATTATTGCTGTTCTTAAGGGTTGTGTAATGAGTGCTTTAATATCGGAACCAATAAAGCTTACCACTAATATCATAATTAGTTTCCCTAAGACAACTGTCCATAAATACGTATTTTTTTTCATATTAGATAGACCCGCAACTATATTCACAAGTGCGGAGGGTGTAAATGGAAAACAAATAAGTAAAAATAATGGTCCAAAACCGTTTCTCTCTACCCATAATATTAATTTTTGAATCTTTTCATGCCTTGTAATAAAACCTAAAACTCTAGCTCGTCCATATTTTCTAATAACTAAAAATACGGTATAAGCACCTGCAACCGAACCTGCCCAAGATAATAAAAATCCAAACAAAATTCCGTAGGCAGTCACATTCGCCACGATAAAAACTACTAAAGGTAGAAACGGCAAAAATGCTTCAAGAAAAGGTAGTAATAACCCAAATAGTGGTCCAAGTGCTCGGTAATCTTGTGTTAAATTAGATAAAGTTTCGAATGATAACCAACTTGGCATGGTAACTCTCCTCTTCTATGTATATTTATACTCTTCCCAATTTTCAACTATATAAAACTTTATAGATATAGTATAATTTGTTCACTATCATAATTGAAGGTGGTGAAATTCGACATGAATAATAATTCATTCGTAAAGGGTTTAAAAGCCGGTACGAGTATTGCTATCGGCTATTTTCCAGTTGCATTAACATTTGGTTTATTGGCAAAAACCACTGGACTTTCCATTATTGAAGCAACAGCAATGAGTATTTTTGTTTACGCCGGCGCTGCTCAGTATATGTCACTGACGCTTATAGCAAAAGGTGTTGATCCTATTTTAATCGTTTTAAATACATTTGTCGTGAACATTCGACACTTTTTAATGACGGCTGCACTCAATGAAAAGATGCATAGTGAAAAAAGATGGGTCAAAGGAATATATGCATTTGGGATTACAGATGAATCTTTTTCCGTATTAGCAACTCAAAAAGATGAAAAAATACATACTTCTTTTGCATTTGGTGTTGCGCTTATCGCATATGGTAGTTGGGTTGTATTTACAGCGGTTGGACATGTTATAGGTGCCAATCTACCAGCATTTTTACAAGCGGCCATGTCGATTGCTCTATATGCAATGTTCGTTGGTCTTCTAGTACCCTCTATGCGAGGAAACCGCAAAGTAGTCATGCTGGCCCTCATTGCAGCTATTATAAACGGATTTTTTTACTGGACAGAATTATTATCGACAGGATGGGCTATTTTAGTCGCTACCCTAGCATCCTCTATTTTTGTCGAAATTATATATGCCAATCATCAAAAGAGGACTAGACTACGAGGAAAAAACTTAACGAAAGGAGCATAATGGAATGGAAGCATGGTATTGGTGGATGCTATTAGGAATGGCTATTGTTACCTATATTCCCCGAGCATTCCCGTTAACTTTTTTAGAAGGCAAAGAATTACCTCCTGTTGTTTCAGGAGTATTACGTAATATTCCATTTGCAGTATTAGGAGCATTAATTTTCCCAGCTATTTTATATGTTCAAGAAGGTAATCTATTATTTGGAATTATTGGAGCCATTGTGGCATTCGCACTTGCCATTATTTTTTCAAATGTAATGGTTGTAGTATTAGGAACAATTGGTGTTTTAGCTGTATATAGTCTTATCTTTTAAATACTACTTGACTGCTAGGAATAAATTACTTAATATTGGAATTAGTTCTTATAAAATTTACATAGAATATCACTTTCTTATCGAGAGAAACTGAGGGACAGGCCCAACGACGTTTCGGCAGCAGATTCAAAATGAAAACTGTGCCAATTCCTGCAAGCAATTTATTGCTTGAAAGATGAGAAAAGAAGGTTTTTCGATTATACGAAGAGCTCTCTTTTTCTTATCATACAAGATAAGATTAGGAGAGTTCTTTTTTGTTATGAATAATAAATGTAAAAGGAGCAGATACAAGTGAGTTTCCTAGTAGAAAAAAGAGACTATCTCCATAAATTAATAGAAGACAACAAGAATGTATATATTCAAATAAGTCATCAAATACATGAAAACCCTGAGATTGGAAACGAAGAATTTTTTGCTAGTTCTACGCTAATTGATTTATTAGAAAGTGCAAATTTTCAAGTCGAAAAAGGAATAGCAGGTCATGAAACGTCTTTCTATGCGATTAAGGATAGCGGTATCGAGGGACCTACTGTTGCTTTTTTAGCAGAATACGACGCTTTACCTTCAATTGGACATGCCGACGGACATAACATTATTGGTACGGCAAGTGTGGCTGCTAGCATCTCTCTAGCAGAAATGCTGAACGAAACCGGTGGAAGAATAATCGTCCTTGGTACTCCCGCAGAAGAAGGTGGATCAAAAGGAAGTTCAAAAGGAAACTTTGTAAGGCTTGGTTATCTAGAAGATGTAGATGTGGCTTTAATAATTAGCCCTTCAAGCAAAACTACTTTAAGTTGCGAAACACTTGCTCTGGAATCATTAGATTTTCATTTTATTGGACAAGCTACTCACCCAACAGCAGCTTCTAATAAAACAATAAATGCATTGGAAGCTGTCGTTCATTTTTTCAACGGAATCCATGCGCTTCGTTCACAATTACCATCTGATGTTAGCATACATGGAATTATTACGCATGGAGGTGATTCACCGAACATTATCCCTTATTTTGCCTCTGCTCGTATTCATGTCAGCGCAAAGAATTGGAAAAAAACAGAGGAAATCTCCGAAAAAGTTCGATTCCTTGCTAACGGAGCAACACTTGTAACAGGAACTTCTGTAAAAATCGAACGTTTTCAAAATGAGGTGCAAGATTTTGTAGTAAATTCAGTGTTAGATGAGGTTATTCATTCGGAATTTGAAGCTATTGGAGAAGTCGTATACACAGAAAGTAAACATTACAATGACTCTACGGATGCTGGAAATATTAGCTACGTAGTACCAACTGCAAGACCATCCATTAAAATTGGACCAGATGATTTAGTCGCCCATACAATAGAATTCCGTGAAGCTGCCAAATCTAAAGCTGCGGATGAAGCACTAATCAAGGGAGCTAAAGTCTTAGCTACAACCGGTTATCGAATATTAACAGATGCAAAACTACTTCATCAAATCAGAAAAGAATTTAATGCATCCTTAGCTCGTAAAGCAAAAGCAGATGGTATGGGCGTTTGCGATTTGAAAGATTGATATTGTAATTTATATTCTTTATCTTTCGGATTATGAAGTGTGTTTCAACAACATAAAGATTAATCGGATATGCATTTGCTATACAATACACATAAGCTTCCGCTGAATCTGTCTACAGTCTGAATCCACCTCTTAAGAAGAGGTGGATTTTTTTGGAATGTATTGTCTTTCATTGAATTGTTTTATTTTCATTTGGTGTTATCAATGTGCCGGAGTATTCGTTTCAATCTCTTTTATTGTTTGGCGCATCGAACGGATGCCAAATGTATATTGAATAAACGTCATTTTAAATAACACAACGGGATCAATACTTGGTCGCCCAGTAGCAGAGTAAAGATGTTCTACTAATGGATGAAATGGAAATCAATCGTGTCATCCAATTTACGGACCAAATGGTCCTTCGGTACAATCTGCTCAATCGTTAGCATTTCAAGTTGTTCACGTTCATTGATTTGGTTTTTAGTCATCATGATATTCAACACCTCAACGTCTTAGAAGATTTAGAAACTCACCACTTTTTAAATTAGCCAACACTAGTCGATTGGAGTGGAAGGCGCGAAGACTCCTACGGGAACAGCACGAGCCGAAGCACCCGGACTGAGCGTAGCGAAATTAATTTTTGCGACGAGCTTGCGCAGGAGCATTGTTTTTTGCGACGAGCTTTGCGCAGGAGCAAGGGAGAAGGCTGAGGCCGTGCCCGTGGAAAGCGTAGCGCCTGAAACGGAAATCAACGATTTCTTACTATGTATTGTAAATAAAAAAAGACTATAGACAATTTCAAATTTCTTTGAGTTTGTCTATAGTCTGAATCCACCTCTTCTTAAGAGGTGGATTTTTTCTTTTTGTCTCGACTTTTCATATGTGTTGCGTACCAAAAACCTAAAGTCAACGATGCTGCATCAATAATATAAATCCACCATCTATGCGTGTAACCAGCATAGACAGATGCGGCAAATAGAGCAACGGTTAATAATAATGCCACATAATGATTAAAGGTAACACGTGTAAAAAGAATAACAAGCAATGCTGGAGTAAAAATGGCTAATGTAACTTGAGTTGATATTGATAAAGTTTCCATAGTTATCTCCTATCTTACTAATATTAAGCCTAGACGATAGTGATCATGTCTAAACAAAATATGTTGGCGTAAACGAAGTTCTCCGCTAATATCTAGTACTTCTAAGCGACAATGTGCAGCATTTATTTGAACTGCTTCATAAAACTCTTGTTCATTTGTTACTTTTTGTCCGTTTACTTTGACAATTTTCTCACCGATTAATAGACCCATTTTCTCTGCTGGTGAGTCAGCAAGGACTCCGGCTATCATAACACCGTCCGATTGCGGGGAGATAGCAAACGTTCCTGCCATTTCTTTTTTATAAGCTATGTAGGAAATGAATAATCTTACAATGGCTCCGAGAATCAATGCAAGTCCACTTATTAAAGGCATAAAATAGCCAACTGCTGCTACTACAGCCACGATAATTCCTAATTGCCAAACTTTTTTTCCAAGGCTTGGGAAAAATTCTACAGCAAGTGTTTTTCTGCTCTTTTGCTGGAATCCTATGACAATGGGAAATAAAATCAATGAGAATGTCGATCCTCCAAGTGTAAATTGCGGCCAATATGGAATATAAGAAGAAATCGCATCACCTGGAATGACTAACAAAATAGGTAGTATCCACAACCGTTTTGTAACATATTCAATTGCTTCAATTCCTCTTGGTGTTTTTACTAGTTTAGGAGAAGCATTTTGTGCTCCGTGTTTTTGTATAAGAATTCCTTCTATGATTAATAGTAACCCTGCTAAGACAGCGATGGTCACGATAGATTTTTGTAAAAAATCCATACCAGTTAAATTCCACGAAAGGATTTTAAATGACCAATCATACAGATTCATAATATATAACGTAACAGCTCCTAATGCCATTGAATAAATTGCAGAACCAAGCTGGTACATAAATAATATAACAAACAAGATCATCCATGCGCTATAAACAAATAACCAAGAAGTTGGTACGACTAGTCCTATTCCTACACTGATAATGGAAAGAATAATTGCCCAAACATAACCATCAAATAAATGCTTGGCTTCTGTCCACCCCCAGAGAATTCTAGTACGGAAATGCTTTCTCTCTCTCTTCACACGAAAATAACCAATTAATATGGAGAAAAGAAGCGTAATATAAATTGATGGGTGAAGGAAAAAACGTCCAATTCCTTTCGCCAATTCGATAATTATTTCTTCCACGATACGCATCCCCCTCTATTACAATACTCGTTCTATTATTGTAACAAACGAGGAGGTCTTTGCGTATAGGATTTTGGAATAATCTTATTTTTTCATTTCATGAACCAAATAACTGATACCCATTTGTAGCTGCTTATCATTTTCTTTTCTAGTTTTGTATTCCATCAGTGTTTTAGAAAGAGATTGGAATAGTGCATCATCTATATCGGAACTAGGCTCTAAACTTCTCTCTTGTCGATACTTTTCTACTCCATCCATCGTATCTTCATCAAAATAACCATCTTTGCGTCCAATATTATATCCTAAAGCACCTAGTACATTTTGAACATACTTTATTTCCTCTCCGAAATCTCCGACTCGGAATTCTCCGTGAGGATATTTAATATCCATTGTATATAGTTCCTCTGGCTCAACCTCCAAATCAGCTTGAATTCCTTTATGGTGAATCCATTCTTGTTTTGGTGTTAACCATTTATGAGTAGATATTTTTAATTTACCACCATTTGATAATGGATGAGATTCTTGTACAGTTCCCTTCCCGTAGCTTGTTTCACCAACAATCATCGCACGATTATTATCTTTTAAAGCACCAGCTAATACTTCACTAGCAGAGGCACTACCACCATTTTGCAGTAAAACAGCTGGTATTTTATTTAGATAAGGCTTTTCCTTATTTTCTGTATTCAACATTTCTAAAACTCCATTTGCATCTTGCATATAAGCGAATGTTTTTCCATTTTCGAGTAGGGTACTGACAATGGAAGACACACTATATAAATATCCACCTGGGTTTCCTCTTACATCGATTAGAAGACCATCTATTCCCCGATCTACTAATGCCTTTGTTTGTTTAGCCCATTCTTCTCCTGTTTTTTCTCCAAAAATAGAGATTGTCACAATACCAATTGAAAAATCCTCGACTTCATAAACTTCACTAGATACGGTGTGCATCGCAATTACTTCTCGCTTCATATGTAACTCTACATGACGTTCTTCACTTGAACGATAAACAGTCATCTTAAGACTAGTTCCTTTTTCGCCACTTAACAATTTTACAAGTTCAGCCATGGACTTACCATCCAGTCTTTCTCCATTCACTCTAACAATCTCATCCTGTGGCTTTAACCCAGCCCTATAAGCAGGAGAATCTTTGAGAGGGGAAACAACTACGAATTTTCCACCTGATAGTGTTATTTCTACCCCTATTCCAACTCTCTCTTCTGCTAGTGACGACTCTTGAGCTACCGCTTCTTCTTTAGTCAAATAACTGCTATGAGGATCTTCTAATGCCTCTGCCATCCCTCGAATTGCACCTTCCACAAGAATATTTTCTTTTTTGGCGAATACGGCCTCTTTTCTAATTAATTGAAAAGCTTCATCGATGACTTGATTGTTACTAATAGACGTAGTAGTTGTTGATTGATCATTCGCTGGTTTTACAATCCAAAAATAAAAGATTCCTAGTAAGATAACAAACAAAATAACATATAAAAAAATCCGACTTTTGCGCAAGCTATACCTCCTACTTTTCCACTAATATATGTGAGAAAAGAAGAGTTTAATACTTGCCCAAAAATCGGATTTTATTTTAAATTACTTACTAAGTCTGTAAGCATTTGTTCGTCCATTGGACCAACAATTTTATTTTGGATTGTTCCAGTCGTATCAATCATATAAGTAGTAGGAATTGTAATAGCTTGATACGTTTCACCTACTATACCCTCTTCATCAAGAGGTATAGGAAAACTTAGAGCATAATCTTCTTGAAAAGCTTGCACTTTATCAAGTCCAGAATCTGAACTTGTCAAATTAACGGCCAAGATTTCTACATTTTCTTGTTCAGCCTTATCTTCGTAATAGTTTTGCATATGTGGCATTTCAGCTTTACATGGTGGACACCAAGTAGCCCAAAAGTTTAATACTACCTTTTTCCCTTTATAATCGGACAATGTCACTTCTTTACCATCAAGTGTCGTAAGTGTAAAGTCTGGTGCAGCATCCCCTTTTCCGGTACCATCATTTGCTGGATTGGTTGCAAGATCAGAACCTAATTGCTCATTTGAAATTGCTTCAGTTCTATCCGTATTACTTTTTACAAAGGTAATCGTTGCAATAGCCACTAAACTCGCAATTATCAATAACCCAAATATCTTTTTTTTCACTTTTGTTCCTCCACTCAATTTGTTAGACGTACAAGAGTTTAAGAATTCTATCGCTCCTATTATACGCATAAATGAAGTTAAATACTAATTAATTGTTCAAATCGTTCTTAACTATAGAGGAATAAGAAAAACTCAAATTCCATCTTCTAATACTGTTTTCAATCGTTTCCGGAGGTACTTTGGACAGATATTCAATTAAAATAAAAAAACGGCCGAAGCCGTTTTTTATAAGGAAATATATCTAAGTGGGTTAACTGAGTTTGCTGTCATACCTTCCCAGTTCCCTTTATGAATTTCAAAATGTAAATGTGTTCCAGTAACATTCCCAGTTGCTCCCATTCCCCCAATTAGTTGTCCTTTTGAAACCTCTTGTCCCACACTAACTTTAATACTACTTAAATGAGCATATAAAGAAGTATAAATTTGACCATCAATTGAGTGTGTAACCATAATAAGATTCCCGTATGTACTAAGTGGTGATGCATAGGAAACGACTCCATCTGCAGCTGATACCACAGGGGTACCAGTTGAGTTAGCTAAGTCCACTCCGTAATGCATTTTACCTTTACCGTAAATCGGGTGCATGCGATAACCATATCCTGAAGTGAACCTCCCACTTGTGGGTTTTGTCCATTCTCCCGAAGAAACTTCTGGAATCGCTACAGAAGAACCACTTGCCGATTGCTGACGTTTTCTTTCTTCAGCTGCTTTACGTTTCTTTTCTTCTGCAGCCTTTCTAGCAATTTCTGCGATACGTTTTTGTTCAGCCACAATTTTATTTTGAACGTCTGCGCTTAATTCCGATATTTCTTCATATTCCGTTTCCATCACTTGTTTTTGTTCAAGTAATTTCGATTGTTCTGCCTCTAATTGGTCCACTAAAGTTCCTTTAGAAGCTTTTTGTTTATCAAGAGAAGCTTTTAAATTTACGAGCTTATTTTTACTTTCTTCTTGCTCTTCTAACTTTTTCTCTAAACTAGCTCTTTCTTCTTCTAATTGTTTTTTATCATCTGCTTGTTCTTTTAAAATAGTACGATCCGCTTCCATCAATGTATTTACTGCTGAAAAACGGTCGATGAAATCAACGAAGCTATTAGCACCAAGCAATACGTCTAAATAGCTTACAGAACCACCACTAACTTGTACTGCACGGATACGTTCTTTTAAAAGCTTGTCACGTTCTTCAATTTTTCGTTCTAATTCTACAATAGAAGCCTTTAATTTTTCAATTTCATCAGTAGTGAGCTTAATCTCATTCAAAACATTAGAGATGTTCTTTTCAGTATCTAAAATTTCCGTGTCTAATGCCTGAATCTGAGCCATGATTTGGTCGATCTTAGACTCATTTTGATTTATTATACCTTCTGTTTCTTTTATGTTTGAGTTAATAGATTCTTTCTTTTGCTCTAACTCTTTTTGTTGACCTTTTAAATCATTTAAAGAATTCGCTAGTGCACTCGGTCCTGTGAATAAAAGTGCTCCAGATGTTGCTATCGCTAAAACTCGTAGCGTCCACTTAGACTGTTTTCTCAAAACTTCTTGCTCCCTTCAAGCTTCCTTCTTATCTTATCTAACTCTTAAACCCGTAAAAACTTACGAACTGACATAAAACTACCCCAGATTCCGATTAAGACACCCATTAATAATATCAAGGCATTGACTTGATAAATGAATGGTGAAAAATCGAGTAGTTCAAATAAATTACCCTGTGCCAATTTAGGCCCTAGGACATTGTAAATATTATAGTAGAGTATTGTTATCAGTGTAATCGGAATAATAGCTCCTAATATACCAAGCCACATACCCTCTAAAATAAATGGAATTCGAATAAACCAGTTAGTAGCACCTACGAGCTTCATTATTTCAATGTCACGTCGTCTTGCAACAATGGTAATACGAATAGTATTAGAGATTAAGAACATTGCAGTAAATAACAATGCTAAAATTAACACTAATCCTATATTTCTACTTGTATTTAAGAAAGAAAAGAGTTTTTCAATTTTTCCTTCTCCATACTTCACTTCGAATGTGTTATCTAATTTATCAAGTTTCTTCGCAACCGCTGCTGTTTCTTGTGGATTTTCCGCTTTAGCATAAAACACATTATGTAATGGGTTTTGCTGTTCAAATAATCGTAAGTCTTCCCCAAAATCTAACACTAACTTGTTTAGTTCGTCTTCTTTTGGCGAAAAAGCAACTTCAGCTATTCCTGATGTATTTTTAATCTCTTCTTCTAATTTTGTAATAGCAGCTTCATCCGCTGTTAACTCTACGATTACTTTAATTTCAACATCTTTTTCAAGATCATCAGCAACTTTACTTAAATTCATCATAATCATGACGAAAACACCAACAAGTAATAAAGTTACTGTTACTGCACTAACCGAGGCAAAAGTCATCCAACCATTACGGCTTATACTCTTAAGGCTATCTCTGAAGTGTCTTCCTGCTGTTCTAGCTTTCATAACCGTAATCTCCTCCGTATACATCTCGGGTGATTAATCCACCCTCAACTGCGATAACACGGTGTCTTAATGTATTCACAATTTCTCTATTATGAGTTGCCATAATAATTGTAGTTCCACGTGAATTTATTTCTTCAAAAATATTCATAATCTCCCAAGAAGTATCAGGATCTAAATTTCCTGTCGGTTCATCAGCAATTACTAATTTAGGGGTATTCACAATGGAACGAGCAATCGACACACGTTGTTGCTCCCCACCTGAAAGTTCTGTCGGAAACATTCTAGCTTTATGTTTCAAACCAACAAGCTCAAGAACATCCATTACTTTTTTGCGAATAACTTTAGGTGTTTCTTCAATTACTTCTAATGCAAATGCAACATTTTCATACACATTTAAACGAGGTAGTAATTTAAAGTCTTGGAAGACTACCCCAATTTGTCTTCTTAAATATGGGACTTTACTATTTTTTAGAGTAGCTAAGTTAACTCCATTAATAATAATATCCCCTGAAGTTGGTCTTTCTTCTCGATACATCATTTTGATGAATGTCGATTTTCCTGCACCACTTGGCCCGACAACATAAACAAATTCACCTTGCTTAATTTCTACATCAATCCCATTTGCTGCAACAATACCGTTCGGATATTTTTTGTAGACTTTTACCATTTCTATCATTTTTAAACCACCTAATTATTTTGCTTTGTAAAATACGACATGCCTATTATAACATTAGATGCCTTTTCTTTTGTTACAGTTTCATTTCAATTTATAGGTAAATTTATGCAGTTTTGACACATTTCTTTGTTTCCTTTTTACGAATTAGGAGGATTTTCGTACATACAAATTACCTAATGATTTAACATTCTACATTTCTCTTCTCTTTTCCTTCTTTATTAACAAAAAAAATCAATTGCTTAAAAAAGCAATTGATTTTTGTAAAAAACATTAAATTGTTGACAGAAAACAGAACTTATAATTATTTCTTCTCAGCTAACCATGCCGCAACAGCTTCTGCGTCTTCTCCGGTAACAAGACCACCTGGCATTGCACCTCTACCGTTTTCAATTACATTTAAAATTTCATCATTAGATAAACGAGTTCCTACATCATTAAGTGCTGGGAAGTTTCCTTGTCCCTCTAAATTTCCGCCATGACAGCTTGTACATTTTGCATTTACAATTTTTTCGGGATCAACAGTTGCGGTTTCAGTTTCAGTTTCAGTTGTACCTGTATCTGCGGGTTCTGCTTCTTCATCTCCGCCGCCACATGCCGCTAACATTAAACCAGCACCAAGAATTACTGCTAATAATTTTTTATTCATGTTTTTTCCTCCCTTAACTAATATTGCTTTGCATTCTTAGTATACCAAAGTTAGTTCCTTTTAAAACCTTCCCCTAGCACCTCGTATGCACTTGAAACAATCACAAAGGCTTGTGGGTCATGCGTTTTGACAATTTGTTTCAGTTTTGTGAATTCGGTTTGATAGGCAACTACTAACAATATTGGTCGTTCTTCCTCAGTGTATCCCCCAATTGCAGGAAGTTTTGTCACCCCTCTGTCTATTTCTTTATATATAGCATCCCTTATTTCCTCTTGTTTATTCGTAATTATGTAAATCATTTTAGATTGACTAAATCCAAGTTGAACTAAATCAATGGTCTTCGTCGTTACAAACAATCCAATCAATGCATAAAGTGCTTTTTCAATATCAAACACGATGGCAGCACTAAGTACAATTAAACCATCAATTAATAACACACTTGTTCCAAGAGAAAATCCAGTATACTTTGTAATAATTTGAGCTGCTAAATCAGTACCTCCTGTAGATGCACCACCTCGAAACACGATTCCTAATCCAAGACCTACCGTGATTCCTCCAAACAAAGCACCTAACAGTGGATTCGTTGTCCATGGTTCCCAACTAGAAGATAATAAAACAACTGCAGGGAGTGTAAGAGTTCCTACTAAAGATTTGATGCCGAACTTAGCACCAAGAAAAAATAGACCAGCAATAAATAACGGGATATTAAATGAATATTGAACAATTCCTGGCTCCCAGCCAAAAACGCCTTTTAAAATAGTACTTATCCCACTTACTCCACCCGAAGCAACTTGGTTTGGTAATAAAAAAACATTAAATCCAATTGCAATAATCGCCGCACCAATTATGACATATAAATAATCTCTTCCTTGTTCCCATAAAGGCGGAAGCTCTTTGTGTATTCTTTGATTTGTAGACATATTTTATCCTCTTTCGTTTCAAAATACTTATATAGCCCGAACTAGTATAACAACTGATGAGGACTTTGTGAACTTCAGCAAAGTGACGCGATAAATGGATAAAGTGATTGATTGTTTCGATGGAATTATTCAGCATTCTCGTGTTTCTATCATTATCTAAAGTATTAGCACTATGTTAGACGTTATACGGCCGTTTCCTTCTTAACCAAAAAAGATGCCAACCGGCATCCTAAGAGTGTAGACAAAATGTGAGATAGATCATATTTTCCGAAGCTTACCGCTCGCTCTCCGCGGGCGAGGTCCGAGCCGCTTCGTCGCTACGCTCCTGCAGGGTCTCGTCTAACTCGCTTTCCCGCAGGAGTCGAGCGGACGCTTCTCCAAACCAAAAAAGCTTCTATATACTAAGGAAGAATTAATCTTTAGTTAATAGAAAAGGATGATAAAAACATCAAAATAATGAATGAAACAATTAGTCACTTCATTTTTGACATATTTCGCCATTGTGACTAACCCAATTTAAGTGTAAAGCAATATTCATTGTATTTTTCCCCTATATATAAGCTTTTATCCAATTTCAACCGTTTCTTTACGCTTTCTATATATTTGTTTATCTCATCATAGTGGCGAAGATGATCTGCTTCTTCTACATAGTCTTCCAAATTTGACGCTGAATCAGCTTTTGATGATTTCTACTCTCGGTACAGTTGGAGAGAAAATGACAGTTAGCACAGATTCCTGAATCTGATTTTTTATTGGCGTTAGTCCTCCTTGTTCCCCCCTATCTAGATTGAGTTCAATTGGAATCATTTCATATAAGTACTGGTTTCTTTACGAACCACCACTTTCTTATCGTACTTACGCTTATGGGCGCTCGCCTCTATCGTCTTGAAGAAATAATAGATAATGGGCTGTTGTCTGCTGACCTGTATTTGTCTATTCGACTCAACTCTATTTTTGATGCTTAACTTATATCATTATGTAATCATCTAATATATTGATAGGAGCGGAGGCGACGACTCCAGCGGGAAAAGCGGGACAGTCGAGACCCTGGACTGAGCTTTGCGAAGGAAGCGGCTCGGCCCCGCCCGCGGAAAGCGTCCGCCGGGAGCGGAATTTTTATCATTATTTTAATTGAAAAAAAGACTGTAGATAAACTCAAAATCCTTAGAGTTTGTCTACAGCCTACCCAATGTGATGGGCATCTTCTCTCATTTCTTAATTAAATGTGTTTCTTCGTATGTTTCATCGATATATTTTGCAATTGTCTTTTGTTCGTCCGTAATATTAACTAAAGTTGCATTAAGCTCTTCAACTGCAGCGGTGCTTTCTTCTATAATAGCTGCAAATTCGTTCGTACTCGTTTGGATAGCTTCACTATTTTCAGCAATTGCATCCACATCTTTTAAAAATTTTGATAGTTCATTTTGTAAAGATTGCATTGTCTCAAATAACTCGTTGAATGACTTATTCGACTTATCTGCCGTTTGTACTTGGGAATAAATTTGAGTAACACCTATTTCTAGTTTACCCAATGCTGCTTCATTATATTTATTTACTTCGTTTAAGTTTGTATCTATTTTTTCTAGAGACTGATCTGTCACTCCAGCTAATTTCCTTATTTCTTCAGCAACTACTGCAAAACCTTTTCCTTGTTCTCCAGCTCTCGCAGCTTCAATAGATGCGTTTAATGCTAATAAATTGGTTTGCTCGGTTATTTTTCGAATAGTACTCGCAAATTCATTTGTTTCATTGATTTTATTGGAAAGATCATTGAATGTTTTATTCAACTCAACAAAAAATACTGTAAATTGATCTATCTCATTTTTCATCTTATTCATTACTTCGGAGCCATCGGCTGCATTTTTTTCAGCTATTTCTGCTTGACGGACAATTGCGTTTAAATGACCTACCATTTCTTTTACAGAATCTGTTGTAGCCTCTGTATTCTTTACAATATCTACTACATGATCTGCTTGTCGTTGAGAGCCAATGCTTACTTCATCTACTGCCTGAAGCATCTCTTGCTGAGAATAGATAGAAGCATGTGTACTATTGCGTATTTGTTCCAAATTAGTTGTAATGGTTGTCACGGCGGTTTGAAGATGTTGTTTATGTAATTCCTCATCTTTTGCTTTCATTTCCGCATTACCTACTAAATTCTCAACATTAGTAAATAATGCTTTACTTTGCCTAACTTGTAGAAAAATACCTAGAGCCATTATAAATTGTACAAAAAAGACATTAATCGTTTTACCTTCAAAAATACCAGTTGTATCAAATAAAACATTTACGATCATTGCAAGAACAGAAAAAATGTAGCCAAATAAAAATACTCCCTGATTGTTGTGTAAACTGCTTAATATTAGTACAAAAAGTGCTAAAACAATTGAAGCGATACTGACTTCATAAAAATAAGATGTTCCCGTCGCAGTGATTGTACCTGAAATAATGACAATATACGGAAAAATAATTGCTAATTTGTTTGTTAATCTAGTTAGAAAATAAATCGCGACAGTTAAAATTAGTGGTACCCCAATGGAGATAATAACAGCGTTGTCTTGCTTTAACAAAATTTGCGCAAGGAGACCTAAAGTTCCTGCCAGTCCATAAGCTAAAAATAAAATAAAGTTTTTCTTTTGTAAATCCTGTTTCTTAATGTCTACGATATTCATCCCGCTATCCTCCAAAATATTCAAATTAAAGACAAAAAAATACTCCAATGTTACCTAATTATAACATCGAAGTATGATTCGTCTATTAATTTATTTTTGATCGTAAATAGGCATGAATAAATTGGTCTAGTTCTCCGTCCACCACAGCGTGAACGTTACCACTCTCTTCATTTGTACGATGATCTTTTACCATTGAATATGGGTGGAATACATAAGATCGAATTTGACTTCCCCATCCGATTTCCTTTTGTTCACCACGGATTTCAGCAAGTTGTGCTTCTTGCTCTTCAATTTTCAATTGGTACAATTTAGATTTTAATAATTTCATCGCGTGTTCACGGTTTTTAATCTGTGAACGTTCGGTTTGACAAGTAACAACTGTGTTGGTTGGTAGATGGGTAATACGAACTGCAGAATCGGTAGTATTGATATGCTGACCACCGGCACCAGTTGCACGATACGTATCAATTTTCAAATCTTCATTACGAATCTCAATTTCTATTTCGTCGTTAAACTCTGGCATTACTTCACATGAAACAAAAGATGTATGTCTACGGCCTGATGAGTCAAAAGGTGAAATACGTACAAGACGGTGTACACCCTTTTCTGCTTTTAAATAGCCATATGCATTATGTCCTTTTATTAGCAACGTAACCGATTTAATACCTGCTTCATCACCTGGTAAATAATCAATTGTTTCAACTTTAAAGCCATGTTTATCTGCCCAGCGCTGATACATACGAAGTAAAATAGAACCCCAGTCTTGTGACTCTGTTCCACCAGCTCCTGGATGTAACTCTAGAATAGCATTATGCTTATCATATTCTTCACTTAATAGCATTTGCAATTCAAAGTCTCCAAGTTTACTACTGAAATCTTTTAGTTCAACACCAAGCTCTTCTTGTAATTCTTCATCTGGTTCTTCTTTAATTAATTCAAGCGTCATTTCTAGATTTTCTTGTGTGGATACAAGGTCTTTGTATTGCTCTACGATCCCTTTTAATCCATTCATCTCATTGATTACTTTCTGAGCACCTTGGGAGTCATCCCAAAAGTCCGGAAAAGTCATCATTTCTTCTAATTCTTGTATACGAACCTCTTTGTTTTCTAAGTCAAAGAGACCCCCTAAAGTCTTCCAATTTACCTGCTGTTCGATCTAATTCATTTCGTATCGCTGCTATTTCCACCATTTTATATTGCCTCCGACTTTCTTAAATTCTCTTACATTTACTCAGATTTCAAGCGCCTAGTCACTTTACGTAAAAAAGCAGACATAGACGCTTGAGTTATCGTTTATTACTGTACAGCTCCGTGACAGTTTTTAAACTTCTTCCCGCTTCCACAAGGACATAAATCATTTCGCCCGACCGCCGCTTCATTGCGAACAGGTTTTTTCTTTACAGCTTCTCCATCCTCTTTCGGATTCACTGCTTGACCTTTTGCTACTTCTTCGCGCTCGAGGTTATTGCGAATCTCCGCTTTCATTGCATATTTTGCAACGTCCTCTTGAATCGCTTCCACCATTGCCTCAAACATCGCAAAACCTTCACTTTGGTACTCACGTAGTGGATCGTTTTGTCCATAAGCTCGTAAATGAATACCTTGACGAAGCTGATCCATTGCATCGATATGATCGATCCATTTCGAGTCTATCGAACGTAGTAACACTACTTTTTCGAATTCACGCATACGTTCAGCAGATAGATCTTCCTCTTTTGCATCATAGAAACGAATTACTTCTTCTTTAAGTTTATCGATGATTTCTTCCGAAGATAAACCCTCTAAACTTTGTTGTGAAATAATACCTTCTGGCAATAAATTCGCATTGATATAGTCTTCAATTCCTTTTAAATTCCACTCCGCTTTATTTTCAGAGTTTGTAAAGGATCCGACTAAGCGTTCAATTACTCCGAAAATCATGGATTCCACTAGTGCACGCATATTCTCTGTTTCTAATACTTCATTACGCTCTTTGTAGATGATCTCACGTTGCTGACGTAATACGTCATCATATTGCAATAGACGTTTTCGAGAATCAAAGTTATTACCTTCTACACGTTTTTGCGCTGATTCTACTGCGCGAGAAACCATCTTAGATTGGATTGGTTGTGAATCATCCATGCCAAGCTTCGACATCATATTACGCATATTATCTGAACCAAAACGACGCATCAACTCGTCTTCCATTGATAGATAGAACTGCGTAATACCTGGATCTCCTTGACGCCCAGAACGTCCGCGAAGCTGATTATCAATACGTCTAGACTCATGGCGTTCTGTACCGATAACAGCCAATCCACCGACTTCAATAACACCTTCGCCAAGTTTAATATCTGTACCACGACCAGCCATGTTCGTAGCAATTGTTACAGAGCCCATATGACCTGCTGTTGCAATTATTTCTGCTTCATGTTCATGATTTTTCGCATTTAATACATTATGCTTAATACCGTGTTTTGTTAACAAATTGGAAATAATTTCAGATGTTTCAATGGCTACAGTACCAATCAAAACAGGTTGACCATTTTTATTTCTCTCGGCAATATCAGCCGCAACAGCTTCAAACTTGCCATTCATCGATGCGTATATTAAGTCTGCACGGTCGTCTCTCATAATTGGGCGATTCGTTGGAATAGCAATAACATTCATATTGTAAATATTACGGAATTCCTCTTCCTCTGTTTTCGCTGTACCAGTCATACCTGATAATTTGTCGTACATACGGAAGAAATTTTGGAATGTAATGGTTGCCATTGTCATCGATTCATTTTGAATTTCTAAGCCTTCTTTTGCTTCGATTGCTTGATGAAGACCGTCACTATAACGACGTCCTTTCATTAGACGTCCAGTAAATGAGTCAACGATAACAACTTCTTCATCTTGAACTACATAATCTACATCGAGGTGCATGGAGACATGTGCTTTTAATGATTGATTGACTGCGTGATTTAAACGAACATGTGTTAAATCAAACAAGTTTTCAATACCAAATGCTTTTTCTACTTTTTCAACACCAGTATCTGTTAAAGTTACACCTTTTGTTGATTCTTCATAGGTATAGTCTATTTCTTTCGTTAAAGTCCGAACGAAAGCATTAGCTTGTTTATAAAGAAGAGCTGCCTTATTTGCTTGTCCAGAAATAATTAATGGCGTTCTTGCTTCATCAATTAAGATGGAGTCAACTTCATCTATTACTGCATAATGAAGTGGACGTTGAACTTTATCTTCCTTGTACAACACCATATTATCGCGTAAGTAGTCAAAACCTAGTTCATTATTAGTAGAGTATGTTATGTCGCAAGCGTAAGCTTCACGTTTTTCTTCTTTAGACAATGAATTTAAATTTAAGCCAACAGTCATCCCTAAAAACTCAAACAGTTGTCCCATTTCCGTCGCATCACGACTTGATAAGTATTCGTTGACAGTTACAACGTGTGAGCCAAGTCCAGGAATGGCATTTAAGTATACAGACATAGTAGAAGTAAGTGTTTTCCCTTCCCCTGTTTTCATCTCTGCAATATTTCCTTCATGAAGCGCAACAGAACCCATGATTTGCACTCGGAAAGGATACAACCCTAGAACACGTCTTGCCCCTTCACGCACTACTGCAAATGCTTCTGGCAATAATCCATCTAATGTTTCTCCGTTTGCATAGCGTGTACGAAATTCGTCGGTTTTAGCACGTAATTCATCATCAGTCTTTGCTTCCATTTCTGTAGCTAAGGCTTCTACTTTATCAGCGACTTTTTCTAGTCGTTTAAGGTCACGTTTATTTAAATCGAATACTTTATTTAATACACCAAGCATCTATTTTTCACTTCCCATTTAGTCTTACTCCCCATTTTACCATTCGTTACATAGTGGTGCAAACAACATGTCGGTTCACAAAGAGGTTGTTTGCGCTAAAATTGCAGGAGTAAAGATTTTCTTTCACCTTTATATTAACATAAAAAAACTCTCCTCTTGCATGGAGGAGAGTTAGGATATATTATCTAACTGGATGAAATCGCTTGTCGTTCTTGTTTGCGATGAGTAACCGCAGGTGCAAGTAACGAAGCATGAAAACGCTTGTAAACAGTCAGATTAGTTTGTTTCAATTAAACCGTACTTACCATCTTTCCGTTTATACACAATGTTAGTTCCATTGGATTCTGCATCTGTAAAGATATAGAAATTATGGCCTAACATATTCATTTGTAATACAGCTTCTTCATGGTCCATTGGTTTAAGATCAAATTGCTTTGTACGAACAATATTGTATTCATCTTCTTCATTCTGTTCCACTGATGTATCAGGAGAGTCCACGCTAGCAAAATAAGCTGCTACCCCTTCGCGTTCACGGAATTTACGGTTTACTTTTGTTTTGTATTTACGAATTTGACGTTCTAATTTATCAACTATTAAATCAATTGCAGCATACATATCCGCGTTTCGCTCTTCTGCACGAAGAGTTAGATTTTTCATAGGAATAGTTACTTCAACCTTCGTCTGCTTATCATTATACACTTTCAGATTTACATTGGCAGTAGCTTGGATCTCTTCGTTAAAGTATCGGGCAACTTTCTCAACTTTCCCCTCGACATATTCTCGAATTGCAGGAGTCACCTCAATATTTTCTCCACGAATGTTAAAGTTCAACATGTAAACTCCTCCTTTAATATAACGCTTATATTATTTTTCTACATACACCTTAAAATATCCTTCTTTTAAAAAGAAAATTTTAAGTTTTGTCGAACTTTGGAATAAGCTTTACTTCTTAAGTTCCAGTTCTTTTTTACGTCTGCTTTTTAGTTCACTGATGATTAAACTTTCACTAACCTCATCGCCCATTAGCCTTATACCATATTCAAACCCTTCTTTTTGACGACGAGACCATATAAATTCACCAATAATCTGGATCGGCTCCTCATCTAATTGAAATTGAAGTTCTACATGGTTTAATTTATCAATGGCTATTAACAGCTCCGAATACATCTTTACCCCTTTTGGGCTAATATCAATCATTTTACAATTACCTTTTTTAGAAATTTCTTCAGGCGATGTTTCACTTGCGTCTTTTATTAATCGAAAAGTTGCCTCAAATGGTTCTTCGAACGTATACCTAAAATATTCGTTTCGTTTATAGAGCAATTTATTCACCCCTTTGACAAAATCTTATTACAAAATCTTTCCTTTATTATGGCGAAGGAAAAGTATATTTTCAAATAAATGTGATTTTACCCAAAATAAAAAAATACTCTACCGTAAATTATACGATAGAGCAATTATTTATATGTTTTATTTGTTTACAGCTACAGTTACTTCTGCCACTCGTTTAGCACCAACATAGCGTTTTCCCCAATAATATGGGTCACTCAACTTATCAACTTTCACACCTTTTGATGAGGAAGAATGAATAAATTTACCATCTCCTATGTATATACCAACATGTGAAACACCTTTGCCAGAAGTGTTAAAGAATACTAAATCACCCGATTTTAAATCCTCTTTACTAACTTTATCCCCTGAACTATGCATACCAACAGAAGTTCTTGGAAGGTCGATTCCTAAATCATCAAACACGTAATTTACAAATCCGGAACAATCAAATCCAGCTTTAGTTGTCCCACCACCACGATATTTTATTCCTATTAAGTTTTTAGCTGTTGCTACTAGTTCATCTGAATTTACTGCAGTTGAAGCTTCAGTATTTCCTGCGAATGGTGCTGTAACTAAAAGTGTAGATAATAAACATATAGTAATGATCTTTTTAGACGTGGATTTGAAATTCATGTTGTTCCCCCATGTGGCTAAAGTTTTCTGAAAAATTAACTAAATTCATCTTACCACTAAATATTCCATTTTAATTTTACATTTGTGTAACAATTGTGTTACAAAACCTTTTGTTTGTTAGTCCTAAAATCACTACTACAATACCCAAAAGTCCTAAATAATATTGGATTTATCAAATAATAGCCTAAAAAGTCATTTTGATGACCTTTTAGGCTTTTTTTACATTGCAAAACGAGAAGTAGATTCCTCTAATATAGTAGCTTGCTCACTAACTTCATTAATAAGATCCGATAAGGATTCTATCGCTTGGACATTAGAGGTAAGCAGTTGAACCGTTCGCTCCATATGAGCCGTATTTTCTTCAATGGATTCAGTTAGTGCAAAAATTAGCTTCTCTGATGTATTTTTTTCTTGCTCAATTGTAATAATAGAGTCGGCCATATGCTCGTTTTGAATTTTTGATTCGCGAATAAAAGATACTATTTCATCTAATTTCTCATGTAATAATTGAAATGTCGCCGCATTATGCTTAGAGGTGGACAATCCTTCTGAAAATACTTTTTCCATTTCATTTCCTTGTAATGTAATCGAAGTAGAAATTTCATGGATCGTATTTGCTGTAGTAGAGACTTCATCAGCTAGTTTTTTCACTTCTTCAGCAACAACTGCAAATCCTTTACCATGTATCCCTGAACGTGCTGCTTCAATTCCAGCATTCAATGCAAGTAAATTCGTTTGTTTTGAAATGGTTTGTACAATAGTAGTCATACGAGCAATTTCTTCCGTTCTTTCTTGTAATAGCTTTCGCTCTTTATCTGCCGCTTTAAATAAAGCACGTAATCTTCCAGCTTCAATTGCTGCTTTTTTCATTGTATCCGCACTTTCATCCGCTATTTGCACAGCTATTGATGCATGGTTATTCAATTCCACTGCTTTGTCAGTAACTTCTCCAAAAGTACGTGAGAATTCTTCTAAAAATGCTCTTATTCCAATAGAAGCATCTTTTTGTTCTATCATATTGTTAGTAGTTTCATGGATTGCTGTTTGCACAGTGTCAGTACTTGCCACCGTTTCATGCGAATAGTCTTTTAATATTGTACTATCTTTGCTTAGTTTTTCTGCAATTTGTTTAATGATATGTACCATGTCTTTCAAGTTCGTTTGCATTTCATTCATTGCAACAGAAACTTCACCAATCTCATCTTTTGTAGATATAGTGAGTGGTTTTATTTGTAAATTTCCAGTTGCTATTTCTTT
Source organism: Psychrobacillus sp. PGGUH221 (assembly GCF_042055255.1). Classification (NCBI taxonomy): domain Bacteria; kingdom Bacillati; phylum Bacillota; class Bacilli; order Caryophanales; family Bacillaceae; genus Psychrobacillus; species Psychrobacillus sp. PGGUH221. The sequence continues at coordinate 277,759 of NZ_JAQMHQ010000001.1, forward strand.
CGCAGTGGAAGCTACTTTCACTAATTGTTCTTTTATTTGTCTATTTGTTAAGAATAACAAAGCTGCAGATAATACCCCAGCGATTAAGAAGGATGCGATAACGACTAAAATCATACTTTGTTGGCTTTGGTTCATTTGATGAATAATTGATTGTCGATTTTCCGATTCCAGCCTTCTTGTCTCATTGAGCATTTCTGTTAGTTGTAGTTGTTCCTCATTCATTGCCTTTAGTTGTCTACGCTTTGCTACATTATCCTTCTTTTCAACTGATTTTTTTAAGTTATTTTCATACGTCGTATACATGCCATTTAACGTTTTCGAAAAAGCATCCCAGTCTAAGTGTTGAATTTTTTCACGGCTTGTTTGTGTAAGCTCTTCAAGACTTGCTTTTCTCGTTTCGTAGCCTTCTTCAAATTCTGGTAATGGATCTCCTGCATAATGCGAAATAGCAATATACAAACTCGCTACTTCAGCCTTCATAATATCAGCTTTTTCGACATTATGTGAGGAGATTTCCAACTGGTCTGATAATTCTTGATTATGTATAACTTGTATAATCAAAATCACCGCCATCGTACCAAATAAGAAAAAAGAACTAAAAATAGCTATTAAATACTTCATACGCAATGGAATACTAGACCACTTTTTCACAGGTATTCAGACCTCCTACTGAAAAATATAGCACGGGGATTACCTCAAAAGTATGCAATCTAGCAATCTTTACAATACTTTTACAAAAGAGTTTAGAAGACAAATCTGAATATTCTATGTAGGATAGAGTAATTACACAGTGAAAGGAAGTATGAACATGAATTTAGGACTAACCGATAAACGTGTCATCGTTATGGCATCCAGTAAAGGACTAGGCAAAGCGACGGCACTTCAATTTGCAAGAGAAGGCTCGAAAGTACTCATTTCAAGTCGAAACGAAGATGAACTTAAAAAAGCTTCCGAGGAAATTAAACAGGTAAGTAACAATAATAATGTCTATTTTTCTGTATGCGATGTAACGAAGGAAAACGACATCAATCGTCTCTTTGAGACAGCTAACGCTAAACTTGGCGGGGTGGATATTCTTATAAATAATGCAGGTGGGCCTACTCCTGGTGGCTTTGGTCAAGTAAATGATGACGATTGGAAAGCCTCGTTCGAAAAAAATCTACTAAGCTATATTCGCACTATTCGATTAGCCCTCCCCTTCATGAAAGAACAAAATTTTGGCAGAATCGTCAATATTTCTTCCTCCTCTACAAAAGAAGTGCTAGACGGTCTTATCTTGTCGAATACATTCAGATTAGGGATGGTTGGACTTTCCAAAAGTATTGCTCGTGAATATGCAGTAAACAATATATTAATCAACACTGTCGGACCAGGTCGAATACAAACTGACCGTGTCACAGAGCTAGATCAACTAGCAGCAGACAAGAAAAATGTAACATTGGAGGAGATCCGAGAGGGGAATGAGCAAATAATTCCCATTGGAAGATACGGCGAGCCAGAAGAATTTGCAAAAGTCATCGTATTTTTGTGTTCAGAAGCGAATACATATATGACTGGACAGAACCTAGTGATAGATGGCGGAATGCTGAAGGCGTTGTGAGGGAGAAGATTAGAAATAACAGTTAGTTGCTATTAAGTGGACAATGTTTGCTTTACATGTAAATTGGCTGCCAATTATTTGCTAACTTGAAGGAATAGATTACCTTTATACAGAAAAAGAGTGACTTCATCTAAATGAAGTCACTCTTTTGTTATTATTTAACGATTAATTTGATTTTGTTTTGGGATGGATCTTTTGTGATTAAAATTCCGTTTTCTTCAACTACATCGATATTGTTTGTTTTTAAATTTTCAACGGTTGTATCTAAGACTTCCTTGCTCGGATAAACCAATGAAAATGCTTCAAGACCGACTACGTTTTCTCCAGCTGGCGGTGCACCTACCCCAGCCCATGTGTTTAGTCCGATATGGTGATGGTATTTACCAGTGGACATGAAGAGTGCTCCTGGATAATTAGGTGTAACAACCTCAAATCCTAACAATTTATAAAACTTCTCTGTTTCACCTAATTCACTAACGTGTAAGTGAATATGTCCCATTACAGTACCTTCCGGTAAACCTTCCCACTTAGTACTCGCTCCAGCAGCTAAAATGCCTTGTGCATCTATTTGAAGCGTATCCATCGCTACAAATTCACCGTTCCATGTCCACTCAGTATCTGGACGGTCACTATAAATTTCGATGCCGTTACCATCCGGATCATTTAAATACAATGCTTCACTCACTAAATGATCTCCTGCTCCAACTCGCTCATTAATTTCAATGAAATGCTTTAATACTGCACCCAAATCTGCACGAGAAGGTAATAATAGCGCAAAGTGATACAAACCGGTTGTTTTTTGTGTTTTAGGCAAACTATTTGCTCTTTGTTCAAGAGAAAGAAGAGCCGTTTTACCATCAGCTGTTAATAGTGCTTTATTTTCTTGCTTCTCTAGTATTTTAAAACCAATTATTTCTTGATAATAACTAAGTGAACGCTCTAAATCTGATACTTTTAATTCTACTAGTTCTACGAAAGTGTAAGGTTTATTTTGATATTTCATTTTTATTACTCCTATCATTAGTTACTTATAGTAAGTTATTATATTTTAGTTAGTTAATAAAGTCAAGTAACTTAATCGGTAAATTTTGATATGTAGTGGAAGGATGTTGTTAGTCGCTACTTTCCCATCTTTACTCGCTATATAATCATTAGTATTCGCAACATTGAACTATTTACTCACTAGTTCACAAGTTGAACCACGATATCTCACTCTGGATAGAACTCCAAACCATAAAAAAACCGCTAGATGATTTAACTAGCGGTTTCAATATTTTTATTTTGCCATTGGGACTTGAATGGACATTTGCTGACATTCGGTTAGTTTGCCAATATCGAAATTTCCTCCACTCACGATTACTCCAACGTTCCCAGCGGAAGATGGGATGTGGTGACTCAACACTGCCGCTACAGCTGCGGCTCCTGCACCTTCTATGAGCGTTTTTTCGCGTTCTAGCATAAAGAGAATTGCAGATGCAATCTCCTGCTCGGTCACTGTGATGATGTCGTCCACAAGGGAATGAATAATGTTCATTGTTAGCTTTCCAGGGACTTTCACGTTTATGCCCTCAGCAATCGTTTTACCTTGGTATGGTAGTAAAGCTGCGTTCTTTCCTTTATAAGCAACTGCAATTGCAGCTGAATTGATAGACTGAACACCAATGACACGGATATCTGGGCGAGAGGATTTTACTGCAAGCAATGTGCCTGCAAGTAATCCCCCTCCCCCAGCAGGTACGACAATTGTGTCAAGTTCCGGTCGTTGTTGCAGCATTTCCATTGCTACCGTTGCCTGGCCTTCTATTACGGCTAAATCGTCAAATGGATGAATAAATGTTGCTCCAGTTCGAAGCTGTTCTTCTCTAGCTGCAACATATGCCTCATCAAAATTTTGCCCCACTAGCTTGACCGTCGCCCCATACCCTTTAGTGGCATCCACTTTTGCTACTGGAGTTCCAATTGGCATGAAAATCGTTACAGGCACATTTCGCGCTTTTCCAGCGTAAGCGACACCTTGCGCATGATTTCCTGCGGAAGCTGCGATTAAACCTTTTGAGCATTCGGCTTCCGTAAGCTGTGAAACTTTATTCATTGCTCCTCGAATTTTAAATGAACCCGTTTTTTGCAAGTTTTCCATTTTTAGAAATACTTTTCTTCCACTGATTTCATTCAAAGTAGTCGACTTTTTACATGGTGTCCGATGAACGAACTCTGCTACTTTTTCAGTTGCCCGATATAAACCTACAGTGTCGTATGAATTCCCAACAAAACCATCTCCTAGTTTACTAATTTTAATAAAACAGATTACGCATTGTCAGTCTTAGACCGCCTGATGCTTTTTTAATTCGTAAGCTTTAATATGATCTTCGTATTGGAAGGTCAATGAAATTTCATCCCAACCATTTAAAAGCATTTTCTTTTGGTATGGATCGATATCGAATGAATAAACTACACCGTCTGCACCAGTAACTGTTTGTGCTTCTAAGTTTACTTCTACGTTGTATTCTTCATTACTTAAAAGTGCTTCTACCTCATCTACGGACAATTTTATAGGAAGAAGTCCATTTTTCATGCAGTTATTGTAGAAAATATCCGCGAAACTTGGAGCAATAACTACACGGAAGCCGTAATCTAAAATGGACCAAGGTGCATGCTCACGTGAAGATCCACATCCAAAGTTCTCATGTGCTACTAATATAGTAGATTCTTTATAACGCTCGTCATTTAAAACGAAATTTTGGATTGGATTTCCTTGTGCGTCAAAGCGCCAGTGGTAAAATAAATATTTGCCGAATCCTGTACGTTCAATTCTTTTTAAAAATTCTTTCGAAATGATTTGGTCCGTATCTACATTTTTTTGATTTAAAGGTGTTATAACACTTTTGATTTCATTAATAGGCTCCATGGGTTTTCCTCCTTACGCATTCACTAGTTGAAATTTGCGAATATCTACAATATGACCTTCGATAGCTGCAGCAGCTGCCATTGCAGGACTCATTAGATGAGTTCTCGACCCAGCACCTTGACGACCTTCAAAGTTTCGGTTAGATGTAGATGCACAATGTTCACCAGCTGGTACAACATCGTCATTCATCGCTAGACACATACTGCAACCAGATTCGCGCCATTCAAATCCTGCATCAAGGAATATTTTGTCGATGCCTTCTTGTTCGGCTTGTTTTTTCACTGTTTTTGATCCTGGAACGACGATCGCCTTCACATTCGGATGTACTTGACGGCCTTCGATCACATTGGCTGCTGCACGTAAATCGCTTAGGCGAGCATTTGTACAAGAACCGATAAATACATTGCTTATTTGAATTTCCTCTAAAGGCATTCCCTCTTGGAGACCCATATATGCAAGTGCTTTTTCATGCGCTTGTTGATCGCTTGTTTCCGAAAAATCTTTTGTAAATGGAATGTGCTTAGAAACACCTGAGCCCATCGAAGGATTAGTTCCCCATGTTACAAAAGGTTCGATTTCATCTGCAGAGATTTCTACTGTTTTATCGTAAGTTGCCCCTTCGTCTGTAGCTAGAGCTATCCAACGAGCTGCTTCTTTTTCAAATGCTTCACCTGTTGGAACATGCTCACGTCCTCTAAGGAATTCAACCGTTGTTTCATCTGGGCTAATCAAACCTGCACGTGCTCCTGCTTCAATTGACATATTACAAATGGTCATTCGCTCTTCCATCGACAATTTACGAATTGCCTCACCTGTATATTCCACGATATATCCAGTACCCATATCGATACCGAATTTTGAAATAATCGCTAGAATTATATCTTTAGCAGCTACGCCAAACCCAAGTTCACCTGTTACTTTGATTTCCATCGTTTTCGGCTTCGCTTGCCATAGTGTTTGCGTAGATAGCACATGTTCTACTTCACTTGTACCAATACCAAAGGCAATGGCACCAAAGGCACCATGAGTCGATGTATGACTATCCCCACATACAATTGTTTTACCTGGTTGTGTTAGACCAAGCTCTGGACCAATAATATGGACAATCCCTTGATCGGGATGATCCATATTGGCAAGAGGGACACCAAACTCTTCGCAGTTTTGTTGAAGCGTACTTATTTGTTTACGTGCAATAACATCCTTTATCTGCTCTCTGTTTCGTGTTGGAACGTTATGATCCATCGTTGCGAAGCAAAGATCCGGACGACGAACCTTACGATTATTTAGTCGTAGCCCTTCAAAAGCCTGAGGAGATGTCACTTCATGGAGCAAGTGTAAATCGATATAGAGAAGGTCTGGTTTACCCTCTTCCTCGTATACAATGTGTTCATCCCAAATTTTCTCAATAATCGTTTTTGCCATTTAGTCCCTCTCCTTTTGGTTAGACATAAGAAAACATTATGCTTTCAGATACAAATTCTGAGTCTAACTCTTCTAATACTTTTGCTGTCCATTCTGTTGTAGAAAGCGCTCGTTTTCCTTCTACTTGTAAATCACCTGTAAGATTTCCATCATTTAATACATTAAACACTGCTTCTTCCACTGCTGCTGCTTCTGTTTCAAGTTGGAATGCTTCACGAAGCATCATTGCCACAGAAAGAATCGTTGCCGCTGGATTCGCTTTGTTTTGCCCTGCAATATCAGGAGCTGATCCGTGTACTGGTTCATATAAACCGAAGCCATCCTCACGTGTACTTGCTGATGGTAGCATTCCTAGAGAACCAGTAATTACAGATGCCTCATCACTTAAAATATCACCAAACATATTTTCCGTAACGATGACATCGAAAGCTCCTGGCTTTGTAATTAATTTCATTGCAGTAGAATCAACAAGCATATGCTCTACATCTACGTCTGGATATCCTTGTTTTTTCTCTTCTACGATTTCACGCCATAGTTTACTAGAATCAAGGACATTTGCTTTATCAACGGATGCTAGTTTACCTTTGCGACTTCTAGCAATTTGGAAAGCTGTATCGACGATACGTTCAATTTCCTTTCTTGTATAAACAAGCGTGTCAAACGCATAGTCGTTTGTTTTCTTACGTGGTTCAGCGAAATACAGACCGCCTGTTAATTCACGAACGATTACTAAGTCCACATCCTTTGCAACTTCTTTCTTAAGTGGAGATGCATCAAGTAATGCTGGAATAGCTTTTACAGGACGAATATTTGCATATAAACCGAAATGCTTACGGATTGCTAATAATCCTTTTTCAGGGCGTAAATGAGATGGATTTTGATCCCATTTTGGCCCACCTACTGCGCCTAAAAGGATGGCATCACTTTGACTACATGCATCAATTGTTTCTTGTGGAAGAGGATTTTCCTTCGCATCAATTGCCGCACCACCAATCAGCGCATATTGCAGATTAAACGTATGATTGTAGCGATGAGCAACTGCTTGAAGCACCTTTACGGCTGCTTGCGTTACTTCTGGACCAATTCCATCTCCCGGTAGTACCGTTATCGTTTTTTCCATCCCATTCACTCCCATTTTTTATTGTGGTACTGCTATTTGCTCTTGATAGTGCGATTTAACTAATTGACGGTTTATAGCGTTCAAATATGCTTTTGCAGATGCTTCCAATACATCCTGAGATGCATTGCGCCCCGATGAATTAACACCATTAAAGCTTAAGTTAACGATTGCTTCGCCAAGTGCATCTCTTCCTTTAGAGACAGAAGATACACGATAATCAATAATATGAACTTCTCCGTTCACTAGCTTTTCTAATGTATTGAAAATAGCTTCTACCGAACCAGCTCCAGTGGAAGAAACTACTTCCACTTCACCAGATGGTGTTTTAGCTTGAACCGTAGCGGTTGGAATATTAGAAGTACCGTACTGTACCTGTACGCTTTCTAATTCATAGACTTCCACTTCAGAAGTTTGTACTTGTTGATCTGTCAATAAAACAAATAAATCTTCCTCGGTAATCTCTTTTTTACTATCTGCTAATTTTTTGAATGCAACAAATGCTGCATTTAGCTTATCATCACTTAATTGAAAGCCCATCTGTATTGCACGATCAGAGAATGCATGGCGACCAGAATGTTTACCAAGTACTAGTTCAGTCGCTACATCACCAATCAATTCTGGTGTAATAATTTCATATGTTTCTGGGTTTTTCAGCATACCATCTTGATGAATTCCTGATTCATGTGCAAATGCATTCTTCCCAACAACCGCTTTGTTTGGTTGGATCATAACCCCAGTTAACTTACTTACAAGCTGACTTGTGCGTTTAGTTTCTTTTAAAACAATACCGGAATCTGCTTTGTAGTAATCATTTCGAATATGTAGTGCAACCGCAACTTCTTCAAGCGCTGCATTGCCTGCACGTTCTCCAATTCCGTTGATTGTACCTTCAACTTGTGTAGCGCCATTTTCAATGGCTGCAAGTGTGTTGGCAACTGCTAATCCTAGATCATCATGACAGTGAGCAGAAAGCTTCACTTTTTCAATACCAGTCACGTTTTCACTCAAGTATCTGAATAAAGCCCCATATTCAATTGGAGAAGCATATCCTACAGTATCAGGGATATTAATCGTAGTAGCTCCCGCTTTAATTACTTCATTCATTATTCGTACTAGGAAATCACGGTCTGAACGTGTTGCATCTTCCGCTGACCACTGAACAAGTGGAAAATATTTTCTCGCAAGCTTTACGGATTCTACTGCAATTTCAATAACTTGCTCAGGTGTTTTGTTCAGCTTATATTGCATATGGATTGGGGATGTCGCGATAAATGTGTGTAGATGTGGCTGTACTCCACCTTTTAAAGCCTCCCAAGAAGTTTCAATATCACTTTTAATCGAACGAGCTAATCCTGTTACCGTTGAGTTTTTCACTGTGTCAGCAATTAGTTTAACTGCCTCAAAGTCTCCAGGAGAAGAAGCAGGAAACCCTGCCTCTATGATAGAAACTCCAAATTTCTCAAGCTGACGAGCTATTTCTAACTTTTCTCGCGTGTTTAGGTTAATCCCTGCAGATTGCTCTCCATCACGTAGCGTTGTGTCGAAAATATCAATTTTGACCACTCGTCACCACTTCTTTCTTGACTTGTTTTTTTCCTTCATTGATGAAAGGCATCATTTCACGAAGTTTTGCTCCAACAACTTCAATTTGATGTTCAGATTCTGCTTTTTTGATTGCGTTATATTTTGGACGATCTGTTTCGTTTTCTTTAATCCATTCTCTTGCAAATGTTCCATCTTGAATGTCCGTTAATACGTCTTTCATACGATCTTTTACAGAAGCATCAATGATGCGTGGACCTGAAACGAAGTCTCCCCACTCAGCTGTATCCGAGATGGAAGAACGCATTGTTGCCATTCCACCTTCGTACATTAAATCAACAATCAGTTTTAATTCGTGTAATGTTTCAAAGTAAGCAAGCTCTGGTTGATATCCTGCTTCTACTAAAGTTTCAAAACCAGCTTTTACTATTGCAGTTGTACTACCACAAAGTACTGCTTGTTCTCCGAATAGATCTGTTTCTGTTTCTTCTTTGAATGTTGTTTCCAATACTCCAGCACGAGCAGCTCCAATTCCTTTTGCATATGCTAGAGCTAGATCTTTTGCTTGACCAGTTGCATCTTGATATACAGCGAATAAACCTGGTACCCCTGCTCCTGCTTCGTATGTTCTACGCACTAAATGACCTGGACCTTTTGGTGCTACAAGGAATACATCCACATCAGCTGGAGGTACGATTTGATCAAAATGTACGTTGAATCCGTGAGCGAATACTAATGATTTTCCAGCAGTTAATGCAGGCTGTATCTCTGCTTCATAAACAGCTTTTTGTCTTTCATCTGGTAATAAAATCATGATAACGTCTGCTTTTTCAGCTGCTTCTTTTACAGAATAAACTTCTAATCCGTCTTCTTTTGCTTGATCGAATGATTTTCCTGCACGAATACCAACAACTACGTTAAAACCTGAATCCTTTAAGTTTTGTGCATGTGCATGACCTTGTGATCCGTAACCGATGATTGCAATTGTTTTTTCCTGTAAAAGTCCTTCGTTGATATCTCCGTTGTAATACATTTTAGCCATTATAATTTCCTCCTCGAATTTGGGTTTTTATATTATTTAAAAGTTTTTTAAACTTAATAACTAAGTATCTGTCTAGCTTCTGACGCCAGCTGCTCGAGGTCAAATGTCAGTTTTCTGCGGTGGCTGAAGATCTGCCTCCTCGAAAACTGCCAATTGCTTGTCGCAGCTAAACGGCGTCTTCCGCATTTCGATTTTACAGTATGGATAATTGTGGTGTGTTTGTTTTTTGGGTTTCACGAACAAACGCTGTAACACCTGTTCTTGTAAGCTCTTTAATACCATATGGTTTGAGCAGATCAATGAAAGCATCAATCTTTTCTGGGTTACCGGTTACTTGAAAGGTAACAACGTTTTTCCCCGTGTCGATTGTATAAGCTCGGAATGGTTCAATAATACTGTTTATCTCTGCTCTTACAGCAGGTGGCGCTACGACTTTCACGAGTGCCAACTCTCTCACAACAATCGATTTTTCTGTAATATCATTAACTTTCAACACATCTACTTGTTTTTGAAGCTGTTTTAAAAGCTGTTCTAGTTTTTGTTCATCTTGTACGTTTACGACAAACGTCATTTTAGAGATTTGCGGTTGTTCCGTATGCCCCACTGTAATACTTTCAATATTGAATTGACGCTTCATGAGTAGGCCAGTAACACGGTTTAAAACACCACTTTGATTGATCACTGTTACCGTAATAATTCGTTTCATTCTGGCTTCACTCCAATCATTTCATGTAGCCCTTTACCTGGAGCAACCATTGGATAGACACTTTCTTTTTGAACAACTCGACAATCAATTAGTACTGGCTCATCTGATGCAAGTGCTTCTTTTAATTGAACCTTTGCATCTTCATATGTTTCGATTTTGTAGCCTTTAATATCATAAGCAGCTGCTAATTTTACGAAATCAGGCTGAACTGGGATGAGAGATTGCGAGAAACGCTCTCCATGGAATGTCTCTTGCCATTGGCGTACCATTCCGAGTGCTTGATTGTTTAAGATAATAACTTTTACTGGGATTCTCATCTCTTGTAGTAGAGACAGTTCCTGAAGTGTCATTTGGAAACCTGCATCACCAACGATGGAAATTACTTTTGCTTCTGGTTTAGCAAGCTGTGCACCAATTGCTGCTGGGAAACCAAATCCCATTGTTCCAAGTCCACCAGATGTTACCCAGTTATGCGGATGATTGAATTTATAATACTGTGCAGTCCACATTTGATGCTGTCCTACATCAGTAGTTACAACTGCATCTCCATTTGTATACTCATGTACAAGCTCTAACACTTGCTGTGGTAAGAGCCCTCTTTCCTCACTCGCTTGATAATGAAATGGATATTCTGTTAGTGAAACACGTAAGCTCTCTAACCACGTAGCAGTATTTCCATTTGACACATCTTGTGCAAGCAGTGCCTCCAAAGCTTCCTTTGCATCCGCAACAATTGGGATTTCTGTAGGAACGTTTTTCCCAATTTCCGCTGGATCTATATCGATATGAACCACTTTTGCATTCGGTGCAAAGTAGTTTAAGTTTCCTGTTAGACGGTCATCAAATCTTGCGCCTACATTAATTAGTAAGTCACAAGTTTGAATTGCCATATTGGCTGTGTAAGTCCCGTGCATCCCTGCCATTCCTAAAAACAACTCATGATCGCCTTCTATACTCCCAAGTCCTAGGAGTGTATTGGTTACAGGGATTTGATACTTCTCGGCAAACGCTGCTAGTTGATCTGATGCTTTAGCGAATAATACACCTGCACCTGCAAGAATCAATGGTTGTTTTGCAGTAGAAATAGCTTGGGCTGCCTTCTGTATTTGCAAAAAGTTTGGCGTTGTCGTCGGTTGATATCCTGGAAGATTCACTTCTAGGTTTGCATCCTCCGATGAAACAAACATGCCTGTTGCCATATTTTTTGGAATATCTACGACGACTGGTCCTGGACGACCTGTGGAAGCAATATGAAAAGCTTCGTTAATAATTCTTGGTAAATCTGCTACATCTTTCACTTGGTAATTATGTTTTGTAATTGGTTGTGTAATCCCAATGATGTCCGCTTCTTGAAAAGCATCTGTTCCAATAACAGTAGTAGCAACTTGACCTGTGAAAACAACTAGTGGAATGGAGTCCATCATAGCATCAGCAATGCCTGTCACTAAGTTCGTTGCACCTGGTCCAGAAGTAGCAATAACTACCCCTACTTTCCCTGATACTCTTGCATATCCTTCAGCTGCATGGATTGCACCTTGCTCGTGGCGAGCTAGAATATGTTTGATAGGATTTCTGTATAATGCATCATAAATCGGTAAAACTGCACCACCTGGATAACCAAATACTACTTCAACCTGATGTTTTTTTAGTGTTTCGATTAAAACATCCGCTCCATCTAATTGCTTCGGAGCAGCAGGCATTTGAGCTTCTTCATAGGTTTGTTCTGCTTCTTCTACACTCAACTTCATCATAATTTCCTCCTTTTACTTAAATCGTCCAGTCCAAATCGAAAAGCGTAAGCGCCTGTTTAATAGAGTACAGTCTAATTTCGCGACATCGTGTCGCAACGACTGCATGACCTACATCCTGTATGCCTCCGACAGGCAAATGGGGAATAGCGAGGAGGCAGCTCCTCAGTCACCGCAGCTATTTCACATTTGACCCCGAGGGGCAAGGTGCTGAAGTCTAGACAACACCTTTTTGTTATAAAAAAAGAAAAGAATTCCTCCCACACAAAAAAACTATAGTTCTTTTGTATAGGGATGAAATTCTTTTCATGGTACCACCCTAGTTCGCAGCGCAACCGCTACCTCGCAGACAACCGACAAATCGCCGACCATCCATTTTTAACGAGAGTAGCTAATTTACTACACCCGGAAGTATCTAATTGGTTTCCCGTTCAACACTTCACTCCGAGGGGATGTCGCTAAAGGTTGTATTGCCGGGTCCCAGCACCACCGGCTCTCTGTGAATACAAGATTCCTTTAACTTTTACCTCATCATAGATTTAATCAATATTCGTTTAGATTTTCATTACTCCACCTGTACTCGCAGATGTTACGAGTTTCGAATATCTTGCTAAATAACCTTTTTTAATTTTTGGTTCAAATGGTTGTAAGTTTGATCTTCTTGTAGCTAATTCTTCTTCATTAACCTTTAACTCTATTGTTCTATTTGTTAGATCAATAGCGATAATGTCATCATTTTCAACTAATGCAATCGGTCCGCCTTCTGCTGCTTCTGGAGAAATATGTCCAATGGAAATTCCTCTTGATGCACCTGAGAAACGTCCGTCCGTAATGAGTGCCACTTTAGTTCCTAATCCACGACCTTGAATCGCTGATGTTGGAGCAAGCATTTCTGGCATCCCAGGTCCACCTTTTGGACCTTCGTAGCGGATAACGACTACATGGCCCTCTTGAACAATACCGTTGTCAATCGCTTCTTGTGCCGCTTCTTGCGAATCGAACACAATTGCTTTTCCAGTAAATTCTTTAATGGAAGGATCAACTGCTCCTACTTTAATCACTCCACCATCTGGAGCAATATTTCCAAATAATACGGACAAGCCGCCTACTGGACTATATGGATTTTCTTTTCGGCGTATGACTTGATCATTTTTAATTTCTGCATCCTTCACGTTCTCATAGAGAGATTGACCAGTTATCGTCATTCGATCTGGATGAACAGCTCCAGGAATCTCGCAAAGTTCTTTTATAATTGCACTAACTCCTCCTGCAAGATGTACATCATGCATAGAGTAATCAGAGGCAGGCATAATTTTCGATAAATAAGGAATTCGTTTTGCTACTTCATTTATTTCTTTCACGTCATATTCGATTTCTGCTTCATGCGCGATAGCCAATGTGTGGAGAACTGTATTTGTTGAACCACCCATTGCCATATCTAGTGCAAACGCATCATCGATTGTTTCTTTTGTAATCAAATCTCTTGGCTTTACATCTTCTTTAATCATTCGTACAAGATGTTTAGCCGCTTCCTTAATAAGTCGGTGACGTTCCTCGGAAGTTGCAATAATTGTACCGTTACCTGGAGGAGTCATCCCTAACATTTCCATTAAAGAGTTCATGGAGTTAGCTGTGAACATTCCCGAACAAGACCCACATGTCGGACATGCATTTTGTTCAATATCGAGAAGTTGTTCTGCAGTCATTGCACCAGATTTATAAGAACCAACTCCTTCAAAAACGGATGTTAATGAAAGTTGTTTCCCGTCAGCTGATGTTCCAGCCTCCATTGGTCCACCTGAAACAAAAACAGATGGGACATTTGTTCTGACTGCTGCCATTAACATTCCTGGTGTGATCTTGTCACAGTTTGGAATGTAAAACACTCCATCAAACCAATGCGCGTTAATAACTGTTTCGGCAGAATCCGCGATAAGCTCTCGACTCGGAAGTGAATATCTCATTCCGATGTGACCCATTGCAATCCCATCATCAACACCAATCGTGTTAAATTCAAATGGAATTCCACCTGCTTCGCGAATTGCTTCTTTGACGACCTCAGCAAATTTATTTAAATGCATATGGCCTGGAATAATATCAATATAGGAGTTACAAACACCGATAAACGGTTTATCTAAATCTCTTGTTTTTACCCCAGTAGCATAAAGCAAACTACGATGCGGGGCACGATCAACGCCTTTTTTTATCATGTCACTTCTCAATATAATCGACTCCTATATCACTGCTAATCTAGCAACTAGCATTGAAGCTTTTGCTTTTGTTTGATTGTGAATTTTCTCACAATATTTAATATATTGTTGATATCATAACTCCTTTAAAATGGCGCGTCAACACCCTTTTTAAAAATTGTCAGTTATTTTTGAATATTCATTAATTATGAAATCGCTTACATCTGCGATATATCGCATTTTATATTCAGAAAAAAATATTTGTGAACAATTTGTTAAAATGACGTGGACGTGGAAGTTCTATGCTGAAGTGGTCTCAAGTAGAACCGAGTACGAAAAATTAAAGCAAAATAAAAAAGACCCTCTCTCAATATTGAGAAAGAGTCAATCACCATAAATTAGGTTTTACAACCATAAACCAGAGCATGATTAACAGCAAGAGTATATATTGCCATACAGAACTGTTTAATCTTTTAATAAGAGTACTGGAATCAATAACTCCAGCTTGAAATTGTCGAATCTTTGGCTTAAATGCCTTTGCAAGAAACACGATAGAACTAATCATAACAACAATTGTCATGACTACCCACGATGTCGACCATGGCCAATTTCCTTGCCACATAAGTAGAACTCCAGAAACGACTAAAACATGACCAGCATGCTTAACTATCCGAATCGAAGCTTGAAAAACTTCTATTTGGGAATGAAGGACTTCACCGCTCTTATCATGCATTCGATTTAATAAAGGAAATAAAACAAAAAAAGGACCAATAGAAAGAATTGCACTAAGTACATGGATAAAAACAATGAATTCGTACATATAATCACCTACGTACATTATACTTTATCCACTTACAATAATTTGTGTCTAGATGAGGAATGTTTTATATATGGAATATACTTTTCCTATTCGCTATATTTAAAAGTATCTTCGCAACATTATAGACCTAACTCGAAACTTTTTACTTTCTCGCTATATTTACTCGCTTACTCGCAACATTCTAATCCGTATTAGCAATATTTACTTGCTTACGCGCAACATTCTAGAGCGTATTCGCAATATTGACATATTAGAAAGACTCTATTTCGCATTACGAAATAGAGTCTTTTCTTATTAAATAGTTTATAGTTTAAAATGGCTTACTTCACTTTGTAGTTTTTCTGCGAGATTTGCCAATGATTGTGCACTTGAAGAAATCTCTTCGTTTGCAGCTAGCTGCTCTTCTGTAGCAGCACTTGTATCACTCGCACCATCTGCTGCACTTGCTGCTAGTGCTTGTACCTGTTGCGCGCTTTCCGTTACGGATTCAGCCATTGCTTGAATTTGCTCAATTGCTGCAGAAACAGTTTCAACTTTAAATACAACTTCTCCAACGCTTGACTCTATTTCATTAAAAACATTAAGCGATTCCGTAGTTTTCGAAAGCCCTTCTTCTACTTTTCCTCCACCAGTTGTGATTGCTTTAAGAGCATCACCAGAAGCAGATTGTATCAACTGAACCATCGATTCAATTTCGGAAGCTGAGTTTTTCGATTGCTCAGCAAGTTTACGAACCTCTTCCGCTACCACAGCAAAACCTTTTCCATATTCCCCTGCACGCGCTGCTTCAATTGCAGCATTTAGAGCAAGTAGATTTGTTTGCTCCGATATATCTGTAATTAGCGCAGTAATCGATTGAATTTCATCGGAATGCTTCGCCATGTTTTTCATAATTTCTGTTGTTTCATTAAACGTAGTGTGAATCGTATCCATTTGAGTGGCAACATCTGTTACTACAGATGATCCTTTAGTTACGAGGTTTTTCACCCCATCCGTCGCTTGTAGCATCTCTTTATTGCTTTTCGAAATTTGTCCAACACCTTGTTGCAATTCCATCATAGAATTTACAGAGCTTTCTAAATGCTTTACTTGTTCCTCGCTGGCTACCATTTGCCCTTCAGCTGATTTCGCAACCATTTGTGAAGAAGCAAGACTTTCCTCAGAACTTGCAGATAGCTCTTCAGCGTTCGCAGCCAATTGCATAGAAGAGTCTCGAACACTTGACACAATGCGTTGTAAATCGCTCGACATTTTATTGAAAGTTGTCGCCATAACTCCAACTTCGTCTTTATTTTTAATTTTGATAGGTTCTACTAATAAATTCCCGTTTGCAATTTCCTCTAAACCAGAAGTAACCTTTTGAATTGGTTTAGAAATGCTTTTACTAATGAAATAAGAAAGAAGTAATGCAATAACAACGCTAAGTATTGTAATGATAATTACAAAATTATTAGAGGTTGCTTGATATTGATCTAACTCAGCTCTTGTTTGTTCCATATCAGCAATTTGAATTTGCTTTAATTCAGCTAAGATTGCTAGCACTTCATCGTTTAATTCAGTAGATTGGCTAGCATATTGTTCAAATGGTTGATTGCTCTTTTTCAACGAAATTATCTTATTATTTGATTCAAATAACGCCACTGTTTGCGTGCGAAGATCCTCTAATAGCTTTAATGACTTCTCATCCTTCACACTCTCAATTAGTGTTTTTGCCGCGGCTGACCCATTTATAATTTCCTCATCAAACTTACCAATTGCATCTTCTTTTCCAAACATGACAAACTCTAAAACAGCTGTCGCCATATCTTTTTGGATGATTTCAATCTCTCCTACTAGTTCCACTTTCTTCACATTATTATCAAGCAAAGACTGGTATTTATCAGTAATAATAGATGATGCTAAAATAGATAATACGCTAATTAATACTAATAAAAATAACACTGCTGAAAACCCGAACCACAATTTTTTCGATATTGTTAATTTCATTTCCTTACTCCCTTTTTTCCTATTCTCTCTTTTCCAAATGATTCTTAAGTAACCATATTATTATACATAAATAAAGGTACTTTGTCATAATATAGAATTTTATTGTCGAAAAAAAGCCCTAAATCTAATAAAAGATTTAGGGTAATTGATATACATTAAATTTTAAAATGACTGACATTATTTTGCAAAGCCTCAGCAAGATCTGCTAATGACTGTGCATTTGCAGTGATTTCTTCATTTGCGGCAAGCTGCTCTTCTGTAGCTGCACTTGTATCATTTGCCCCATCCGCAGCAAGTGCTGCTAGACGTTGAACTTCAAGTGAACCTTCTGAAACGGATTTTGCCATTTCCTGAATTTGCTCTATTGCAGTGGAAACTGACTCTACTTTGACTCCAACTTCACCGACAGCAGATTCAATATCTTTAAATACATCTAGTGATTCAGTTGTTTTGGAAATCCCTGCTTCCACTTTACCGCCACCGTCTGTGATTGCTTGAACTGCTTCACTGGATGCCTCTTGAATCATTTGAACCATGGAAGCAATCTCCGTTGCAGAATTCTTTGATTGCTCAGCTAATTTTCTTACTTCTTCGGCAACTACCGCAAATCCTTTTCCATATTCTCCTGCGCGAGCCGCTTCGATTGCTGCATTCAATGCCAATAAATTCGTTTGTTCCGAGATATCTGTTATTAACGCAGTTACATTTTGTATTTCATCTGAATGCTTTGCCATATTATTCATAATAACTGTCGTATCTTTGAAGGTTGTATGAATCGTGTTCATTTGTTCAGCAACATCCGAAACTACATCAGATCCTTTATCAACAAGCACTCTAACTTCGTCTGTTGCTTTTAACATCTCTTCGTTACTTATTGAAATTTGCTCGACCTCTTGAGATAATTCAGCCATCGCGTGAACCGAAGAATCCATATGGCGGACTTGCTGTTCACTAGTGGCCATTTGTTCCTCTGCAGACTTCGCTACCATTTGTGAGGACGCTAAGCTTTCTTCAGCACTTGCAGTCAGCTCCTCAGCATTAGCCGCGAGTTGCATAGATGAATCTCTAACACCTGAAACAATTTCAAGTAAATCTTTCGACATTGTATTGAAGGCTACTGCCATTTCTCCTACTTCGTCCTTGTTTTTAATCACGATTGGCTCTAAACGTAAATTACCATCCGCAATCTGAACAAGTCCTGCAGTTACTTTCTTAACAGGTTTGGAGATACTTCTACTAATGAAATACGCTAGTGCAAGTCCTAAAATAACACTGATAATAGGTATTACTATAGTTAGTATATTAACCATAGATTCAAATTTTTTCAGTTCTGCTCTAGTCTTGTCCATATCATCTTGTAGAAATTGCTCCATTTCCCCCAAGATTTTAATCGTATCATTACTTATCTCTTTAGAATCTGCTGTAAGTTTATTTATTACTGAAGTATCTTTATTTTTCTTTGCAGTAATCAATTCCTCATTTTTATCTATGAAGGTCTTCTCTTTTTTCTTGATATCCTCCATCATTTTTAATGTTTCTGGGGAAAACAATTTACCTTCCAAATCAGTAGTTAAGGAAGCCTGTAATTCTGAATTGGATCTAATATTATTAAGCGATTCATCTGTATTAAATAATAAATAATCCATTACACTACGAGAAATATCCTTTTGCGCAATCTCAATATCTTTTATAAGATCCACTTTTTCTACCCGATCATCTAACAAAAACTGATATTTAGCACTTATTTCATCCATAGAAATATGTAACATAACAGAAACTCCAGTTAGTAATATCAAGACGACAGAAAACCCTAACCACATTTTCTTAGCTATTGTCATTTTCATCATAAAGCTCCTAATCTCTCCAAAATTATTCACTCACCATATGAAATCTATTAAATGAAACAAAATGTTCCTTCCAATAGGTAGAATCTAAACTAGCAATCTCAACACCTTTAGAACCAGCATGTATAAACTCATTGTTGCCTAAATAAATTCCCATATGTGAAATTCCGGCTTTATATGTATTCTCAAAAAACACTAAATCGCCAACTACTGGGTTAGCAATAGCTGAGCTTTTTGCAAAATAACTCTCGCTGCTTTGTCTAGTGATAGTAAGCCCTGCTTGTGAATGAACAAAATAAATAAATCCACTACAATCAAATCCCGCCATCGTATTTCCTGCATACAAATAAGGAGTACCTACCAAAAGTTTTGCAAAGTCTACTACTAAATCATATGTAGCTTGTCCGTCTGAGGAAAGGGATTTTACATCATTAAGTATTGGAGCTGGGTTAGTAATAAGTTCCTCCGCCTTCACCTGGACATCTTTAGCAGGATTTTCTTTGGGAGTTGTTACAGGCTTCGCAGATGCTACCGCTTGAGTAGCTTTAGTAGTTGTATTAGCTACTTTAGGTTTTTGTACGATTAACTTCTGCTTTACATAAATACTGTCTTTCTTAAGCTTGTTCCAAGTACGAAGATCGTTCACTGTCACTTTGTACACTTTAGCAATCTTTGTCAACGAATCACCTTTTTTCACTTCATATAAAGCATTTGCACTTGCAGAAGTCGTAAATGTAAATAATAAGACCGAGACTATTAGCACCTTCTTAAACATATTAACCCTCCTTCTAATTTACTAGTAATTTAATAATACCATTATTTACACATTTACACAGTATTATTTTTGTAAACTAATTGCCCGGGAAATAAATTTATTAAAAGCGATTAAGGAAGGAAAAAATCATGGTGTATCGATTATAATTTTAATTAGCTAGTTAAAGAGAAAATGTTTTTAAGGAAAATTCCTCAAAAAGTTTATCCTCCGTATTTATTTGTTATGATTTTAACCGATATAAACATATGTAAAAAGTCTCATTCAGTAAGAAGGTGATAAATTGAGAATTCAACATAATATTGCTGCTCTAAACACTACAAACAAATTAAACAAACAACAAAACGCGAGCTCAAAACATCTTGAAAAACTTTCCAGTGGTTTGAAAATAAACCGAGCTGGTGATGATGCTGCAGGACTTGCTATCTCTGAAAAAATGCGTGGTCAAATTCGGGGTTTGAATATGGCTGGAAAGAATATTCAAGATGGGATTTCAATGATTCAAACAGCAGAAGGTGCTATGAACGAAATTCATTCCCTATTACAGCGTGGTCGAGAATTATCAGTTCAAGCTGCGAATGATACGAATACCGAAGAGGATCGTGGGGCATTACAGGATGAGGTTGACCAAATCCTGGACGAGATAGATGGTATTTCAAATCGAACTGAATTTAATGGAATGAAGTTACTTCGTGGAGGCGGATCTGTTACTCCACCATCCGGAGGGAATGGAACTGGTTCTTCTGCTTCAGATTCTTTACTAGGTTCTAAACAAGAATTAACAGATTCATTAATTAACTATATGTTGGAGGCATCTGAAAATGCGGTATTTAATGCGTATGGAGTTGGCCCTACCGATGGAACGGAAATTACAGTTTCATATGAGAATCAATCTCCAGGTGGTGCTGTAGCCTGGGTAACAACTTGGACAAATGGAACTGGCAAAGGAGTAAAATGGGAATTAACGATTGATGAGGCAGACTTTTTAACAGATAGTCCTTTATGGATTTCTAAAGACAGAATTGTTGCACACGAAATGGCGCATGCAATGATGTCTGCTTCGGGTATGACTTGGACTTCTATCCCAACATGGTTTAAAGAAGGAAGTGCGGAATATTTAGCAGGTGCAAACGAAAGATTAAAAAATAGCATTTCAATTTTAGGAAGTACACAAAATGTTGTAAATGCAATAAATTCAAGCTCTTCATCATCTCATTTCTATTCAGCTGGCTATGTGGCTACTAAATTTTTAGATAAATTATTGACAGATAGTGGAACTGGTAAAAGCATTAAAACTTTTATGCAACAACTAGCAACGGGTGACACATTTGAAAAGACTATTAATGATCAGTTAGGAATGAGTGAAAGTCAGTTTAAATCTAAATTTATCAGTGAGGGTGCTGCATTTATATCTACGTTAGATTTATCTGGTTCTGGAAGTATTCTTGGAGATTCTTTAGCTGATGAAAATGTTATTCCAGATACTTCAAACCCTATTACAGGTGATCATTTTAAATATGTATGGTCTTCTAGTACTGGACAATCTGGTACAAGTCCACTGATTTCTCCTACCTTAAGTACAAATGGAGATATAACTTTCCATATTGGAGCAAATAAAGATCAAACTATAACATTAAATTTAGCTACTATTTCATCGGATTCTTTAGGATTAGATACAGCAGATGTAAGATTATTTGCATCCCAAACCATTTCAGTTTTTGATTCGGCAATACAAATTATTTCCGGAGAACGAACTAAGCTTGGAGCAATACACAATCGATTAGGACATGCTTATGAAGCAACGATGAATACAGCAGAAAACCTACAATCTGCCGAATCTCGTATTCGAGATATAGATATGGCAAAGGAGATGATGGATTTCACTAAATCCAATATCCTAATGCAATCTGCACAATCCATGCTCTCACAAGCAAATCAGCAGTCTCAAGGAGTGCTACAACTACTGACTTAGAGAAACTAAAACACCGACTTTCTTAAACGAAAGTCGGTGTTTTTCATTTCTTATTATCAAAATACATACCATCAATTGTCTGTGTTGCGGCGTAAGGATTACTGTAAGAACCCTCATGACGTTTTTTTTGTTGGAGATCTTTTAAATCTCCTTTTACAGCATCCATTATTTTCTGTAATCGATCATTTATACCTCTATCTAATTCTACCAAATGCGTATAGAGAGAATTTGTAGATAAATCAGTTTCAGCTAGTGCATGTATTGCTTCTCCACGAGCATCAAGTAACTCATTAACCTGTTCGATAAACTCTGTACGTTCATTCTCTGATGGATTTTTAGCTAAGTGAGCATATAGCTTTTCAGATGCGGCTAGAAAATTTTCTACCTCACCCATTACGCTTGATCCCCAGTGAATTGTTTTTGACGATTAAGTTGTATTACCTGCTTCCAAGTATCACGAAACTCAATTGTATAACCTTCTACTTCTTCAATGATGCTCACATCATTTTTCATATTTGCTTCGATTAAACGGTGATTCATATATTCATACATTTGCATCATGGACTTAGAGATTTCAATATTCATATTCAATGTCACCATAAGTTCCTGAATAATTTTTTGAGCCTTTTGTAAATTAACGTTTTTCTCTTGGATGTTTTTTTCGGTAATGGCTACTTTCGCTTTACCTAAAAATTTTAAACAACCATTATAAAGCATTAGTGTTAGTTCACCCGGCGATGCGGTGCTGACACTATTATTTTTATAAGCTTGGTGAACCGATTGTGCTGACAATACGACACAACTCCTTTTATTAAACCTTTAACTACATTTTATATTATTGGGCTCCAAATTGCGATAGATAGCTAGATTGGGAGTTTGCTTTGTTAATTGCAGTCTCCATTGCTGTAAATTGTTTCCAGTAGCGAGCTTCCATATCTTCTAATCGACGTTTAAAGTTTGTAATACGATCATTTGTGTCAATTAAGCTTTTACCAATCGTATATTGTTGATCTGTAGAAGAAGCCTTACCAGCCTTTGTTTCAATTTTACCCGTAAACTCTTTCATCGAATCACGAAGACGTTGTACTATTCCGCGAGTGTCTCCTGAAGTAGTTTTTTCACCAGATTGGGTTAATGTTTTCACGACTTGATCAGGATTTTCTGTTAGCGCTTTTTTTAATTTATCTTCACTGATAACTAGTTTACCACCGTCTGAATAAATGCTAGATGTTGTTATACCCATTTCTGCAAGCGTATCTATTACATTATCATCTAGTCCGACTTTTCCATAGATAGCATTACGCATATCTGACAATCCACCACTTACAATTGAATCATTTCGATGTAGACCACTTTTCGCTTTTTCGTCCCATAGCTTTTGCTCTGTTTCAGTCATATCTTTTCGTTGCTCGTCTGTTAACGGAGGGAAGTCACGGTATTTTTTTTCCTTTAAGGAATCATTCATACCGGAAATCAGTTCATTGTATTTTTCGACAAATTCTTTTACTTTGTTGACCATTGAATCTATGTCTGAATTTGATTTTAACTGCACTGATGCTACGGTCGTGTCCGCTGGTGTTGCCCCATTTTGAGCAACTGCATCATTATATTCCTTCGTTAGTTGATCACTCCTTGTTTTTCTCGCTGCCAAGTCATTTGTCGTTCTTGTTACTTCGAGCTTAGCAATTGCAAGCTGATTATCAGCTGTGGCTGTTGTCTTTAATGAGGAAAAATCATTGGAGTTTACATTTTTTAATGCTTCTCTTTCTTCCACGGACAAACTTTTAAGTAATTTTTTTGTATCAGCACTCAGTGTTGTATTTGCATCGATATCTGCGTCCGTCGTACCTGAAAGGCCTACAAATTCTGTTAGTTCATTTTCACTAGTATTTGCTAATACATTCTTTAAGTTAGCACTATCTGCAACTGAATTATCATAAAAGTTTTTAGCATTACCTGACAATTTTGCATATTCTGTATCGTATTTAGACTGAGCGACTGGAAGATTATCCTCCGCCGTCTTTTTTGCATTTTCAGCATTCGTAACATCTACAATAGCTTGTTCACTCGCTTTTTTTAATGCAGCAACTTGACCTTCTATTGTATTTTTTACATTAAATGTAGACTTCAATGTAACATTATAGCCAGAAATCATAAATGTATTAGAAGAACGTTCCGTTGAAATCCCATTTACTTGGAAAACTGCGTTTGTTCCACCTGAAGCTAAATTTGTGGAATCGGTCATTCCTAATGCTGTAAACACATTATTCCCCTCGGTAACTTGTACCTCAGCCCCACCTTTTATATCGCCTGTATTTTTGGCAGTAATCGAAAGTTTTCCATTTTCAAATAATGCTGAGACACCCGCATTACTATCATTAATCTTTTTTACTACCTGATCAATAGTGTCAGTAGCTTTGATTTCAATTTTTGTTGCTTCTTTTGCTAACGTACCATCTGCTTGAATAGCCTTTAAAGAAATACTAGTATCTCCTGAGATTCCTGTAAGCTCGCTCATCTTGGTTGAACCTGTTGCAGTCCCTCCAGTTGATGTAGAGACTGTCTTTCCAATTTGCCTAGCAGCAGTCGCTAATTGTGAAACACCTTCAATAGAAAGATTACTTGATGCTGAGCCTGTAGCAGTAGCGCTTACTATATTTGAATTGGAACTTTCAACTGTCTTTTTATTAAAATTACTAGACAAAGAGAAATTATCAAATAAATACGTATCAAATGTTTTTAGTTTCGTATTGATAGAACGATATGAATCACGCTGCCATTCAAATGTTGTTTTCTTTTGTAATAATTTATCAAGCGGTATACGCTGTGCCTTCATCAAATCGCCAACAATTTGGTCGATGTCCATTCCTGATGCTAATCCACCAATTCTCATTCCTGCCATTTATAAAAACCTCCTAGTATTATATCTTTTTGTCTACAATCATACCTACAAATTTCTGCATTGTGTAAAATGCATCCAACAACTTACGAGGTGGTATTTCTCTTATAACTTCTTCCGTTTCAGAATCGACGACTTGTACATAATAGCGCTCCAGCCCTTCATGCATAACAAACTTTGAATTATGGTTTTGTAAAGTCATAAATTCATTTAATGCATCCACAGCTTTTTGTACTTTTTCTTTTGGTATACCGTCATTTTCATTTTCTTTTTGTTCCGCTTTCATTATTTGTTTCAGAGAATCTTCTGCTATATTTGCTTTTGATACATCCACAACTGTTTCCTGTTTTGGCTGGGCAACAACCGCAACATCTTTTGTTTGCGTCTGAGCTGATACACGCATGCCTTGCACTCTCCTTATACTAACAATGTTCTTATCACCTATATCGGTTATTTTTTAGAAGTTTTCAGTTTCTAGCAAAATTTTCATATACTCTGTCGATAATAATAGAGTAATTAAAATAATTCACATGGAGGTGAATGAATTGAAAATACAAAACCAGGCATGGATAGCCTTCTCTACAAACAGATATCAGAAAAATGACAATGCTATTACTAAAACTCTTGAAAAGCTATCGGGTGGAGACAAGCTAACAAGAGCCGCTGATAATGCATCTGGCCTGTCTATATCAGAAACGATGCGGGGGCAAATTCGCGGATTGTCACGAGCACAGCTTAATATGCAAGATGGACTTTCTGTATTAGAATCTACAGATGCAGGACTTCAACACGTGAGTAGTGTTTTACAAAGAATGAGGGAACTAGCTGTTCAAACTTCTACGGATACTGTGACCGATGAAGACAGGAATGCAGCGCAAAAAGAATTAGATCAACTACTGCAATCCATCGATGACACTGCGGAAAAAATGGAATTTAACACTCAAAATATTCTTGGTGAAATAAGACCATTGTACATACATGTCGGAGCAAATGCAGGTCAAACGTTACGTATTGATACGGTCAATGTTAGTACCACTTCCTTAGATATTAATGATTCAAAAATATCTACTAGTGAAGAAGCTGAAGAACTAATTACTAAAGTGGACAATGCATTATCCATAATCTCTATACACTTAGCCAATACTGGTTCTGATTATGAATCGCTTATTCATCATAAAGACAATGTTTCTAATATTGAAATAAGTCTACAAAAGTCAGAATCTCTCATTCGAGATCCTGATATGGCTTTTGAAATGATGGAATTCGTTAAGCAGGGAATTCGTCAAAAAGGTGATGAGTTGCTGATCAAGCATACAAATGAAAATGTTAGTGATGTGTTGAGGTTGTTTGGTTAAAAAATATAAAACAGACTGCTATGGTATTAAAACCAAACAGTCTGTTTTTTAACTCACGATAATTCCCTATTAAATACCGGTAATCCGTAAGAATAATTAACTTGAATTTTTGTATTAGATAATTTTAATTCATATTCTGATGATAATTCTATATCGTTTTCAAAATTTCCTAATTGTTGAATACTGTATTCGAACATATTCAAGAAATCGGCATTTAGTCCATGTTTATTTGAATTATAAATAACATGATCAACTTTACTTTCATCTACTAAAATAAACTCCGCATTAGAGACACCTTGTATTAGTTTTTCTTTATCCACATGATTGACTAGATTATCATCATTTCCTTGAAAAGAAATGATCTTTGCGCAATTATTAAAATCATTGTATAAAGTATATAGGTTAAGGGCCTTTTGATCCTCCACATATTTTTTTGCAAGATAATCAAATTCAATCTGCAAAGTCATCTGTTCATAACTTTGAAATAAGTATCGATTTGTACTTAAATAAACGGGTTCTATCCAGGAAGAGTTATCAATAATATGCGAAAACAGATGAGGGGCTAGTCGATTACTTAAATGTATTAAAAATGCACCATGAGACTGACCATACCCAATCACTTTCTTTTCATTAAACTTTAAGTTATTTTCCTTCAGTAAAATTCGAACAGCTTCAACTGCAGTAATGATATCAATTGACTGCATAAATCCCATATCATTAAAGTATTCACTTGTTTCTTCCTGATTAGCGATAACTGGAAGTATTATTTGTTTTTCAGATAATATCTCTAATAAATTCGAAAAGTTATTATTCAGCCTATTCCTATCAGAAACAGTGAGTGAAGCAATCAATTCATTGGGGTCATCTTTGAGATTAAACGAAGAAGCACTTTGCATAAATTCACTGCCAAAGTATTCACATTGAACCATCACTAAATTATATGTATCAGCAAATGTTTCTCGCATTTTTTTATACACATTCGAGTCAATATTAGCACCAAAACCAGGAACTAAAATAGCGATTCCAGTATTCTCATTTGTTTCATTTTCCGGAAGCGAAAATTCTATTCTAATTTCCCTATTTGAAGAGCCATTATACACATTATGATGTGCTGGGATTTTAATACTCAGATTTTCAGCCATCTTCTCACATCCGTGTTTTTATATTTGTATTCCTAGAGTCATTTTTAGAGCTTTTACTACATCCATAACATCCTCATCTTGCATTCCTGGAAATAGAGGAAGTGTCAATGCTTGTTCATACCAGTACTCTGCTTTTGGACAAATTCCCCTTTTATATCCTAACTCTTGATAATAAGGATGCCAGTATACAGGCATATAATGGACATGCACACCAATATTTAATCCACGCATTTCTTCAAAAATTTCTTTTCTCGGTTTATTTATTACATTTTGGTCTAATTGAATTGAATATAAATGCCATCCCGATTCGGTCTCATTCAATTGTTTAGGTACTTTAATCCCCGGCACATTATTTAATTGCTCATTATACATTATTGCAATTTCCCGACGTCTTTCAATGAATACATCTATTTTATTCAATTGAGACAATCCTAAAGCTGCTTGAATGTCAGTCATCCGGTAATTAAAACCTAGACCCGTAATTTCATAATACCAATCGCCTTGTTCACTAGAGTAAGAAGTTTTAGAAATACCATGACTGCGGAAGAGTTTTAATTTTTCATAATACGCTACTGAGTTTGTAGTGATCATTCCACCTTCTCCTGTTGTGATTGGTTTAACAGGATGAAAACTAAACATGGTCATATCTGCTTGTGAACCAACTTTCTTGCCTTTATAAGTTGCACCTAGAGAATGCGCACCATCTTCAATTACAACTAGTTTATGCTCTTTAGATATCTCCATAATTCCATCCAAATCCACAGGTTGTCCCGTAAAATCTACAGGGATAATAGCTTTTGTTTTAGAAGTTATTTTTGACTCGATTTCTTTTAAATCAATATTGTATGTTACGGGATCGATATCAGCAAAAACAACTGTTCCTCCAACATATCTTACGCAATTTGCGCTCGCTGCAAATGTAATCGGTGTGGTGATAACTTCATCACCTACTTCAATCCCTGCCGCATAACAAGCACCATGTAATGCAGCTGTACCATTAGAAAATGCAACCGCATATTTTGCGCCTACATATTTAGCTACATCATTTTCAAACTCTTCTATTTTAGGACCTTGTGTCAAGTTAGTAGATAATAACGTATCTATCACGGACTGAATATCCGCTTCATCAATCGTTTGCCGACCATAAGATAAAAATGAGGAGCGCTTGCTCATAATATTTCATTCCTTTTAAATAATAAATCGTTATCAACCAACAGTTGGATGATTGGGTATAGCTTTGCTACAGGTACCCCAATAATATTACTAATTTCTATCAAATCATGATTACCATCTGAATAGGCAATAAAGTTCATCATATCCCGCACCAATCGACCAGATTCTTTTGTACTAAGTGTCGGATAAAGACCACGTTTTCCTAGTTGAGGCTCCCCTAAACACTTCACTTGATAATAGGCATTACATTCAATCAATTCAATACAGCTTTTATATACATCATATGAACCCTGAAGACCCTTTGCGGTAACAATATCTAAGTTATCTAATGACGTATGATATTCCGGATATTGACCATATTTAGTGCGCATAACACTGGCTACAGGTAAGTCAATACCGGGACTACAATATTGTCTTTCATCACTTCCACGTTCCAGAAAAGAATAACGCACAAAATCAGGATGCGTATTTTCTAAAACTTTTAGTGCAACTCTGTCAGCCAATGTATTCCCTAGACGTGAAGGTAAATAAGAATAAGCCCTCTCATCACCTACACAGGTAATATTAAATCCAGCTATTACATTTTTTTTCATCTCTTCCAAATTTCTACTTAAGTATGTAATTGAACCAATTGTTTCAGGAATGAATATAATTCTATATGTATATTTTCGATTTTCTTTCATCAACCATTTTGCTAAATATACTGCCAATACTGGTCCTGATAGTTCATTATTTGCCATAGAAGGATGACACAGATAAGTAGACAGGAATACTTCTTTATCAGATTCACCTGGGATAATAAACTCCCCATATGTTAAGTTTCCATTTTTTAATTCACTATCAATAAAAACATGGTAGTTACCTTCTTTTAGTTTTTCTCTTTCATGATGGCTTATACAAAACCCCCAACGTTCTTTATAATAAGATGTAATATACGGAATCGCATTCGGTTGTTCCTCAATCGAGTACAAATGTTTTTGCAGCTCGTCTAAAGACAATATCTTATCAATTGGTGTGGAATAGCCAACAACGTGTAAGTTATGCTTTTTAAAATCAACAATTTTTCTACCTTTTTCATCCATAATGTAGGCATCTTTGATGTTCCATTCCTTTGGTACTTCCCAATCAAATACTTTAGTTCCTGTCTGTACTTCATATAATTGAACTGGTATATGCTCTTTTATTATCTCAAAGGATTCCCGCACCCCATTTCCAGAGATACTACGACAAATTGGAAAAAGACGTTCCATTAACGAAATCATATCATTACCTTCAGTCAAATCCATTATAATTTCACCCCTTTGTTTCTTTGAAATGTAATTTTTCAGCATTATTATACAGAATATCCTGTCTAATAATTTCATACGCTTTTTTCAAATCAATAACCCGATAGCTGACATTATCTTCAATATGACAGATTGCTGCCCCTTGTTTCTCTATAAGATCTCCTATTGGATTTACACGAGTTTGAACGCCTTTATCTATATCTCTTACATACATGGAGTATGTATCTATTCTCTCTACACCATTTACATCGATAATCTGACCTGTAAATTCTTTAGAAAAACGGTATTCAACCTGCTCCATCTCTTCGACGTAATGAACAAAAGTAAAAGAATTCTGGTAATCTACATTGATCATAATCATTTTGGCACCATTTTTATGAAGATATCCAAAGGGAGAATCTTCTCCGAATGAACTTCTATTATTCATCGAATTTAATTTTTCTTGATCTTTTCCCCAAACTGCAAATGAGTAAATTGGATGATTTGTTCTAGTAAAATCATTACGCATCAGTGCCGTTTTACTTAATGAGCCTGTTTTAGAAAAAGTATTTTTATAGTCAAATCCAAGTCCGTTTGAAAAATCCCAATTATATGTCGGAAAAAGAAGCGTCCCCTCGTCTCCTATTTCTTCAATAAGTTTATCAATCCACTCATTCAAATTAAATTTACTTTTTGTTTCCCTTGCTCTTAGGGCTAAACTCATCATATCTGATGCAACAAGGACAATATCTCCTTTTTTTAACTGAAAAAGAGATACTATTTCACTAACATTAATCACAACAATAACTCCCAACTTAAAGGCGTTCCCTTTTTCACATCTTGTTTTATTGTTTTTCCAAGTACTACATCGTAATATTTTGTCGATAATCCAAGACCTGGTCGTACATTACGAAGATTTTCAGTTGTCAACACTTCTCCTGACTTCATATCTTCACCAATATAAAGCGAGCGTCTATGTTCAAGGGATGGCTTTTCCGCTTCAGTTGGTCCGTATTGTATTTGACCTAAGCTCTGCCAAGCACGCTCTGTTTCCTCTACAAGCATCTTTAGCTCATGAGGTTCCATTGAAAAAGTAGAATCTACTCCGCCTTCTGCCCGAGAAGTAGTGAAATGTTTTTCAATTACTGATGCACCGAGGGTTACAGCCGCTATAGAAACACCAACACCCATCGTATGATCAGACAACCCAATTTCTGTAGCGAACAAATCGCGCATATGCGGAATAGTTGCTAAATTGGAGTTTGCAGGTGTAGCTGGGTATGTACTTGTACATTTTAATAAAACGATTTGGTTATTTCCTTCACTACGAGCAGCACGAACCGCCTCATCAATTTCAGCAGCAGAAGCCATACCTGTCGAAATAATTATTGGCTTACCTGTTCGTGCGACTTTTTTTATAAGCGGAATATCTACATTTTCAAAAGATGCAATTTTGTATGCTGGCACATCTAATTTTTCTAGAAAATCAACCGCCGTTTCATCGAATGGAGAACTAAATGCCAATAAACCAAGCTCTTTTGCTCGATTAAAAATCGCCTCATGCCATTCCCAGGGAGTGTATGCTTCTTTATATAGATTATAAAGTGACTGTCCTTTCCATAAATTCGTATCTGAAGAGATGAAAAATTCATCTGTATGTACGTCGAGTGTAATTGTGTCTGGCGTGTATGTTTGTAGTTTCAATGCATCAACACCTGCTTCAGCGGCAAGCTCTACTAAATGCAAAGCTCGTTCTAAGGATTGATTATGATTTCCAGACATTTCTGCAATAATGAAAGGCTTTGTATGACGACCTATTTCTTTATTTCCAATTTGTATCATTTTATCATCTCCAATATTTCATATAGCCATGGATTTGGCTGCCCCTTGCTCGCTGTTAACTGTAAGCCTTTATCACTCATTTGTTTTAAGAAAGAAGTATCTTCTGAAAGTTTGTTTAATAATTCAATATAAGTCGCAACTGTAATATTTTCATGCCAGCCAATATTCCAAACTGCACCTAATCGGGCGGCATATTCCGTTGCAATTCGTTGATTATCAGCAACAATAGTACTAGAAGAAGGTAGCCCTACATAACAGCGTTCCCAAGTTGTACTGCCTCCTGCTCCAATACAAAAATCGACTTGTAACATTAATTCTGCCATATAATCGATTTGACAATGATAGTAAAAACCCCGCTCAGCGCAAATTGCTTGAATATGTTCTTTATGAACGTTTCCATTACCAACCACGATATGAATTGTCTCCAAGTTCATTGTCGTCTCTTGGAGAGCGCTTAAAATTTTTAATGTTTCATCCGTCGGATCTGTTCCGCCCATAAAAATGAGTAAGTTTTTTACTTTTCCTGTTCGATCAGGCATGTTTTGACGTGATTTTATAAATTCATCACGCATGATTAAGTAACTTGGACCCAGTAGCTGGACACAATGAACTGGCACAAGTCCCTCATAACGAGTTTCAAATTGTGGCACTACATTTTGATCAAGCAGTAAATCACAATTGTGAGGACGATTTGCTAAATCATCAATAACCATTATTTTATTTGTATATGCTTGTAATTTTTTTTCCCAAACTTCATCGATACCATAATGGTCGATTATATATAAATCAGCTGACTCAAGAGATGTAATATTACTAAATCCCTGCGTTACAACGTAATCAATTAAATTACCAGGAACTTCTCGCATCATAAAGCAAACGTCAATGTCATGCTTTTTCAACTGATGTGCTATCGTTAGGCAACGCATTACGTGCCCGCTCCCGATTTCAATAGATGCATCAGTACGAATAACAACCTTTTTCATATCTTTATACCACCGGCTTTTGTTCAATATGTGCATTTAAACTCGCCACTTCCGGCGTATTTTTTAAATACTCTATTACAGTTGCACTCGAAATAAGCAGATTATTAAATTGCTTAGCAACTGCTTTGATTAACTCATAATCTTCTTCCGTATCTAACGTAATACGAAGTTCAGGTGCTTTGCGATTATCTGGCACTTTGTATGTAATTGCTTCGAACTGCTCCGCAAATTCATATGCATAGTACGTCACATGCTCACGATGGCGTGGTTCATGTCCTATTTCCTCTATTTTTAACAGTGATGCATAAGAGATTAACTCTACCGCTAAACCACGTGGTAATTCACCGTCTAACACTACTATATCTTTACGCTCTTTATCCATTAAAGAAACCATTTCTGAAGCCATTTCATAGTCTACAAATGGACAATCTGATGTCACGCGCATCACATAATCTGGTTCATACTTCTTCGCACAATCTACATATCTAGAAAGCACATCGTCCTCAGATCCACGGAAATAAGTAACATGATGCTTTTTGCACCAGTCTTCAATCGCATCATCCTGCGCTAATGTAGATGTTGCAACTATTACTTCTTGGACACTATTAATTTTTTTACAGCGACTAGTTACATATGTCAGTACATCCGAATCGCCAAGTTGTTTTAAAATTTTACCTGGTAAACGTGTTGAACCCATTCTTGCTTGAATAATGACGATTGTTTTCATACACTATCACCTACTTGAGGCACGTATTTTTTATACTTTTGTCCAATATCCTGCCAGCTTTTTTTTGTCATCTCAAAAACATATACATCATGCCAAACATCATTTTTTAAGATATGATGTTCATAAACACCAACCTTACGTGCACCTTGTTTTACATGTAGCTTTCGAACACCTTCGTTTATATCCATCACTTCGCCTATTAGCTTTTCTAAACCAAGTTCATTAAACGCGTAATTATACATAAATAGCCCAAGAAAACCCGCAAGCATTGCAAACTTCATCTCACCAATATAAAAATTCCAATGACCATGTTTGTGTTTCCAATCGATATTCGTAATGGAAATAAACCCTATCAATTCATCTTTATATTCCATTAAAAAATATCGACCATTTGCATCTTGTCGAATCACTTCTAACCATTTTGTTTGGTTTTCAAGATTATATTCAATATCTGTATACATAAAACGTGTGATTTGTTCGTTCGTACGCCAATCAAGTATACGCTGTAAATGCTCTTCCTTAACAGAAATCCATTTCATATTAAATAATCACTACTTCCCTCGTAAACGACTTCAAGAAACTTTGACCGTCCCATACATCATCAAAATTTAATGCTTGTCCAATTGGGACAATGCGATCTATACCTCGTGTTTCAATCCCTTCAATAAATACCAGTAAATCTGAACGATTAAAACCAAAATACGCTAATGTCTGATCCTTATCTATTATCATTTTTGCTAAATCTGCTAATCTCTCCACATCGTACTCAAAAAATAGTCCACCGCCACAATGACGTTCTCTCGCTTCCGTCGGCACATCTGTTAATTGAATACGCGAGAAATATTGCTCATTTCGTATATTACTTACTTCGTTCCCTGCCGCAAGCCATAAACTTGTAGTATATTTCAATACTTGTGTTGCTGCCATCAATTCATATTGCTTGCTTTGCACTTTTTTCTCAAATAAAGACCAAAAGCGTATTTTAGCTAAATCAATTTCCTTATTCGTTCCAATCCAACTCACAAGACGTGGGGAAGAACAAGCCATTTGGTCAAACCAAAATACATCATTGTAAAATTGCTCAAGCAGTTTATTCAACTTTTCATCACTTAACTGATTTACTTGTTCAGCCGAAAGGGCTGCAAGTGAAAATCTATCTGGAAATGCTAGTTCATTTGCCATTGGTGCAAGTGAAGTTTGTCGGATTTTTTGAATCGTTGCATCGCCGCCCCAAATTACGCGAGTATGGCATAATCCACTCAATATTTCCGTTGCATTTTCCTCATGGCCATATGTACATATTATCGTCTGATTAGCGATTTTTTGAAATGTTGAATTATCAAGTTCCTCTAAAATTGCTTCCAGCAGATCATTACCTTGCTCCTTACTCGAAACTCGAATGACATTTCGATTTCCCGCAAGTAAAGACAGCATCCAAGAGTAAACAAAGATCGTATCCACATTAGACGGTGCAATATGAAAAACAGTACCACGAGATTTCACAACCTTATCCGTGATTTCTGTTTCCCAAGCTGATTTCATTTCCGTAATATTTGCTCTTCGCAACCAATAACCTAAGGCTACCACTTCGGGCATATTACGCATACGCACAAGACGCTTCGACAAAGCTTGTGTAAATGTTAAAATTTCTTTATCAAATGGTGCCAATGGCTTTACACCCTGTAACAGTGCAAGCGCATCTTCAAATGATTGATTTTTTGGCCAAAACACCTTCATTACTTTGCACCTCCTTGAAACGTATCACTGCATCCTCGAAGCTCCGCTTTTGGAATACGCCCAGCTACACTAAAATATTTCCCATTCCAACCACAAGAACAATCATCTTCTCCTAAAATCGTTCCTAAGTCTTCCGTTAACAGACTATGTCCCGGATAACTTCTCGGCAATTCACTCATCACCTGGATTAACCCTTGCTGTCCATGTGGTAACAGCTCAAATGTTATTGGATCACGTATGAGCACATCTGCATAATTTGGAGAATGTAGATGTCCTTCAGCACACTCCACAAAGATGGAACCAACTTGTTCTACCATTCCGTAGTAATTATGTACACGCCCAATACCAAGCTGTTCTTTAAGCAATCGATTAAACGTGATTGAATCAACCGCTTCATCCTTTAATTTCTTCCATCCACCACCATGGATTAATATACTATCACCAAAATCTAGTTGTAACCCACTTGAAACAGCCATTTTATAAACAAACTCCCAAATCATAAACGTAAAACCAAATAGTAAAATCGTTTGTCCTTTATATTCCTCTAAATACGTATGTAACCCTTCCAAATCCAAGCTCATATCATCATTGAGTGCATAAAAATGCTTACGCCCAAAATTGGAAAACCCTAAAATGCCTGCTCCACGAGCACTAAACGACTTGCGATCTTTTAACACAGATTTTGTATCTAAAATAATCATCGGTAAACGCTTACCACCTAATATAGGCTTCATTATTTCAACTAATGATTTCGTTTGATGAATTGATGTCTCCTTATCTAAATAAATTTTTGACACTTGCTGACCTGTCGTACCGCTAGAAGTTAATACCTTCACAACTTCTTCCTTAGGTACTGACACTAAATCCATTAGCTTAAACAGCTGAACAGGTAAATATGGAACATCCTCTAAATTTATAGCTTTAGTTACCGCTCCACTTTTTTTTATCATTGCACAGTATTCAGCACTATGTTCTAAATGAAATGCTGTCAGCTCATTTAAGGTAGATAATAGTTTCTTTTCCTTTTCAAACTTTTCTAAATCATATGGATAGCTCATAGTACAGCCTCCTTTAATGAACGATAATCCGTTTTTCCATTTGTAAAACGTGGAATAGCTTCTATAACAACAATTTTAAATGCCGACTTATGCAACTTATAAAGTTCTTCAATACTCGTCTTTATTGATTCAACGTGTTCATATGACTCAACAGCTACAATGAGTTTGTCATCATTTCCTGTGCACGCAAGTGCAACTTGAAAATGTGCCTCCAGCTTTTTCTCCACATCATCTAGATTAATACGAAGACCAAATAGTTTTATGAAACGCTTCATACGCCCGGTGATGGTAAAATAGCCATCTCCATCCACTTCCGCAGTATCACCTGTATATAGCACATTCCCGCATTCATCGCCTTTTGCTAAATCTTCCATGCATTCTGCATACCCCATCATAACGTTAGCACCTTTATAAATAAGCTCGCCAGTCTCGTCAGCAATCGATAGCTCGCCCCCCGGAATAGTAATCCCAATGGAACCTGCCTTCTCAAGTATATTCTCTGGCGGAATATAGGACATGCGAGGTGACGCTTCTGTCTGCCCGTACATCACATAAAAACGCTTATCATTTGCATGTGCATATTCACCAAACGTACGGACTAGCTTCTCACTTAAACGACCACCTGCTTGAGTCATCGTTTTTAAATAAGGTAAATCCATCTTCATAAAACCAATTCTCTGCAGCATTTGATAAGTAAAAGGAACACCTGCAATTGAAGTAGCCTGATGTTTCTTCACAAAATCCCAAAAAGATTTTGCCATGATGCTCTCATCTGTCAATAAAACCGTAGCCCCTACTTGTAAATGACTGTTTACAATCGATAGCCCGTATGAATATGATAATGGCAAATTCATCACAGCCCGTTCATCAGCATCTAACTTCAAATATTCTGAAATAGATTCTGCATTCGACTGGATATTCTCATAAGACAAACGCACGAACTTTTGACTACCTGTTGTTCCGGAAGTACTAAGTAATACTGCTAAATCTGGATGAATAGAGATTTCTATATCTGATTCACGCATTGCAAATAACTCACTTTTTCGATAACCTTCAAATGAAATGTTTCCAATAATCCATTTTGGTTGATACTGTTTCACAATATTTTCGAGCAATTCTTTATTCGCATCTGCACTCACCAACATGACTGCGTGATTTGATTGCAAAGCTGCTAAATAAGCTGCTATTATTTCAATTGTATTTTCACAGAGTAATAACACTAGTTCTTTTTTTGTTGAATGAAGGCATATGTGATTGACTTTTTGATACAATTGTTGATACGTATATATTCCATCAACTGTACTGATTGCGACAGCATTAGTTTCTTCCAATTCCCAAAAGCGCAAGTTACTCGCTCCTTTCTATAAAAAAAGACATGGTTAAATCACCATGCCTCCGTCTACTCCAATTACTTGTCCTGTTACATAAGACGACATATCTGATAATAAAAATAATATCACATTTGCCACTTCTTCTGCGTGACCGAATCGGTGCATTTTTATGTTATTTAGAACGGCTTCTTTCTGATCGCCTTTATAATGTGACGTTAAGTCAGTTTCGATAAATCCAGGAGCCACAGCATTCACACGAATGCCCTTAGCTGCCCACTCTTTCGCTGCAGACATAGTTAACCCAACAACTGCAGCCTTGCTCGCAGCATAAGCTGCACTACCTTTTGCACCCTTTTGCCCAATAATGGAACTAATATTAACGATTGAGCTTGTCTCATTTTTCATCATTAACCGAGAAGCAAATTGCATTTGTTGAAGAACAGCCATTACGTTCACATCAAACATACTTTGCATAACTTCAGTTTTCACCATACCAAGTAACCCTTCCTGCATGACTCCGGCATTATTTACAAGCCCGTCTAAACGACCAAATTTCTTTTTAATAGCCATCGTGGCTTGCTTCATCGCGCTTTCATCCGTTACATCATAGATCACTTTAAATGGAGCTAAACCAACTCCGGTAACAGCTGCTTCTGTTTCTTCAATATTTCCATTCGAACGACCATGTATAATTACCTGTGCGCCCGCTTTAGCAAGCAATACAGCTGTGGCCTGTCCAATGCCTCGACTAGCGCCCGTAACTAAAACAACCTTATCCTTTAACATCACGTCACCTTATTCAAATGAAATATCGTATTTCGATAAAATCTCGATAGCTTTTCCGAAAGAACTCATATCTAATACATCATCTGTATCGAGCATAATATCAAACTGATCTTCAATCTCTGCTATTAAAGTCATATGGGCGATGGAATCCCATTCTGGAATTGAGTTGTATGTTAAATCATTTGTAACCTGAGAAGCAGTGATTTCTAATGCTTCTACGAAAATACCTTTTAATTTATCTGTGTTCATTTTTACAACTCCTCTTTTAATATTATTCAAGTCTTTTTGAAAATAATGGTGACAATTAATCAAATATCACTATTAATTGTAACTGCTTAGAGTCTCGTCCCAATCTAACGTAATACGTACAATATCTTCTTCTACAAGTGGGCTACCAATCTGAACTTCTATAAATTCGGTTTCGATTTCAGCATATATAGCATGTTTTGAAAAAGGTGGGATTTGTAATACATCACCAGCCTGCACTAGCTTCTGAACACCATCTTGAATAAAAATGGCCAGACCGGAAATGATTGTCCACGTTTCTTCTCGGTGATAGTGGTATTGATAACTTAAGTTCTTTCCTGTATGTACACATAGACGCTTTGTTAACACTTCTCGCCCTTCTTTTTTTGTTACATCCAGTACTCGATACCAACCCCATCTACGCTCTTCGTACATTGGTCTTGAAAATAATCCTTCATGAAGCATGTCCTTCATACGGGAACTCGCAGGCTTATCTGTCACTAGAATACCATCCGCACTTACAGCAATGACCGCATTAGTAATACCGAGTACTTTTACAGGCAGTTCAAGCTCATTGATAATATGTGTATTCATACTATCATCACTAAGACCACCGTTTCCTATTACCTGTTGAGACATCTCTTCCGTTAATGTATTCCAAGTACCGAGATCTTTCCAATAGTTGTCATATGTTAATGCAGTAATTTCAGTTAAATTTTCTACTATTTCATAATCAAAACTATTTCTCGGCAATGTTGAAAATTGATCTAATAAATCCTCATATTTTATAGCGAATCCCTTTTTACATAATTTATTCAAAATTAGACCCAAAGGAAATGCGAATACGCCACTGTTCCAATAAGCACCTTCTAGTATAAGCTGTTCCGCTGCTTCCTCACTTGGCTTTTCTACAAACTTTTCTATTGTCATATATTCTGCATGATGCTTTGGTATTAAATAGCCATATTTTGAAGAAGGATAAGTAGGTTTTATCCCTAATAACCCAATCTCAGCATTTGTAAGAGTAACAAGTTTTTCTAACTCCTTCACCTTTTGATAAAAGGCAGCATCAACAAAAGCATCAACCGAAACAACCCCAACAATTTCGTTTTCTTTCACCCCTAATGATGATGAAAGATAGGTACATGCAAGTGCAATAGCAGGAAAAGTATCACGCCTTTCTGGCTCTACCACAATTGGAATATTACCTAATTGACTACGTAGCATATCCACTTGAGCTCTGTTTGTCGTAACAATCATATCTTCCGGTGCTACAACCTCAGAAAGCTGTCGATAAACACGCTGCACCATGGATTCAAGTTCCCCTGTTTCTTGATTAAGAAGAACCTTTAAAAATTGTTTTGCCCGCGAATCATTGGATAAGGGCCAAAGTCTAGTTCCAGAGCCACCTGATAGTAATATTAGTTTCATAAACTCTACTCCTTTAATTACTGCACACGTCATTACGTTAGTTTACTGATAATGTAAAAGAGTTTCTCTTAATTCACGTGAAGTAAATTTTAATCTATTATTTTCAACTTGTTCATTCGATAGAATAGCCAAATTATGTTGAGCATCTAAATAGTTAGCATTTTGTCGTAAGGCCTTATTCAATAATTCCTTTGCTAACTCCATATTCCTATCGAAACTATATAACACTGCTAAATTATTCATGGCAGCCCCATGTTGTGGCTTTTTCTTTAAAATTTCTTCATTGAATTTCATGGCTAATTTAAATTCTTTAAAATTTATCGCAATAATCGACTGGAGAAATAAAAAATTAATATATCGATCATTATTGTATTCAATATGAATAGACCTTAATAGCTTATCTGCTTCTTTCCACTTATCACTGCGAATTAACAAATTAGCAAAATCAAGATGATTATCTTCTAAAGGACATTCTCTACTGTATATTTTCTCTCTAATAGTAGGTATTGAAAACTTGTTAAGAAGATTTTTTTCACCAACATTGGTTATCTGGATATTGGCAGTAGTATTAGAATTGTGTCTTCTTATATAAATAAGTGGCTCCGCGATATGCCCTATATTAAAGCCATTGTCCAATAACTGTAACCAGAAATCTACGTCTTCACCATAGTTCAATTTAATATCAAATCCGTTTATCTCTTCAAAGACTGATTTTTTTACCAAACTTCCTGAAGGTGATATTATCGGATTTCGAATCAACATTTTACAAAAACCATCATTCCCGTTCAACTCTTGCCCTGCAAGGACACCCGAAATTATTCCGGAGCTTTCGTTGATTTGAATAAAATCAGTGTAAACTGCGACATAATTATCATCTTGAATTTTTCCTAAATAGTTTTTCACTAAAGTTTCAGCACATTGATCATCTGCATCTAAAAGTAATATCCAATTCCCAGTTGCTTTTGAAATTCCTATATTCCTCGCCGCTGAGGCACCTGCATTTTCTTGTGTATACAAAAAAACTTCTGGATGCTTGTTTTGAATGTTTTTTACAATATCACGAGTTCTATCCATACTACCATCATCTACAACTATTATTTCATTTACTTTAACAGTCTGTTTCAATATGCTTTCTATAGATTCCTCAATATAAGCTTCTGCATTGAATGCTGGGATTACAACGGAAATTTTACACATATAAACCCCTTTCCTGTTCCTTTACATCTGGTGTACAAAATCTAGCTTTTCTACTAATCCAAACTGCTTTAACTGTTCTGCGATACTTTTGTAGTGTCCACTAGAAACTATGACTCCAATATCCCAAAAATTGGTTTCCTTTATTTCATTCAACGAATAAATTAATTTACCGCATCTTTCCATTCCACGTATTGTTAAATCATTATCTATAAATCCTTCAATATTCTTATAGTCCTTGAGAAAATTCATAATTATTTGTCCAGTTTCGCCTGCTCCAAAAATAAAAACTCGTTTTTTGTTATTAAGAATGTTTGTTGTATTATTGTTAAACATAGTGTATTTTTTATACGGGGTCCTTTCTAAAAAGAAGTGATACTTCTCTTTTAGTGGATGTACATTTGTAATATGCCAAGGTTTAGATGCTGTCGTATAATGAATAATACAAGGTTCTTTTAAAGCTACTCTAATCTCATTTTCAAGAACATCTATTTTATAAGCGTTTGTCTGTATATTCCAACAGTAGGGCAAATAATAGAATTTGTCATATAAAATTGCATTAAGAGCATCTTGATCCCAATACTTCAATTTTTCGGGATTAAGTTTTATAAAATCTATTACCTTTTCAGATATATTGTTTTCTCTCCAATATTGTAGATTAATAATTAATACACCTGCATTGAAATAAGAGTAATCATCTGGAATTCTTAGTTCTTCCATTCTGCCCTTACCTTGCAAATCAATAACAGCACCAATAGCTCTTTTTTGTATATCGTATGACCATAGTTCTCTTATATTCTTACAAATCACCATGTCACTATCTAAATAAATAACTTTTTGAATGCTATTATTTAATAGATATGGAATCAAAATTCGATAATATGTTGCTAAACTAATATGTTCACTGATATTAAAGTCCTTCAAATAATTAAGTTCAATTTCATAGAATTCTATTCTCACCTGATTAGAAGAAAAAAATTTTTGAATATTAGTTAACTCCTTTTCTTCAATCGAATGATGGATAAGGTGAAGGTGAATAGTATTAGATTGTAAATCAGTATTTTCTAATAATGATTTAAACATAACATAAAAATGCTGCAAAAAGTTTTGATCTATGGTAACAACTAAATGAATCGAATCTAGTGTATTAATTTCCTCATGTATATTTTTCTGAGCCATATACTTCCCCTCACTTATTGATGCTTTGTAGTTAAATGATGTCAGAAAATCATAAATAAATTAAGGATTATATTGTAGGAATCCTCTTTCCAATATGCTTCGTTCCAAAAAATTAATTCAAATGATACTTTGTCAAATTAAGTGCAACAGTTGCTCATTAAAAGTCTCGCTTGCTGTTTTCCAACTAAGACATTTTCTTGGTCGATCATTAATTAAATTTAGTGCTCTCGTGAGCTCTTCTGGCGAAACCTTATCAAAATTAGTTTTTTTAGGGAAGAACTCTCGAAGTAAGCCGTTACTATTTTCATTACTTCCTCGTTGCCAAGAAGAGTAGGCATCCGCAAAATAAATATCAATTTTCAGATCGTTTTCCAACGCCTTATAACAACTAAACTCTTTCCCTCGATCTGTAGTAGCAGTTTTGATGGCTCCTTCTGGGAGCTTTGAATGTAATTTTCGTACGGCATCTTCCATCGATTGTGCGGAGCGATTTGGGATAAGAATCCCTACATACCAACGTGTCATCCGTTCAACAAACGTAGCTACACAGCCTTTGGCTTGCCCACGGCCGGAAACAACCGTATCTAACTCCCAATGACCAAATGTTTCGCGTTTACGGACCTCTTTGGGACGCTTCGAAATTGGTGTACCGATATTAAAACGCCCTCTTGTCTCACGGGGTTTTTGACGCTTTCCTTTTTGACGGAGAACCGACATAGGTACCTCTACAAGTCCATCGTAAATCCAACGATAAATCGTTTTAAAACTCAGACGCCCCTTATACAAGCGGCCGACAATTTGTT
Organism: Psychrobacillus sp. PGGUH221; assembly: GCF_042055255.1. NCBI lineage: Bacteria > Bacillati > Bacillota > Bacilli > Caryophanales > Bacillaceae > Psychrobacillus > Psychrobacillus sp. PGGUH221. Next base: position 320,578 of record NZ_JAQMHQ010000001.1, read on the forward strand.
CAGGTGACCAGGTATCCAATAGTTTTTCTTGAACAGCCTCTTTTAGCTCTGGTGTAAATTTGGACTTGGCTCCACAATTAGATTTATTAAGTTGATAGCGTATATGTGCCTCTTCAGCTGTACAATTTTCATGACGTTTTAACTCTCTTGAAATGGTGGAAGGTTGACGATCCAGTAATTTGGCAATCCTTCGAATGGAGTAACCAAGGTCAAGATAAGCTTCTATTTTCGCACGTTCAGATATGGTAAGATGGGTATAGCTCATAATGATTTCCTCCGTTTAAATGTTGTGTGGTAACTACATTTTACACGAGGTTGTTATGGGCTACTTTTATTTACTATAGGTGTTGCACTTAATATTACAATTCATCAAATAAAAAAATCTATCGTAACTGCCAATTTTATTCATATGTGAACTATCAACAAAGAAGTGAAAAAGCAAAAATACCTATCTAATTAGCAACATCGACTTACATTGCAAGTAAATTTGCCGTTGATCGTCGTCTTATTTTTATGTCAACTATTACTAGTGACTAAAAAACTAATATTTAATCTAGGAGAATACTCAAAATGTTATTTATTATTGCATTCCTATAAAATAACGAAATAATCATAAATATCAGAATACCCATATTCGTCTAGTTTCTTAGCTATTTCAAACTTACCTATACTTGAAGCAATAAAAATAAAACCATCTGAATTAAGTGCATCAATAGTAATGACACTTTTTCCCATAAACAAATTCCTATTCTTACTAGGATCGCTATCTACAAATGAATGTATATCTACACCCAAGTTTAGCACTAGATGTTCATACACCTGTTTACCTAAATTACCAGTACCCCATATATAAATTTTTCTTCCTAGCGACAAACAATTCCCTATTTCTTGACTTTTAATTTCTAAAATAGTTTTGGTTAATACTTCTGATTCCAAGACAGTCGTCGAACCATCGGATATTCTAATATAACCTAACGTCTCAGGAATTTTATGAATCTTATAATTAGCTTTGTTTAGGTTATAAAATAATTCATAATCCTCAGAAATTCTTAATTTCTCATTATAAGAAAAGTTTTCGAATATATTTGATCTATACATTATAGTACTATGGGTAATACACGAGAACCAATACAGATATTTTTGAATAGTTTTTTCATTTATTATACTATTAACTTGTTTTTCTAGAATATTCTTAATATAGTTATATCTCTGTGACTCTTCAACCACAACACTATCAGGAAAATAAGAAATAAGTGAGTCTACTATTGCTACTTCAGGATTATTATTTAAATACTCAACTTGCTTTATAAATCTGTCTTTGTCATAAATATCATCAGCATCAACTTTGGCGATATATTCCCCTTTAGCAAATTCTAAAGCTCTACATATTGCCGCTCCAACTCCTTTGTTTTCTTTTAATTCTATATATTTAATTCTTATATCATCTATGTATTTTCGAATTTCATCTCTTGAATTATCCTTAGAACCATCATTAATAATGATTAACTCAAAGTTTGAATATGATTGATTTAAAATTGACTTAATACTATCAGCAACAAATTTTTCACCATTATAGACAGTCATAATTACACTAATTAATTTCACCATAACATCCATCCTTACATAAAAGTAGCTACTAATTGTCGCCAATCATATAAAGTAATTTCCTTTTTCAAGTTAGAAGATTTAATTTGATTTTCAACAACTTTATTGTGATTTCCCTCAAAGGCAAATATTATTGAATCTACGTCCTCAAATTCTTTCAACAAAATTTGCGGATTACATATCTTAATTCCATTAAGCTCCATGCCTTGTCTATTAATATCATTATCTAAGAATCCTTTAACCTTAATTCCACTATCTATAAAATCTTTAGCAATTAAATTAGCTACTAAGCCACTTCCAAATAAATAAACAGTAGTAATATTTTTTTCAAAAAGGTATTTGCCTATAGTAGAGTTCCAAAAATAATTTATCTCTAGCCACTTTTTAAAATAAATATCATTTGATAATTCATGTGTAGACCCAACATTAGGTCCAAAATATTTTTTTAAAATTAAATTTGTTTCTTCATTTGTTTTTGAAGAAGTATTGAAATGAGTTGATATTCCACCCTCTCTAAAAATCACAATTTCAACAGGGTAATATTTAAATTCGTCAGCATATTTACTATAAACCCTTATCATCAAATCTAAATCAGCTGCAATACTATAAATTTTATTAAATCCGTGCAAACTTTCAAGAATTTCTCTTTTTAAAAAAGTTGCTGGATGAGGTGGCATCTTTCCTTGTTGAATATCATCTAGCACTAAACTCTTACCTGATTTTCGTTTAAAATCGGTTATTTCATCAATTATTATTATATTCCCGTAAAAGCATAAAGGATACTGATCGGCTTTAGCACATTCTATAATTTCTTTTATAACATTTTTATTTATGAGGTAATCATCTGCATTTAGATATTGAATATAATCTCCTGTTGAAACTTTTAGTCCTTTATTAAAAGCATCATAAATACCTTGATCTTGCTCTGAAATGACTATATCAATTTGCTTACGATACCTCTCAACTATTTCCATCGTTCTATCTCTAGAAGCACCATCTACAATAATGTACTCAATATTATCATATGTTTGAGTAATAACGCTTTGTATGGTCTGTTCAATCGTTTTCTCAGCATTATAGCATGCTGTAATTATACTAATTTTCGGTCCTTTACTCATATAATGCTACATTTTCAAGATACCATTTATATGCATCTTGAACTCCTTCCTTTAATTCAATTTGATGGTGCCAGCCAAGTTTATGTAATTTTGTTGCATCTGTTAGTTTTCGAGGTGTTCCGTCGGGTTTTGTTTTATCAAAGACAAGCTGTCCATCAAATCCAATAACCTTACATAAAATTTGTGCTAACTTCTTAATCGATACTTCTTTTCCGGTACCAATATTAACAAATTCACCAATTTGATCTGCAGAACAATTTTCCATCAAGTAGACACATGCATTTGCTAAATCATCTGTATGTAAAAACTCTCGCAATGGAGTACCAGTCCCCCATACTGTCACAGTCGATTCATCATTCACTTTTGCTTCATGTATTTTACGCATCAGTGCTGGTAACACATGTGAGTTTTGAAGATCAAAGTTATCATTCGGTCCATACAAATTAGTAGGCATAACACTAATATAATCTGTTCCATACTGTTTATTGTAAGCATTACACATTTTAATGCCAGCAATTTTTGCTATCGCATACGCTTCGTTTGTTGATTCGAGCTTGCCAGTTAGCAAAAACTCTTCCTTTAACGGTTGCGCAGCCATTTTCGGATAGATACACGTACTCCCTAAGAAAAGTAATTTCTTCACACCGTATTGACGTGCAGCTTCAATAATATTTGTTTGGATCATTAAGTTATCATAAAGAAACTGACCTGGGTAGGTGGAATTAGCAAATATTCCTCCAACTTTAGCGGCTGCCAAAAATACATACTCTGGTTTCTCCTCTTTGAAAAATAAGTGAACATCATCTTGTTTTCGCAGGTCTAACACATCACTAGATTTCTTTATAATATTTTCGTAACCATTTACTTCTAATGCACGTACAATAGCTGAACCTACTAATCCGTTATGTCCAGATATATATATTTTAGATTTTTTTTTCATTCCCTATTTCTCCTTCACTCCAATATTTATATCGGTTATTATATTTGTAAATAGAGAAAGGACGAACAATTATTAATATTAGTTAATTGTATCGTCCTGTTAATATATTTTAATGATACCAATAAACCGAATCCTTTTTTATACTTGCTAGATTTCCCGCAAGTATAGAATGTGTATTCTTATACTTTTTATTTATAAGACTACCCGAAGCTACTATATTGGATTTCCCTATATAACTTCCTTTTAATACAGTGACTCTGCATCCTATCCAAATCCTATCATCTATCTTAATTGATACTGGTTTATTAATTACTGTTCCATCATTATTTTCTATTCTATGAAAATCTGTATCTATCAAAAGAATGTCCCAAGAAAAAAGAACGTTTTTCCCAATTATAATTTCTTTACTGCAAATGATAGTACTTTCTGCTGTAATAATAAAATTGTCACCAATTTCAAGATTCCCGGAAACTGATACTTTTGTACCATGTCCTAAATTTGCTTTTCCTTTAAAAATTTATTGTTCCGGTATTTTCCCATATTGACCTTGATTTTTCTTTATCAAATATACCAACATACCAACGTCTCCAAAACCTATTTTCACATTAAATCTTTCAAGATTTGCTACTTCTACCTTACCCGATAAATTACGAAGGTAGACTTTATGTGAAACTAAGACTGGTAGTTTTAAAATACCTCTTATACCAAAATACTTTAAATTAAAAATGAACGTTTTTGCAAAGATCTTATTACATCCATTCTAAATTTCATACTTTCTCTCCATTATATACAAGTCTTCACGAACCATCATCTTCACAAGTTCATCAAAGTCTGTTTTCGGCTTCCAGCCTAGTTTTTCTTTCGCTTTTGCTGGATTTCCAAGCAATAATTCAACCTCCGTAGGACGGTAATACTGAGGATCTACTGCTACTATTACTTTACCGTTAGTTTTATCAATTCCTTTTTCTTTAGCGCCATGACCTTGCCATTCAATTTCAATTCCAGCCTCTGAAAAAGCTTTCTCAACAAACTCACGGACAGAGCGTGTCTGGCCTGAGGCAATAACAAAATCTTCAGGCTGTTCTTGTTGTAAAATTAACCACATTGCCTCTACATAATCTCCTGCAAATCCCCAATCGCGCTTCGCATCAAGATTTCCTAAATATAAACAATCTTGCTTGCCATACTTAATATTTGCAACAGCGATTGTAATCTTTCGAGTTACAAATGTCTCTCCCCTAATCGGTGACTCATGATTAAATAGAATGCCATTACATGCAAAAATATTATATGCTTCGCGATAATTTACTGTAATCCAATAAGCATAAATTTTTGCAGCAGCATATGGGCTACGTGGATAAAATGGCGTCGTTTCAGATTGTGGAGTCTCCTGAACCTTGCCATATAGTTCACTTGTAGATGCTTGGTATACTTTCGTTTTCTTCTCAAGACCTAAAATGCGGATTGCCTCAAGTAAACGTAAAGTTCCAATCCCATCTGCATTTGCCGTATACTCAGGTGTATCAAATGATACCTTTACATGACTCATCGCTGCTAAATTATAAACTTCATCAGGTAATATTTCAGACATAAGACGAATAATATTTGATGAATCTGTCATATCTCCGTAGTGCAGATGAACCCGTTCATCTGCTAAATATTCTTCAATACGATCATAACGTTCTATGGACGCGCGGCGAACTAACCCGTGAACTTCATATCCTTTATCTAAAAGGAACTTTGTTAAGTAGGCACCGTCTTGACCTGTTATTCCAGTTATTAGAGCTATTTTCATCTATGTTACTTCCTATCGTTAATTATAAATTTTAATTAAAGGATTTTTTATATCTTTAACCAATTGCTCATATATATCATTCTCAAAACTAGCGGATGAAATAATAATTGGAATTTCTCTATTAATCTCACTTAAAGAAACAATCTTGCAATGCTCTATAAATTTCGTACCGTGTAATAAAGGATTTCGATCGATTATCGCATGTACAAGAGATTTTAAGGACGGACATTCTTCAAGTAACTCTTTAGTATGCATCCCTGCCCCATAAATGTAAACTGATTGTGTTAGCTTTGAATTTATATAATCATTAAGTGGTATAGATACCAGTTCAGTTTGATATTCTTCTTTAGAAGTACATCTTACAACTTCTCCATTTAAAATAGCTTGACGATGTTCATTAAAGAACGAACTTTTATATAGTATACCGCCAAACGATGAATCAATTGCAAAGCCAAGTCCATCTGTTTTCAAAATACTCGACGCCGATTTAAAGAAACTTTTATCATTTTGTTTTTTTAACACAACAGTACTCATCAATACATCTGAAGATATTCCTTTATACAGCATCGTAGAAAAATAGCTTTCACTCATTTGATATTGTTCACGATCTACAAATACGGCACCATCATTTTCAACTCCATTTAACAAGGCTTCTTCGAATGTGACTAGCAAATATTTGTTAGAAAATTGTTTTTGACGATTTGAAATAATGATTATCTTTTGGGGCATAGCTAAAGGTTTTGTAAATCCCGTCCCCTTAATTTTTTCCACATTTTGGAATTCCTCTTTGTTTTTAATAATTTCTGGAATTTTCTTTCGATCAAAATATAGTACTTGACTTTTATTATTTTTAAAGTTTTTAATACTCTTCTCATAGACATCTAAATATTGTTGTGTGATTGATTTATGATCAAAATGATCAACACTATATTCTCTAGCCTTTTTAGAAAATTCTTCACGGAGAAATGTGCTAGTAACTAAACGCTTCGTATATTCGTACAAAGCATCAACATCTTTAAATGGAGATACAAACCCTGTTTCACCATGTTGGACAAGTTCAGGAATTCCTCCTGTTTCAAATGTTACAATGGGCACACCACACGCCATTGCTTCCGAAATGACTAAAGGACATGTATCAGCAATAGAAGGGAATAAATAGATATCAAAGGTGTTATACACCTCCGCCATTTCTTCTTCACTGGAAATATACCCAACATGGTACAAACTCTCATTTTCATAACCTTTTTTATCACCGCCTACATTAACAAGGAGCACATCATAGCCTTCTTCTACAAGTCTATCCATAACAGCTTGAACATATCGACCACCTTTTCTTTCCTGACCAAATGTACCTCCATTTGCAACCGCACCAATAATAATTCGGTTTGTAGGGATGCCATACTTTTGTCGTAAAATTTTCTTCTTTTTTGGTTTATACAAATCTATATCTACTCCATTAAGGATGATCTCCATTGGATGTCCACTTAAAATCCCATTACTCGCTATATCTCCAATCCATTTAGCTGTTGGTACTATAAATAACTTAGAGTGTCGATAAATCAGATTTTTTTCTATAAAATTATCACTTGTTCGATCCTTTTCAAGCCTTGGATATTCATCAAGTATTGGGCAGTTACCACATCCACTCCTCCAGCGATTACACGCGTATGAATAACTACAATGCCCAGTAACAGAATGCATATCATGGAGTGACCAAACAATCGGTTTAAGATGAGATAAATAAGATAATGAAAACGGATTAAAGTATCCACCATGTAAGTTATGTAAATGAATAACATCTGCTTCTTGCACCAGATGATTTTCATGCAATCTAAAACTACCAGACAAATCATAATACTGATAGCCATCTTTAATACAATCCTTATTATGTTCATTCTCAATATCAAATGAGAATGTACGAATAGAATCTGTTTCTTTAAAACCTACAAGTATATCTGATTGATATCCCATTTCATTTTGTTCAATCATTAATCTTAGAGGTATTCTCGCTGCTCCACCACGTAAGTCATTGGTATTAATGTGAAGTATTTTCATTCTAAAATCTCCACTCCTATCTCTCTAAATCCACTAGAGCAACTATCATAAAAACTACCCTACTTTCTGACAGTAGCAAAGCAAACAGTTCCCCACACAAACATACCATCAGTATGATTGATATAAACTTTGTATTCTGGAAAGTTAGTTTTAATCCATAAAGGTATTTCCCATAAATCTGTTGGTGAATGATAAATACAGATGGCTAAATCTGGCTTATCACGTTTAATTACACCTCTAGCCCCTTTTAAGGCATTTAATTCAGCACCCTCAATATCCATTTTAATAAAGTTAACTTTAGAAATATTATTTCCCTCTACAAAATGATCTAAAGTTACAACCTCTATGTCACTTTCACCTTCTCCAATTCTTGAACTTTCTAGGCTATCGTCTCTTTCATCAAACTTCAATACTGCATTTTCATTCCAAAGTCCTTTTTTAACAGGTTCAATATTTGAAAATGAGTTTTGTAGACTTAAAATTTTTTCAAATCCAGCTTTTGAAGGTTCAAATGAATAAATTTTTCCCTTTACATTCTTAAAAGCAAACAATATAGCAGTATCCCCTATAAATCCGCCTGCATCTATTACTACATTTAGGTTAGCATTGGTTATAATATCCTTGTATTCATACGTTGAATTAATCAATCCTGTAATAAGTAAATCTTGTTCATACTTTTGAAAGTTTTTTTCGAATTTACTAGTTAGTTCATTTTTTAATCTGATTTTCTTAATTCCATTCACTCTATGTATTGTTAAAGGTATTGGTAAATTATTTTTTCCTCTTTTAATAGGATTTAGTGATGTTAATCTATAGTTGATTACCCTCGTATAAATATCCTTTGAATATTCATCTTCTAACATGTCATATACTTCCTCAAATCGTTCTTGATTATTAATCAAAGATTCATAAAACGGTGCACCTACACAATTAGAAAATTGGATTTCATCTATCCAATACAAATTATCATATGCAATAAAATCTTCAAATAATTGTAATCCAATCTTTTGGAGTTGTTTTGCAATTTCATCGCTATGTATAGAAGTTATTATTATTTTACATTCTATAAAATTTATCTCATTAATACTTAGTATTGGAATACCTTTAATAAAATCACCTTTTTTTTTCTTATCATTATCTAAAATGCCTTTTACATATTTCCCACGTTTTTGTAACCATTCGTAACAAAATTCCCCATCTGAATCCGCCCCAAACAAATAAAATTCGTTATTATCGTCAATAAACCGCTTCAAATAGCCAAGACTTTCTATCGGTTTGTAATTTACTATTTCCAAAAAGGTCATCTTCCTTTACTCCAAAAATTAGGTATTAAATCAAAATTTATGAAACTATAGTTTTTTAAGTTAACAATCCTAAATGAAAAAGGTAATTTTCCTTCTACAAATATTTATGATGCCTGCATTTCTATCGTTCACATTAACGTTGTGGGCTTGCATTTGCACTCAAACAAATTGGTCATCACTTATGTCTCGAAATTCATTTTTATAATTAGATTAATATTCTAAGAAAAACTACCATTTCTGGCTGCTAATTAAATTATTTTCTTCCAAGAGAGCACCTTCACAACTGTATTATTATATTTACTTTCCATTTCTTCAATTACTTTTTTATCATGCTCCCCTTCAATTGTAACAATTATGGTAGCAACTTCACTACTATTAACTGCTTCAATAGGTATAACATTTAATCCATTAATAATAGCTTGGCTCTCTTTAGTATTAGTAACTACAAAGTTTGAAACATTAATACCTCTTAACTTTAATAATGCCTGAATATCTCTCCCTAATTTACCTATTCCAAATATATATACATTATTTTGTATTAACTCTAGCACACGACTCTCATCTAATAAAATATGAAATAAATTTGCTTTCATCTTGCTAATTACGGATTCAATTTTCCCCCTCCGTATATTATAAATATATTCCGAAGTATAAAAATCCGCTTCAAAATTTCGGTTAATTTGGTTTGGATGTTTTAACGGAAATTTCATTTTATATCTTGGAAGATTTGCCTGCAATTCATTATTCTCATGTGTATGGGTAGCATTTTCCGTAAAGCCTATATTACTAACGAGATTCTTTTTGGGTATTACTGATAGTCCACCGTTATACCAACATGAAAAAGTCCATGGATAAGCCCATGAGTCAATCTTTCCTTCGTAAACATCATCATAAATTCTTGTCCAATATTCTTGGAAAAACGGGTCATAGCACATTTTATTAAAAATATCTGAATTCCTATATTTTGGCCATTCTTTCATTTTGACATCTATCATTCTCCAAGCTTGTCGCCATGTTGCCCAGCCCCAACAATGAGGATAAATTGAATAATAATAACTTTCTTGTAAATCAAAATCGTTTTTTTGAAAATTATCACCGGAGATTGCCATTATTCGATCATCATTTTTGTAATAATCTAGCATTTCTTCACAAAATCTAAAAAAGTCTTCATGAGGTACACAATCATCCTCTAAAATAATCGCATCTTCTACTTGCTCAAAAACTAAATCTAGCCCTGATGAAATCCTTTTTTGACAACCTAGATTCTCGTTTGAAAAAATGTACCTTATATCACATTCCCAATCCACCTGAATAATTGCTCTTGCCTGAGCACATAACTTTTCTTCCCCTTCTTTATGTAGCCGAGGACCATCACCAATTATGAAAAGTTGCATTGGTTTATACTTCCGAATTTCTTCAAAAACAATTGCTGTTGTTTCCGGGCGGTTGAATATTATAAATACTATCGGTTTTTTCATCTTTCCTCCACAAAATTAAGTTTTATATTTTCTTATGCCCCATGTATTTTTAAAATCAAGCCACTGAAACAATCAAGTCATTATAACTAACTAGATCAAATACATGTTTAGAGTTATTAGTTTTATAGCATCATCTTGGAATGATTTATTTTCATATTTAATAAGAAATTCCCAAAAACTTCACAAACCTAGGCAATTTTCATTCTTATAAAAGATACTAGTCTGTGATTTAAAATCATACATTGGAAACATCCCAATAAAATCTAACCTTTTAAAGCCATTCTCTTTTAAAAAATGATAGCCTTGTTCATATGACTCCCTATCTGAGTTATCCCAAATGATGACACCTTTTTTACTTAAAGAATTTATGCAATTGATTGCACAATTTACTCGATCCCTGCCATCAATAACAACTATATCAATTTCCTTATATTTTGTAATCTCCCTTGAATATTCTCCATCATAAACCAATTCTTTAAAGATTACCTGAACATTAGAACCTTCAGTTTCTTTTACAACCTTTTCAAACCACTCTTGATCGTGTTCAACAGCAAAAACTTTATTCACTCTTTTAGACCACCAAACTGTACTATTTCCTGAACCATATTCAAAAACATTCATATTTTGATTGACTCTACCTGATATAAACTCAATACATGGATATGTAATCCAAGGAATGGGGTTGCCGTTTTGATCTATAGAATTCATTTCATTGATACTTCTGTAAAATCCACTTTCCTCTAAGTAATTATATTTCTTTTGATTTAAATGTGAATAAATCGGATTATATAATTCTTCATGTATCGTCTTTACAGGTTTATTGATTAGTGTAGATAGTTTATTTTGAAGTGATTTAGATTCTACTTTATTTCCAACAGCAATCATTACGAAATCTATATTATTTAAACTTTCTTTTGAAATTTCATATACATTTTTATAAACAATTACATCGTCTAAATTTCTTGAATCTGTTATTTTACCCTTTTTGTCAATATAAAACATAACAGAATAACCTTGAAGTTTTAAAATTTCACTTGCATAATAACCAGAAACACTTGCACCATATATTGCAACTTTCATTTTAACAGCTCCTTATAATGTTAAAGCAGGACGAAACCCAACATGTTCTCCAATTGTATCTTCTCGACGAATATATAAAGTCTTAAAATCTACTTCGCTAGTACCAATGTTACTACCCCTAAATCCAACGTACTGAATTTTATCCTTTATATCACACCACATAGTTCCTTTAATCCAAGTTGATGAATTACTATCATAATTCCACATAATTTTGTTCTTATTTTGATTAATATATGCATTGTCTATTGAAAGAACTTTTTCACAGTCTGTTTCTCTTCCAAATATATTATTACCTGTTGGCAAAGAAATTTTTAACTGGTTCTCCGGTTTATTTTTACACTTTAAACCTGATGTGATTCGTCTCCAACTTACGTAATTTTGTACAACTCTATCAGCAATCAATTTCTTCTTGCCCTCAGATTCATCTACCATAATAAAATAAAAATCCCCATTTGGATTAGGGCATGAATTAACTGGTAAAAAAACAGTTGTTTCATTACCAAGGTTGGAGAATTTTCCTACTGTATTGTAAGAAGCTTCATACCGACAACGAATACGCTTCCCAATTTCAAGTTCTTCAACAGACATTACTTCGTCAATATGATAAGCTCGACCAGTTGAGTAAATCTCAATTCCCTCGAAAACAAAGAATGGATTATTCGACAAAATAGTAATTTTCACGTCGTGTATTTTTTCTTCAAGATCAAAAACTTCCAATAGTTTTTGATGCATAAAAGAACCGTATTTATCTTCCTCGTAACGATTGTTAATTGTAATTATATTTACTTTTTCATCAATCTCAATTTGGAGTTTTAATGCTTTCTGAGAATGAATAGTCCCAAATATTTTTAAGGTTGTACCACAAAATTTAAAAGTTATAGTAGAATTTTTTTCTTTTGTTTCTACACCTACCGTATAAATACTTGGTGCAGATTCTATATTTTCTATTAGCGTATGATATTTTTTTTCCCACTTTCCAACATAATGAAAAATTCCGGAAGTACTTACATAACTTCCCATTCCAGTTTGTTCTTGTAATGCTGGCAATGTACGGCTGGCAACGATTGGTGCAACATCCCGATAAATAGCACGACAATTAGCACGATAAACATTGTACACTTGAATAACTTTTTTTGCTTTTTCTTTCGAAGCACCCATTGTACGTATTAGCTGTGTCTCCGCTTTTAATTTTTCGAATGCAATTTGAGCTATTGGTAAAATGGTCGTTAGGTAAAAAGTATTTTGATGGTATTTTTGGAAAAGTTCATCAAACTTTTCTAATCTTCGTTGAATTTGACTCACTTTTAAATTTTCAAGTGAATGTTGGAAATCATTTAGGTGTTTCTCTAGCTCTTTGTCTTGTTGAACGAATTGTTCAAATGCCTTACTATATTTTTTCATATAGGCTTTATCTAGCGGACTTGATTTTTCTGATAATGTTGTTTTCCACCAATCATCTACCACTACTTTTTCTAGTAATTCTTTTTCCAGTAGCTGTTGAAGAGATAGATAAGTTGTCCCTTCAATAGCTGCCCCACCATTCGTAGTATTGATCACTGGAATAGTGATCTGTTTTAAATAGATTTCCATATTTTCTTTCATCCGGTTAAAGCTACTATTAGTTAGTACTTGATCACCTTGAACATCTTTCACTTCAAATGTTTTAATAAGATCATCTTTTTGTATAGAGTTATCCGTTACTTCCTTTTTCTCTTTGTCGTAGCGATTGATTCCTTTTGCATAAAACTGATTTTTCTTAAATGCAAAGTTTTGACCTACTAGTATAATTTTACTAACTTCCATTATAGTTAGTAATTGAAGCGTCACTATCGCAATTGTCGTAGCATCATTCACCACAATTTGCTTGTCATTGTGAAAATTAGTAGTGAGCCCATCTTGAGATGTTGGGAAATACAACTTTGGTCCTTGATAGAATTCCAATGTTTCAAAACCGACAGTAGATCCGTAAATCATTGGTACAGTATCAATCCCGCGTTCATATAGCTCTTTAAAAACTGTATGGTTATGACTTTGAGGATCGTATGTGCAAACAGCGTCTGGCAATATACCTTCCTGAACTAACGCTTTATTTGCTGAACCGACCGCCAAAATATATGCAAGTCCATTTTCTTTTATCTTTTTAATATTATCTATTTCTTCACTTAGTGATGGACCTGCACTAACTAATAACACTGGTTTTCCTTCGAAATATTTCTTTTTTTCTACTAAGAGGTTTGGGTGTTCGAACGTTTTTGGTAAATTCATTAATGCATTTATTGTCCAACGTCTTGAAAAGATATTCGATGCAACTACATTTACTTGTTTATTGTCCACCTGTTTTTTGAAAGCTTCGATAAATTTTTTTAAATTTTCTGTTTGCCATCTTTCATAGCTTGGAAGAACAATGATTTCAAATCTATGCTGCATTGCTCCTTCAAAAACCAATAAGCTTTCTTCCATTGTCTTTTCCGCAATTTCCACCACATAGTTATTTAGATATTCACTTGGAAATTTTGATTTGGCTTTATTTTGCATACATAAATTAGCAACTTCTTCAAAAGGTTCATAAACGGAAGCTAGTTTGTTAGGATATCGTTCAAAAAAGGCTCGTACAACATACCCCATACCAGCACCATAAAAAAGAATATGATCTGCACTTTCAATTTTGTCTTTAAAAGATTCAATTATTCTTTCTGCCTCTTTTATCGGATCATATTTACTATGAAGCAGGATAGGTTTGCCTTCTACGATTGCTTCAATAATTGGTAACCCATTTTTACTTTCCGTATAGTTAAATTCCATTTTGTCCAATTGGTAACACCTTCTTTTGTACAGGCTTAGCTGCTTGTCCTATTCCTTCTATTTGCCAACCTAAATTTGTTAGCTCTTTAATTGACAACACATTTCTTCCGTCTAAAATTAATGGGCTTTTTGGGTAGTCAATCAATTGCTTCCAATCACTATTAACTATCTCGTCCCATTCCGTGACTAATAGAATGGCATCTGCATTCGTTATACAATCCTGAACTGAGTTCGTATATTCAATGGATGGGTGAGAGAAATCGTTTATTTCATGTACAACTGGATCGTATACTTTTACTTGTGCTTTTGAATCTAGTAGATTCTTTATTATCTTAAGAGATGGTGCTTCTCTCATATCATCCGTGTCTGGTTTAAAAGCAAGTCCTAATATAGCAATTTTCTTACCTATCATATCTCCATTAAAATGGTTTAACACTCTTTCAAGGAAGATTTGACTTTGCTGATGGTTTGCATGTATAGCTGCGTCCACAATACTTAATGAAATGCCATTTTCACACCCTAAATAAGCTAATGCTGCTGTATCCTTTGGAAAACATGACCCACCATAACCAAGTCCAGCATTTAAAAAAGAACGACCTATGCGATGATCTAACCCCATTCCGTCAGCTACATCATTTACTTCTGCTCCAAGCATTTCACAGAGATTGGCGATTTGGTTAATATAACTAATTTTCACTGCTAAAAAAGCATTAGAAGCATATTTAATCATTTCAGCACTACGACGATTTGTACGAACAACAGGGACCTCTAAATTTTCAAACAAAGATTGGATTGTATCACCAGCTCGCTCGTTTTCTGCACCAATTACGATTCGATCTGCATGAAATGTATCATATATTGCATGTCCTTCACGTAAAAATTCTGGATTCGAAACAACTTGTACATTCACTGACGCTCTTAGTTCCTGCTCGATAATTGCTTGTACTAAGTCATTCGTTCCAACAGGTACTGTACTTTTAACTACTACAATTGTATCTCTTACTACTTTGTGTGCAATATCACGAGCTGCCTGTTCTATATGAACTAAATTTGCTGAACCATTTTCACTTTGTGGAGTACCAACAGCGATAAAGATTATTTCAGCCTGGTCAAATGCTTCACTATGGTTTGTAGTAAAGTGCAAACGATTTTCAGCAATATTTTTTTCTAGTAATGCATCTAAGTCTGGTTCGTAAATAGGTGAATTACCTTGACTAAGAGTATTAACTTTATTTTCATCAATATCTATACATGTTACTGTATGACCAATTTCAGATAATACTACCCCCGTAACCAATCCTACATAACCCGTTCCAATTACTGCTACATTCTCCATTTAACATTCCACCCTATTAACAAAATAAGCAATCGTTTTTTGTAGTCCTATATCAAGTGAAACTTTTGGGTGCCAATTCAATATATGGCTTGCCTCATCAATAACTGGCTGACGTTGTTTTGGATCGTCCTGTGGTAATTCATTGAATTGAAGAGGTGATTCATTACCCGTAAAACGAATAACCTTTTTTGCAAGCTCGAGCATAGTAAATTCATTTGGATTCCCCAGATTTATCGGTCCTTGTATTTCCTTTGGTGTTGCCATCATTCGGATAAATCCCTCTATTAAATCATCCACATAACAGAAAGAGCGTGATTGCTTCCCATCTCCATAAACTGTTAAAGATTTATTTTGTAATGACTGCATGATAAAATTGCTTACTACTCGACCATCTTTTGGATCCATTCTTGGCCCATATGTATTAAATATACGTACTATTTTTATCTCTACATTGTACATACGTGCATAATCCGAAAATAACGTTTCTGCACCACGTTTTCCTTCGTCATAACAGCTTCGAATGCCAATCGGATTCACATTACCCCAGTAATCCTCTGGTTGTGGATGTACTAACGGATCTCCATATACTTCTGAAGTAGAAGCTTGGAATATTTTTGCACCCGTTTGCCGAGCAAGTTCGAGCACATTTAAAGCACCTAGTATACTCGTTTTAAACGTATGTACAGGATTTGCCTGATAATGAATCGGACTTGCTGGACATGCTAAATTATAAATTTCATCAAAATCACCTAAATCCGGAAAAGAATTAGTTATGTCATGTTTTACAAATGTAATTCTTTCTTCGAGATGCTTGATGTTTTCTTCGTTTCCAGTTTGGAGATTATCCAGACAAACAACCTCATGTCCATGCTCGACTAATCGGTCAATTAAATGAGAACCTAAAAACCCAGCCCCACCTGTAACTAAAATACGTTTCATACTGTTCCTCCAAATTTCTTTACGTGCCAATCCCAAGCAGTTTTAATGATTTTTTCTAATTTATACTGGGGCTGCCATCCTAAAACTTGCTCAGCTTTTATCGCTGATCCAATGAGTTTTGCTGGATCCCCAGTTCTTTTATCTACCATTACTGTTTTTATTTGTTGGCCTGTAATCTCTTCCGCAGTTTGAATAATTTCCAAGACGGAATATCCTAATCCATTGCCTAAATTTAGCTTTAAGTTTCCTCCATGCTGCTCTAAATAATCAACTGCTCTACTATGCGCATCAGCTAAATCCGTTACATGTATATAATCTCGAATACAAGTACCATCCGGCGTGTCAAAATCACGTCCAAATACACTAATTGAACTTCTATTCCCAATAGCAACGTCTAACACTAATGGAATAAGATGAGATTCTGGTTCGTGCCACTCACCAATTTCACAATCTACATCTGCACCTGCAGCGTTAAAATAACGTAGTGCTACATATTTTAAGCCATAAGCACGTGAATAATCTTCCATCACTTGCTCCATCATGAGTTTTGTTCGTCCATAAGGATTTATCGGGTTTTGCGGATGTTTTTCCGTAATGGGCAATACTTGTGGATTGCCGTAAGTTGCACATGTTGAAGAGAACACAATGTTTTTTACATTATACTCTAGCATCACATCTAAAAGCTGAAGTGTATTGACTACATTATTATGATAATATTTAGCTGGTTTCTCTACAGACTCTCCTACATACGCAGATGCAGCAAAGTGAATAACAGAATTTATGCTTTGGTATTCACTAAATAAGGTATGTAAATCTTTCTTATTATCTAAGTCACCTTTGAAAAAAGGAACTTTGTTTGGCACAAACTCCCTATGACCTGTACTTAGATTATCAAACACCACAATTTCTTTACCTTGCTTCATTAAATACTTCACGGTATGAGAACCAATATATCCTGCACCGCCCACAACTAAAATCATTTAAACACCTCAGTCTATAGAAACAATTACTTTCTTTAATTCTTCAATAGATAGCCATTTACCATTTTGTTCACTAGAATAAATAAATCCTTCAGGTACAGTTTGACCATTCAATATATTTGACTGCCACCATTTAAACTCTGGTGCGATAACATAATAATCATCGTATTCAACCGTATGTCTAGCGTCGTCTTGCGTAATCATCACTTCATGCAACTTTTCCCCTGGTCTAATACCAACAATCTCAATTTCACATTCAGGCCCAATTGCTTTTGCTAAATCAATAATAGACATGCTCGGTATTTTAGGGACAAAGATTTCTCCACCATACATTCTATCTAAACTGTCTAGAACAAACTGGACTCCTTTGTCGAGCGTAATCCAAAAGCGAGTCATTCGCTCGTCCGTTACTGGAAGTACACCAGTCTCTTTCTTTTTCTGAAAGAAAGGAACTACACTTCCCCTACTTCCTACTACGTTTCCATAACGAACAACGGAAAACTTTGTTCTTTTTTCCCCTACATATGAATTAGCTGCTATAAATAATTTATCCGAAGCAAGTTTAGTAGCACCATATAGATTAATTGGTGCTGCAGCTTTATCCGTACTTAAAGCAATAACACGATCAACCCCACGATCAATCGCTGCTTCTATAATATTTTGTGCACCATATATATTTGTTTTAATCGCTTCAAAGGGATTGTATTCACATGCTTCTACATGCTTCATAGCAGCAGCGTGTATCACAATATCCACACCATCAAAAGCTCTTAGTAGTCGTTCTTTATCTCGAACATCACCGATAAAATAACGCAGTCTTTTATCAGTAAATTCCTGAGCCATTTCATATTGTTTTAATTCATCTCTACTAAAAACAATTACTTTTTTTACATTTGTTTCCAGTATTTTTCGGATGAATTTCTTTCCAAAAGAACCGGTTCCACCTGTTACTAGCACTGATTTATCATCTATTGAAAATTGCATTCAATCATCCCTTACTTACATTAATCTTTTCAAACTTCCAATTTTCAGCATCTTCGAAAATCGGACTAATTTCATATTCAAATAAGTCTGCTACAAAAACATAATCTTGGCGTGATAATGCTTCATTAATTTCATTTAAATGTTCTGCTGCGACTTGGGTTGCACTTTTTATCACATAGTTATTTTCTTTCATTGCTTCTTCTACTTGAAGTAACCAAGATAACCCTTCTACTAAATCAATAATAGAAGTTGTTGCTAGAGTAATATTTCCCAATCTTAAGTTATTACTTATATTAAATGATCCTCTACTTATTTGGCTTATATACTCGTAATATGAATTTTGTGTTTCTTCAATTATATTTGTCATTTTCATATCTCCATATTAAAAATTTGTCATTACTCTTTTTATCGACAGATTTTTTAATATATCAATAGAAACTAAAAAAAACCGAACTCCAATAAATGGAATCCGGTTTTTTAAAAAAATTATTGTAATAATTGAAGAACACCTTGTGGTTGTTGGTTAGCTTGAGCAAGCATAGATTGTGCAGCTTGAGTCAAGATATTATTTTTAGTGAACGCCATCATTTCTTTAGCCATATCTACGTCACGGATACGTGATTCAGCAGCAGTTAAGTTTTCTGATGAAGTTCCAAGGTTATTAATTGTGTGCTCTAAACGGTTTTGCATAGCTCCTAGTTTAGAACGTTCAGCTGAAACCGTATCAATTGCAGTTTGGATTGTTGTGATAGCAGTATTAGCAGAAGCTTGACCTGAGATACTAATAGCTTTTGATGTGGTTGCTTGAGTTAAAGTATTACCAGATTTGGTCACTGCGCTGTTACCTGCTGCAGTTCCAGAAGCAACACCAAGTGATACTGCATCCATTGCACCGATATTCAATGTAACAGATTGGCTAGTGTTAGCACCAATATGGAACGTCATTGAAGTACCACTAAATGAACCGTCAGCTAATTTTTTTGTATTAAATTCTGTATTATTCGCAATACGCGTTACTTCTGAAGCTAATTGATTCATTTCTTTTTGTAATTCTTCACGATCTTTATCTGTATTAGTATCATTTGAAGATTGAACAGCTAATTCACGCATACGTTGAAGGATTGAATGAGTTTCGTTAAGAGCACCCTCAGCAGTTTGAATTAAAGAAATTGAATCTTGAGCATTTTTAGAAGCCATATCTAAACCGCGGATTTGTCCACGCATTTTTTCAGAAATAGCAAGACCAGCAGCGTCGTCTCCAGCGCGGTTGATTTTGAAACCTGATGATAATTTTTCTAAGTTTTTAGCAGATGAACCTTGGTTAGCAGTTAAGTTTCTGTGTGTGTTAAGAGCAGAAATATTGTGTTGAATTCTCATTGTGAGATTCCTCCTTGAATTTTGTTTTTTTAGTTCCACGTCCTTGTGGAATTCGTTTGGCAATATAAGGTCGGCCGCCCCATTTTTGCCTTACACTAGTATTATCGTACAAGGCAAAGATAGTTTAATAGTATTTTAAAGATTTTTTTTAGAAATTTGTTCTATTAGTGATTTAGATACATTTAATGCTTCTTTGTTTTGCTGCTGGATGCTTTCGTAAACTTCTGTACGATATACTTTTACGCTTTTCGGGGCTATTATTCCAAGTTTTACTTGGTCGCCATCTACACTTAGTATTTTAAGCTCTATTTGATCGCCAATCATGATAGATTCATCTTTTTTACGAGAGAGAACGAGCATTACATGTTGCCCCCTTCGATCTGGAATCTTAATGGATATGCATTTGCATCCTGCAATACTAGTTGTTTAGCAATTTTTTGCTTGTGGTTAATTAGTAAAGGTGCCTGTAGATTTAATGTTGAACTGCTGAAAGGTTCCTTTAAGGTCACAATTGAATATGTTATTAAGTCTTCTGATGAGTCTATTTGGAGTTCTTCTCTATCTTCTTCTGTCAGATCAAATGCATAGTCTTTCTTAAATACAAACGGAAGTGCTATTACAAATCCGATCTCTTGTTGTTTTATAGATTGTAATATAGCGAAAGGAGAATCTTTTTCTAAAGGTAAAATGACAAATTCTTTGTTGTCTTCAAAACCAGGCAATCCATTTTGAAATTGGATAATTTCTGTTTCTTCGATTGTAACTTGTCCGAGAAATTTTGTTTCAATGTTCATAGTTAGCTCCTTTTAAACAATAAAGTCTATTTCTATCGATGGGTTTTGTAGCATATATCCGGATACACTCCCTGGTGTATATTCGTGGATTGGTTTATTTACTTGTGCACTAATTGTTGGTTTTTGTGTCTGTACATTAATGTCTAACTTTGCAGGTATGTAATCCAATTTTACGGATCCAATAGAAGGGATGAAGTCTATCCCTAAGTTTGATGGAGTAGGGAATGTGTTTTTCTTTGCAATTGATGCGACAGCATTTGAATTATGAGCTAAATCCATCATTTGCCTACCTTCAGTTACGCGCCTTGCAATTCCTTGCATAACTTTTTGACGACCTTCTGAGGCATAATTTTTCGTAGATTCTAATGGACCAATCATTCCAATATCTCTTCTAGCCTGAGAAGAATCTATTTTCATAACTCCTCTAGTTGTATGCATTTCCACGATTGCTGCCGGTTGTTCGATATGCTGGGTTGCTTTTGGTTGCCGGATTATTTGCTTTGGGTCTTCCGTATTTAGTCCTAGTTTAGCATCTATTGTTCGAATTTGTAATTGGGGGAAGTTCATTTATGTCACCTCTAAAGAAAGCGCTTGAACAAGTTGTCCAAACGCTTTTTATTATCTTATAAAATCTACTAAAGTTGCTTGAATAATCTTGGCACCAACTGAAAGGGCTGCTTGGTGAATAGATTCTTGCGTTACCATTTCTGTAATGACTTTTTCATAGTCAATATCTTCGTTGTTTGATAGTTGTTTAGTTACAATGACTTCCTGTGCTCCAAGTCTGTTCTCCATCATTTCTACACGGTTTTGGCGTGCACCGATGTCGGCACGAGCAGCTAAAACAGCTTTTTCGTTATCACTTTTCAATGTTAAATATTGGTCGAAATCCTTACCGGTCTTATTCGGGTCTTTTAAATCCGCCTCTAATCCGGTAATCATCGTATCAATATTTTGAAAAATATCGAGTCCTTTTGTGTTTACAGATATTTCTACGCCATCATAAACTTCTATGTTAACGTCTTTATTTACACCTGGTGCGGTCGTTAAAAATTGGTTTCCATCATGCAAAGGTGAGTTAGTATTTGTTCCAGAGAAGATGTATTTATCTCCGACTTTTGTATTTGCCATATCACGCATTTGCTCTTTAATTTGTGTAATTTCTTTTTCAATTTTTGTTCGGTCATCTGGTGTTAAAGTATCAGTTGAAGCTTGCGTAACAAGTTCCTGTACGCGATGAAGTGCGATACCTACTTTATCAAGGGCATCATCTGAGCTGTCTAACCAGTTGTTAACTTCACCTAGGTTACGTTGATATTGCTCAACTTTGTTTAAATCCGTACGATAACCAATTCCTTTAATTGCTACTACTGGATCTTGTGAAGGACGTGTTATTTTCTTACCTGAGTTGATTTGTTCTTGTAGTTTCGCCATTTTGTTATAACTACCAGATAGGTTACGTAGCATATTATTTGAAAGCATTGATTGTGTTACGCGCATGTGATTGACCTCCTATTATAGTCCTACTCGGCCCATGCCGTTAATGATTTTGTCTAGTGTTTCATCAATTACCGTAATCATTCTTGCAGATGCATTGTATGCCTGTTGGAATGTAATCATATTCGTCATTTCTTCGTCTAACGAAACTGAACTGACGGAAGAACGGTTATTTTCTACAGTTAACTTAATAGTAGCTGAATTATAAGCAAGTCTTGCTGCTTGCTCGCCGTCTACACCAAGTTGTCCAATCATCGATTGATAGAAGGATTGAACAGTTGCTCCATCTAAATTTCCAGTACTGTTTGTTCCATCCAGTATCTTGGATTTCATATTCGCTAATTCAATTGCCCACTTCCCATTTCCTTCTTCACCCTGTGCACTAGACGCAGCTATTAGATTGGGATTATCAATTATATCTTTGCTTACGGCAACATCTGATGCACCCGTACCAGTAAAAAAGATTCCCCCGTTTGTACTAGGCGTTTCCATCGTGTAGCCTTTGGAATGAATATCATTGAATTCTTTCATAAATGCATCAGCCATTTGATCTAACTTTTTCAGCATTTCAGGATAATAACCTTCTGCATTAGTAGGATCCGCCCCATGCCCATATGAGTTTATCAAAGATAACATTTTTCCTTTGTTCAATTCCATGTCATCATATAATATTGGGCCACCCACTACTGCACCACTTCCCGATACAGTAAAACCATTAAATGGTTCAAAATTAGCATTATTGGACATTCCATTTGGAGTAAGCTTTCCTGCATCTTTTCCATTAATAATCTCTATGCTGCCTGATTGTGTCTTTATAGATACTTTTACAGATCCTTCCGCAATAGCTAATGAATTCCCACCTGATTTTGTATATTCAATCTCAATAGGAAAGTATTGCGATAATTCATCAAGCAACTTATCACGAGCATCATATAAATCATTTGGCATATATCCATTTGGTTCAATAGCCTGTATTTGTTCATTCATAGAAGCTATTTGTTTTAAAATAGAGTTTACATCATCTGTGGACGTAAGTATTTCATTTTTAAGATTTCCTTGAATATCCGAAAGTTGCTTATGGATATAGTTGAAGGATTCCGCTACACCAATACCTCGCTGCACAACTACTTTACGTGCTGCTGCATTCTCGGGATTTGTGCTTAGGTCCTGAAGCGATTTCCAAAATTGATCTAACGATGTATTTAATCCGAATTCAGAAGGCTCCGCCATGATGTCTTCCATTTGAGAGATAGCTGTCGAGCGTGATTCCCAATAGCCTAGTTTAGTAGTTTCTTGGCGATATTGACGATCTATGAATTGATCACGAATTCGTTGGACAGATTGTGCTTGTACGCCTGTTCCTAGATGGCCTGGGATTTTTGGTGCGTTTAGGCCTGTCCCTGGATAGCCTAAAGTAGCTTCCATGTTGACACGTTGGCGTGAGTATCCGAGTGTGTTAGCGTTGGAAATGTTATGTCCAGTCGTGTATAGTGCGGATTGCTGTGTGTAAAGTCCGCGTTTACTTGTTTCTAGTCCCATAAATGTAGAGCCCATGGGTTCGCCTCCTTAAGCCTGTGAATCGAAGTATGTTTTGTCTTTTGAGGGACCACGTACTTCAGATTTCGAATAGTTTATTTGATCTGGTTTTGGGCGTAGCATATCCAATGTTAAATTAACAAATTGAAGTGATTGAAGTGTAAGTTTCTGGTTTAGGTCGTTTTGGTATTTTAGAGTCTCTAGCGTAAGAAGTAGTTTGTTTCTCGCTGCTCCTAATTGCTCTTTTTCTTCGTTAGTGTTGGTATTTTCTAAGACATGTGCAACAGTTGGGTTGTCAATCGGAGCAATTCCTTTTGCTCGAAGGTAATCCGTTACCTCTAATTGGCGCTGTTGTTCAAGCTGAGAAATGCCTGCTACGTGTGCCTGCTCGTCCTTGAGCAGTTGGTTTAGACTGTCCATGTCCCCAGTTTTAATTGCTTCTGTTTTTTTATATGCAATTTCTAGTAAACTTTTATGTAGCATTTCAAGTTTCGTTAGAGCTTGCAATATCTTTTCAATGGACATTCCTATTGTCTCCTTTTAGATACGGTAATAATTGAGGATGTTTGATGCAAGTTGTTTTGCATCTACTTTATATGTCCCAGCATCTATTTGCGCTTTTATTGCTTGAACGCGTTCAGCCTGTTCTACCTCTACTGGAGATTTAGTTTGCATGCTTTTCGCTACAGAAGAAATTTCTAATTGATCCGTAGATGCTTTGGAAGCATTTTGTACTTTTTCAGTTTGTTGTTGATTGCGTTTATATGGGTTTACTTGATTTAAACCAATGTTTGATATTTTCATATCTGTGTCCTCCCCTTTTCATTTACGAAGTATATATACCTTATTTCGGTTAGAACAGGGATGTTTTTAGAGTCTTTTGTACGAAATAGCTTAACACCTATAGTTTAGGTATTAATAACTAATACCTTATTTCCTTTTGCCATCCATATGATAGGTACCATTGTCTTGATTGGCAACTTTCTCTCGAAATTCTTTTGCTGCATCAAATTGACGGAGTCCTGATTTAAGTTCTTCCGTACAGCTTTTGCATAGTTTTCCTTGGTTCGTAATTCTACCACAATTGTCACATGGATACCCAAGGTTTGGGAACATCGCTGGTTGCAAGCGATTTTTACGTACCCATTTGTGTAGGAGTGCTTCTTCTACGCCAGTTGCCTCTACTATTCTTTCAATTGTTGCGGCACGGTTTTCACGCTTGCGCAAGAAGCGGTAAACTACCTCATATTGTTTTTCTTCATTCATTGCACAGTTGTTACATACTTCTCTAATTCCTGTATAGTTAAAAAATTCTCCGCAAGTTGGACAATTTTTAAGTTCTCCCATGATGGATTCCCTCCAAGTTCAATTTTTACAAATTAGACAGTTTAACTTCCTTATTTGATTACTGTCTAGTCTTCAGGCGCCAGCCGCTCGAGGTCAAATGCCGTTTTGCTCCTGCGCAAAGCTCGTCGCAGAAAATCATTTCTGCGGTGGCTGAAGAACTGCCTCCTCGTAAATCGACATTTGCTCCTGCGCAAGCTCGTCGCACCAAAGGCGTGTGCTTGTCGCAGCTAAACAGGCGCCTTTCGCTTTTCTTTTTATATCGGCAGATTATCCCTTTATTAAAGTAATTGCTTCTACTCTATCTGCACCGGCTTTCTTCAAAACCTTAGCTGCATGATGCATCGTAGTACCGGTTGTGTAAATATCATCGAATAAAATATAGGTTTTCGCTTCTACCTTGCCAGTTACTTCGAAAAGGGGACTTGCCTCCAGTCTTTCCTTTTTTGATTTCTTTCCTTGTTCAGCTGTTTCAGTTTTAGCAAGTAGGTGCTGAAATGGAAGCCCTGCACTAATTAATAGTTCGTCCACTTGGGCGAAGGTTCTTGTTAGTAGCTTATCTGGATGCATGGGGATTGGTACTACAATTCCTTCCCTTTTCTCGAATAAAAGACGAATCTCTTCAGCAAAAACATTGGCTAATGCAACATCTTGTAAAAATTTATACTGGTGCAAATAGCTTTTCATTGCTTCGGTGTATGAATAAAGAGCTGTCACTGAATTTAGTGCTCCCTCGTAGGGAGTACCTTCAAAATCAGAAAGGTCGAATCGGGCATCGGCTTTTTCAAATTTACTTAAACATCTTTTACAAGAAGTGGCTTCTATTTCATATAGAATCAACTTGCTCCATGTAGGGGGTGATTGAAAAATGCTTCCACATAGTAAACAATTTATGCTTCATTCCACCTTTCGATTGACTCTTTTGCTTTGTCCATTTCATGTGTAATTCCGTGATGGAAAAAGACAATGTCACCATTAGGATATTGAGAAGAACGACCGACTCTTCCACTTATTTGGATAAGTGCACTAGAAGTAAAGATTTGTTGCTCCGCTCCAACTACTGCTACATGTACATTTTCTATTGTTATGCCTCTTTCTAAAATAGTAGTTGTTAATAGTCCGGGTATTTTCTTTTCTCTAAGTTGCATAACAATCTCTTTTCGATCAGGATGTTCTGCATGAACTCTTGGTAAATCTCCTGGGAAATTTTCGAGTATTTCAATTGTTGGTAGGAAGACAAGAAATGGAGTATTATTCTTTGTTTTTTCTTCAATCCATTGTTGCAATTTAGTTGGAACTTTCCCCTTTTTCAATTGTCTTGCGTAGCCCCAGAGTCCGCTGAACCTTGGAACAGGTAAATTATGACCATGATATCTTTTCGAAAGAATGGATTGGTTGGTAGTTTTCAATAATTTGGTAGGAGTGGCTGTTACATAATGAATGGCTGCTTTCCTTTTTGCCGCTTTTGTGACTGCTTGCCTCAGCGTTTCATCAGCGTAATACGGAAAGGCATCTGCTTCATCTACAAACACAACATCGAATGCATCTTCAAAACGGTAAAGTTGATGTGTAGTTGCGAGTATTAAATCGGCAAAGCCTTCTTGGTTTGGGGCTCCACCATATAATGCGTGGATCGTTGTTTTAGGGAAGACTTTTTGAAAACGTGGGAATAATTCTAATATCACATCTGTACGAGGTGCTGCGACGCATACTCGTTTTCCTTCTTGTAAACTAGCAAATATAGATGGAAATAGTAGTTCTGTTTTACCTGCTCCGCAAACTGCATGTAATAAGTGGGATTGGTTTTGACGGACACTTACCAGGAGCTCTTCACTTGCCTTTTGTTGAAGGAATGTAAGTTGTCCGTTCCAGTCAAACTCATGCTCGTTCGCGCCGCGTGCCTGCTCTATACTCCACAGGAGTAACTCAGAACAACTACTCACCCGCCCCATCCGAATACAATGGCGGCAATAGATGCATTTTTTATTACAACGAGCACATTGAAATGTGTGAAATAAGTATTGATTTGAGTTGTGGCATCTATTACATACAAAATTCTTTAATTGCCAAAACAAAAATTTGCTTTGGTTCATGTCGATGCCTGGTTTGAGGTGGATGTGGCCACTGTCGATGTGGGCATCGATGGCTTCGCTTGGAAATGTGGTGTGTTCGCGAAGCCATATGCGTCCAGTGAGAAATTGTTGTAATTGTTCGTTCATGGGCATCTTCCTAACTTTTTGGGCTAGTCAAATATCAAATGCGCCTTGGCGTATTTGCGCCAAGATTTTGAATGAAGCTAGCTTCATTAACTCCTTAGCAAAATCTGTGGCATCCGCCTGGGGCTGTAAACTTATTTAAGTTTACACCATCCTAGACCCATCGAGCCCTCACCAAGGTGAGTACCAATTACAGGTCCAAAGTAGCTGATTATAAATTGAACGTTGGGAAGAAGTGCTTCTAACTCGTTTTTCCAAGTGATGGCTTCTTGTTCGTTGTTTGCGTGGATGATAGTTGCTTGCAGTTTTGCATATTTGTTTGCGTCCTCTTGAAGCATGTCTGCAATACGTTTCATCGCTTTTTTGCGTGTGCGGACTTTTTCATAAGGCACGATGACTTTGTTTTCAAAGTGAAGGATTGGCTTCACTTGAAGAACAGAGCCTATGACACGTTCGAAACCGTTTAAGCGACCACCTCGATGAAGATGGTCGAGGTTGTCCACCATGAAATACGCACGGGTTGTTTCTTTCATTACATTAAGTTCTTTTAGAATTTCATCGGGATGGACACCTACTTGCGCCATTGCAGCAGCACGAAGAACATAAAAACCTTGGACCATGCATGAAATTTCTGAGTCAAATGTGTACACTTCAATTTCTTCAACCATTTCACCAGCTTGCTTTGCTCCTGCAAGCGTACCGCTGATACCGCTCGATAGATGGATGGAAATAACTGCGTCGTATTCTTTCGAAAGTTCTTCAAAGGTTTTGACAAAATCTCCAAGTGCTGGTTGCGACGTTTTGGGAAGCGCACGCTCGTTTCGGATTTTATCATAAAACTCTATTGTATTAATGTCTATTTCTTCTCGATATGTTTCATTTCCGAAGACCACGCTAAGTGGAACCATGCGAATGTTGAGTTTATCGCGAATTTCTTTTGGGATATAGGCTGTGCTGTCCGTTACTACTACCGTTTTCATGTAAAAAATCACACTCCTATTCTTTAGTGTACTGAATGTCAAGGGTAAAAGAAAGCACAAAAATACCCTCGACATGATATTTGTCATATATCTAGTCAAGGGATTAATTATTTTTTGATAGGTCTAAGCCTTACTTTTTGAAAACGTTTGACAGTCGAGGCGCGCAAGCAAGAGGCGTAAGCGAATAGAACTTAAGGTTCATGAGCTTACAACGAGTGCAAGCAACGAAGAATGCGAGCGTTTCTCAAAAGTATGAGGGTGTATTATTCAGATGATTCGCCTATAAAATAGACGCTTGTGACAAGCCATTTGCCATCTTCTTTTGCGAAAACTGTTACTTGACGACCATCACGATCAAGCTTTGCTCCAGTACTTGGTTGTGATAGTGCGATGTTAATGTTCGCAAATACTTGTGCTTGGGATTTATCGTATTTAATGATTGTCGTGTTTTCAGCTTTTCGAATCGTATCATACTCCGTGAATGTTTCTTGTACTACTGTTTTTTCATCTGCATAGTTAAAACCTTCTGGATTTTTGGAAATGGTATTCATGTAGCGGTTAATATCTTCTACATTAAATGCTTCCATGTATTCATTGAATGCTTCGAGGATAGCGGTTTTTTCTTCTTCTGGGACATTTGTCGCTTCTTCTATATTTCCTCCAGCCATTTCAAAACCAACTTTTTCTGCTGCTTTATCTTTTGCACCGTGATCCGTTACCGATTGTGCATCCGTTGGCGCATTATTCGCAGAGCCACTATTTGTTGCTTCTTCCTCATTGCTATTGCATGCAGCTAGCGTGAACACGGTTGCTGCGAGTATAAGTGCGTGCATAAATTTCATCTAGTTCTCTCCTCCTGCTGAGGTTATTTTGTCATATCTAGGACGAAAACTCAATTAATTAGTTCCGTGAGAGATAGGTAGAAAATTATGGTAATGGTATGTATAGTATAGGTACATAGGAGGTGGTTCTTTGGAAAGACATTTAGCATTGTTGAAAAGATTGCGTGTTGATAGTGGAATGAAGGAATTTATTCGTAATGAAATTAGGAAAAAAGAAGCTGGAATCAGAGGTGAGGAACGACTCTTAAGGAAGCTTAAGGAGTTGAGATTACCTGGCCCATTTCGAATATTTTCTGATGTGGGATTGCATATAGATGATTGGAGGGTGCAAATCGATTGTATTGTTGTGACGGACAGTTGCTGTATCGTGATAGAGTCTAAAAATATGAGTGGAAATTTAAATTTTGATATAGACACTGAGGAATTTTATAGAATAGAAGAAGAGAGTATTGAAAAATCTTTTCCGAATCCATATTATCAATTAATGCGTAATATTCGTTTTATGAAAGAATTCTTAAACAAGTCGTTCCCTGAACTTAAAGTATCTGGAGCCATCGTCATGACATCAAAATCATGTCGAATTCGAAATAAGCCATCCCATTATCCTATATTTAAATTAGAAAGCATTATCGAAAAAATCATACACTTGAATAATAATTCCCCTTCCCTTCTGTTAGATCATCATTTGGATATCATCGAAAAACTAATTCAAAAGAAACAATCCGCTTTTGTGTATTCACCCCTCTGCGAGCATTATCATATTTCTCCAAACGACATAATTCTAGGAGTTGAGTGTCCCAATTGTGGTGTTATTGGAATGGAGCGTATTTCTACAACCTGGACATGTTTAGCTTGTAATAAAAATAATCGATATGCCCACATTTCCGCAGTAGAGGAATATTTTTGGCTAATCAAGAAAGAAATTACTAATAAAGATTTTCGCAAATTTTGTGGAGTTAAATCTATTCACTCTGCATCTCGGATGCTTAACAGTATGAATTTGCAGGCATGTGGATTAGGTCCTGCAAGATATTTTAAACGGAAAGAAAGTTGATGAGTGATTAATTATTATTGCGCTACATTAGTTGCGTTACTCGCTATATAGCCGTGATTAGTCGCAACATCTACTTGTTTTCTCGCTTCATTTTGATGCATTCGCGCAATATCTGTATTTAAGGCTACAATGGTTGGATTACTCACTATATAACCTTAATTCTTCGCAACATCTACTTGCTTTCTCGCTTCATTTTGATGCATTCGCGCAATATTATTGTATAGTGCAACATTGTTTGGATTACTCACTATATAACCTTAATTAGTCGCAACATCTACTTGCTTTCTCGCTATATTTTGGTCCATATGCGCAATATTTTGTTTATATGCAACATTAGCAACGTAACTCGCAATATATCCACTGTTAGTCGCAACATTTATTAGCTTACTCGCTACATTCCCATGAATAGGAGCAATATTTTTCACGCAAACAAAAAACCTCTCACTGATTCGCGAGAGGTTTCCCATTTTTTATTATCGTACTTCGACCCAACCGTTTTTGATGCCGGTTACTACGGCTTGGGTACGGTCGTTTACGTTCATTTTTTGTAGAATGCTGGATACATGGTTTTTTACGGTTTTTTCAGAGATGAAAAGTGTTTCACCAATTGTTCGGTTACTTTGTCCATCTGTTAACAGTTGTAGCACTTCGCATTCACGTTTCGTAAGTAAGTGGAATGGACGGCGAATTTCTGTTTGATGGAAGTTTCCTTTATTTTCACGTTCGCTTAGGCGACGGAATTCGGCAACTAGATTGCGAGTTACTTTCGGATGTAAGTATGAACCGCCTTGTGCTACTACTTTGATAGCAGAGACAATTGCGTTAGCATCCATTTCTTTTAGCATGTAACCAAGAGCACCAGTTTTAAGCGCATGCGTTACATAAGATTCGTCGTCATGGATAGATAGCATGATAACTTTAGCTTCCGGATATTTTTCAAGTAATTCAGCAGTTGCATCAACGCCATTTTTAGTTGGCATATTAATATCCATTAATACAACGTCTGGAATATGTTGTTCATATAAACGAAGAACGTCGCTACCGTCATCTCCTTCTGCAATTACGTCAAAAGAATCTTCAAAATCTAAAATACGCTTTACGCCTTCTCTAAAAAGTTGGTGGTCATCTATTATTATAATTTTTGTCATCGTCATTTCCTCCTATAAAAACACTGTAGTTATTATTCCTCATTTATCGGAATACTAAACAAAATGGTTGCTCCCTTTCCTGGAGATGATATTATTTTCATCGTTCCATCGAGTAAATCCACTCGCTCTCGCATACCAATTAATCCAAATGATTTTTCTTTTGCTTCATTTGGATCGAAGCCTTTTCCATTATCTTTGACGATAATATTTATTTTTTGTTTCAACCATTCTACTTTTACCCAAGCCTCTTTAAACTTTCCGTGCTTAATACCGTTAGTTAAGGACTCTTGGATTAGTCGGAAAATGGCTACTTCAAAATTTGGTTGGAGACGTTGTTCTTCTCCATATGATTGAAAATGTATCATACACGTTGGATTGTATTCTTGAATTGTTGATATATACTTTTTAAGCGTAGGAACCAATCCTAAATCATCTAGTGCCATTGGGCGAAGATCATAAATTATTCGACGAACTTCTGAAAGTGCATTTCGAACCATATCTTTCAGTTCATTGATCTCTTTCATCGCTTCGTCTCCGCCACGCTGCTGATATGTAAGATTAATTAAATCTGTTCTAAGTAACACATTCGCAAGCATTTGGGCTGGACCGTCGTGTATTTCACGAGAAAGTCTTTTGCGCTCTTCCTCTTGTGCTTCGATAATTTTCAGGGTGAAATCTTGTTTGATTTTTGCGTTTTCAAGTGCAACTCCCACATCTTTTAAGTCAGAAGTTAAATAATTCATTACTATATTTACTTGATTGACTAGTTGATCCGCACGTTCGATCATTTCCAGTAAGCCCTGTAATCTGCGTTCTAATTCATCTCTTCTAAGACGAAGTTGTCTTTCCTCTGTTCTTTTTATCAGTAGGTTAATTTGAATCTCATTGGCAGTTTCATAAGCATTCCGAATTTGAGGTTCGTCGTACGTTTCAAAGTTTTTAGATACTTCTGCTAGGCGATTTCTAGCTAAACGTGATTTCATTTCTAGTAA
Source organism: Psychrobacillus sp. PGGUH221 (assembly GCF_042055255.1). Lineage (NCBI taxonomy): Bacteria > Bacillati > Bacillota > Bacilli > Caryophanales > Bacillaceae > Psychrobacillus > Psychrobacillus sp. PGGUH221. The sequence goes on from NZ_JAQMHQ010000001.1 coordinate 352,774, forward strand.
ATCCCCTTCAATAATAACGGTTTCAATGTTACCTCGAATTATTTCTAATTCAACTTTCATTTCTTCGAAGCTTTGACGACTCTGTTCGCTTATAATGAATATATCCTTTTTTGAATGATCCATTACTTCTACCATTCGATCGAAAATAACATCTAACGATTTTGTATCAAAATTCTTATTCGTCATCTGTTTTTCTCCTTTGTTTTTTGCAAATGAGTCTTCATTCATTACGGGTGACAAACCCTATTATAGCACTAAGTGACTAAAAATAAATTAAAATTAGTTTACAACTATATTTCAAATTACTCAAGGAGGACCCAAAAAACATGAGAAATGATTATCATACAGTCAAAGGCTATGGGGAAAGTGAGATTATCATCCAAAAATCACGCTTCCTTACTTATGTGAATCGAGCTGAGACTGAGGAGGAAGCGCAAGATTTTATTAATTCTATCAAAGTAAAGCATAAAGATGCTACTCATAACTGTTCTGCTTATATTATTGGGGAACACGATCACATCCAAAAAGCCAATGATGATGGGGAACCTAGTGGAACTGCAGGGGTGCCAATGCTCGAAGTGTTAAAGAAGCAAGGAATTAAGGATACTGTTGTAGTTGTTACTCGGTATTTCGGTGGTATTAAACTAGGTGGCGGTGGTCTTATTCGAGCATATGGAAAAGCTACTACAGAGGGAGTTACAGCAGCAAAAGTGGTAGAGCGCAAGCTACATCATCTGATAAAAGTATCAATTGACTACAATTGGTTAGGTAAAGTCGAAAATGAAGTGCGAAATTCTGAATATCCTCTAAAAGATATTAACTATGCAGAGTCTGTAGAAGTCCATGTGTATGTAAAAGCAGAGGATGAATCCAATTTCTCTGATTGGATGACTGAAATGACAAATGGACAATGTAAAATAGAAATTGTCGAAAAAGAATTTTTGGAATTTGAAGTAAATTGATTTATACTTTTTACTAAGGGCGGTGGAAATATGAAGAAATTGATTTTTTTACTAATATTCTTAATTAGTTTAAGTATAGCTCCAATCTCTACTAATGCGGCAAATTGTCCAGGGGTTGTGTATTGGGACGGTGTCGAGCTAAAAGTTGGTCAAATAGGCAGAGTCATCATTCAAAAACCTACTACTATTTATAAAAATAATAATGGAGTTTTCGAAGCTTCACAAAAAGTAAAAAAGGGAGAAGTTTTTCGAATTTATGCAAATAAAGGCTCTTATTATCACCTAGGTGCTGGCCTAGTTATCAAAAACGATGCCACTATTTTGTATCAAACACCATCAAAAGAAAAATTGAGATTACTTAATTGCAAGCAAACTACTCCTACTTCTATGGTCATTGGTGACAGTATTTCTTCTGTAACTTCCAAATTAGGAGGCGCAAAGAAAGCGATAACCAATGAATTTGATGCATCAACGTCTATTTATCACAAAAACTATAATAACTTCTATGCTATTAGTTATTTAAACAATAAAATAGCTTCACTTTATACAAAAGACAAAAACTATCAATTTAATGGTATTTCAATAGCTAGTACTGTTAGTCAACTAGAAAGCAAATTAGGAAAAGCATACGAAACAACTGGTAACACCTATCCAATTGAAATTATTACATATGATTTTCCTAAATATGAAGCCAATTTTTTTATTGATGTGCATAATGACAATAAGATCTCTGCAATCTACTTAATAGATCGCCAGTTAATAAAGCGAAACGCAAATCTCTATCCAAAAAAATCTAGTACACTAGAAAAAAGTTATGAGACACTCTTATACGAAATAACGAATGCTGAAAGAAAGGCAAAAGGCGTTTCAATACTACAATATTCTACCGATATTTCGAATGTTGCTCGTGGCCACAGTGTCGATATGGGTAAACATGATTATTTTAACCATGATAACTTAAATGGGGAATCGCCTTTTGACAGGCTAGCAAATGGTGGAATTCTGTTTAGAAATGCAGGAGAAAATATTGCAATGGGATACACGAACCCATACTTTGCCCATGAAGCATTTATGAATTCATTAGGTCATCGTAAAAATATCGTCAGTACTAACTATACGCAACATGGCGTAGGCGTGTTTTTTGCAGAGTGGACGTACGGATCGATACCTTACTATACGGAAAATTTTATAAAACCTTGAGTAAGAAGCTGTCTCTTTTGGAGGCAGCTTTTTTGTTTGTCGCTTTCAGGTGATGATTGGTCGCTTTCGACGATGCGTTTGTCGCTTTCCATGCATTGTTTGTCGCTTACACTTGTTGATTGGTCTCGTTCAGCCATTTAGTGTTATTTTGTTGCATTTAATTCCAGGTCATGAACAGAACTAATATTAAGCCTCGGGTCAGAGTTTATCCATATAAAAAGGTGACCAATCTATTGGTCACCTGATTACTTAGTATTTTTCTATTGTTACGCCTTGATAATAGTGTTTTAGGATACGATCGTATGTCCAGCCTGCTTCTGCACGGGCTTTCGCACCATATTGGCTCATGCCGATTCGGTGGCCGTAGCCTTTTCCGTTTACAGTAACAGATTGGATTCCAGAACTTGTCGCTGTTGTAGAGACAATTCCTTCATTTGTTTGAACCCCTACTGGACCACTTGAAATCGTTTCTGTTCCTGTTGCAGTTTGTACAGACATACCGTTTAACGATGTTACTGCTGAAGAACCGTTAGCTCCTTGCACAGCAATATCAGTAACTCCGGTTGGTTTAGTAAATGAAATATCAAACCAATTGGATTTTAAAGATGCATTATTTGCATCTAAAAATACGTTACGCATTACTGTTTCATTACCTTCAATTGTTTTTTCACCAGCGGAAGTCACAGCAGTCACAGCGGAAACTTCTCCGTTGGATCCTGTTTTAGCAAGCTTCACATCTAGTAATTGATCAGTAGAAGGATTAAATCCAAATTTCTTAAGAATATTCGATGCTGGTATACTTACAGACCAATTACTATATGGAGATTTTTCAATAGAATCATCTACAGATACAAAGTGCGGTACTTGTGTTGAATTCCATACTTCACCGATATTCGCTGTTCTACCACCGCTTGTAGAGTAAAAATATGCCTGTACTAGTTTACCACCTGATTTAATTACCAATCCGTTAGTTGCTTCTACAGCAGCATTTGTATTTTTATGCTCAGAGGTATATCCTTTGTACATTTGGTCTTTCGTTGTACTACTTAAAATACCAGACTTACTTAATGAGTAACTTCTCGCTGCTACTGATTGAGCTTTTAGGGCTTCGATATGCCATAATGCGGGCGATTCATTTGGAATAACACCTTTTAAATAATTCTCTAAATCAAGCCTATTTGCAATTTGTACATTTGCACCTGATTTAACAACATTAAAACTACCACGGTATTGTGTACCATTAGGCGTCTTACCAAGTGGTTGATTTACGACAGATCCTACAGTTGCATTAGTCGAAGGAATCCAGGAAGAAACGCCTTGATCATCTCTAATAGAGTACCATAGCTCTCCTTTTGCATTTGTAAATTCGTTTACTACATATGCACCTTGGAAGGGTTTATACGCTTTTACTACTTCATAATCTGCAGTAGCACCTTTTCTACCTTCTACATCGGCTGTAAACACAACCATCTTTTCATTGCCCGATAAAGCATGTAAAGCAAATCCATTCACTGAATACATAGCTGATCCAACTTGATAAATGGAAACTTCCCCATTTACTTGAGAAAAAGTAATAGGTGTATTAGGTAGAGCGTAAAACATTTCGTTCGTTGTTAAATTTTGTAGTTTATAAATTCCTGTCAAATTGAGCGAAGTGGAAGATGCATTATGCACTTCTACACGCACTTGCTTAGAATAGCTTTCTTGTGTATACGCGAATGCCGTATTAGATGTAGCTAATGTAAGTAAAGCGATAGATAAAACGGTCAATCCTTTTTTGAACATCTTACTTCACCTCAGTTAGCGTACTTAGCACCCAACCTTTTGTACCTTTTGCGGTTTGCACATTGTACCAAGTTTCACCAGAAGCATTTTTGAAAGAGCCTAAATATTTTAATGACGTACCTTTTGCAACTAGTTCAATAGATGCGTAATTTGTAGTTGCACCTTTTCTTACATTCACAGCTTGTTTAGTTATTACATTTGTGGGTATATAATCAGTAGGCTTTGTTGTTGAAACGTCGCCTGAGAATACCCAGCCTTTTACAGTAGCTGAAATTTCAACACGATACCATACTCCAGAAGCAGATTTATGTTGGTCAATAACTGTTAATCCTTTATTTGCCCCAAAAGTAGCCAAAACTTTATAGTCACGACTTGCTCCGCTATGCACTTTTACACTATTAGTAGTTGTATAGACTACTGATGGTAAATCACCAGGTACTGTAGGAGTAGTCGGTGGTGTCACTACGCCTCCACCTTCTGCAACCGCTTTTTGTAATTGTTCGATTAAAACTTTTTGTTCTGCAACTTGTTTTTCAAGTGATGTTACTTTTGTTTGTATTGGATTTAACTGTGCTTGTACCCATTCAACTGAAGCTAACAATAAGTTAGAGTCCGCTTTTGTTGATGTTGGAATATTGATGGAGATTAGTAAGCTTAAACCAAGTACTGCACCAATAGTTGCTAAAAATTTCTTTTTCATTTTGACCTTCCTCTCAATTACTGATTAAAATAGTTTTCTAATCCTTTACGAATTCCGATTGCCGCATTTTTTTGAAACTTAGCTGTTTTTAATTGTGCTTCTTCAGTTGGATTAGAGATAAATGCTAACTCTACTAAAACGGAAGGTAACTCATTCATACGATTTACATAGAAGGATTGTTGTTTTACGCCTCTATTATATGTTCCGATAGCTTTTACAAGATCGGTTTGAACACTTTTTGCAAGTGTATAACTTTTTGGTCCATTAAAATTTACTGAAGCGTTGTAATATGTCGTTGTTCCTTTAGAAGTAGAAGCAAAGGAGTCTGCATGAATACTAATAAAAGCATCATAATCTGATTTATTAGCAATATCAGTACGTTGTTTCAACTCTAGGAAAACATCCGTACTTCTTGTGAGTACTACTTCAGCACCTGCAGCCTCTAATTCAGCTTTTAAAGCTTTTGCTGTTGCCAATGTAACATCTTTTTCTTTTGTCTTATTCGGACCTACAGCACCAGAATCTTTAGCGCCGTGTCCAGCGTCTAAAATAATTTTCTTCCCAGCTAGTCCTTTAGGAACTACTTTAATCGTTAGTTCTTTATCGTAGTCACGGATTGTGTAAGTATAATTAGGGTTAAAAGTTATTGTTAATACGGATGTACCGCCAGAAACTTTTTCTACTTTCATACTGTCTACGCCAGTAACCTTTGATTTTATCTCATTAATTTGTGATAGATTACCAGATACCTTTAAAACATTTTTAGATGGAATTGAATAAGAAATATTAAATTTAGATGGTTTGGACCATACAAGATAGTTTTGACCATTACGTACTTCTGTTCGTCCATTTGTTAAAGAAATTGGAGATGCATCTGATAATACCGACGCTTGAATCCAACCACGTTTTTGATTTTGTGTTTCAATATTTACCCAGCCATTTAATGTGCGTAATACGCGAACAGGTGAGCTTAAATAAATAGTATCAACTTTTTTTGCAGTAGCACTTGCACCATTATAAACTGTAGATGTTTTAGTGCCGTATTTTGTAGGGATGTTTACATTTACTTCAAAATCTGGGATCCATCCTACTTGTCCACTTGCTGTACTTATCTGAAGCCAAACAGTGCCATCAGTCACTTTCTGACTTAGGATTGTGAAGGATGTATTTTTGGCTAATCCTACGATGACTTTAGAATTGAAAGTGCTATCTGCATAAACTAGGGCATTATAACGCTGAATTACCCCACTATCTCCATAATCCGGTACATCAACAGATGAGTCTTCTAAAGTAATAACAGATTGATGTAACCATGCATCACCACTAGTAGTACTTACTTTAAACCACTTTTCACCTGCAGTATCCACAGCATATTCCGGTGAAAGGAATGAGTCATTCATTTTTGATTGTGTAACAACTTCAAAGTTTAATCCTGGGCCTGAACGCATATTTGCAACCGCAACGGAGACTTTTAAATGCGTGTCTTCTATTACATGTTCATTTCCATCCACTGGTGGAGTTTCATCTTCTCCTGGAGTTGATGAAACACTTTCAAATGCAGATGCTGGAATCCATCCTTTTTTACCTGCTGCATATGTTACTTGATACCATTTTTCTTTTGCTGCATTTGTAAACTCTTGATGTATAGGTAATTTAGTTCCTACATTTATCGTAGCAACTGTTTTATAGCTATTTGTAGCACCAGAATGTACAGTAGATTTTCTAAGAACTGTTTTGTTTGCAATAGATGTATCTTCAAAAGCAGATGAGCTGATCCAACCTTTTTTCCCTGGAGCATAAGTTACCTGCATCCATTTTTCCTTGTAAGCATTTGTGAACTCTTCGTGGATCACTAGTGTCGTTCCTGGTTTCGCAGTAGAGACAACCGTATAATTTTTTGTTGCTCCTTTATGAATTGTCGTTTGATTAACAACTTTCTTCGAAGTAGCAGATTGTCCCGCAGTTGCTTTCAAAGCAAATAAATCAGATATTACCCAACCTTTTTTACCTTTATATTCTACATTGAACCAAACTTCTTTATTCGCATTGGTGAATGCATTAAGTATCTTCAATGAAGTGCCTGCCGGAATAGTTTCTACTACTTTATAAGATGTAGTTGCACCACTTCTCATATTAGAAGCACTTTTCCCAATAACTTGACTTGTTCCTACATAACTAGTTCCATTAGTGATTGAACTACTTTTAACTGCGGTCGTTGGAGCTTGTCCAGCTGCAGTATTCAACGAAAATAAATCGGACTTCACCCAACCTTTTTTACCTTCAAATTCAACATTGAACCAAACTTCCTTTTGAGCATTCGTGAAAGAATCTAATACTTCTAATGAAGTTCCTGTTGGAATCGTAGCAACTACTTTATAAGAAGTTGTGGCACCGCTTCTCATTTCCGAAGCACTATTTCCAATAACTTGAGTTGTTCCTACAAAGTCCGACTCAGTAGTTGTTGTGCTATCTTTTACAGTAGTCGATTCTAATTGTAAATAGTCACTAATAATCCAACCTTCTGTAGAATTAAAAGAAACTTTGTACCAAATCTCGCCTTTACTATTATTTTCAGTTGCAAGAATGGAAACAATTTGGTCAGTATTTACTTTCGTAATACTATTAAACTCGGTTCCCGCTCCAATTCTAATATTGACATTATCTTCGGTAAGTTTTGCTTTTTTCCCGATAAGTTGATTAGATGCGACAATTTCATTCGAAGCAGCATATGTGGAGAGTGGAGTGCTCACGAGAACATTCATTGGCAAAAGGACAGAAGTTGCTAAAACAGAAGATGCAATTACTTTTTTCATTTGTTCCTCCTTGAAACGTGTATTTCTTCCATTTTAATAGACAAAATTAGATAAAACAATCCAACGAATGTAATTAAAACCATTGTAACAAGACTGTAATATAACTTTAGGTAATAAAAATTACCTAAATTATGGTTGTTTAAGACCTATTTGCTAAAAAATAATAAAAAATTGGCGAATAATGTCATGTTCATAAAGAAGAGTAAAGTGGCATAAACAAAGCCCACAGAAAGGTTTTTCAACTTTCTTATAAATAAGTTCCTTCTCAAAACAACTTGGTGTTTTTGAAGAGGGTTTGGTAGTATACACTAATATTCTATCTGCTATTTTTGGATTCTATTTAGAACGGATAAGATTACACTTATCCAACAGAAGGATTTCATTTTTATTACACGACGTATCGTATGATGTATAAACATGGCGTCCTACAAGTGGTAGTCGATGCGTTTTAGAAGAGGTACAATGATCGGCTAAAAGCACCCATAATTGCCCCAATCCAGTAACTGATTTTCCCTTTATTTATTAAGGATGGATTTTGATTGGAAGCAATAGCGATGCGCCTTCCAAGTGGTGCCGAAGCGATAAGACTGGCAGTGCTCTTCTGCTTGGCTTATCGCGGGAGGCATCCACATTGCGCCGAAGTGAAGAAGTAGGAGTTACTTACATAAGTCGCTTTAATAGACGAAGTTATTGTGTTTAAAATGTTATTCTGTTGTTCATATATAATTGGTTGCTTTAAGCACACAATTGATTACCCTAATCCAACATCATGTTTCTCTTTTTATAATAAAGAATTGCTTTTGATAGGTAGCAACAGCGAGGCGCCTTCCAAGTGGTAGCCGAAGTGATAAGACTGGCAGTGCTCTTCTGCCTGGCTTATCGCTGGAGGCATCCACATAGCGCCGAAGCGTTTTAATAGCAGTACCAGTTCTAATGGTTGCTTAATTGATTCCTATAAACAAGCAATTGATTGCCCTTATCCCACATCATGTTCTCTTTTTATAATAAAGAATTGCTTTTGATAGGTAGCAACAGCGAGGCGCCTTCCAAGTGGTAGCCGAAGCGATAAGACTGGCAGTGCTCTTCTGCCCGGCTTATCGCCGAAGGCATCCACATTGCGCCGAAGCGTTTTAGTAGAAGTACCAGCTCTTATGGTTGCTTTCATTTATAAGTGGTTGCTTTCATTTATAAGTGGTTGCTTTCATTTATAAGTGGTCGCTTTAATCATACAATTGATTGCCCTTTTCTAACATTTTTATTATTTATAATTGCTTTTGATAGGTAGCAACAGCGAGCTACGTCTTCCAAGTGGTAGTCGAAGCATGTTAGTAGGAACTTCATGTTTAGCAAATATTAATAAAACATATTATTCTACAACAAAAAAACGAGTGGTCATTACGACCACTCGTTTCATTTGCCTATTGATAAATCATTTACTTGCGTTGTTTTATTATTTGTTTCACTTGATGCATTTTGTCCGAAGTCATCTAAATTAAGTTTGAGTTGATTTTTTACCTCTTCCAGAGAGTCTTCTCTTGGAATGAAATAATAATACCCACTACTTGTATCGTTATCGCCTTCTATTTGTAACTGCTCAATTGGAGAAGACTTAATCTTTTGATACATTTTAATTAGACCGAAGTATTCAGAAGTTGGAATGTTCGTCTTTACATTGTTTCCGACATCACCGATCATGTCGTCAATTTTTGTAATATTACTTATGCTTGTGCCTTTGTTAATGATCTCTTCGATGACCTGTTTCTGACGAAGATTACGTCCCATATCACCTTGAGGATCTTTTTTACGCATACGCACATAAGCAAGTGCTTCATTTCCATTTAAATACATTGGACCTTCTGTGTACGTCTTCCATTTTAAACTACCTGTAAGCTGAGCCTTAAATGTAAATGGAACCTCTACATCTACTCCCCCTACAGTATCAACGATGTCTTCAAACCCCTGGAAGTCGGTTGAAACATAATAATCAATAGGAATATCAAGCAATTCTTCTACTGTATTAACAGTATAGTTTATACCACCATTCGCATACGAATGATTTATTTTATCTTTGTAGCCGAGATCCGGGATATAAACTTTCATATCTCGAGGAAGGCTTACCATAGATATTTTTTCAGTCTTTGGATTGATGGTTGCCACGATGAGTACATCTGCTCGACCATATTTTGCTTCTTCTTGATTTTCAATCCCTGCTAATAAAATTGTAAACGCGGAGTCTTCAGCTTTCGCATTTTCAAATTTCTTTGTTGTATCATCTTTTGCTTCTTTTTCACTATCAAGAGGTTCATACATTTTAGAGGTTGCATTTTTTGTCTCAAGAGATAAATTAATAGCAAAAACGATGACAGACGACAACAATAGCATACAAACGGTTAATACTGTATATAAAACTTTTCTTTTGGTCTTTGATTTACGTTTTGTTCGACGTGAAGTAGCCATTTTCTTTCCCTACTTTACTTATAAAATATAATCTAACCAATTATACATAAATTTCATCGTCATGTATATTGAAAAGACTATTACTATTTAGTAAGGTTGTGCAAAAGATCTTTGACAATAGATGACCAGCTATATTCATTAATTGCTAGTTTCCGACCATTCTCCTGCATTTCCCTTCTTTCTTCTTCTTTTAATTCGACAAACTCAAACATAGTAGTAGCAATAGAATCGACGTTTTCAGGCATTGCAACTAAACCAATACCATTTTTAGATACAATTTCTGCACTTTCCCCTTTACCACAATACAGAACAGGTACACCTGAAGAAGCCGCTGGGAAAATTTTAGACGGGCGAGCACCTTCAAATAACTCTAAATCCCGTAATGGAACTATACTAACGTCTGTAACAGAAAATAGTTTTGGCATTTCTTTTAAAGGAAGATGTCCTAAAAATGTCATATTCAAAAGACCAAGTTCTTCTATAAGCTGATGTAGTTTTTCTTCCTCAGGTCCAGCACCTGCAATTAAGAAATGTACGTCTGGAGCAATATCCTGCATTTTTTTAGCAGCATATAAAATAAACTCCAAACCTTGTGCATATCCTAAGTTTCCACCATAAGAAAATACAAATTTATCTTGTAAATTAAATTTTTCAACATATTCCGCATTTCTTTCTGCAGGTTGAAAGAAGTTTGTATTCACGCCATTTGGCAATACAAAAACTTTGTCCGCAGGCTGCGAATGATTCATAATATACGATCTAATACCATCAGTTGCTGTTGCTATTTTCCAGGAATGTTTATAAAGGAAGGATTCTAAAATCTCCGCAAGTTTGATAAAAAACTTGTTTTTAACGAGTCCTAGCTTCACTGCTGATTCTGGCCAAACATCTGCCACATTAAATACAAACTTCGCACCTTTTAGTTTCGCACTCAATAAACCAGTCAATCCTAAAAAGATGGGAGGAGAGTTTACTATGATGACATCTACTTTTCCAGCTTTCATTAAACCGTAAAATGAGCTAAATGTAAATGAAAAATAAGAAACTAAGCGCTTCCAAAATGTTCCCTTTTTAGATGGATAAATCCATGTGCGATGCACTGGAATACCGTCCCATTTTTCAAATTCATATTTTTTTCCCTTATATTCATCCGGAATTATACCGTGTGGATGATGAGGAAAAGCAGTCACTACTTGGATATCATGCCCTTGAGCTAGCAGTTCTTTACTTACCTCATATACACGGATTTGCGGAGCACCTGTTTCAGGTGGAAAGTGTTGACACAAATATACAATACGCATAGCTATCACCGTTTTATTCTTTCAATTTATTCTTCAAATAAGCAAGTAACGGTTCTTTTAAATCGTCACGCTTCAATGCAAAGTCAAATGTTGCTTGTAAAAATCCAAATTTATCTCCAACGTCATATCGTTTTCCTTCGAATATGTAAGAGTAAATAGATTCTTTTCTTAGTAATGAATCAATTGCATCAGTTAACTGAATTTCACCTTTTGCATCGGGTTGTACTTTTTCCAACTCTTCAAAAATACCTGGTGTTAAAATATATCGTCCAACGATTGCTTGGTTGGATGGTGCATTTTCGATAGCAGGTTTCTCAACTAATCGTTTAACTGAAAATAAATCGTTTTCTGCTTCACTGTAGTCTACAATTCCGTACTTATTAACATCTTCTGTCGGCACTTCATTAACCCCAAGAATACTGCTTTCTACCTGTTCATACTTATTTATCATTTGTTTTAATGCAGGAACTTCTGCATCAATAATGTCATCTGGAAGTAAAACAGCAAATGGTTCATTACCGATAAACTTTTTCGTGCACAGAATAGCATGTCCTAATCCAAGTGGCTCTTTTTGACGCATATAATGAATGTCCACTAAGTTAGAAATGTTTTCTACTGTTTCAAGTAACTCTAGTTTACCTGTTTTTTTCAAAAGCAATTCCAATTCAATCGATTTATCAAAATGATCTTCCATCGATTTTTTATTGCGACCGGTCACTATAATAATATCTTCAATTCCAGAAGCGATTGCTTCTTCAATAATATATTGTAAATTTGGTTTATCTACAATTGGTAGCATTTCTTTTGGCAATGCTTTTGTTGCAGGAAGGAAACGAGTTCCAAATCCTGCTGCAGGAATAACCGCTTTTTTAATCATGTTCATTCCCCTTTTCATTTATCAGTCAGTATTGAATCAAAAATATTTATTATATAAAGAAAGCATATAATGCGCATTATCTATCCAGCTATAATTTTCTTTTACATGTTCCACTCCAGCTTTACCCATTGAAGCTCTTAGGTCACTATTTCTAGCTAGCTTTTTAAATGCTGCTGCTAGCTGATCTGGACTATTTTTATCCGTTACGATCCCAGTTACGTCTTGAACGACTACTTCTGGCAAGCCACCAACATTGGAAACAACAACCGGTACACCACAGGCCATTGCCTCAACTGCTGCTACACCGAAGCTTTCACTATCCTCTGTAGAAGGAACAGCAAAAATAGACATTTTACGAATGACATTAGGTACTTCCGTATTTGGTACTTTTCCAGTGAAGGTTGTAACCTCATCAATACCTAGATCTTTTGCAATTTGCTCATATTCTGGTCTTTGTGGGCCGTCACCTGTAATAATAAGCTCAGAATTCGGAAATTCCTTATGGAACAACGCAAAGCCTCTTACTAAATCGGCAATACCATATTTGTCTTCTAGAGCTTTAACTGTCCCAACGATAATTTTTTCGTCCGCTTCAGCTACTTCATCAGAAGGGTAAAATTGTTCAATATCTACACCAAAAGGAGTTACTTCTACTGGACGATTTGTGTATAGATTAGTTTCTTTCGCCATAACACGACTTGTGGAACAAATAGCAGTTGCTTTACTTAACGTAAATTCGATTAGCATTTTATTTAATCTGCCTTTTTTAGGGAAAACAAAAATATCTTTTCCCCATACGGACACAAAATACTTTTTATAGTTAACCATCGCACCTAATAAGCCGTAGCTTGATACAAAGTGTGAGTGTAAAATATCTGGATTCCAATCTTTTAGCATCTTTTTCAAGGCTGGTGCTGCCGCCAAGTAGGAAGCTTTACCAGGTAATACTTTTGGTAAAATTTCTGTAGGTATTAGTTTAGCATTGTCTTCAGAGTAATGATCTTTAAATGTATACACTTTTACTTCAATACCTTGTGACTGATAAAACAAAGCCCATTTTTGTGTATGAATTGATTTACTTGGAGCTAATAATGCTATTTTCATTTTATGCCTCCTATCAGCGCATGCGCCGCTTGTTCGGCACGTTCATTCCATGCATGCTTCTGTAAAAACGATTGTTGAATATTTCTTTTATATGTTGAAAAATGTGGTTTGATTGATTGCATTCCTTGAACGAGTCCTTCTGCATCGTCAGTCGTAATAACTCCATATGGACCTGACTGGATAAAGTCTTCTTGTGCGGAACAATTTGTTGCGATAATTGGTAGACCTGCAGTTAAATATTCCACTAGTTTTATCGGAACAGCAAAATCATTGTAGATTGATCTTTTTCGAGGAATAAAAGCAAAGTCTACTTCTTCATATACTTGTTGTAGTTCTGCACCACTAACATGCTTTAATGAAATATAATCTTTGTTTATCTTTTCTTTATCTTCTTTACTTAATTGGCTAAACTCATCTTCACGACAAACAATTATTAATTCACCTAATACACTGTCTTTATTTAACAGATTGTAAGCCTCTACTAGAGTTGGCAATCCATAATCATCATTATTAATCCCACCAACATAGATTCCCTTAAACGGTTGTTGAATCTCATTTGTATTTACACGAATTTCAGCAAACCGTCCACCTGGTGGAAGTGCCATTTTTTCAGTGCGTATATTTACATACTGCCCCATTGCATCGCTTGGTAAAAAAATTGTATGCACATATTTTTCGTAAAACTTTTCTTCCATTTTATAAATAGTTTGCATGACGAATTTTTTCAACCCTTTTAATGAATAAAGTTCGTCAAACTTCCAATAGACATCTCGATAAAAAACACCGATCGGTACATTAAGGTTCTTCAATGTTTGAAATACATCTTTATCTATTTTCCAATCCTGTGGTCTATGACCTGGATCGGTTAGCCAAAGAGGTATTGTTTGGTTTTCCGAATAGCAAAACAATGTTTGCTCGTGTTTTTTCTCTTCAACAATCTTGTTCCAAAGCACACGTCTTTCTTTACTAGTTCCAGATATAACAATCATTTCAAGTTCATACTTTTTTGCATAAGCTTCAAATGCCTTCATCATTTCAACTGGTCGTAATGCAGAGCCACTTTTCGGGTTGGAAGCGACTGTAAAAGGATAATAAATAATAATATTCTTCATGCCTTCACTCTTTTCTTCTTCACTTTGCTCATCAGAAAACTCCATATTACCGTAAAGTATTGCTCTAAAATATATAATCCAGCTAAAACAACTGTCGTCATAATCCAAATTGGGTTAAATAAGAAATCGGAAACCCCACCGACAAGAGTTCTTGGAATATTAATTGTAAAATATACAAATAATGCGATGACAACTGGTGTTTTTCTTAATCTCAAAAAGAGCATATAAATGATTTGAATGATTGCCGCAACGTAAATAATTGCAGCGATGACACCAAAATATCCATACATAGCAAAAGCTTCTGCTAAGAATATTGTATTTAATACTCCACCAGTTCCTTTATCCACATTCTCTGGAAAAACGTTTTCCATCATCATTCGAGCAGAACGAACTTGTTCAATATCAAAAAAGCCGATGATAAAAGAAGGAAGTCCTTTTGCTTCTAATAAAGATAGTGAATGAGAGAATGTATCTAAATGCAAAAAGAATGGTGAAATTTGCGCCAAGATTATTCTTCCGATTGGACCAGTATTATAAGCTAAAAAGCTTTCTACCTCTGTCACTCCTTGTATAGCAATATACATAACGACTAACAGTACTGTACCTGCTATTAGGTATCCACTTATCTTTTTCCAATTAAGTTTTAAGCTATTTGAAAAAACTCTCGTAAGTATTAACATGATGACATAAAAGAAGATTGGAGATTTAGCTAAATCATATGTAGAAATTAATACTGAAAATATGAAAAGCGTAAAAAATAGTGTCTTCCAAATTAATTCTCTTGTTTGAATTGCATATACATATGCAATTATCGATAGTATTGGCGTTAAAGCAATAGCAAAAATATTTCGTATATACACGTTTCCACTAAACCCTCTTGATGCATCAATACGCATCTTAGCAAGATCCTCTGTATTTCCCTTTAATAGTTCAAAAATAGGGACTGAATGCGTTTTTAATAAAGTATAAGCAACAGCTAAAACAGATATTGCAGCAAGAGCAGTAAATGCAAGTTGAAATATTCTCTTATTCTTATCTACACTTGTACGAACGGGTTCATGTAGGTATCGTTCAAATTCTAATTGTGCATTAAAACCAAAAAGTCTCCCTACAACTAGCTGCGTAAGTGGGAACAAAATCATTAATATCGTCAATAAAACAAATCCAATGATCCGATATTCCTCATGGTCCATTCTTTTGATCATATAATAATCATCTATTCCTAATGCGATTAATAATCCGCCAATATAACTGGAGATAAGGAATGAATAATAATATATTATAGAAATCATATTTGGCTTTACAAGAGAAAGGCTTCCAGAAACCTTTTGGAAAAGGTATGTGGAAGCCACCACAGTAAAGAGCCATATGCTAAAAATTAACAAAGCTCACACCTACTTTAAATTCATCAATTACTCCTCGGGGCAATTGCGCAAGATTTTTAACGGGCTCGCTCAATAAGTTCCCCATCAAAAATTTGTTGCATCCGCTTGAGGCTATAACTCAATTCAGCTTAGGTTGCTGAATTAAGCTGTATATTCCTTTAGTAAAGCTAACACTTTTTCAGCTGTTTTTCCATCTCCAAAAACAGGGGTGTAAGATGGAGTCACTTGCTTTTGTACAGCTTCAACTATTTTAGTCGTATCTGTACCAGTAAGGATATTCGCGTCTTCTATTAGTGTTTCAACCCACTCAGTTTGATCTCGTACTGTCACACATGGAACTTCGGCAAAATATGCTTCTTTTTGAACACCACCTGAATCAGTTACTATTTTTTTCGCGTTCATTTCTAAAGAAAGCATATCTAAATAACCAACTGGTTCAATTACTTGTAAGTTAGGAATTTGGTCCAATTGGAATCCATAATCCTCAAGTTTTTTCTTCGTGCGCGGATGGATCGGCCAAACTTTATTGTCAGGAATTTGACTAAATGCATCTAAAATTGATTTCATACGATCAACATCATCCGTATTTTCAGCACGGTGAATCGTAATGAGTAAATAATCTTTTGCTTGTAATTTTTCACGCTCTAAAATAGAGGAAGTAGATTCCGCAAGTGTTTTATTGTATAAAACTGCGTCATACATAACATCACCAATATTATAAACGCCATTCGTAATGTTTTCGTTTGTTAAGTTTTGGATAGCAGTATCTGTCGGGCAAAGAAGCAAGCTCGACACATGATCTGTTAAGATACGGTTTACTTCTTCTGGCATTTTCATATTAAAGCTTCTAAGACCTGCTTCGATATGCACGATTGGAATATGAAGTTTTGCCGCAGCAAGTGCACCTGCAAGTGTTGAGTTAGTATCTCCATATACAAGTACAAAATCCGGTGTTTCTGTTAAAATAATATCTTCAATTTTAGCAAGCATTTCGCCAGTCTGCTTTCCGTGATTTCCAGAACCAATACCTAAATGATAATCTGGTTTGGGAATGTTCAACTCGTCAAAGAAGATATCAGACATATTTGCATCATAGTGTTGACCCGTATGCACGATAAGCTCAGTAACCTCTTCTCGTAACACACGCGAAACAGGAGCTGCTTTAATAAATTGTGGTCTTGCCCCTAGAATGGTAAGAACTTTCATTTTGTAATCTCCTTTATCATTTGAATCATATCTTTTACGATAAACGAATTGATATTGTATGGATGCTCGTATTTTTGACCATCTCTTTTAAACGTTAGTGATTTGACGTATTGTTTATACGTTGGATAGATTCCATACCACTCCATTGGTTCATCAAAATATTTTCGATAAAGATTTTTCATTCGATATATTTTGCGCAATAAAGGATAGAGTAATCCATATTTATTTCTCATCGAATTTTCAGGACCCGGCTTTTCTGGTAATGGATAATAATCCGGATACATTTTGTGCAATGTGTAATCGTACAAATATTTTTTATACTTCAAATCAACTGGAACCTTACTGAAAAAGTGAATCAATCGGTCATCCCACAATGGAATCGACCATCCTTGTCCAAAATATTCATAAACTCTAACAGAGTTTATAATAAACTTTGATTGTCTTTCTCTCCAGTTCCACTCATCAATAATAGAAGTCACACGCTCATTCGTGTAATTTGAGTAAACTTCTATATCTTTTATGAGCCCTCTACCAATAGTAGTCGAAGCATAGCTTTTCTCACCTGAAAGCTCCCATAATCGAAAGTGTTTATTCATAATAAAGGTTTGAATTTCACTTACTTCAAAATCTTTATTCACAATCGATTCGTATGGTAAATGTCCACCAGCCAAGTAATCTAATGAGTGCCCTGGTAAAAATACAGCATCCTTTAGATTTTCCTCTTGAACTAGAAGCTTCGTACTTGGAAAATCTTGAAGATGCGCTACAGAAACTCCGTTACTTGAATACACAACATAGTCTTTCCAATCTGGTGATCGATACATTTCTTCCCACATCTTTTTATCATAAGCGAAATATTTCCACTTTAGCCCTAGACGATCCGCAATTTGCTTACTCACTGTGGACTCTCCATTACCGGGTCGACCATATGTAAAGGTAGTAATAGAATCTTTCAACCCTCTTTCCACCAACATAAGAGCGATCAATCTTGAATCATATCCACCACTTAGTGGAATGACAATTTGTTTACCTTGCAATCTATCTGCCAAATCGTCAAACAATGAATGAAACACATGTTCAAGCTCTTCTGCAAATGAATCAATGGATTCTGGCTCTTTCTCCAACACATACGAATAATAATAAGTTTGCTTCGCTTGATCCGTCAATGTGACTGTTGATACAGCAGGCACTTGGTACCATTTTTCATACAATGTCTTATCTCTAAAAACAAAGCCTGTAACAAGAAACTCCTCTTCCGATTCTTTTCTCAATTTCATGCCTTCATGAGGCTCGATAAAGTCTTGGACTATCCAGTTTCCTTCTTTATCTGTTGAATAAAAAAGTGGAATGGATCGTTTCATATCCGTAACAAGCGTTGTTTTGTTTTCATTCGTAAAAGTTAAAGCATATTCTCCGTTCCATCGAGCAAACTCCATGGAAAAAAGATCATCATTGTTAAATAGGCTCGTAAAATTTTCATGGGTGACATATTGATTTTCATAGTAGAAATAACCTCTAAAAAAACCTTCATACCCCACACCTTTAATAGGATAAAAATCTTTATGCCTAAGGTTAGTTATACATTTTTTCGACATGTCTTTTCCCCCATTACTTTCTGTTCACAAAATATTTATCCATTCGAACAAGTAGTATTAAGATAATAAATACTATCCATACTCCTACAATTAACCAGCTATTTAAATCTTCTAATTGTACATATACAATGCTAAGTGTTGCCGCTATTAACCAAAATATTGTCCAAGCCATTTTAAATCCTGAGAATGGAACATAGTAAAGCTTTTGACTTTTGCGGAACACTATAAATAATGCTAAACAATATGATCCTACATATGAAATAACAGTACCCCATATTGAAAAAATAGGTACGAATATAAAATTTAATATTAACGAAACAACTGCCGCGATTCCAAATGCGATAGAAATATGTTTCGTCTGTTTCGTGTAAAATATCCCTGTTGAGACAATCATATAATAAAAACTTAAAAATGTAGCGATAGAGATTGGTGCTACATATTGAAACGCAATTCTAAATTTTTCTGGCATAACCATAATAATCCATGGCATAGCAGTAGCTAATAGTAAAACTCCTAAACTACCTATCAATAAGAATGCGGCATATAAAGTAGAAAATAACTTTGGACTACTTTCTTTATCTTTTAGTGACATTGAAAATGGTCTCCAAGCTAGTTGTATTCCACTAGTCAGTAAAGTAATGAAAGTAGCAAATTTAATAGCTGTACCGTAAATCCCTACATCAGATATTGTTGCATATGCTGTTAAAAAGTAATTATTTGCATTTGCGATTATCCAAAAAGCTAAAGATGCAGGAACCAAAGGAGCGGCATAAACTAAGATTTTCTTTAAAATATTCCAATCAAACAAAGGGCGTAAGTATACTCTTACTGGTCTTATTAAAACTAATACAATTATTCCTACACTTATCAATCGTGCTAATAGTATACCTTCAAGTGAAGTCCAAACGAACATTAAGAAGAGAATAGAAACGATGGCTATCAAAAGCATCTTTCCAACAGTTGTAGCTACCACTCTCTTAGTATGAAATTCATATCTTAAAATCGTTAATACTAGTGTCACTATAGTGTCTAAGCAAAGTGTTCCAAGTGCAATATAGAATAATTGAGAGTATCCATCAGAGTCTAATAATATTGAAGAAAGCCAATCTCCACCAATTAAAAATACGACGAATAATAAGATAACCATCGTTAATCGGAAAGTCATGACGGAACGAACATATTTTTCGCGTGTTTCTTTATCTTTATACTCAAAATAATAATATGCTAAAGCCGAATCGGTACCAAATATCACTAAGAAAGTAAGCATGGATACATTAGTATCGACAAGCTGAAGCAACCCGATTTGCGATGTATCATCTAAATAATGGGCATATAAAGGAAACAATATAAAAGCGATGAGCTTCGTTCCTACATTCATAAATGCGTAAAGGAGCGAATCCGCTCCTAAACGTTTTAGCTGAGAAAACACTTAGAGAAGTTCCTCCTCAGGTACATTTTTCAAGAATTTTGCAGGGAAACCTTTAATGACTGTTTTTTCTTCCGTATCTTTTGTAACAATTGCTCCAGCTGCAACAAATGTTTCTTCTGCAATTGTAATTCCAGGAAGAATAATTGATGCTCCCCCAACGCGAGCTCCTCTTTTTACAGTTGCACCTTTAATTTTATCAAAACGTGCTTCTGTTCTACCCATAAAGTTATCATTTGTTGTCGTCACACATGGTGCGATGAATACTCGATCTTCTAAAGTAGAATGCGCTGTAATATAAGAATTCGATTGAATTTTAGTACGGTCACCAATTTTCACGAAGTTTTCTACTGTAACATTACGACCGATTATAACAAATGAGCCAACTTCAACATCTTCACGTACAGTTGCAAGGTCAGCGATTAGTGTACTTTCACCAATCACTGCACCTCTATATATAATTGTATTAGCTCCAACAGTACATTCTTTTCCAAGTTGTAGAGGCGGAATTTCTTTTGTAATTTGCATCGTGCTAGTTTTAGCAGGTTTCGGTTGTTTTCCTACTACAGCTCCATCATCAATTGTTGTACCATCACCGATAATTGAGCCAGCATGAATCGTTACACGATTACCTACTCGAACGTTGTTACCAATTTTCGCGCCTTCTTCAATGACTGAGAAATAACCAACAGTTGTATTTTCGCCAAGTTCAGCAGTTTCATGTATAAAGTTCATGTTCACAGCTCCTTATAGTTTGATATAACGATTTGGAGTTTCAATACCTTTAAATGCATTACGAGTATCAAAAATTACTTTTGATCTTTTAGCGATGTTTTCATAATCAAAAGCAGTATGATCTGTTGCTAAAACTACGATATCTGCCTCATCTAGAAGTTCATCCGTTAATTCAGTCGTTTCTAAAACTTGACCATTTACTCTGAACTTCCCTACATGCGGGTCAACCGTTTTGAACTCTGCACCATGGTGTAATAACAATTCAACCAATTTTAATGATGGAGATTCGCGCATATCATCGATATCTTTTTTATAAGCAACTCCAAGTAATAATACTTTTGCGTTACGCAGTGCTTTACCTTCATCGTTTAATATTTGCATTGCTCGAGTTATAACATAGTCTGGCATAGAGTTATTAATTTCACCAGCTAATTCGATTAATCTTGTGTGGTAGTTATATTCTCTAGCTTTCCATGTTAAATAGAAAGGATCGATTGGAATACAGTGTCCACCTAGTCCAGGACCTGGGTAAAACGCCATGAAGCCATATGGTTTTGTTTTTGCAGCATCAATAACTTCCCAAACGTCAATTCCCATTTTTTCACATAAAATAGCCATTTCGTTTGCAAGAGCAATATTAATATGACGGAAGGTATTTTCAAAAATCTTTTCCATTTCAGCAATTGCTGGGCTGGATACTTTATGAACATCTCCATCTAAAACACTGCTATAAAGTGCAGCTGCTACATTTGTACATTTTTCCGTTATACCACCAACAACTTTTGGTGTATTTTTTGTATTAAAGCTTTTATTACCTGGATCAATACGTTCTGGAGAATAAGCGATGAAAATATCT
Organism: Psychrobacillus sp. PGGUH221; assembly: GCF_042055255.1. Lineage (NCBI taxonomy): Bacteria > Bacillati > Bacillota > Bacilli > Caryophanales > Bacillaceae > Psychrobacillus > Psychrobacillus sp. PGGUH221. Next base: position 374,288 of record NZ_JAQMHQ010000001.1, read on the forward strand.
TCTCCAACTGTAAATCCTTTTTCTTCTAATGCTTTTCTAATAATTTCTTCTGTTGTACCAGGATACGTTGTTGATTCTAGAACTACTAATGTACCTTTTTTAGCATATTTAGCAATTTCATTCACTGAGCTTTCAACGTAAGAAGTATCAGGTTGTTGGTAAATATCTAATGGAGTTGGTACACAAATTGCTACGGCATCTACCGAGCTAATAGAACCATAATCAGAAGATGCTTTTAAGTGACCTGACTCTACCATATCTTTTAAATCATTATCTACAACGTCTCCAATATAGTTAATACCTTCATTAACTTGTTGTACTTTTGATTCTTGTACATCAAATCCGATTACATTGTAACCAGCTTTTGCTTTTTCAACAGCAAGTGGTAATCCAACGTAACCTAATCCGACAACACCAATTGTAGCTGTGTGATTTTCAATTTTTGTTAATAGTTCTTCATAGTATGTAGACATAATTGTCTCTCCTTTATTATCAATAAGAATGGAAAACTTGTTTTTTCATATGCACCATTATTAATATGGCATCTGCAACATTCTAACGCTTCTTTAACCGATTAGAAAGTAGAAAGTATTCTACTTAGTAACTGTCTAGACTTCAGGCGCCATCAGCTCGAGGTCAAATGCCAATTTTCTCCGGTGGCGGAGGAACTGCCTCCTAGGCCCGCACGATGCGGGTCATGTCTGCTTTGCCACAGGATGTGGCGAATTTGCAGACCTCCCAAAAAACATTAGCTTGTCGCTGATAAGCAGGCGCCTTTCGCTTTTCCTATTAAGAGAAAGTGATACGTTTTCCTGTTTCGGACGATTCAATAATAGCTTCGATTAAACGAACTGGATTATATCCGTCTAAACCACTTACAGCTGGCTCACGATTTTCATTTATTGCAGCTACCATATCCTCAATAATACAATCGTGTCCTTTTTTACCCCAAGGATCGTTTTGTATACGTGATTTTAATGATTCTACTTCCTCATCTTTATAACCTTCTACATCCCACGTTTCAATATATAAAGCATTTTTCCCACTAACTTTCACACTAGCAGTTTCTCCAAAAATGGAAAGGGATTCTTCAAGGTTTTGAGGATAGATGGTTGTAGCAGCTTCTATCACGCCAAGTGCACCACTTTCAAATTCGACAATTCCAGTAGCAACGTCTTCTGTTTCGATATCACGGAATCTTGTTGCGACCAAACCTTGAACCGATTTCACTGGGCCCATAAACCATAAAAGCAAATCCAGATTATGTATTGCTTGATTCATTAGAACGCCACCGTCAAATTTTTTCGTTCCTCTCCACGGAGCTTGATCGTAATATTCTTGTCCTCTGTTCCATCGAACAGTTGCATTTGCATGGCTTATCTTACCAAAACCATTAGCATCCATCAGTTTACGAACTTCCATAATTGCTGGACGGTATCTATTTGGGTGAACAATTGCAAGTTTTACACCCTCAGAGTTTGCTACGTCCATCATCTCTTTCGCATCTGCTGAATTTAAAGCCATCGGTTTTTCTGTAATTATATGTTTTTTATACTTTGCAACAATTTTAGTCAAATTAGCGTGAAGACCAGATGGCACACAAATATTCACAACGTCAATTTGAGGGTTGTCCGCAAGCATTTTATCTAAGTCAGTATATTTTAATACGTTTTCATCATCTATTACTAGTCTATCTGGGTTTGTATCACAAATGGCAAATAAGTTTGCGCCTTCTGTATTGCGAATAGCAGCTATATGTTTATCTGCGATGAAACCCATACCTACAATTGCAAATTGAATCATGCTCTTTTACTCCCTCTTGCTTCTAAAATGTATTTCCATAAAGATAAAATAAAGATTGTCAATAATAACCCTAAGACTAATCCTGCAATCGCACCTTCTAAACCATAAGATTTAGTTTTTACAACGGATGTTTTTGCCAACTCAGGATGTTCGAATGCAATAATATCATTTCTTACACGTTGCTCTGTAGCCATTGCATTTGTTAAATCCATCTCAGCAGCACTCAATAACGTAGTGTAATTATTAATAACTGTTAGATTATCTGTACTCTCCAAGGCAGCTTTATAAGCTTCGATAGTCTTATTTAGAGTCTTAACACGTTCAGATTGAGCAACCGCATAAGCCTCTGTACCAGCAATAATTTTATCATTTTGAGCCATTAATGCTTCTAATAACTGATCATTAAACTGATTGAGCTCTTTTGTTACTGTTTCCTCATTTTCACCGTATACCTCTGTCTTAATATAACTTCTAGTTGGTACAAATACTTCCGCTTTTCCCGAGAAATTTTGACCATACTTAGCCATAATATGGTCTGGATTTGTTAAAGCTTCTAGTTTCACTGAACCAGTGAATACAGTACTTTTACCAACATAATCACCATCTTTTGGAATAAGCATTGAACCAAAATAGCCTAAAATAGCTACAATTAATGGGATAATGATAAACCATACTTTCTTTCTCCAAAAAAATTCTAATGAATCGTATAAACGATAACTTTTATTTTCCGTCATTTCACTTCTCCTTCAAAAAACATCTAAATATAGGCAGGTAGAGGGAAACGTGTTAACGTCCCCCTCTACCAAATTGCCGTTTTATTATTTCGCAAAAAACTCAGCAATCTTCTCTACAACGTATTGTTGTTGTTCCTCTTTTAATTCTGGGAACATCGGTAAAGAAAGTGCTTGATCTGCAGCTTTTTCTGCTTTAGGGAAATCCCCTTTTTTATAGCCTAAGCTTTCAAAAACAGGTTGAACATGCAATGGTAGAGGGTAATAAATCATCGTTGCAACACCGTTTTCTTTTAAGTAAGCTTGTAATTCATCACGGCGTTCAGTCAATATTGTGTATTGGTGAAATACGTGATAGAACCCTTCTGCTATTACAGGTGTTTGAACATGTTCAGACACTTTTTCATTTAGTAAGTTTGTGTAGAATTCTGCATGCTCTCTGCGTTGTTCACCCCATTTATCTAAATGAGGGAATTTCACATTTAATACAGCAGCTTGTATCTCGTCTAAACGGCTATTATACCCAAGAACGCTATGATAGTATTTTGGTTTACTACCATGTACACGAATTACTCTACTTTTTTCAGCGATATCATCGTTATTTGTAACGACCATTCCACCATCACCATATGCACCAAGGTTTTTAGTCGGGAAGAAACTATATGTAGCTGCATCTCCTAATTGACCAACAGAATATTCACCTTGTTTAGCTCCAATTGCTTGAGCTCCATCTTCAACTACAATTAGATTATGTTTATCAGCGATTTCACGAATGCGCACCATATCTGCCATTTGACCATATAAATGTACCGGAATAATCGCTTTTGTTCTATCTGTAATATGTTTTTCAATTTCTGCAGGATCAAGATTAAATGTTACTGGATCAATATCAGCATAAACTGGAGTTGCTCCAGCTCTTACAATTGCTCCACCTGTTGCAAAAAATGTAAAAGGTGTTGTAATTACTTCATCTCCAGCACCAATTCCAGCAGCTTGTAGAGCAATATGTATTGCGTCACTACCATTTCCACAACCTATACCATGAGAAACATTACTATACTTAGCGATATCCGCTTCCAGTTTCTTCACGTTATCACCTAGAATAAATTGTGAACTACTCATAACACTATCTAATGCTTCCAATACTTCACTTTTTAAAGATGCATATTGCTCAGATAAATCTAACATTGGTACTTTCATTTCGTTTACACCAACCTATCATTAAATTAATTATATATGTGAAAAGCACAAAATCCCTTTTATAGGTAATTCTCTTTGTCTGATTGAAAACACTTGTCATTCGAGGCAACCTAAGTTCGCGACATCCCTGTCGCAACGGTTGCATGACCCACATCGTGTGGGCCCGCGCGCTGCCTCAATACAACAATAAAACGCTTCTCATCAGTCAAAAAGCTAGTTGCGCTTATACCCAACAACCTTCCGGAACACAGAAATAATTGGTCGATAATCTTCGTTAACAAGACCAATTTTTTCTGCAATAATTTCAAACGCGATCAAGATAAAGACAAGGATAAAAATTGCCCATCTTAACGTTAACGTTTCAAAAGTAATGGCAGCGATACTAAATATTAAACCAAATCCATATATTACTAATACCGTATCTCGATGTGATAAACCAAGCGCCAATAATCGATGATGCAAATGTGATTTATCTGCAACCGATATCGGCTTTCTATTTACAAGTCTGCGTATGATGGCAAACGATGTATCAAAAATTGGTACTCCTAAAATCATAACTGGTACAACAAAGCTAAACAATGTCACACTTTTGTACAATCCTAATAACGATAGAATAGCAATAGCATATCCTAAAAACATAGATCCTGTATCACCCATAAAGATTTTCGCTGGGTAAAAGTTGTGAAAAAGAAATCCAAGTGTACTACCTAACAATATTAAGGAAAGAGTTAATATTAACATTTTATCTGCTGAAAATGCCAGAAATGCAATACTAGCAAATACAATAGAGGAGATACCTGCTGATAACCCATCTAAACCATCTATTAAGTTGATTGCATTTGTAATTGCCAAAATCCAAAATAATGTAACGACATATGAAAATATCCCAAGATCAAATACACCTAAAAATGGAATATTTAACACTTCAATTGTTAGACCACTTCCCATTACTGCACAAGCAGCAAGAATCTGGCCTAATAATTTTATTTTCGCAGAAATTTCATATTTATCATCTATTATTCCCAAAACAATGATAATCAATGCACCAACCATAATACCAGTTATTTTTGCTTCATATAATCCTGCCACAAAATATCCAACTGTAACTGCAATGAATATTGCGAGTCCACCTAATCTTGGCATCACGTTTTGATGAACCTTCCGTTTGTTAGGTTTATCTACAGCTCCAATTTTATGTGCCAGTTTTATAACGAGTGGAGTAACAGCGATAGCAGTTACCAGGGATACGATAAAAGCAAGAAGTAATTTTATATCCAAAAATATCATCCTTGTCTTTTTATTTAAGTTTCCTTTTTATTTCTACTCAACCAATAGACGAATCAGCAACATGAAAGTTTCCTCAATTAATGATTATACTATAAAAATAGAGTTGTAACCAAGTTTAATATAAATAAAGAAAAGACTGACTTTTCGCTTCATTATAAGCGATAATCAGTCTTTTCTATACACTCCATATAAAGGTGAATCTTTTTACTTACTTACTTTACTCCTCAGTAACTAGCATATTTGCTGTTCTCATGAGAAATCTGGCCAATTTACTTGAAACTCGTCTCCATCAATTTGCTCAAGGGTACGATACTTAAATGGTAGCAATTCATCCATTTCTAATTCTTCCATTGCGTTTTCAAGAGGGTATAATTGAAAACTATCATCATCTTCTACAATTAAATAAGCACCTGCAACTTGTCCCTTTTCTTTAATGTTGATTCGTATGAAAGCAGGAAAATACAAATCATTTTTGGACTGAATAATAGAAGATGCAAGAATTACATTTTTACCATCTTGCACTACATTGTCTTGATCAATTTTTTCAAACACTTTTAGAGCCCATGCTTGGCGTTTGTAATAACCAATTACTTTTGGTGCATGTTCTTCTGCCGATGAACTAGGTGAATTTTTACCCACCTTATTTTTTTCTTCCGAAGCCATGTATTTCCCTCCACAGTTAGCCAAAATCCATACTAATTACGTTAGCACAAATCCAATTTCTTGGCAACAGCTACTACTTTTTACTTATAACCATTGGATAGGTTATTGGTTACAAAGTCAGTCCTTATAAATGGATTGAATATCATCAATAATTATTTCACCATTTGATTTATTTGCATTTTCTGTTTGCATGTATCGAATTGGAAGATCCATTTTTAGTGGATAAGACAAACCTGTCGGTAGGATTGCTTCTACAAATCTCCAGTCTGTCCAATTTACATTTTTATCAAAGTCAAGATGTACTACTTTTCCAGATGCATCTTCAAGTTGTGCTCTCAACCAGTTACCTTTTCCATCACCTTTAACCCACATACCAATTTTTTTAGCAGGAGTACTGATTGTCAATCTAGTTTTTGCATTAACGTATGCTCCGGAAGTTCCTGAAGTATTCGTAAAATCATAAACTAGTTTAATAGCTTTCGTACCGTCTCTATCATTCTTAGCTTCCTGAACAGAAACAGATTTCGCACGGTCTCCTGTTGCTTCATAATTAAAAATACCTTTATTAAAAGATTCTAATATAGTTGGAGCAACATTACCTACAATTACAGGAATGGTAATAGATTTTGTTCCATACTTCACTGTAATTGTACCAACACCATCTTTATTTTGAGCTGTAAACTTTCCATTAGCTTGTACCGTTCCGACAGTCGAAGTCCAGTTAAATGCAGATGCTTCTGTTAAGACTGCTTGTCCATTTTTCATTCCTTTTGCAGAAAGTTGTACCGTTTGTCCTTTTGCTACTTCTAAGAAACTATTAGATGGAACAATACTATCTAGAGTATTTGTTACTTTGATTTTGATGTTCGTTGTTTTTCCATCATAAGTTACTACCCCTGAATAAGTTCCTGGAGCCGCTGACACTACTTGTTTCCCACCACTTGATTTTAAAATGGATGAAGTAACTTTTCCATTCCCAGATACAGCCACCGGATTCATGTATTGATCGATTCCTTTTACAGGAACAGATAATTCTGTGTATGCAGCCCCTTGGAATACCTCCATTACATTGGATGCTGGTGTAATCGTATATAAAGGACCTGTTTTATATTTACTAATAAATAATAAACTGTTTGATACTGCTCGCTCATTTCCATCCGATGGTTTATTATCTACTGTTACTTTGCTATCGCCAAGATTTCTTGTAACCTGAGTAGAAGAACCACCGCCATCAAAGGTCATGGCATAATTTGCACCTAAATCTTTCATCAATTTAGCCGTATTTTGTAATGTTAAACCCTTACTATCAGTTGCTCTTCCATCTATAACTGTTGTAAATATACTTCCGTCTTTTCTGACACCAACAGCAGTTCGTGGTGCTACTCCTGCAACTTTAATCGTTTGGATCGTACCGTTTTTCACTAAATGATAACGTCCACTCACAGCTTCTCTTACTTCGTTCCATTCAGCTGGAGTAAATGCTGTTTGAATCTCAATTTTATCTCCAACTTGCACATTTTGTAAGAATTTGCTTGCAAAGTTATGTCCAGATAAAATGATTTCTCCTTTATTTAAAGGAGCATTTCCTACTCCAGTAACATTCTCAATTACTGTTCCAGTTAATACTTCCTGTCCATTTAATTTACCTGACTCTACTTTCACTCTAACTTCTGTACCAAGCTCATTCGTATTGGTTGTTGCTGCAAAATCTCTTGTATAAACTACTAAATGATTCGCTAATCTTTTTCTATTAACAGAGTTAATAGCATAAGACTGACCGTTTACAGAAACATTCATCGATACTTTGGGAGCACCAATAATTGCTTTATTGTCTTCTTTAATACCTAAAACTGCTAATTCATTTATATTTGTTTGCGGAGTGGAAACAATGGAACCATCCATCATCATCAAATCAATAGGCTGACCTTGCTTATCAAAATAATCGGCGTTCACTCCTGCAACAACATGGTAAGAATCATTTTGTTCCACACTATTTGCTTGGGAAGAAGTTGTTTCAAGACCAATTAATTGGTCTTTAGCAAGTTCTGTTTTAAATCCAATATTAGATGTTTTGCCATCATATTCAATCATAAATACGTTTTGTGCACCAATCGCACCATCTATATCGAAGTACTTTTTACGAATACCTGGTGCAAGTTGAGTTACAGATTGACTCAAGACTTTACCACCTGTAAGGGTAGGTGTAGCTTCAGTTGGGAATAAATTTGATGAATTACCTGGCACTGTATTTCCTTGTGCATTTGCCAACTCTTTTAATTTTGCTTTGGAAGGCGTTTTGTAGTCTACATAGCCCGCCATTTTCGTAATGTACATATTACCGCCAAGTCCGTATTGTCCGCCATATAAGTTATCATAACGGTACACTCGATACTGCTCGCCTACTTTTAAAACTCTTTCAAACACTAAACCATTTGAAGTACGTTTCCAAAGGTTTATCGGTTTTACTACTTTAATTTTCCCGACTTGACCAGGAACCATTAATATACCGTCCCAATAAACTTTGGTAGTTTGTGCTTCTGCTTGGCTTGGTTGGAAAATTGCACCCGTGACGATAGCAAAAATAATAAAAAAGTATAGCATTTTTTGTTTCATTTAATTGGAATTCTCCTTATTCTTGTTGTTTTTTATCGCGATTTTTTTCAATTGTATATTTCCAAAGATTACTGCCATCGTAATAATAAAGGTTTCCGTTCATGTCCTTCTCAAGTCCATAAACCCCTTTGTCTTTCAACCATTCAACTTGTAAATCTTTTGTAACTCTAAAGAGTTTTCCTTCTACACTTCCGTAAATATAGCCATCGTCACCCTCAACAATTTGTGCGTTCCGGAACCGTCCAGAAATTAAAGGTAATAATTCAACATATTTTATATCTGTCCATTCATCCGTATAAACGAAAAGTTTACCGTCTGCCATTCCCCACACTTTATTCTCTTTATCTACTATTAGACTTGTTATCATACTTGAATCGAATGGTAGGTGAATATACTTTTTGTCTTCTGGATTACTTCTATTAAAATAAAATAATCTTGCTCCCCTTGGATTTACTTGTTGATTCGCATGGATAGATGTCCCACCGAACACTTCTGTTCCTCTACTTACGAGCGAAACAATACTCTGGTTATATATATAGTTTTCATGTATTTCCATTTTCTCTGTATCTGTATCGTAAATTGCTAAAGCACCACCACCAACACTTGCATCTGGCAATGTTCCAAATATAATTTCTTTTCCATCTTTATAAGGAGCTACAGCAGTTGTTCTCTCTTGACCATATTGGTTCAAACGAATAACTTCTTTTGGATTTGTTGTATCCCAAGGTTTTGAACGATCATAAACTAGCAATCTAGCAAGTGGATATGCACCGATATAAAGCTTATTATTAATATCAAACATCGATTCAATTTGACTAATATTTCGGTATAATTCTTTGTTCCCTGTTGCTACATCATATACTCCAAGTCCACCTGACATATAACCATTAGCAAATATTTTCGTCCCATCTGAGCTTGAAGCTAATGTATATAATTCTACTGGCTGTTCAGGTAATTCAAATTGAAAATGTTTCATTTCAGACGTCTGTGGATTGTATTCAAATAGCTGACCTAAATTATCAACCATTCCAGATAAAATCCATTCCTTTGGTTCCTCTTCTATTGGTACTTCTTTCACTGGTTCTTCAGTTATTGGTTCTTCATCGACAAGTTTCTCTAAAGAAGAATCGATTACTGAGGGAGTGCTTTTCAGTAATGGCTTATTAGAAGGAAGAACATTAGTATCTTTCTCATCTATATCTTCTTTCTGAGTTTTATCTTCTTTTTGAGTTTCATCTTCTATTACCTCTTCCGATTCTTTTAAGATGAAATCTAAGTTAATAGCTTCTGTACCTTTTGGTAAATATAATCCAAGTTCTGTATGTTCTTTTGTTTCAAAATCGTATTTTATTAATTGTTCTGCTTTTGTATAATATAGTGATTTTCCATCTGGAGATAATGTTGAAACTGTTTTTGATTTTAATTCAAACTCATCTACTATCTTTAGAGTCTTTCTATCAAAAACAACTGCAACATTAGATGGATATAATCTTGCGACTACATAATCATCTGTTAAGATTAAATCTTGTGCATATTTTTCAGACATATATTTTGCTGGTAAAAAGGAAGTGAAATTTTTTGTTTTAGGCTTTTTTACTAATAAATCCATTGGTGAGCCGATCGAAACAAATATCTCGTCTGTTTCTTCATCTGCTACAATTGCTTTAACAAATTCTTTTCTCTTACGAATTTGCCCAAACTCTTCTATTTCTTTTGTCTCCGTGTCATAAGCAACGAGTGATCCACCATAAGCAGATCCTGCATAAACTTTATTTCCAGAAACGATTAGATCTTGAATCGAAGTATCACTTTTATTCGAAAAAATACTTCCATGCTTTTCAAATTCCTCCGTGTTTGGATCATAACTATAAAGAACACTTGAAACAGATCCACCAATCCAAAGCTTTCCTTTCTCATCAATGTCTAATCCCCAGGCGCTTTTTGAATCTTCTAATGTAAATGTATGTACTATTTCTTTCGTTTCATAGTCTACAACTACTAACGCTGCTGGAGATCCGTGCATGATGTAATAAATAAAGTAGTCTCCCTCATTATTTGCTGCAATTTTAGATGAAATTGCGGAAGATTTATAAATTAATGGACCTAAGTTTTCATACCCTTCCTCTACTACTACTTCTTCCACTGGCTCTATCTCTACAACATCTTCTAACCATTCTTCTGAATTATCTACTTCTACAACTTCTTCTGTATTTAATTGTTCTTCTGTCTTCGTAAGCTCTTCTGCACTTACAATATTTCCTGTTGGCGTTGCTATCATAGCGGCAATAATTGGTAAATAAACTTTCTTCAAATTGTAATTCCCCCTTATTTTATATAATAATATTAACATCATTTGGTAACTTTTTAAACTTATTCTTGTAATATAATTGAAATAATAGCAATTCAACTAGAAAATGCTAGCTTCATTTTTTCGTGATATAATAGATGTTGGAATATAAAAGTAGGGAGAATGAAAATGTTACATTCTATTAAAAAAATGATTTCAGGCGAAGTCATTGAACTTAAACAGCTAAAAAAAATAGTTTCTAAAATAAATACTTTAGAAGATTCTTTTACAAATAAAACAGACGCGGAACTGAAAGCTTATTCTGACCTGTTTCGAGAACAATTAAATAAGGGAGTTTCACCTGAAGAATTAATTGTGGAAGCATTCGCGGTTGTTCGAGAGGCATCCAAACGAGTACTAGATAAGCGTCATTATGACTCTCAGCTAATGGGTGGTGCAGTTTTAACTCAATCTCAAATAGCACAAATGCATACAGGAGAAGGAAAAACCTTAGTTGCTACCCTTCCTGCTTATGTTATGGCTCTATTTGGAAAAGGAACTCACATTATTACAGCCAACGAATACTTGGCAAGTCGAGATTACGAACAAATGAAGCCTTTGTTTGAGTTTTTAGGTTTGACCGTTGGACTTAATGTTTCAGGTATAGAAACTGACGAAAAGCAAGCTGCTTACAATTGCGATATTACTTATGGGACTGGAACAGAATTTGGTTTTGATTATTTAAGGGACCATATGGTTCAAGGCGTAGACCAATTAGTTCAAAGACCATTGTTTTATGCTTTGATCGATGAAGTGGATAGTATATTAATAGATGAAGCGAGAACTCCTTTAATTATTGCGGGGAAATCGAATGCAAGTTTAAACTTATTTCCAATAATGCATCTTGTCATCGACTCTTTCCAAGATGATGAAGATTATAAGTATTATCCTGAAACAAAACAAATCGTGTTGCTCGATAATGGCGCAGACCGATTAGAAGCAGCTTTCGGCATTGATAATGTATACGATAGCGAGCACCGTGAATTTATGCATATTGCAATGCAGACCCTTCGAGCTAAAGTTGTTATGCGCAAAGATGTAGATTACATTGTCAAAGATGATAAGATCATGATTGTCGATCCATATACAGGTCGTATTATGGAAGGCCGTACATTTAGTGATGGGTTACACCAAGCAATTGAAGCAAAAGAAAAGGTTACGGTGAAAGAAGAAAATAATACGCAAGCTTCTGTTATGATTCAGCACTACTTTAGATTATATAAACATGTATCTGGTATGACAGGAAGTGCCGTTCCTTCACGTGATGAATTTTGGGAAACGTATAATTTAAGAGTAACTGAAATTCCTACGAATAAACCAAATAAACGTGTAGACATGGATACACTTGTATACTTAACTGCTAAAGATAAAATGAAAAAAATCGTAGAAGAAACACAAAAATACCATGAGACAGGACGTCCAGTATTAATAGGCACTACTTCTATTGAACAATCTGAAAAATATTCTGCTCACCTATATGAATTGGGCATTGAACATTCTATTTTAAATGCAAAAACAGTAGAAGACGAAGCAGAACTAATCGCAAGTGCAGGACAAATGAATAAAATTATGTTAGCGACGAATATGGCTGGACGTGGAACAGACATTATGTTGGGTGAGGGTGTCGCAGAGCTAGGTGGACTACATATTATCGGTACCGAACTCCACAGTAGTGCTCGTATCGACATGCAGCTTCGTGGGCGTGGAGGTCGTCAAGGTGATCCGGGTAGCACTCAATTTATCGTTTCACTTGAAGATGAGCTTTTCCATTACTACGATGAAGAAGAGTTTGATAAGTATAAAGGTAAAGTGAAAACGGATAACACCGGCTTAATCCTTTCACCTAATCCTACGAAGTTTGTATATAATGTACAAAAGGTAATAGAAGGCATGCATTTCTCTAGTCGATCTCATCTATTAAAATTGGATGATATTAATAACGATCAACAAAAGGTAATGTATAACTACCGTGAAAAAGCATTAAAAGTAGAAAATATGCAATCGCTTATTGAAAATGCAATGCAAGAAAGATTTTATGGATTAGTTGAAGAAATCCCAGAATTGAATTTAGATGAAACTACTAATTCAACTATCTTAAATGAAATTATTGATGAAATAAAAATAATAAATATGTTGACTTTAAAAGATGAAACTATTTTTGAATCTATAAAAACTGAAAACAAAGAGCAATTAACAAAAACGCTTGAGGACGTATACAATACTGCTTTAGAAGTCCTTCATAATACAGATAAAGATGACGAGAATTGGAGCGATATTCAATCCATCTATTTAGAAATATTGGATCGATCTTGGATTACTCACTTAGACAATCTGTATCATTTAAGAGAAGGTATTAATATTAGAGGTTATTCCCAAGAGGATCCATATCGACTGTATTCTTTTGATGCTCTTCATATGTTTAATGAAATGCTTCACTCCTTCTTCCGAGATGTTATTCGGTATTATTTACAACTGAATGCAACAAAAGTAGAAGAATAAAGTAAAGGTCAGTACCAATTTTCGGTACTGACCTTTTATTATTTGTTATATCTCCAAATATCTCCTGCCGTTGTAAAATAGATGTTACCGTCAGCCCCTAGTGCTACCCCGTTTGATTGTTGTGTACCCAAAAACTCTAGCTTAAAAGATGTGGAATGAATACGAAATAATTTATTCTCAATAGATCCATAGATGAAGCCGTCTTTTCCATCCACTAAAGATCCATTTCTAATTTGTCCACTTGTACGGCTTACGACAGGTATAGCCTTAGAACTCTTCGTCTTTGAATTATATACAAATACCGTTCCATCTGCCACTCCCCAAATAGTAGATGAGGGGCCAGTGATCATTGCAGAAATAAGTCTAGGCTTTGCGATTGGGGAAGGTAACTCCTCTGGCTTCGCATTAATATTGTTTGCTGGAATTCTAAAAAATTTAGCAATTCCGATTCCACCAGATTTACTATTCGCAAATGTAGAAGTTCCTCCATAAAAATAACCATTTGAATAAGTTAATGCCACAATACTTTGATTTGGAAAAGGTGCTTTTCGATTAACTACTTTTTTTGTATTCAAATTATAATAGCTTAAGCTTCCTGATACTGTTCCTTGTTTTGGATGCGACCCTACCGCAAGGATTTTTTCATTAGGTGCTATCGCTAATGAAATCGGTCTATTTTGTCCCATCTGTGAAACAGAAAAAACCGTTTTTCCATGCTGATTCGTTTCTGGATGATAATACATGACGTCCCCTGCAGGGTAAACACCCAAATACATTCCCCCGTTGTAAGGAGTCATCCCCTCTACTTGTCCAATACTAGTAATTTGTGTTTTATTTTTCGTAACGGGATTTAAGATAGAGACCTGGCCAGAAACATAGCCGCTTGTGAATATACTCCCCTTACCATCTGAACTAATCGTATGAATTGGTACACTTTGTTTTGGTAGATTCAATCTTGTAATTTCAACCTTATTTTTTGTTTGATTATATAAAAGGTGAGTTCCTGTATTTCCTAATAGTCCAGTTAGCATTGTGTCTCCTGAAGGTAATATTACAAAATCCATAGAGACAGCTTCAGTCCCGGCTAAATTAATCTTCATATCTTTTGTAATACTTGATTTCGTATTAAATTGATATAAGCTAGTGGATGAATTAGTCATATACGAATAATAAACATTTCCCTCTAAAGGAGAAGAAACTCCTCGTGACCCAACTGCTAATTCTTTCATAAATTTGTTTGTTGTTGCATCAAAAACTAATACTTTTTTACTTGGACTGAGCTTGGCAAAAATAAGGCCCTCTGCAAAATCTAAGTCATAGACATCACTTTCAGTTCTATATTTAGTAGGTAAAATTTCGGTCTTTTTATTCGTTTTTAAATCCCAAACAATTAAGGAAGCTTTAGAACCAGACCCAACGAATAACCGATTACTTCCTGTTTGGAAAGCTAGACTTCGTGCATTTTTTTGAATTCCTGTTGCTGCTCCTATTGTTGTAAACTTTCCATTTTGAAATTTAAATACTTTTCCATTAGGAGCTGTGCTTCCATAAATCGCATTCCCTACTACTTCTAAATCTAAGATAGATGTATTACTGCTTTCTGGTGTTCCATGATTTATTAATTTCTTGTTCGTTGGATTATAACTATATAAAGCTGCGGTTGGTGTCCCACCAATCCATGCTTGTCCACTTTTGTCCGTCGTAATTGCCCAAGCAGCAGTTGATTTGGGTAATTTAACCTGATCTATTAATTCCTTTGAAGGTAGCTCATACACTGCAAGTACTGCTGGATCACCTTGAAGGATAACATATTGATACGGAACACCATTTACATTTGCCGCTGCTCCACTCATCGCAACCGTTCGCGCAAAAGGAGTATATACTTTCTCAAACCCTCCCTTTGTAGCTGTCACCTCTAAACTTGTTGATAAAAGCAAAAATATTATTCCAATGCTTAGCATAAATTTTCCGATTCTCTTCATAACTTCCCCCGTTTATCTTTCTATTTATCTCGTCCATTTTTATCAAATCTTAATAGGAAGTAGAGAGAGCAAAGGTATTATAAGCATATGTTTAATAAATTTTATGAATATCCATACTAAGCGTATGATTTTATAATAATTTAAGACTCTATTACATACTAATAACAATACATTTACGCCTAAAAGAAACGGGGATTCTATGTCGAAGAAGAAAGTTATCTGGATTTCACTTATTACATGCTTTTTAATAGGAGTAGTCGTCTATGCAAGCAGTATTTATAATGATGTTTCCACAACAATACAAACCATCCACGAGCCAGAAATACGAAAGATTTCCGAGTTAAGAACTACTGAAGTGGAACTAGTTAAAAAGGAACCATTTTCCTTGCTCCTCCTGGGGGTCGATGAAAGAGAGGGAGACAAAGGACGTTCGGATACTATGATCGTTTTAACAGTGAACCCAACGACGAATTCAACGAAGATGATCAGCATTCCACGGGATACATATACCGAAATTATCGGAAAAGATAAGCTGGACAAAATTAACCATGCGTATGCTTTCGGGGGAATTGAAATGTCATTGGATACGATTGAGAACCTTTTAAATATCCCAGTTGACTATATATTACAAGTAAACATGGAGAGTTTTCTAGAAATTGTTGATATCATTGGGGGGGTTAATGTAGATAACCCAATTGCTTTTCAAGAAGGTGGATATACATTCAATGAAGGAATCATTCATTTAGACGGTGAGCAGGCACTTACCTATGTGCGCATGCGAAAGGATGATCCTCAAGGTGATTTTGGAAGACAAGCTAGACAAAAACAAGTACTTCAAGCCATTTTAAAAGAAGGAGCAACTGTTAATAACTTATGGAAATACAAGGAGTTCTTAGCATCCATTCAAGAGAATATTCGGACCAATATGACCTTTGAACAAATGATCGATATACAAAAAGGATACAAAAATGCGTTAAATCAAATCGAAACTTTATCTTTTGAAAAGGGTGAAGGCACACGTATAGATGGTATTTGGTACTATGTGGTGGATGAGCAAGAATTGAATAATGTGACTCACCAGTTAAAGAAGCATTTAGAGATTGAATGATCTAACCTTCAGCATATCCGACAAAAGCCACAAACTTATAAAAATCCCAAAAGTCTAATTGCTGACTTTTGGGATTTCTTTATTCATTTATACTTTTCTTTAAACCAATCACATGTCACCATCGCATCACCTATTTTACGCAAGGACCAAGTGTCTTCTATATAGATTTTACTTAGTAAACCAATATGCGGCTTACTTTCTACTTCCAGTGCAATAACACTCTCATATACACGGGTCATTTTTGTGGCAAGTGACTTGGCTTCAAATGTTTGTAGCGACTCATGGAAGCCGGAAAATGTATTTAACTCCTCTTTTAATTCCGCTAATTTAGCTCGAACGGTTCCTACTAAAGAAGAGTTACCACATGCAACTAAACGCTTCTCTAGGTGCTCTAAAAACAGAGTATGTGCGCTATATTTATTCACTAATCTTATTAGCTCTAAAGCTAAAATATTCGCTGTGCCTTCCCAAACTGTTAATACCTGTGCATCACGAAGCAGTCGTGGTGTGACAAAATCTTCTATATACCCATTTCCTCCGTGCATTTCAATTGCTTCATGTGCGAAGTGAATCGCTTGTTCAGCTGTTTCTCTTTTTAATAAAGAAATTAGTAATCGATTTAAGATAATCTCTTCATCGGACGCTTTTCCACTAACCACTCGATCATATAACTCGATTAAATCAAACGTGGCGTATAATTCAATTTCTAATTTTGCTCGTAAACGGACTAAAGTATCCTGCACCATCGGGAAATCATTTAATTTACTTCCAAAAGCAGTTCGCTTATCCGCGTAATTATAAGCCTCGTTATATGCCCGTCTCATAATTCCAAGTGAGGCAACTGTGTTACAGATTCTTGATAAGTTTAATGCTTCGAGCATATATTTTAGACCGTTTTTAGGTTCACCAACTACATAAGCTTTCGCGTCATCAAATTCTACTTCCCCACTTGGAACAGCTCGAACACCTAATTTATCCTTTAATCGACGAATTTTGATTCCATTCAACGAACCATCTTCATTTTTCCATGGCACCGCAAATAACGTGAGTCCTTTTGAACCATCACTGGCACCTTCTTTGCGAGCCAAAACCATGGCAATTCCAGCCATACCTGCGTTTGATGCAAAATACTTTTCCCCAAATAATCGAAAATGCTCTCCTTCAGCAACAGCTCTTACAACATTTGCACCTACATCGGAGCCTCCCTGGCGCTCCGTTAAAAATGTTGCGCCTTCATACAGTTCGGTATCACCAGTAGCGGCTACATGAGGTAAGAAGCGATTCTTCACATTATCATTTGCATAATGGTCTAATAAGAAACTTGTTGCCATTGTGAGTGTGACAGGACAATAAAAGCCGGCTTCTGATTGAGACAATAAATAGCCCTGTGCAAAGCTATAGATATAATTCCCTTTCCGACCAAGCTCCGGAATGTCTTTATGCAAATAGCCCACAATTCCAGTTTCATACGTTTGTTTAACCGTTTTTTTATAGCCTTCATTCACCCAAATGAATGATTGATCGTCCCCGTATTTATCATATTTTAATAGCTTAGGTTCCCCTTCTCGGTCCGTATGACGTGCACGTTCATCTATTTCATTTGCAACTAAATCACCAAACTCTGTGAGCTCTTTTTCCGCAAACGAATAAAATTCTCTGTCAAGCTTAGATTCCAATATATCTTTTAAAGATGTATCGATTACAAAAAAGTTGTCATGCTCCATTTAATACACCACTTTCTCTTAACGATTGCTTCAGTATTTTACCTGAAGCATTTCGTGGAAGTGCCTCCAGTTGTTCAAACAGCTTCGGTATTTTATAAGAAGCAAGCTTATCAGATAAAAAACCTATTAATTCATCCGGCTTTACTTCTCGATTTGCCGCAAAATATGCTTTGACAGTTTCTCCCCATTCAGCATGGGGAACACCAACAACAGCTACTTCCGAAATCGCTTCATGAGTAATCATAGAATCTTCAATTTCCTTCGGATAAATATTAACGCCTCCAGAAATGATCAAATCTTTTTTCCGGTCGACGATAAATATATATCCGTCTTCATCCAAACGACCAAGATCTCCGGTTTTTAACCAATCTCCGTCGAATGTGGCTTGTGTTGCTTCTTCATTTTTGTAGTACCCTAGCATCGTTCCTTCGCCACGAAGATAGATTTCACCTACCTCCCCAACCTGAACATCTTCTCCTTCCGAATTCACAACTCGGATTTCCGTAAATAAAGCTGCTCTTTTTCCAATGCTTCCTGCTTTTTTCTCATGTTCATTCCCTAAAAGAATAGTTCCGCTTGGGCCAGCTTCTGTCAAACCATACACACATACTAGATTTTCTGTTTGGAATGCCTTCTTCACAAATAATACCTCACCACTAGAGAGCGGTGCTCCTCCGTAAACCCACCACTTCATCGAACTTAAATCGGCTACCTCTATATTTGGATCTTTTCCTGTTAATAAATAGGCAACAGGAGCTCCAAAGAAGTGAGTAGTCTTTTCAGCTTGAACCGTTTTTAAAAGTAGTTCGGGTGTAAATGTTGGTGTTAAAACATGTGCTGCACCTACAATCATTCCTGCCATCATAAATAAATGCAGTGGAGCAGAGTGACTTAATGGCATCATTAAAAGCAATCTACTCTCTGGCTTCATTTCCATTTCAATACAGATCATTTGAGCAACGGTTTGTATATTCCGATGACTGAACAGCACTCCCTTAGGTAGACCAGTTGTCCCGGAAGTATATAAAATGGTGCATGGCTCATCCTCTTTTGCTTTAGAGGAAGGAAGTGCTACCAAATATTCTTCTTGCAGGGTATCAAAAGTCAACCACCCTGGATACTCTGCTCCTGTCTTCACTTGTAATAAGTCACCTTGTAAATGCTCAACTACATTAAATAGTAGTTCATGTACAATGATGGCATTTGCATCTGAATTCTCTAAAATATACTTTATTTCCGCTAGCGTTGATTTTGCATTGATCGGAACAATAATTGCCTCTATGCGGTGCGCAGCAAAATAAGTTACTATGAATTCGGGAACATTCGGCATAAATAAAACAATTTTATCCGCTTTTGAAATACCATGACGCAAGAATCCTTTTGCTAGTTTTTCTACTTTATTATTTAAAGATTTATATGTTAATCGTTGCCCCATACCAATCACAGCTTCATTTTCTGGAAACTTTCTTGCATTTGTTTCTAAAGTATTTGAAAGATTCATATTCACTTAATCCCCTTTATTATTTAATTTTTCAGAAAATAGTTGAAGCAGTTTTTCCATTTCTTCTTTCATTTCTTGGAGTTCCAATATTTTATTCTCTATTTCATTTATACGGTGTTTTCCATATTCTATCGTACGCTCTAACTGCTTTTTACCAGTTCGATCTTTATCAAAAAGTAGAACCATTTCTCTAATTTCGTCCAAATGAAATCCATATTGCTTTCCTCGCATAATCAACTTCAGCTTTGCTAAATCTGCAGATTTGTAAAACCGTCGATTACTTTCATTTCTTATAGGCTTTAATAATCCAATCTCTTCATAATACCGTATCGTTCGTGTCGTCACCCCAAACTCTTCAGCAACCTCTGAAATATTCTTCACCTACATCCCACCCCTTCAGGACTATATATTTAGCATAACATTAACGTTCACGTAAACTTCAACACATAAAATAAAACCCTAAATAAAATATATTTAGGGTTTTTAGTAAACTTAGTAAGCATCATATATATCAAAATACTTCCAAGCATTATTCTCTTTTATCATTAAATAAACACTCGTTAGAGTATCTGTTTCAGTTCCCTCTGTCATTCGATCCGTTACTTCTACATATGCATATCCATCAAGAATAGATAACACGTTTACATCAAGTAATTCAAATTTCATATTAAATTGATCAAATGCATCTTGGATGTCTTTTTTCAAATATTCATAATCTGGATAGGCTTCATTATATAAATTAAATACTCCCTCTACATCTTCTTTATTAATAAGATTAGTAGTAGTTGCGAAAAATTGTTTCAGTTCTTTCTCTTGGGCTAAGAAACTAGCATCTTTTCGAATAGTTAAGCTATATTCTTCAAAAAGAGTATAGTAAATTTCATCCTCAACAATTTTATCTAAACTGTTAAATAATTGATTCACTTGATTTTCAACTACTACTTGATTCGCGTTTTGTTCTACTAATGTATTTAACTTTCTCAAATCACTTTTTGCTGTAATCGTGTATTTCGCATCATCCAGTACTTTTTCAGCAGGTGCCTTAAAAGTAGCAAGGAAAGCATCCCGTGTTGATTTGCCATAAACTTTATATAATAATTTCGCTTGCTTTCTTATTTCTGCTGAAAGTTCATGATATGTTTTTTCAGTAGAATCTGCAATTGGTTCATCTCTGTACTGTTGTTGAAACTTTTTCGTCAAGGCTGAGATTTTATTACCGGATGTAATGGCATCTACATATCCCATTGTACGTTCATAATGAATACCAACGTTATCTTCTAATCTTTGTTCTAGCTTTTGTTTTTCAGAGCCACTAGATGCTGAAATCTCTTTTTTCGCCTGTAAATAAGCAGACTTTGTAGCATTAAACATCTTCATATCCGGTGTTTTTATAACTTTTGTCGTTTCATACGAGATTTGCCATTTAAGCTCACCCGCGTACTTTTCAGCATTTTTTACAGCTGTTTCTGCTTTTGATAGTGAAGCAGCAGAAGCGTTTGAATATGGAATGAACATTGCAGAACCTAATATCCCTAAAGCTAATGAATACGAAAGTATTTTTTTCATAAAAATCTCCATTTCTTTCTTAATTGAAAGGCGTATTTCACTATTACAATTTCATACAATTTATTCTATTTTAACTTAGGGAAAAGTAGAACACAATCCTTCTTCAAGTTTTACACAATAACTACTTTAGAATAGTTTGAATAAATTTTTCTAGACGGTTTAAACCTTCTTCAAGCACAGCCATAGAGTATGCATATGATATACGAATATACCCCTCTCCATAAGGTGTAAATGTACTCCCTGGAACAACTGCAACTCCACCCTCTTGGAGTAACTTAGTTGCAAAATCAAATGAGTTCATACCGAACGCTTCAATAGAAGGGAAAATATAAAATGCTCCATTAGGTTTTTCAACTGGTAACCCAATTTTATTTAAACGTTCATATACATAGTCACGTCTTTTCACATACTCCACATTCATTTCAATTGGTGTGTCTTTTGAATTTGTTAGTGCTTCAATCGCAGCATGTTGAGCAGGTAAAGAAGCGCAAATTGAGTTGTATGCATGCACCAACATTACTTGTTTCATAATTGTAGCTGGTCCCATTAAGAATCCAACCCGCCATCCAGTCATGGAATGAGATTTCGAAACACCATGAATATAAAAAAGTTTATGTTGAAGCTCTTTATATGCCGCAAATGAATGATGTTCACCCGAGAAAGTATTTTCACTATATATTTCATCAGTCAGGATAAAGACTTCTTTTTCCTTCAGCATTTGTACTAATTCATCCATTGTTTCCTTTTGTATGATAACACCAGTAGGATTGGAAGGATTATTAAACAAAATTGCTTTTGTTTTTTCTGTAATAAGTCTCTCTAAATTTTTCGCTGATGGCTGAAACCCCGTTTCCGTCGTATCCAAATAGACTACTTTTGCACCACATAATTCAATTACCGGTACATAACCTGAATAGATTGGGGCTGGTAAAATTACCTCATCACCCTCCTCTAAAATCGTCCGGAAAATCGAGTCAATTGCTTCACTAGCTCCATTTGTAATTACAATTTCATTTTGAGGATCATAAGAGAATCCGTATTTATTCGAGAAAAAGGTATTGACTGCTACTCTAAGTTCTAGTAATCCTGCATTATGAGAATATCCAGTCAAATTCTGTTCAATTGCTCGAATTCCCGCCTCTTTTACTGCGACCGGTGTGGGAAAGTCTGGCTGCCCAATTGTTAAATTAATAGCATTCGGAAAGTTTACCAGTTGATTAGAAAACTGCCGAATTCCTGGTACTGTTAGTGTTTTAGCACGTGGATTTATGCTCAAAGACATACTACTTCATCCTTCTTTCACTTTATATTACTTAAAAAAACTTGGTAGCCATAAAGACAAACTCGGTACAAATGTAATGACGATTAAACAAATAATCATCGAGAATAGAAAAGGGATAATCGCCATGACTATTCTTTCAAACTTTACATTTCCTACACTGGAGGCTACAAATAAGTTTACACCAAGAGGCGGTGTGATAAAACCAATCGCTAAGTTAGAGACTAAAATAACGCCAAAATGTATTGGATCAATGCCCACTGCAACAACAATAGGCAATAATATTGGTGTTAAAATCACAAGCGCAGATATAGTATCAATAAACATACCAACTATTAATAGTATGATATTAATCGCTATTAAAATGACAATTGGATTAGTAGATAATTCTGTTAAGAAAGTAGAAATATCATTTGGAACTTGTTCTAACGTCATAAAGTACGCAAAGGAAACAGAAAGTCCAATAATAATCATTGTTGTTGCATTAATGACAACAGCTTCTCGAAAACATTCATAGACAGTTTTCCATGTAAGTTCTTTATACACATATAATCCTACAATTAAAGAATAAACTACTGCTACTACCGCAGCTTCTGTTGGAGAGAAAAATCCCCCATATATACCGCCTAATATGATAACCGGAATAAGTAATGCCCATTTAGCATCAAAAGTAGCTTTTAATACATCCTTAAAGGAAAAAGTTGCATTTTTTTCTGAAGTATACCCTCTTTTTTTCGCAATTATATAAGCTGTTATCATTAGAGCAATTCCAATTAGAATTCCTGGAAGAATACCCGCTAAGAACATACTTCCTACAGATACACTCCCTATTACACCATATAATACGAAAGGAATAGAAGGTGGAATAATAACACCAATAGAGCCAGCAGATGCAGAAACTGCAGCCGCGAATCCTCCATCGTATCTCTTCTTTTTCATTTCAGGAATCATAAAACCACCTATTGCGGCAACCGTTGCTGGACCTGAACCTGATATTGCCGCAAAAAACATCGAAGCAACAACAGTCACTAAAGAAAGTCCACCTACAATCCAACCTACCATTGCTGCAGCCATATCTAGTAATCGTTTGGAAACCCCGCCTTTACTCATCAACACCCCCGCGAGCATAAAAAAAGGAATTGCCAATAAAGGAAATGAATCAAGAGAAGTAAATGTTTTTTGTGCAATAATCCCAAGGGGTAATGTAGAACCAAAATAAATGGCAACTAGAGCTGAAATCCCAAGAGAGATGGCAATCGGCACACCGACTAATAAGCAAATGAATAACGTACCAAATAATAATGCTACTGTCATGCGATTATCTCCTCATCTGTTGGTTTGTCATAGTTTCCTTTCCATACCTCCACTACTTGTACAATTAATCGAATAGCCATTCCTAGCCCACCAAGTGGAATAGCTAAGTAAGCAATCCAAACTGGAATTTGCATAGCAGGTGCTAGTTGGCCATGCTCAATGCTACTCAACACTAGCTCTGTTCCAAAAACCGCTAAAAAAAGTGCCATGACAAACCATATGAGAATTGAAATTGTTTCTAATACTTGACGAAAAGTTCCATGGAAGCGTGTAACAAACGCTTCCACTCTTATATGTTGTCGTAATTTTACGGAATAGCTTGCGCCGATCCAAACTTGAAAAATATGAATATACCTTGCCATTTCCTCTGTCCAACTAGGAGCAGATTCAAAAACTTTTCTACCAACTACTTGTCCAAAAATTAAGGCAACCATAATAACAAGTGACCAAACAAGGAGGATTTCTTCAAACTTTGCAAATTTCTTTAACATAAGCCTTTCCCCATCCCTTTCCCTTATTATTGATTGTTTGCATCCTCGGCCATTTTAACTAAATCTTCACCGATTTCTGAAACGTATTTATCGTAAACAGATTTCGTCGCTTCTCTAAATTCATTACGCTCCTCTGGTGTTAGTTCATTCACTTCCATACCTGCTTCTTTTAGTCTGTTTAAGAAATCTACGTCTTGTTCTTGAGCAAGCTTACGTTGTTCTGTTCTATATTCTTCAGAAGCTTTTACAACCAACTGTTGAAAATCTTCTGGTAATGAATTGAAAAAGTCATTATTCATCAACAAAATAGTTGCGGCATAAACATGAGAAGTAATCGTTAAATAGTCTTGTACTTCGTAAAACTTGTTAGTGTAATAAAGAGAAATCGGTGATTCCATTGCATCATACGTTTTTTGTTGAAGTGCTGTATAAAGCTCACCAAATGCAAATGGTGATGCGTTTGCACCGAATGCTTTAAATGTATCTGTATGCACTGGGTTTTCAAGTGTACGATATTTCAATCCTTTTAAGTCCGCTACTCCATGAATCGGACCGTTATTGTTAGACATATGACGGAATCCATTCTCAGCAAAAACAAGTCCCTTCAAATCATTGTTTTCCAATTCTCCAAGTAACTGTTCTCCAAGAGCTCCATCCAACGCTCGGTATGCCGCGTCATGATCATTAAACAAAAATGGTAAATCGAATACCATAAATTTTTTATTGAATGATGCAAGAGGTGCTACGGCTGGAATTGTCATTTCAATATTTCCTAGTTGAACTGCCTCAATCGCTTCTCGGTCTGAGGCATATAATTGTCCATTTGGATATAACTCAACTTTTAATCGACCATCTGACTCTTTTTCAAGCTTTTCTTTAAAAGTTTCAGCTGCAATATGAGAGGATTGTTCCTCAGAAACTAAATACGCGATTCGAATTGTGTATGAACCTTCAGACTCCCCTGTACTAGATGTAGTAACTGTTTCTATAGGTCTTCCACATGCGGATAGTGTTATAACAATAATCAGTAATAATGCGAATAATTTTTTCATTTCATTTCCCCCTGAGTACAATATGATAAAAATCTTTTTTCTACATTATCTAGGTGACTTGTCATAAGTTGTTTAGCTAAATCTTTTTGATGATTTTGAAGTGCTTTTACTATCTTTGTATGCTCGTGGTAAGCTTCCTCCGCACTCACTTGTAACGTATTGGAAAGAATCAGAAATGCTCGATTAACTCCAGCATTAGAATCATGTATAAGCTCCACTAGCTTCTTATTGTCTCCAATACTTGCAAGAATTAAATGAAACTCTCGGTCTAAATCGATAAATGAATGAAAATCATTACGATTTATCGATTCTAATTGTTCTTCCAAATTGTTTTGTAAATCATACAGTATTTTTTCAGAGACTTTATCTGTATTTTTATCGATATTGTAAATTTCTAAAAGTCTTCTAATTTCCATATAATGTAGCCCATCAACGATTGAAAAAGTAGCTACAGTTGCTGGCTTTGCTTTATTTAACTGTATAAGCCCTTCTGCTGCTAACCTCTTTAATGCTTCACGAATTGGAGTACGACTGATTCCTAGATCCATTGCCAATTTTTCTTCTGGTAGCTCTTCGTTTTGTTCAAGCTTTCCGGCGATGATTGAATCTTTTATACTCTTAAATGCTTGATCTGCAAGAGTTTCTTTTGGAAGTATCTTTTTCAAATGTCCCCCTCCTTCCTGTATACTGTATACAAGCATAATATATTATGCTACTATTCTTGTAAACAAAAATTTTAGAATTATTAGAAAGTTAGGTGTTTTTAATGATGTTGAATAGTTTGATTGAAAAACTAGGAAACAAAAAAGTGAGTCAAAGTGAATCAGAGTTATATCGCCACAGTAGAGATGAATCTTCACATCCCCGGGTAGAACCAGATTTTGTGTTTTTCCCAGAAAATGTGGAGGATGTTGTGAAAGTACTTCAATTAGCAAATGAATATGATGTTCCAGTAACGCCATATGGTGCTGGTTCTGGCTTAGAGGGCCAAGCTATTCCAATTAATAAAGGGATTTCAGTGAATTTCGATCAAATGAATAAAGTAGTGGAGTTTTTCCCAGAAGATTTGATGATTACAGTAGAACCTGGAATGACACGTCTTCAGCTAAATGAGTATGTAAATAAACATGGACTTTACTTCCCAATTGACCCAGGTGCTGATGCTTCTATAGGAGGTATGGTTGCAACCAATGCAAGTGGTACTACAGCAGTACGTTATGGTTCGATGCGGGACCAAGTATTGGACTTAGAAGTAGTTCTAGCAAATGGAAATATTATACATACTGGTTCAAAAGCGAAAAAATCATCTTCTGGTTATCATTTAAATGGTATTTTCACTGGTTCTGAAGGAACTCTAGGTATCATAACGAAGGTTACAGTTAAACTGCATGGTATTCCCGAAAAAGTTTTAGCTGCACGTTGCACATTTGAAACTCCCGGTGAATGTGCAGAAGCTGCTCAAGCTGTTCTATCAAGTGGTATTCAAATAATGCGTATGGAACTAGTGGACTCTGAAAGCATAAAACAAGTAAATGAATACGGAAATTATACATTTCCAGAAGCACACTCCCTTTTCTTTGAATTTGCTGGCTCACCGAATATCGTGGAAGAAGAAGCTACAGTTGTAGAAGAACTAATGAAAGAATTTGGCTGTAAAAACTGGGAACGCGCAAATTCTTCGAAAGAACGTACAGAACTCTGGAAAGCACGTCATGAAATGGCATATGCATATAAGCATATAAAAGGGAAAGTATCTACGGGATCGGATTCATGTGTTCCTATTTCAAAACTCGCTGAAATGGTTGTATTTGGTCGTAAAATACTAGAAGAAAGCGGACTAATAGGAGGAGTATTTGGACACGTTGGCGATGGTAACTTCCATACGCTTGTTATGTATGATCCACATAATTCAGTAGAAGTTGAAAAAGCAGAATATACAAATTCACAAATTGCGTTGAAAGCGATCGAACTTGGTGGTACATGCACAGGTGAACATGGGGTAGGTCTAGGGAAAATGAAATACCAAGTTGCCGAGCATGGGGAAGCTGTTGAATTAATGAAATCAGTTAAAGCGTTATTTGACCCAAAAGGCATTCTAAATCCTGGAAAAATATTTTATTAATAATAAGAAAAACGCTTATCGAACGCTTTAAAGCAATACGTGTGAGACATTTCATTTGGAAATTTATTAAATTTCCTACTACTGATTAATGCCAGGAAAAATGCGTCCATATAAATTTTTTCCGTCCACATAAAAAGTTTTCTGTCCGTATAAAATCTTTTCTGTCCACATAAAAAGTTTTCTGTCCGTATAAAATCTTTTCTGTCCGTATAAAATCTTTTCTGTCCACATAAAAAGTTTTCTGTCCGTATAAAATCTTTTCTGTCCACATAAAAAGTTTTCTGTCCGTGCAGTAAACTTTTGAACACTAAGTTTACGGTAGTTGAATTATATAAACTTTCATTATCTATTAAAAAAGGACTGTACAACAAATTACGTTGTTGTACAGTCCTTGCTATTCTATTGAGGCATTTGATCGTTTTCAAGGCTTAACTGCCATTCGATACCGAACTTGTCCTTCACGGATCCGTAGCATTTACTCCAGAAAGTTTCTTGGAGCTCCATTCCTACTTTTCCGCCTTCTTTAAGTGCTTCAAATGCTGATCTAATTTCATTTTCATCTCTACTAACAACTGCTAAGCTAATATTATTGCCTTCAATGAAAGGAGAACCAGGAAAAACATCAGAAAACATGACATTGCTTCCACTAATATTTAGTCGAGTATGCATAACTAAATCTTTTGCTTCCTCTGGTAGCGTGTAATCGGGACTTGGTGGCGCTTCACCGAAAGTCATTATTTGTGGCTTTTCTGTTTTAAAAACTTCTGCGTAAAACTCTGCAGCTTCACGACAATTTCCATTAAAATTAAGATATACATCAACAGCCATTTGATACACTCCTCTACTTTTTAATGTTATTCATTTAATAATGAATGACAAGATTATTGTAGCATTTGTCTGTTTGAAAAAATATATACCTCTGTTAATTTTATGAAAAAAATTGTTTAATAAACTTTATCACCATTAAAAATTGAATTTTTAACGATAACATAATCTACATTTCGGATAGCTTCTAGTTTATTTCCACCAGCATATGAAATAGAAGATTGAAGATCTTGCTCCATTTCTTTCAATGTATCCTCAAGTTGCCCTTTGTGTTCTACATACATTTTTTTGCCTTCTACATTTTTCTTTTCGCCTTTTTGGAATTCAGAAGCAGAACCGAAATATTCTTTATAGAGCTTTCCATCTTTTTCGATTGTTTTTCCTGGTGACTCTTCGTGACCAGCAAATAGTGATCCAATCATTACCATAGATGCACCAAAGCGTACAGATTTAGCGATATCACCATGCGTACGGATTCCTCCATCAGCAATAATCGGCTTGCTTGCAGCCTTTGCACACCAACGAAGTGCTGCTAGTTGCCAACCACCCGTCCCAAAGCCTGTTTTAATCTTCGTAATACATACTTTACCTGGACCAATTCCTACTTTAGTTGCGTCGGCACCAGCATTTTCTAATTCTCTAACCGCTTCTGGTGTTCCAACATTACCTGCAATAACAAAGCTAGCTGGTATATGTTTTTTAATATGTTGAATCATATTGATTACTGCATTCGAGTGTCCATGTGCAATATCAATTGTTATAAATTCAGGTACTATTTGTTCCTCTGCTAATTGCTCAATAAATGAATATTCTTCTTCTTTAACACCTACACTAATTGAAGCGATTAGTCCTCGAGATTGCATATCTTTAATAAAAGAAATCCGCTTTTCTGGTTCAAAACGATGCATGATATAGAAATAACCATTTTCCGCTAAATAATTTGCGATTTTATCGTCAATAATAGTCTGCATATTTGCAGGTACGACAGGCAACTTAAATGTATGTCCACCTAAAGTAACAGTTGTATCACATTCAGAACGGCTATTAACAACACATTTCGCCGGAATTAATTGAATATCTTCATAATCAAATACATTATCCATGCTTAACACCCCTAAATACGAATATTAATTATCTGGATGAACTAAAATGTTCGTCCATCGGATAATTTACAGCAAATTCATGTAAATGTCAAAGGTTTTAAATTAATAATGGCCAATTAGTTCAATTCCTTATTAACTTATTACATCCGTGACATAAATTTCTCTTTTAAAGGGTAAAGGTGAAAATAGAAATGAAGGATTCTATTCTTGAAGCAGGCGCTAGCGAACAAGCAGACAAAAAAATTATTCCATTTAATTAATAAGACACTTATAACATACGGTTATTTTCAACCATAAGAATCACATCGTTCAAAGACATTAAGGTGCTTAGGAATACCATACAGTTTTTAGTGGAAACCTATTAGAAAAAAAATCTTCCTAAAGAAGGTGGTTTTAAAATGACTACTAATAAAAACTCTTCCAATCGATTAATTGCCGAAAAATCTCCTTACTTATTACAACACGCACATAACCCTGTTGATTGGTTTCCATGGGGTAAAGAAGCTTTTGATAAAGCGAAACGCGAAAACAAACCAGTATTCGTAAGCATCGGCTATAGTACTTGCCATTGGTGTCACGTGATGGAAAGAGAATCATTTGAAGATCAAGAAGTTGCTAATCTATTGAATAAGTACTTTATTTCCATAAAAGTAGACCGAGAAGAGCGTCCTGATATCGATTCCATCTATATGAATGTATGTCATATGCTTACTGGTCAAGGTGGTTGGCCACTTCATGTGTTTTTGACAGCAGATCAAAAGCCTTTCCATGCTGGAGCTTACTATCCGAAAGAAAGTAAACATGGGCGCACAGGAATGCTCAACCTTTTACCACAAGTTTATAATATTTTTATGAATGAAAAATCCCGAGTTGTTCATATTAGCAATAAACTTACGGAGGCCTTAAATGAAGGTCCTCCATCAAATGAGAGCTCTATTCCACCTAATACAATTGATCAAGCCTATCAACAGTTAACTGGCAATTTTGATACCCAATATGGTGGTTTTGGAAATGAGCCTAAGTTTCCCTCCCCGACCAAGTTATTATTCTTATTGCGATATTATTATGCAAATAAAGATGATAATGCGTTAAATATGGTGGAAGCGACCCTTGATGGAATTGCTCGTGGGGGGATATACGATTATATTGGATATGGATTTGCTCGATATTCCACAGATGAAATGTGGCTTGTTCCGCATTTTGAAAAAATGCTATATGACCAAGCGTTACTGTTGCTTGCCTATACGGAAACCTATCAAATTACGGAAATTCCTCAATATAAAGAAATTGTTTACAACACGATTGAATTTATCGAACGTGAGATGACTCATCCAGATGGAGGTTTTTATTCGGCAATTGATGCGGATAGTGAAGGTGCTGAAGGTACTTATTATATTTGGTCGTTATCAGAAGTATTGGATATATTGGGTGAGCACGAAGGAAATCTTTTTGCGAAAGCTTATGATCTTACTGAGGAAGGGAACTTTGAAGGTAAAAATATCCCAAATTTGATTTATTCTGATGCAAAATCCTTAGTAGAGGAATACGATATTTCTTTGGAGGAGTTAGAAGAGCGTTTGGAAGCATCCCGTCAGTTACTATTTAATAAACGTCAAACTCGGGTATATCCTCATCTGGATGATAAAATACTTACTTCATGGAATGGACTACTTATTGCAGCTCTCGCAAAAGCGGGTGCTACCTTTGCAGAATCAAGATTTATTGACCTTGCAGCTAAGGGATTACATTTTATAGAACAACATTTAATGAAGGAGAATGTGCTATATGCACGCTACAGGGACGGCGAAGCGAAGCATATGGCTTACTTAGATGATTATAGTAATATCATTTGGGCATTAATCGAATTACATCAAGCAACTGAGAACGAAGAATATATTGGGAAAGCAACAAAGTTAGCAACTACCCTTTATACCTATTTTGAAGACAAGGAAAATGGAGGTTTCTATTTCACAAATAAAGAAGCAGAAAAGTTAGTTATACGTGAAAAGTCGGCATTAGATGATGCAACACCTTCAGGAAATGGAACAGCAGCGATGCAACTTTGGCGATTAGCAAAAATTACAGAAGATCTGGAGCTACTGAAAAAAGTGGAACAGATCTTTTCCGCATTTACAGACGATGCTATTCAGTACCCATCTGCTGTTCTTTCCACATTAAGTGCACAACTGGGCTTTATGGTTGAAGCCCGTGAAATAAAATTAAATGGTGGTCCTGCTTCAGAAATACTACATCACTTACACAAAACATTTCGACCGTATGATGTTTGGACACATGATAAGAGTGCTCACTCCCTTTCGGTTCAAATTTGCCAAAATAATATTTGCCACAATCCTCAAACTGATTTGGATCAAATTTTAAAAGATTTATCATAAATAGGTTAAAGGCACTTTAATTAGTGCCTTTTAACTTTTCCGTTATACTCCAAATGGATTTCCTTTCTCCCATCCATATATGCTTCTATCAATTTAATTCGTTCACTTAATTCGAGTATAGCCTGCATAATTTGATGCTGCTCCATTTTGTTAATATTCGAATACAGTTCCATATATTCTACGGATTCTCCTACTCTTCTTATACTCTGATTCATAGCCTGTACAAAATACTCAATTTTCACCTGGTATACCCCCATTCCTATGTATTCGTACTATATTAGATCGTTTTAGAGTTGTTTCAAGTGTCAGAATTATTCGTATTCTTTATCTATGCCATTTTGAATGGTAATAATCAATTACTTTTCATTTTTGCTTATGTTTAATCAACCAAAATTTTATTTTCAGACTATATTAGTAAATAAATAGGCCGTTTCTAAATATACTAGACTTAAAGGGTTGAGGAGGAGAATGGTTGTATCCTAATTATGTTGATTCGGAAGAAATGGCCATGAGACAGAATTTAGATTTAATTGCTTCCCTTAATATGATTGCAGAAGGAAGTCCAGTTCATCTCCTTGATGAACAAGAGTTGGTACAAGAAGACACTTAAGATTTAGTTCCCCACATTTGTGGGGTTTTTTAAATAGATTTATAATCGGTCTTTTCCACCGATAAGTAAATAGACGAATAATTTAGAAGAAAGGAAATTAAACATGAATAACGTGCTAAAAGATATAAGGCCTATTGTGGAATCGGTTTTTCACCATCTGCATAACAATCCGGAGGTTAGTTGGAAAGAAATTGAAACTACAAATTATTTAGTTGATTTGTTAGTTAACGAGGGGTTTGATGTAACGACTTTCGATGATTCCACTGGACTTCTTGTTACTATTGGAAATGGCAAGCCATGCGTAGGACTGAGAACAGATATGGACGCCCTTTGGCAGGAAGTTAATGGTGTATTCCAGGCAAATCATTCTTGTGGTCATGATGCACATATGACGATGGCAGTTGGTACACTGCTATTATTAAAAAAACTAGCTGTACCCCAGCAAGGAACTTTGAAAGTATTGTTTCAACCAGCTGAAGAAAAAGGAACGGGAGCCCTTTCGTTTATTGATAGAGGCTTGGTTGATGATATGGACTTTTTATATGGCGTTCACCTACGGCCTATTCAAGAATTAGAACAAGGTTACTGTTCCCCAGCCATAATCCATGGTGCCGCAAAGCTATTGATTGGGAAAATCCACGGATTAGAAGCACACGCTGCTCGACCGCATCTTGGTATAAATGCTATTGAAGTTGGTGCACAAATTGTACTTGCAATTCAGGCAATCTACTTAGATCCGATGGAGTCTTATTCGGCAAAGCTCACAAGATTTCAATCCGGAGGAGAATCGGGAAATATTATTCCTGGGAATGCTGAATTCAGTATAGACTTAAGAGCGCAATCCAATATAGCAATGGATGAGCTGATTGCAAAAGTGGAGAACGCTATCCTCTCTATTGCAGCACTTCATCAGATTACAATCGACTACCATATAGAAACGGAAATTGTTGCTGCAGAGGTAGATGCAACAGCAGTCGAAATAATGAAAGAGGCAATTATTCATACAATTGGAGAAGATAATTGTGTACCCCCTATTGTGACACCTGGAGGTGAGGATTTTCATTATTATCCCGTGAAAAGACCTACCATAAAGGCTACAATGCTCGGACTGGGCTGTGATTTAGTTCCAGGATTACATCACCCAAATATGAGCTTCAAGCATGAATCAATCTTCACTGGTATTGAAGTCCTTGCCCAAACAATCATTAACACATTTCAAAAGGAAATGAATGAATGAATCCGATGGAGATGATAAATGGATAACAAATGGTACAATATTAATCGTTAATAATATTTACCATGCCACTGATTTCAAAGGAGTAAAAAAATGATCATTAAAGAAATTAATTTACGCAAAATGAACATGACGATGAAGTCACCCTTCACTACTAGTTTTGGTTCGATGCAAGTAAAAGAATTTCTTTTATTAGAAGTAACAGACGAACTTGGAAACACAGGTTGGGGTGAATCGACTGCTTTTTCGGCTCCTTGGTATAACGAAGAAACCGTTGAAACGAATCTTCACATCATTAAGGACTTTTTGATACCTCTTGTATTAAACAGAAACTTTGGTCATCCAGATGAAGTAAGCGAATTATTTGCTCCTCTTCGCAAAAATAATATGGCGAAAGCAGCAGTTGAAGGAGCAATTTGGGATTTGTATGCTAAAAGAAATAAATTAACACTCGCAGAGGCACTTGGTGGCACTGCAGAAAAAATTGAAGTTGGAATTAGTATAGGGATTCAAAAAAGTACAGTCGAATTAGTCGAGCTGGTGGGAACCTATATAAAAAAAGGATATAAACGTATAAAGGTAAAGATTAAACCAGGAAATGATATAGAAATTATTCGTGCATTACGAGGTGCTTATCCAGATGTTCCACTTATGGCAGATGCGAATTCTGCTTACACTTTAAAGGATATAGCGTTATTACAACAGTTAGATGAATTCAATTTAATGATGATTGAGCAACCACTTGCCTCAGACGATATTATTGATCATGCAAAACTACAAAAAGAATTGAAAACGCCTATTTGTCTAGATGAAAGTATTCATTCCATGGAAGATGCACGTAAAGCAATTGAACTTGGAAGCACCAAAATTATTAATATTAAGATTGGACGCGTCGGTGGTTTAACAGAATCGAAAAAAATCCATGATTATTGCATGGATAAAGGGGTTCCTGTATGGTGTGGTGGGATGCTCGAAGCCGGCATAGGACGTGCACATAATATAGCACTTACAACACTTCCAAACTTTCTTCTACCAGGTGACACATCAGGCTCTTCTCGTTATTGGGAGGAAGACATTATTAAGCCGGAAGTAGTAGCAGAGGATGGATATATTAATGTGCCAAAAGCTTATGGCATTGGTTATGAGCCAAATCTAGATGTGATGAATCGTTATACAGTAGAGCAATTTTATTTTAAAGGTTAATTGGGCAGACAAAAAAGTTCAGATTCAATAGAATCTGAACTTTTTGTTGTTAGTTAATTTCTAACCTATTCGTGTTTGTTGCTAATAAATTATTTAATTTGTTTTCAGTGGCATTTACTTGTGCTACTAAATCTTGTAGAAGAGGACTATTTTCTACCCCTTCCAATTTGTTCACTAATACTTTAATTTTCTTCATTTTAAAGCTTAAATTTTTTGTATCTCCTTTATCCAATGAGTCATTCACATTTTCTAAAGCTATATAGATAGTAATCGGCAGAACTAGTTCAGAACGTTTTTCTTGCGCGGGAAGTTTATAAGTTGAAATTAATGCATCACGATTTTGTTTTCCATCAACTTTATAAAATATGGACGTTCCTCTTCTTAACTCTTTAGAAAGTAAATGAAAATATTTTTCAAGTGCTTCCCAATCTTTTGCTGCTTTTGCAGATTCTATTGCTGAAATTAAAGGTAGTATGGTGTTTTTTCCATAAACATTTGCTTGTTCATAGGAAACTAAAGGGATTGACTTCTTTATTTCTTCCTTTCTGCTTACTTTTGTTTTGTCTATTTGGTCGGCTTTTACATTAGTCACTCTATTTATTTTGTTTTCGTTATAATCTTTATTTCTACTTTTATCGTCAGAGTGTCGTTTGTCTCTTTCTAGATTTTTAAATTTTTCCATCATTTGATGTGACTGATTCCAATCTCCTGAATGGTTTCTTTCCCAATCTCTTTCTCTTCCATCGTCTCCTTGAGCATTTCCGACTAATGGACTTCCGAGCAAAGATGCCGATAACAATGCAGTTGCTACAGTAACTATGAATGTATTTTTCTTCATACAAGAATTCCTCCTCTTTCTTTTGGAAAGTAAGTACTGTCTTCTGTATTAAGATTTAATTTTGGTTCCTTATTCTAAATACCCTCTATTCAATAGAACAAACATTTTAAATATACAAAAAAATTCCTCTCCTATTGCTAGAGAGAGGAATTTTTTGATTGATTTATTTTTTTACGTCTACAATACGGCCTTCTACTTCATTCTTAACTGTTTTCATTAATTGAAGTTGTTCTTGAAGATTTTCCCAATCAGAGAGACCTAAATCCGTTACACGGCCTTCTTCATAAGCTTTTTTGAATACATCATAGCCATCTCCGCCTTTTGCAGTGAATGCATTTGTAGCTATGACATATTTTTCATCATCTTTAAGTTCTACAAAAGTGCCGTCAGCAGCTTTATATTTAATAGAAACAACACGTTCTCCAGCAGGTTTAGAGGAGTCAAATTCCACTTTTGCTCCAGAAACATGTAAGAAGCCACCATTTTCTTTTGGATAAGCTTTGAAACTAATTTCAAAAGCCGCTTTTAATTCGGCACCGGTTACTTGCATTGTTGCTAATGTATTACCAAACGGAAGCACTGTAATTACTTCCCCAACTGTAATCGGACCAGCATCAATTGAAGTACGAATTCCTCCACCATTTTGAAGAGCCATAATTACTTTATCATCATACTTCTTCGCTTTTGAAAGCATTCCGTCTGTAATGATATTTCCAAGTGCTGTCTCGTTTTTACGAACGCTCGGATCCGTGTCTTCTTTTACACGTGGATTCGTTAGTTCCACTTCTGCCACAGCACCAATTTCTTTAACTTTAATTTCTTCAATTTTTTCAGAGTATGTTTTTAATAATGCAGCAGCTGCTGGATCTTCTGTTTTATCTTTGATTGGAATTAATCCTCCTGCATGACTAACAACTTTACCCTCTTTATTGAAGTTTACATCAAGTGTTCCTAAAAAATCACTGTACTGATATGCTTGTACAATTACAGTAGGATCTTTTTCTGCACCGCTTTTATCTTTATTTACTACTACAGGTTTATCAAGTTGTGTATGGCTATGTCCACCAACAATTACGTCAATTCCGTTAACAGCCGCCGCTAATAATAAATCGTTATCATATGTCGGATTATCATCATAACCAATATGAGTTACTGCGACAACCTTATTAACACCTTGTTTTTCAAATTCATCTACCATTGTTTGTGCTGCTTTAATGTAATCAGTAAATGTCACATCTTTTGGACTTGAAATATCAGCGGTTTCAGCAGTTGTTAAACCGAATAAACCAACTTTTTGCCCATCAACTTCTTTAATAATACCGCTGTAAATTTGACCATCTTTCGGATCAGAAGATACATTTACATTGAACAATCCTTTTAGATTCACGTCTTTGGAGAAGTCTGCATTTGCACTAACGAATGGGAAGTTAGATTTTTGAATAAATTCGCTAAGTGCTTTATGGCCTTCAGGAGTCGATCCTAAATCAAATTCATGATTACCAAAAGTCATTACATCATAGTCCATTAATTTCATTAGTTCTAAATCAGCTTGTCCTTTGAACTCGTTAAAATAAAGAGTACCAGAGAATGCATCACCAGCATCGATTAATAGTGCAGATGGTTTTTCAGCTCGTACTTCTTTAATTGCAGTTAAGCGCTTTGGAGCCTTGTCAGTGTTTGCATGAGTATCATTTACATGCATAAGAGATAATGTAAATCCAGGATTAACTTCTGCATTTACTTTTTCAACGAACGCAAGTAGTTCTTTTACTGCTGGAAGCTTTTGTTCACTAGGTAATCTCTCTAGTAATGGTTGAATGGATTCAAGAACTTTTGCAGCTGCTTCCTCTTTACCTCCTGCAAAAAGTGCCTGTGCTTGAGTAGCTTTCATATAAACTGTTACCGGAACCATTAATTCTGAACGTTTTAGATCAGCAGGTTCTTTATATTGATCTAATAGTAGATCGCGAGCAGCCTTCCCGGAAAAACGATATAGGATTGCAGTTCTCGTTTTTAATTGAGCTGATAGTTTATGATATTCTTTTTCAAGTTTTGCCCAGTCTTTAGCAGACTCTGCCTTTTTAATTTCGTTCATTATTGGTGTTAAGTATTTATCTGCATAGTTATATGCATCAATATAAGGAACAAGTCCTTTCGTTACTCTTTCTTGGTACAGTTCATCTAAACTTTTCAGTAGTGAAGATTTATTTTTAGCATTGGATTTGATGATTTCATTTCTTGCCTTTTGATAATTTGCTTTTGCAGTGTTTAATGCTTTATATGCATCAGCACTTGCCACTAGTTTACCTGATTGTGCAGGTACCACGTATGAATATGAGGCATTTTTAATGTCTTTTCTTGCATTGTCCACTATATTCTGTAGAGAATTAGCTGCAAATGTAACACTTGAAGATGCGAATAATGATGTTGCTATAACTGCCGCAACTGCTGACTTTTTGACCTTACTGTTTTTCATAACTTACCTCCTAGTTAATGATGAAACAATTAATCTATTAGTAGATTTATATGTACCCACTAGTTCTAAATTAACTTAATTACCAATATATCGCAAGTAAAAATTCTGATAATTTTGAGTGAAGGATTTGTAAAGAAATGAAAGGATTGTTCGGAAATTAAACAAATATCTCCATTTTTCCCTAGGAATTTTTTTCATATGACATTTTCTACTTCCTTTTAATGATTACTCTTATGATTCTGTGGTATAATAAAGCATCAAAACAGAGATGGGAGTATCATTATGTTAAGAGATTTTTTTATCGCATTATCTGAAAATCAACTATTAAATGGAGCAGCAAAAAAATATGGTCTAAAAATGGGTGCACAGCATGTAGTTGCTGGTACAAATGTGGAAGAAACAATTGAGAGCATTAAAAAACTAAATGCAGTCGGAATCTCTTGTACTGTTGATAATTTAGGCGAATTTGTATTTAAAAAAGAAGAAGCTTTAGAAGCAAAAAACCAAATTATTTCTGTTATTGAAGCAATCGAGGAGAACAAAGTAGACGCTCATATTTCATTGAAGCCTTCTCAGCTTGGCTTAGATATTGACTATGATTTCGCTTTAGAAAACTTAAAAGAAATCGTGTCAATTGCGCATAAATATGGAACATTCATCAATATTGATATGGAATCATATAAACACTTGCAACCATCTTTTGACATCTTGGACGAGCTTTCAAAAGAATACGATAATGTAGGTACAGTAATTCAAGCGTATTTCTATCGAGCAGCAGAAGACATTCAAAAGTATAAAAACTTCCGCCTTCGTATTGTAAAAGGTGCATATAAAGAGCCAGAAGAATATGCATACCAAGCAAAAGAAGACATCGACAAAAACTATATTGAATTAATTGAATGGCATTTATTGAACGGTAAATTTACTTCTATCGCAACACACGATCATAATGTAATTAACCATGTAAAACAATTTATTAAAGATAACAATATTCCGAATGACAAATTTGAATTCCAAATGCTTTACGGATTCCGTACAGATATGCAATTAGAACTTGCTAAAGAAGGCTATAACTTCTGCACGTACGTTCCATTCGGTCAAGATTG
This sequence comes from Psychrobacillus sp. PGGUH221, assembly GCF_042055255.1. Taxonomy (NCBI): domain Bacteria; kingdom Bacillati; phylum Bacillota; class Bacilli; order Caryophanales; family Bacillaceae; genus Psychrobacillus; species Psychrobacillus sp. PGGUH221. Next base: position 413,358 of record NZ_JAQMHQ010000001.1, read on the forward strand.
GTACGGTTACTTCATGCGTCGTTTAGCTGAACGTCCACAAAACTTGAACCTTGTTGTAAAACAAGTATTCAACAAAAACACAAACACGTTGCTCGGAATCGCAGCTGGTGCATTCGCACTTGGAAGAATGACAAAACGCAATAAAAACAGACGCTAATAACCAAAACACTGCACCGCCACAATAATGTGGCAGTGCAGTGTTTTTTATTTTTGGGAAAAATGCTATTTACATGGTTACAGGAGTATTACTGGTGCCTGGCACCAGTAACACTCCTGTAATAAAAAAACACCTCATTCTACGGGGAATGGTAGAATGAGGTGTTTTAGTATATTCCTTGTTATCGCTCAAGGTTTATTTTATTTAAATCGCCGTAAATTTTATGCCTTCTACTTCGTTTTCTTCGCTCTGTGAAAACTGTTTTATCGCTGTTTGTTTCCCCAATTATACTGAAGTTTTTTGAACTTGCTCCTTCTAAACAAGTTCATCAACTTTACTTACTATTCACTTGTTAACTTAATAGTAAACCAATTAAATGAGAATACGCAGAGAGTATTATTAGAAATTGATGAGAATTTCTTATTCCCATGTGACCGTAAGAATTTTCCCTGATATTGCATGTACTTGGATAGTAGCCTTTGTCTGTTTTGCTTTCGTCGTATCTTTTGAATCACTCTCAGGCAAAGTTGCTTTCATTACAATCAAATAATATCCGCCTTCATTTGTTTTTACGAATGAACTACTTTCTACTGTACCCTTCACTTGTTGTTGAGCAGTTTTTATCGCTTGATCCTCAGAAATCAATACAGTAGTTGGTTTTTCCGGCTTTGATTCAACTTCTGGTTTTTTTGTTTCCGTTTGAACTGACTGTGACGGTGGTGCCACTACCTGGGTATCCCCCACTTTTGTCTCTTCAGTCTTAGAAGATTCTGGTTTAGTAGTGGTTTCTTCCTTTGCCACTTCTGTTTTACTTGTTTCTGGTTTAGTTACTTCTGTTTTGATAGATTCCGTTTTTGCAACTTCCTCTTTCTGCTTTTCTTCTTTTGTTTCTTCTGTCTTAGAGGCTTCTGGTTTTAAAACATCTTTTAAAGCATCTTTTATTACTTCTTTTATTGGTTTTTCTTCCTTTACAACAATAGAAGGCTTGTCCTCTATTTTTATTTGAGAAGACAAAACACCCTTCGGAGTAATAGTTTCAGCTAATATTGATTTTTCTTTTGTATCTAAGATTGTACTGGAACTTTTAGGCTTCTCATTAATTATAATTTTCGTAGGTGGCTTTACTATATCCACCTGTGTCAAAGAATTAGTAGTATCATCTATTTTTAATAATGGTTCTTCTAAAATTTCAAGAGTTTTTTCTGATGTAACATCTATCGACTCTTCCTTTTTGTCATTTGCGTTCTCTACGACAAACTCATCTGTTTCCTCAAGGGAATACACATCTCCAGTAACTGCGTTCATTTCCACCACATACACAGAACCGCTTTTTGTAATTAAAGCCTTGTAAACATCTTGTTTCATAGTTACACCCGCAACTTCTGCATCAAACATTTGCTCAAGATGGGAGCGGGCTTCATTTTCAGATATCGACTGTTTATTATTTTCGTTGATTACTAGAAAAACTACGATTCCTCCAGCGACTAAAATTGTACTAAAAACAGGTACGTATCCTTTTCTTTTGAAAAATTTCACTCACACTTCCCCCCTCAAACCATCATACTTCACGAATATTAGAATTCGATGAGAATTTGGCTTTTCGGAATAAAAATATGAATTGTCGTTCCAAATCCTACTACGCTCTCAATTGTTAGCTCCGCAGAAATTCTTGTAGCAATATCTTTTGCAATTGCCATGCCCAGACCAGTTCCACCTGTTTTTCTATTTCTATCTTCATCTACACGGTAAAAACGGTCATATATTCGTTCTAAATCTTTTTTAGGAATTCCATTTCCATAGTCCATAATAGAAATAATGGTTCCTTCTTCATTTTCGGTAATAATCGTTTTAATTTCTTTTTCACTATATTTTCGAGCATTATCTAAAATAATAAAAAGCAGCTGTCTTAATTGTTCTAAATCGGTGTTTGCATAGATAGGACCTTCCCCTTTTAACAAAAACTTCCGATTATATGCAGTACGCATAGAATGCAATGTAGTTTCAACCAATTTAAACACATCAACCGTTTCAAAGTTGCGTACGGATTGCTCATTGCTCTTTGCAAGTAAAAGCATTTGAGAAATCATTTCTTTCATTCTACTCGTCTCATTAATAATTGCTTGAACGGATTCGTTGGCAATTTCTGTGTTATTAAAGCCATGTCGAGAGAGCAGTTTCGCATAGCTCTCAATAACTGTCAATGGCGTTTTCAATTCATGTGACGCATCTGAAACAAATTGTTCCTGTTTGTTATAATTTTGTTCCAACTGCTCCATCATTTCGTTGAATGCAATGCCCATTTGCGTCATTTCATCCTTACCATTTGGAGGAACAATAATTTTTTCGTACTTCCCAGAAAGTCGACTTTGAGACATTGTATTTATTAACTTTTCGATTGGATTTGTTATAATTTTCCCAAGAGTAATACTGGAAATGGTCATTAGAAGCATACCTGTTAACGTAACGCCAAGTAATATTAGTCTTAAAAATTCTAAGTTATTATCAACGTCATCTAACAGTTTTAATGTCTGTACTTCATTTACTTTTCCATCAACCCAAATTACTGGTTTACTTATAGTAAGAACAGGTGTCCCTTTAAAAGTTCCTATCGAGTATCGTTCCCCCGCTTCAAACTCCGGCACATAGTTATTTACATCATCCAGCGTTTGTACAAATAATTTCATTTCACCTTCATTATTTTTCACACTTATAGCACCTTTTACAGGAATAAAAGCACGCAAAATGGTGGCAGCATCATCTTCTTTTTCCATCTTACTTAGTGCAGTAATCAATTCGTCTGCATCCGAATTTAGTTGCTTATATTCAGTATCATATGCCATTTTTTCAAATATAAAATAGATTCCTATATTCATTAAAGTTAAAATTACTAATGTTAAAAACGTGGAAAACAGGTGAATTTTTGTTTTAAGCTTCATGCTTAGACTCCTTCAAAACATAACCAACCCCACGAATAGTTTGAATTAGAGAGGACTTCTGATTCTCTTCGATTTTTTTTCGAACATATCTTATGTATACGTCAACCACATTTGTATCTCCATAGTAATCAAAGCCCCATACCGCATCTAATAGCTGTTCCCTCGTTAACACTTGGTTAGGGTGTTTCATCATATAGAGCAATAGATCATATTCTCGAGGTGTTAAATTAATCGATTGCCCATTTCGAGTGATCTCTCTCGTATGTTCATTTAATATCAGTGACTCAAATATATGTATGTTTTCGTCCTTCAAAGGGAGAACAGGTGCAGTTTTAGAAAAGCGAATAGCAGAGCGAACGCGAGCTAGCAGTTCCTCTATTTCGAACGGCTTTGTCACATAATCATTCGCCCCCAGATCAAGACCCGTCACCTTATCCTCTAAATCACTTTTAGCAGTGAGGAGAATCACAGGTGTATCCGATTCTGTCGCTCGAATTCTTCTAAGAACATCGAGTCCCTTCAATCCTGGCAGCATCAAATCAAGCAGAATCAGATTCCACGCTTTCTCTCGATATTTTATTAACCCATCAGTACCGGTGTAAGCTAATTCTACCGCGTAGCCTTCGAATTCCAGCTCTAGTTGCAAAACACGTGCAATATTCTCTTCATCTTCAATAATCAATATCTGCTCCTTCATTGCTTTCCCTCCCCCACTTTTCTTCCATTTTATCACACTACACGCTTCTCCGGTCATCCTACAATAAGGATGCACAATGAGGAGAATATGTGTTACAGGAGTGTTACTGGTGCCAGGCACTAGTAACACCTCTGTAACAAAAGTACTTTTTTCAACAAGGTTTTAAAATTTTATTTTGGATGTCTATTTATTGGCAAAAATTCATTCTTGGATAATTAACTCTATCAAAATTAAATTGTTGCTGAAAGATGCAAATTATGACAATTGTTCTAATTTTAGTTTTGTTATATGGTGTAGGAAACTTAAGGAGGGTGTTATCCAATGGGCAGAATGAGAAGAATTTGGCAACCAGAGATTTATTATCATGTGACGATGAGAGGGAACAACCGTCAAAATATATTTTTGAATGATGGGGATTTTGCTCTTTTTTTCCGTGCACTTGATTACACTTATGCTAAATATCCTTTTACAATTATTGCGTATTGCTTAATGAACAATCACTATCATTTATTGATTCGGTCTCCAGTCGAGCCGTTGTCCAATGTCATGGCTATATTGAATAAAAGGTACTCGGAATTTTATAAAAGAAAATACAATTATTTTGGGCAACTCTATGAAACGCGTTACTATGCAAGTATGGTATCGGACCCGATTAGTCTGTTAAATGTAAGTAGCTATATTCACCAAAATCCACTAAATACAACAAGAGAACTAGTAGGAAAAATGGAAGACTACAATTATAGTTCATATAAATACTATTATCATCAAATAAAATCGGCACACCCTTTTTTAAATACAGACTTACTTCCTTCATTAATAGCATCTTATCCTGATATACAACCTTCAGATTACTGTACTTATTGTGAGAATTTCAGAATTCATTTAGAAGAAAAAAAATCCCCTCTTCATCAACTAATGCTGACTTAAGAGAGGATGTTTAGTTACGCGATAATTTCAGTTTCTTCTACTACAGACAGTAGAGGATTATTAGCATTACATGCTTGCACAAAAGCTGTGAAAATCGGACGAATCGAGGCTACTTGGCCCTCCATCATTTCAGGATGCCATTGTACAGCAACTACAAAGCGAGAATCTTCCCATTCCATCCCCTCGACAATTCCATCAGGAGCAGTCATCGTTGTTTTAAATCCTTTACCTAATTCTTTCACTGCCTGATGGTGAAAGCTATTAACACCAATTTCTTCAACTTGGTAAATATCGAAAAGCATAGATTCTTTTTCAATTTTCACCGGATGAAAGGCATGATGTCTCACGGCTTTAGGTACAGCGTGATTAATTCCTTCTGGTTTTTGAGATGACAAATCCTGATACAGAGTTCCTCCTGTTGCAACTGTTAATAATTGCATCCCTCGGCAGATTCCTAGAACAGGCAATGTCGTTTCAAATAAAACCTTTTGAGCAAGCCTCACTTCATGAATATCACGTTTCGGCTCAATCATTCCTAATCCGAAGCGTGGATATTCCCCATAGAAGTTTGGATCTATATCTGACCCACCTGAGAATAATACACCATCTAATTTTTCTAAAAGTGGAGTTAGCGTTTCAATATCCTCTGTTATAGGCAATATAACGGGTATTCCACCAGCGCGTTCAATTGCAACGATATAGTCATCCGCAAGTAATTGCCATTCTTGATGTTTAGCACCAATACCTGCTTCCAACCCTGCTGTATCATTTGATAAATAGTTAGCACAAATACCTATTAGTGGTTTCATTTTTATTCCTCCGCCCAATGCACTTGCAAAAAGCAATGTTTATTTTATACGTTTAATTCTACTACCCAACCAAATGGATCTTCCATACTTCCTTTTTGAATAGCAGTTAATGAATCATAAAGTTTTTTAGATAGTTCCCCAGTTTCGCCGTTATTTACATAAAACAGTTCACCTTTCCAACGAAGTTCACCAATTGGAGAAATTACCGCCGCAGTTCCTGTTCCAAACGCTTCATCTAATTTACCATTAAGGTATGCTTCTCGAATTTCTTCCATTGAAACTCGACGTTCAGTTACTGGAACACCCCAATGTTTTAACAGCTGGATAATCGATTTTCGCGTGATTCCATCTAAAATACTACCGTTTAAAGCAGGTGTTACGACTTCTCCATTAATTTTGAAGAACACATTCATGCTTCCTACTTCTTCTATATATTTTCGTTCAATTCCATCTAACCAAAGAACTTGAGAATATCCCTCGCGATCTGCGACTTCTTGTGCTTTTAAACTAGATGCATAGTTTCCTGCAGTTTTCGCAGTTCCAGTTCCTCCTGCAACAGCTCGAACATATTCACTTTCTACTAAAATCTTAACAGGGTGAATCCCCTCTTTATAATAAGAACCTACAGGTGACATGATAATGATGAAGCTATATGTTAGTGCAGCTGATACACCTAAATGAGGCTCTGTTGCAATCATAAAAGGTCGAATGTATAAGGAAGTCCCTGGCTCATTTGGAATCCATTCTTTATCTATCTCAATTAATTGCTTCAACGCTTCAATTGCATCTTCTTCATTAATTTTAGGCATACTTAGTCTTTCACATGAGTGATTCATTCGTTTCATATTCTCTTCCGGACGGAATAAACGAATAATACCATCTTTTGATAAATAAGCTTTCATACCTTCAAAAACAGTTTGACCATAATGCAAAATAGTTGCAGATGGATCTAAAGTTAATGGCTGATAAGGGATAATTCGATGATCATGCCAGCCTACTCCTTCCGTATAATCTGCGATAAACATATGATCAGTAAAGGTTCTACCGAAAAGAAGCTGATCCGCTGGCAACTTTTCTTTCGTGTTCTCATTTAGTGTAATTTGAATTTTTAGATTACTCATGACGTACTTTTCCCCTATCAATTATAAAATTAGTAAATTGCAACTTCTTTCGGTGTGCAATATATTATATGCAATTATACTACTTTTACGAAAATTAGAAATACCTTTTCTTCATTATTTTCAAAAAAATCTTTTAATCTATTGACTATTTGTAACCCTAGGTACTTCAAACTGATAGAAATCTCATATATTTGTAACAATTTCCTAGATATTGCCGATATATTTGGTATGTACACTTACTACCAAATAGATAGGAGGCATCATTTTGCACAAGTTTTCACCATACATATTAACTATTTTTATTTTATTACTTACATGCATGTCATTACCTTCTTTAGCAAATGCATCTACCCTCGTGGATGGAAATTTTGTCGATGCGACTTATGAAGAGGTTGTTTTAGAGGACAAAACAATCGAAAAGAAGTTAACGAAAGTTACTTTAATCAACGATACAGGTAAAACGATTACCTTAAATATCGATAAGTATACACCTCTATTTATCAATTCTACATCAACAACAATGGATGCTTTTAAAGAAGGTATGTGGGTCCAAGCGACTGTTGAATTACGAAAAGTGAAAGAACTCAGAGGCTTTGCTGATATTCCTCAAGGTGAATCTAATGCGATAGGTGAGTTTCTGACAGGTACGGTTAATGAAATTGATAGAAACGGAAAATTTATTGGGATTAATTTAAAGAACAAGCAAACGAAGCGTTTTTATTTGGACCAACACACACAAGTATTTAAAGACACGAAACTTGTTGATTTGAGCGTTCTCTTTGAAGGAGATCGTGTAAAATTAAACCTCTCTGATTATGATGCAGATACACTTTCATCAATCGAAGTAATAGTGGAAGGCATTCAAGTAGAGAATCTTTATAAAGGAACAATTCAACAAATTGATGCGAATCAGAAAAAACTAGTTGTGAAAGAGGAAAAGGTATTTAAAAACTGGAACTGGCAATCTTCAAATATCGCTAATCCTAAAGCAATCTCATCTCGATCTTTTACTGCAAAAACTCCTATATTTGTTGGTAATAAAAAAATAGATCCTTCTCAACTTCGTTACTATGTAAATAATGAAGTTTATTATGTAACAATTAGCCAATTCGGCAAAGAAGTAGTCCAAAAGATAATTATTAAACAATCGAATGAGCGTACAATTCATGAAAACTTATATTCTGTTGATACCGCTTCACAAAAAATTAGACTATCCAGTACCGGAAACATTTCATACCACAACGGGACAATTATCATTCGCAATGGACGTTTAGTGGACGCAAGTGCATTGACTCAAGGCGGTAATGCATATGTAATAACAAACGGTGGTACGTCTCATCAATATGCAAATATTATTCATATGACAAATGACGGCTTCCAAAGTTCTAGCTTGTCCAACCATGAAATTTATTTCGGACAAATTAATAGTGTTGGATCCAATAAGTTATTTGTTACTAACGTAAACCAGTTGTCTAATAATTATTGGTACTCTACTTCTTTAACTAATCTGAGTTTCAGTACTGATACGATAGTCGTGGAAGACTATAATAGTGCAACGAAAGACTTTACAAATAGCTCAAGTAAATATGCTTATTTCTATGTAAAAGATAATCATGTAGTCGCAGCTCATATAATAGGAAGTGGAAGTCCCGCATCATTTGTTACTGTTGGGCGTTACGAGGTAAATTCCTACTCTTATTACAACTATATTGACTTGATTGATGTAAGCCAATGGAACAATGGAAACTGGACAAATGTGAATCCACTTTATAATTTAGACGTTAGCCAAACTACCTTCATTAAAGAAGGAAAAGTTATCTCAGCTAGCGATATAAAAGTAAACAATAGATTATATATCCTTCACGACTCATACTTGAAAGCTCGAATAATTTTAGTCGATTAAGGGATGATAGGACATGTTTTAGAATTTTAAATCATGTCCTTCGTTTCATAAACTACTCGAAAAGAGGTAAGGAATTAAACAATGAAAAAATTTACTATCTACTTACTAGCCTTATTGTTATTACTAACTATGTTAACCCCTTCTGCAAGCGCAAAAGTACCTGACTTTAATGGTGGTGTTCTTGATGAATATGAATATGAAGAGGTATTTTTCTTAGGAAATTCTCCTGTTACTTTTTCTGGAAAAGCGACAGTTACCGAAAAAGAAAATAAAAACCAATTAACTTCTACTTATAAATTTACATTATCAAATATTTATGGAGACAAATTAACACGTAGCGTTGTATATGTTTCCGATTTAAAAAGCTATGAAACAAAAGGCCAAACTACTTCGAATAAGAAAGTAAAAAGTTTTTCAGAAAAAGTTACGATGAACGATTCGAACAAAACAACGTTTACATTGGATGATTATCAATTTTCACAAGGATCTGTCATTGATAATCGACCAGCAACAGATTATTATTCAGGAAATGTTATTGCACGTAAAATTTATATAAGAACTGCTAAAGTCGGTAAAATAACGGAGAAAAAAGAAGTAACAGTATATATGAGCGGTCGTGATGTTGGGTATAAAAATTTCTGGGGGTCTACGGATACTCAATTTATTGACTATGAAATCGTTACTCCTGAGGGAACCTCATTTGTTACTAGCAAAGTTTCTGATAGTAAATCAAGAGTACTAGAGTACGAACCACATACCCCTTCTCTTTCAAGCTTTGTAGGTGGACATTCCGTAATTAGCTCTTCTAATATGGTCTCTGAATACACGTATAATATGCCTTATCGTTTTTCTGGTCCAACTACAGGAACAATCTATTTAAATAAAGAAAAAACACCAAAAGTAGAGCGTTTAATTGTTCCGAAATTTCGCGACATCGCAAAACATTGGTCAAAACCAAACATTGAAAAACTTTATTCATTGGGTATTTTCGACGAATCAAGTAACTTCTTTTCTCCAGATGCAGCAATGAAAAAAGACCAATTTACAGTAAGCGTTGCAAAAGCTGTAGATTTGCGTGTATTAGAAGATAAGCCAACAAAGAAAAACACAGTTAAAAAAGCTTTATTTGAAGACCTTGACCCAAAAGATCCTAACTATTTATATATCGAAAGCGCATTAAACAATGGAATTGTAAGTCCTGCAAACGCTAAAAAATTCGGTGCGAAGAACTCCATCACTCGAGCTGAGGCAGTTACTATTATAGTTCGCTCACTAGGCTTAGAGGGTCGTGCACCTAGCCCAGGATATAAAACAAACTTTATCGATGACCATAAGATACCGAAAGAAGCAAAAGACAGCATCTATGTAGCAAGTGAATTAGGTCTAATCGACCCTGATAGAAAAAATCGCATTAACGCAAATGAAGTATTAACTAGAGGTAAAGCATCCCAACTTTTAGTACGTTATTTAAACTTCTTAGAATCTGACTTAAAACAAAATTATCGCGACGACATGCTTTACTTCGACTAAAAAACAAAAAAATCCCCTCCAAAACCTTAACAGGCTTGAACTGCCCCGTAAATGTTAGACATCAACTAACATTTAGGGGGTGTTTTTATGTCTAAATATACAGTAGAAGTTAAATTAGAAGCGGTGGAACGCTATTTAACTGGAAACCAAAGCTATAAAACTATTGCAGAAAGCATTGGCGCAGCTAAATCTCAAGTCATTACTTGGGTAAAACTATTTGAAGCACAAGGTGAACATGGTTTTCAGAAAGACGACTATACAAGTTACTCATCAGCGTTTAAACTAGACGTACTCAATTTTATGATCAAAACTGGTGCGTCACTTCGAGAAACCGCAAGCACATTTAATATTTCTTCCCCTAGTACCGTGTATAAGTGGGAACAGTTGCTTAAGACAAAAGGAATGGACGCGCTTGAACCAAAGAAAAAGGGGCGTCCATCCATGAAAAAAGAAACGAAGAAAATTATATCACCAACATTCACTCCAGCAGAAGACTCAGTCGAAGCTCTACAAGCGAAAGTCGAGCGTTTAGAAATGGAAAATGCTTATTTAAAAAAGTTAAACGCTTTAGTTCAGACGCAGGAAAAATTACAAACAAAATCAAAGCGCAAGTAATTTTTGAACTAAAGGGACAATATGAGGTCGTGGATTTAGTTGAGGTCGCTGACATTCCACGCAGTACTTATTACTACTGGGAAAAACGATTGGATCAAGTCGATAAATATGAAGCGGGAAAAGAAGCCATTAAGATCATTTATCACGAACATAAGGGTCGTTATGGTTACCGTCGCATCGCGAAAGAATTGCAGAAATACGGTTTTACTCATGACCCGAAGACCATCAACCGCTTGATGAATGAAATTGGTTTAAAATGTGAGGTCCGTATGAAGAAGTATCGCTCTTATAAAGGAAACGTTGGGAAAATCGCTCCTAATGTACTACAACGTGATTTTAAGGCAGAGAAAATGAATCAAAAATGGGTAACAGACGTGACTGAATTCCATCTATTTGGAGAAAAACGTTATCTGTCACCTGTTCTTGATTTGTGTAATGGGGAAATTATCGCATATAAAGTCATGAATCGACCGGTCTACCAACTTGTAGGAGATATGTTAGACGAAGCTGTTCAGCGCCTCCAGCCAGGAGACGAAGTCATCCTTCATTCCGATCAAGGCTGGCATTATCAAATGAAAAAATATCAACAGACATTACAAGCACATCAAATTACACAGAGTATGTCTCGTAAAGGGAACTGTTTAGATAACGCAGTCATTGAAAATTTCTTTGGCCTATTAAAGTCTGAACTGCTTTATTTACAAGAGTTTGAGAGCATGGCGCATTTTGAAAAGGAATTAGAAGAATATATGGATTATTATAATCACAAGCGAATGAAGGCAAAATTAAAAGATCTGAGCCCGGTAGAATACCGAACACAGATCTTAGAAGCTGCCTAAATTATTTGTCTAACTTTATTGGGTCAGTTCAGCTGGAGGGGATTTTTGTTTCAGAATTGTTACTGGTGCCAGGCACTCGTAACAATTTTGTCATTCTTCAGACAAATATTAACCAAAGAATCATTGTTACTATTATTGTGGTGATTCCTTGCAGTAAGGTAGCCATTGTTTGTGCTTTGTATGCATCCGTTACTTTCATTCCACTAAATTGTGTTACTACCCAGAAATAACTGTCGTTTACATGGCTTACCGTCATTGCACCAGCTCCAATTGCCATTACCACTAGCGCTAGTGGAAGTGCTCCTTCAATTCCTAGTGTAGGAAGCATTGGCGCTATTAAGGATGATGTAATAACAAGCGCAGCGGTTGATGAGCCTTGAGCTGTTTTTAGTGCCGCTGCAATAAGGAATGGAACTAATAAGAATAATGCACCATTTGCCAGAGCCCCTAGATCCATTTGTTGTAATTGATCAGCAACACCAGAATTTTTAATTACTGTTCCGAACGATCCACCTGCACCAGTGATTAATAAAATAGGTGCCGCTTCTTTAAGACTTTCTCCAATCCATCCAGATAAAGTTGTTTCACTGATTTCAGGTAGTAATAAAAATGATGCCAATACTCCGAATAATAATGCTACTGTTGGTGCTCCTAAAAACTGGAGAAAATGTGTGAATCCTGAGTCACTGCCGGTTAGTGCAGCTACTGATCCGAATCCTATTAATATAATAGGTAACACGATAGGTAGAAACGATTTAAATGTAGAAGGCATTTTGCCAAAGGATTTAATTACTTCTTCATAATCCAGCGCTTCTTCATGATCCGCTTCTACTTCAATTTTAGATCCTACTTTTATTGCCCAAAAATAACCTACAATTACTGCTGGTATAGCTACTAATAAACCAACTAAAATGATAGTTCCTAAATAATCAGAAGCTCCAATGTTTCCTGCAGCTGCTATCGGTCCAGGAGTTGGTGGAACTAGTGTATGAGTCGCAAATAAACCTGTTGAAAGTGCGATCGCCATCGATGCAACCTTTACTTTTGCACGTTTTGCCAAAGACTTTTTTAAGCTAGAGAGAATAATAAAACCAGAATCACAAAATACCGGAATAGAAACGATATAACCGATAATTGACATTGCTAGCTGTGGACGCTTCTCCCCTAAAATACGAAGCACCACTTCTGCCATACGATAAGCTGCACCTGATTTCTCTAAAATAACCCCAATGATTGTCCCTGCAACAATTACAATACCAATGCTCGTCATCAATCCGCCGAATCCGGTATTTACATTTTCGACTACAGTCAGTAGCGGCATTCCAGAAGCGATTCCTACGAAAAACGCACTCATCAATAAAGCTAAAAATGGATGAAGCTTGAAAACCGCAGTTGCTACTACAACCAATACAACACCAAGTAAAATCACTAAAAATAACATTCTTACACCCCTTTTTTATTTTTCTAAAATGGATTGCATCATTTCTTTAGTTCTCAATCGTAAATAGTGAGCAGCATTACAAATGGATTCTTCTTGTGAAATAGTGCCATCTGCTACACTTGAGAGTTTATAAAAATAAGAACTTAATGCCGAAATGCTTGCTTGTTCAATAAAACCAGAAAGCAAGATTACTGGAATACCCTTTGTCTTAGCGGCATTCGCGATTCCAATTGGTGCCTTGCCTGAAAGCGTTTGAAGATCAGATTTCCCCTCCCCAGTAATGATAAAATCTGCTTCAACAATTTGTTGATAAAAATCAATTGCTTCCATGACTACTTCAATACCTGGTTTTAATTCAATTGGGAAAAATGCTATAAAAGCACCTCCCAATCCTCCAGCTGCACCAGCTCCCTGCTGCTTATGTAGAGAAATTCCCGTTAAATCTTCAATTCTATTTGCTAGATTTAATAAATTCTGATCAAGCTTTTCCACTAAATTAGGTGTAACACCTTTTTGAGGACCGAAAATAGCAGTCGCACCATTAGGTCCAACTAGTGGATTATCTACGTCGCAAGCAAGTATAAAATGCGAATTCTGAATGCGCTTATCAAAATTAGTAGCATCTATTTCAACTAAATCTCTTAGTCCGTCAGCTCCTGGCTTGATTTCTGATCCATCTTTATTCAGAAATCTCATTCCTAGCGCTTGTAGCATACCAGTTCCACCATCGTTTGTTGCACTTCCACCTAAACCCACAACAAATTTTCGAAATCCATTATCTAGTGCATGTAATATTAATTCACCAGTGCCGAATGTGGAAGCAATGAGAGGATTTTTTTCATGTTCCTTTAAAAGCGTTAAGCCCGAAGCTCTAGCCATTTCAATAACACAGGTTTCTCCATCTCCTAGAACGCCGTATTCCACTTGAACAAGACGACCTATTGGATCATGTACTTCCACATGAACGGTTTTTCCGTTTGTTGCTATAATTAGCGGCTCTAATGTACCTTCTCCACCATCTGCAACAGGTAGTAATACAGTTTCAATAGTTGGATCAATTTCTTTAATTCCTTCCGCTATTTCAAAAGCAGCTTGCGTTGCTGTTAAGGAACCTTTGAAAGAATCAGGACTCACGATTACTTTCACGTAAACACCTCCTTTTATTTAAGCGCTTACATAAAATTATAGTGTTCAATTTCTAGTTTTACATTATACTTGAAGTATAAATTTACTGTACTATAACAATTAAAAATTTATACATCACGGAGGTTCTATGATTACTAAACAGCTTGCAAATCAAATAGTTGAGCAAACGATGCTTCGACTACATAGAAATATTAATGTCATGCAAACAAATGGAATCATCCTTGCTTCAGGGGATGAATTACGTGTAGATAGTATTCATGAGGGAGCTGTAATAGTTGCTGAAACGAAGAAGGTACTGTGGATAACGGAAGAGAACAAACACTTATTTCCAAAAACAAAGCCAGGAATTAATTTGCCTATATTTTTTCAGAATGAACTAGTTGGGGTTATAGGGATTACTGGAGATCCTAGTGAAATCGACGAGATTGCAACCCTCGTCCAGCTTACGACGGAAATGATGGTCCATCAAGCACTTATCGTTTCCGAAAGAGAATATAAGCGAAAAATGCAAGAAATGGTATTTGAAGAGCTGATGAGTGGTCAGCCTCTTCAAAAAGTAATTTATGAAAGAATTAACAAAATAGGATTTGTTAATAGTGCCCCTTTTTATGCAATGATGTTAGAAATTAATCCCGAGTCTAAATCCTATCAATCGATCCTCCAAGGAATTGAGTACTACTTTCAAAACGACTCAATCCTTGTAGGCCATTATCAATTAAATGAACATTTTATTCTTATATCTGGTCTTGAAGAAAATTTATTTAAAAAGAAAATATCCGCACTTTCCTCTAAGCTGAAAAAGTATGATGTATTACCAATTGGAGTAGGACAAGTTGCACGCTCTATAGAAGAAGTTCATATTGCATATCAAACAGCCAAAACTGCTCTAAAGCACGGACTTCCGGATAAAAACATCGTCTATTTTGAGGATGTTGAATTATTTTCCTTACTAAAAAAACATGATAGCCGTGAAGCAAAGCAATTTACAACTCGTATATTAAGTGGTTTAAACGAAAAGTTACTCCTAACATTGCAAGAATACCTTAATTGCAATCAACAGCTGACTGTCTGCGCGGATACTCTGGTCATTCATCGTCATACTTTGGCATATCGACTCAAAAAAATTGGCGAACTAACTGGTTACAATCCAACCGTTTTTCAAGACGCCATCATCCTACAAATTGCTTTGTGGTGCCTTGATCCAAATATAAAAAAATAATCAAAAAACCGTTTCAGCATAATTTGCCGAAACGGTACTATTTATATCATTATTTTTTCGCTACTGAAACGTTTGCAACTTTTTTAGCGCCAACGTATTTTTTACCCCAATAATATGGATCATTAATTTTGTCGATTCTAACACCTTTAGAAGAAGAAGCGTGAATAAATTTTCCACTACCTATGTATATCCCTGCATGAGAGACACCTTTTCCAGTTGTGTTAAAGAAAACTAAATCTCCTACTGCTAAATTGGCTTTTTTCACTGCTTTACCTGTACTATACATACCAGCTGCTGTTCTAGGTAACTTAACACCTTGTTGTTTGTACACATAACCAATGAAACCAGAGCAATCAAATCCTGCCTTCGTTGTTCCACCATAACGATATTTAATTCCTATTAGACTTTTCGCACTTGATACGATTTGTGTCGATGCTACAGAGCTTGCTGCTTCTGTATTTCCTGCAAATGTTCCCGCGGCTAAAACTACAGTTAAACTAAAGATAGTGATGATTTTTTTAAACAAAGAAGTCAAAATTTATGTTCCTCCAGAAGATGTATACTCGAAAAAAATTCTAACTAAAACTTTCTGAAAATTTCTCTATACCCATATTATCACGAACTAAACATTTGTGAGTTTACAGTTGTGTAACAAATCTATTACATAGATTTGTTTGAGATTCCTAAATTATATTACTTCTATATTAATTACCATTGTATATAAAGTTTTACGATAAGCTAATTTATTTCACAATTCGTCGAAATATCCCAACTAAATAATGCAAAAAATTCGCTTTTCTCGACAATCCCCCTGTTTTGAACTATCCCCTAGCTTAATTCGAGTTTTATTTCAGGTGCCAGGCACCAGTAATAATTTTGTAACAATTCATTTATTCGTTTTTTTAATAGAATAGTCACATAATCGTTTGAAATCGGTTGAATGACATGTATCTTTTATACCTGTTTATATGGTATAAATAGTTTATATAGGTTGATAGGAATTACCTAGGAACAGGGGAGAATTTAATATTGAAATCGAAGAATACTTTAACAGTACAATTGGGCTCGATTATTGTCGGCATAATTATTGCCGTACTAATAATTACGTCTATCGCTACTTATATTACCGCATACGATAAGTTGTATGAAGCTGCTGGTGTTGAGGCTTATGGTTGTGCCAATATTACAACAGGTTTAATTGATAGCAAAAATGTTGCACTAATGCTAAATGGGGATACTTCAACAATGGATGCTGTCGGGAAACAGTTAAACTGGACTACCGCACACAAAGATATATTCGAATCACAATATATTATTGATTTAGAAGGTAATCTATTAGCTCTCGATGATAACTTAAAAGAAGATGGATTTAAAGTTGGGGATAAGTTTTATATAGACCAAGAGGCAGTAAATAATCTGCTTGAAATGGGTCATCCAACTTATTCTGAAATCTATGACTTTGGAGGAATGAAACGTCTATCCGGGTATGCTCCGATTTATGAAAACCATGATCCGTCTGGCAAGATTGTAGCAATAAGTGTCATTGATTTTGATGGTTCGATTGTAGGTGAGCGCACATGGGATGTTGTGAGCAAAGGAATCTTAATTAGTTTGATCCCAATGATCTTAGCTTCATTATTTACTTTATTTTTGATTAGAAGGAAAACAAAACCACTATCTGCATTAATCGTGCATGCTGGGGAAATTGCAAAAGGAAACCTTTCTGTGAAAGATACAAGCTTTCATAGTAAAGACGAAGTTGGTTATTTAAGTCATACGCTCAATACACTTGCTGGAAATCTTCGGAATATGTTAGGAACAATTCAAGTGACTTCTCTAAACTTAACTAAAAATGCCGAAGACACATCTGCTTCTCTGAATGAAATGAAGGATGCTGCACACCAAATAACTATCAATATGAGCGAAACAGCAGCTTCTGTATCAGATGGAACGATTACGGCAGAGCAATCTTCAAGTATCTTGCAAAAATTAGCGGAAGGATTACAAGATTCAAAAGAAAATGCCGATGCAAGCGTAATGAATTCAAAAACAACGATGAATACGGCCAAAGAAGGCTTAACTCGAGCAAGTGAAATCAGTTATGACATGGATAAAATCAAAACTGCTTCAATTGAAACTGGTGAAACCATTCAACGTTTAAATGAAGCAACAACAAGAATACAACAAATTACCGGTTCTATCGCAGCTATTGCAGCCCAAACAAATTTACTTGCCCTTAATGCTTCAATTGAAGCTGCTCGAGCTGGTGAACAAGGTAAAGGATTCGCAGTTGTTGCAGAGGAAGTGCGAAAACTAGCAGAACAATCGAATGAAGAAGTTAATCAAGTTGAAAAAATTGTAAAAGATATTACAGAAAGTATTCAACAAGTAGTTGCTTCCACGGAAGAAAGCACGAGATTGATTGAAACTGGATCTAATACAGTTAAAGAAACTTCCCAATCATTAAGTGATATTTCGTCAGCAGTCGCTAAAACAGTTGATGAAATTTCTATGATATCCTCAATGACAACAAACGAGGCAGAAAACTCTAAACGTGTTGTCGAATTGATTAATCAATTAACAGAGTCTATTCGAGAAATAGAAGAGGTTACTACTTCGATTTCTGCTGCAACAGAGCAAACTTCCGCATCTATTGATGAAGTTGCAAACCGATCCATGGAGACAAGCCATATGGCACAGGAGCTACAAAAAATAGTCGGTCAGTTTAAATTATAACCAGATTTGGAAGCCGTTCTTTTAACTAGAGCGGCTTCTTTTTTTTATGACAAAGGTGTTACTGGTGCCAGGCACCGAAACAATCATGAATAACATGATTGTTTAAACAAACACGATTGTTCGAACAATGAAGTAAATTTCAATTTAGAGTTTAGGTACCTGGAAAATAAAAACCGCTCCAGGTCTATTACCTGGAACGGTACAATTAATTAGTGGACACCATGCGCTACCATAGCATCTGCTACTTTCAAGAATCCTGCAATATTGGCTCCAACAACTAGGTTACCGGGATAGCCAAAATCGTTAGCAGCATTATGACAGCTTTCGTAAATATTTCTCATTACCACTTTTAACTTTTCATCGACTTCTTCAACTGTCCAAGACAATCGCATGCTATTTTGGGACATTTCCATTGCAGAAACCGCCACACCACCAGCATTTGCTGCTTTTGCTGGTCCAAATAAAACACCTTTTGCCAGGAATGCTAGAACTGCTCCTTCAGTACAAGGCATATTCGCACCTTCTCCAACAGCAACTACACCATTTCCGATGAGAATGTCAGCGTCTTTTTCTTCCATTTCATTTTGCGTGGCACAAGGCAATGCAATATCACAAGGAACTTTCCAAATTTCAGTACAACCTTCAACATAAGTTGCTTTCTTATGAAATTTTATATATTCTTGAATTCTTTTATTATCAAATTCTTTTAACTGCTTTACTGTTTCAACATCAATGCCGTTCGGATCATAGATATAACCATTGGAATCACTACATGCTACTACTTTCGAACCGAGCTCAATTGCTTTTTCCATTGCATATGTAGCAACGTTACCAGAACCCGAAACGATGACGGTCTTCCCATTAAAACTATCGCCTTTTTCTTTCAACATTTCTTCTACAAAATAAACACAGCCGTATCCTGTTGCCTCTTTTCTACCTAGACTACCACCATGATTCGGATCTTTGCCAGTGAAAACTCCAGCCTCGTAACCACCTTTTAACCGATTATATTGACCGAACATATAGCCAATTTCTCTTTTTCCAACACCGATATCCCCTGCTGGAACATCCATGTCAGCCCCAATATATTTACTTAGTTCTGTTATAAAGCTTTGAGTAAACCGCATAATCTCACGGTTGGATTTTCCCTTTGGATCAAAGTCGGAACCACCTTTACCTCCACCAATCGGTTGACCAGTCAATGCATTTTTAAATGTCTGCTCAAAAGCAAGAAACTTCATGATGCTACTATTAACAGTCGGATGAAAACGAATCCCACCTTTATATGGCCCAAGACTATTGTTAAACTGGACACGAAAACCTCTGTTAACTTGAACCTTTCCCGTATCATCTTCCCAGGCAACACGGAAAGAAATAACTCTGTCTGGCTCTGTTATACGTTCTAAAATACCATTATTTATAAACTCAGGGTGCTTTGAAAATACTGGACGAAGAGAATCGAAAATTTCTCTTGTTGCCTGTAAAAATTCTTTTTCACCTGGGTTACGTTTCTTTACTAACTCGTATACTTCATGCACATAATCATTTGATTTACTTTTTAATTCATCCCTTACCTCTCTTACAATTTCCATCACTCATCTTCTCCTATCATCCATTAGCATATGCTTATTATCTCGAAAGCTCATAATATTTTCAATATAATTATAAACGATTTCACATAAATATACATTTTCTTTGCCTCTCCTATCACTAGTATATTCACATTTTTAGTCTCCGATTTGTTACAAAAGTGTTACTGGTGCCAGGCACCAGTAACACCTCCTTAACATTCCAACCTCCAATTTCTCTGCACTCTCGATCTACGCATATTATCCACGACATTTAAAACAAAAAAAATGACTCCATTTTAGAAAAACGGAGTCATTTTCAATATTAGTATAGACTTTTAATAAGTGTTTCTAACATAACAGGCATTTCGACGAATGCGCTGTCTACGTGTAGACGCTCTGTCTTTTGATGTGCATCTTTCCCAAAAGGTCCTAAATTTAAAACAGGTCCATTTAGCTTAGCCATGTCTTCGAATGGGATGCTGTAAGTGTCACCCCAAACAGGTGTATTACTTTCAAAGGCAGTCCATCCATTTCCATCATCTTCATAATTCACATAGCTTAAATCACAAATACCATTGAAATAGTGAATTTGTTCAATTTTATTGTTAAATGATAGTGCCGAGTTTTTCATTAGCTCTACTGCATCTTTTACTAACTGATTGTTAGATGTATTGACTGCTGGATAGTATGGCGGTGTGAATAGGATGACCGTTGCAGGAGCAAGCTCTTGACATTGGATCATCAGGTTGTCGACGATACGTAGTGATTTTTCACGATCGTCCCACTCCTCATGCTGAAGTGCATCCTCTTTTAAACGATTTACTTCTTCTGCACCTAGTTTTTTATTTGCATACGTAAGAAGTTCTTCATAGCGAAGTACCTTTGCTTTCCCTACTCCACTTACTTGTTCACGTTCACAAATTACCTTATA
The DNA here is from genome assembly GCF_042055255.1 of Psychrobacillus sp. PGGUH221. Lineage (NCBI taxonomy): Bacteria > Bacillati > Bacillota > Bacilli > Caryophanales > Bacillaceae > Psychrobacillus > Psychrobacillus sp. PGGUH221. The sequence goes on from NZ_JAQMHQ010000001.1 coordinate 433,936, forward strand.
GTCTGTGTTCAATGCCTCCATTGCTTCATTTGCCACTTGTTCGAATAAATCCATAACTTCTGAAGCAGTACGCTTTAACAAAAACACATTATACAATGCTACTGCACGATAAGGCGTTTGTGTCGAATAAGACAGTTTTAAATCTTTTTGTTGCAATGAAACAGGAAGAGGTGTACTTTCTCCGAGATCCGTCTCACGGAACAAAGAATTATACTCCATACGCTGCGTCAAATACGAAGCGATGTAGTTTGCTGTCATTCCTTTCATCGGCTCCCCAACATGCGTCTCTTTTCCGTAAAATAAAGCAGCAGGCATAATTTTTCCAATTGTTCCAGAGTAAATATATTCCTCAATATCAGTTGGCTTTTGAGAAAAACATGGCTCACTATTTAGAAATAGTTTATAAGACAAATCAAATTCTTCTCGAATTGCCACTAACTGTGGAACTACTGCTCGCATTCCTGCAGAGTTTACTTCCTCATCTGGAACCGTAGTTAAAACAAGATTTATTGGCCATTGTTCCACACTTGCTTTTTCAATAAGCTGCATATGAAGAGCTAATCCCATTTTCATATCCATCGTGCCTCGACCAAACAAATACTTTCCTGTCTCCAAATCGATACGAGCAGATTCTGGTAAATCAGCTGGATTTTCCATTAGCTTTTTCGTTAATTCCTCTGGAAAATACGCAAGCGATTCTAAAGCACCATACTCTTCCGTTTGAACCGTGTCGAAGTGACTAATAAGTACTACTGTCTCCGTTGCCTCAGGGTGTTTATATAAAGCAGTAACAGCAAATCTGCCTAAACCGGAGTCGTGCAACTGTAGGTGACTCGGACGCTCTTTAAAATAATCTAATTCTCTCAACTTATCTATCACTTTCGGAGCAAACTTTGTTTCACCTTCCGTCAGCGTTATACTATCCCAGCTTACGAGTTCACATAACAAAGCTCGTAGTGTTTCTGTTGTTTGCCACAATAATTGGTTCATTTCAAATTTCTCCCCCACAAAGTTCTTATGCAAGACACTGATTTATTTACAATACAATGTCATTTTCTTCTTATGCTGACTTTTTATCCTTCTTTTCTAGTCTCAATTTATAGAATACCATACAAGCTATAAAGAAGCCTACACCATAATAAAGTCCTACTCGTTGTGTTGGATCAAATGCCAAAAACGCGAGAATCATTAAACAAAATGCAATACAGAAAATCGGGACAAAAGGATAGAAAGGTACTTTAAAACTCAAGTTCTCTAAAACTCCACCATCTCTCAAATATTTATGTCGGAACATCAATTGAGAGGTCGCAATTCCCATCCAAGAAATAGTAACAGATATCCCTGCTATAGACATTAATAGTACAAACACTGTATCCGCTTCCATAACACTTGTTAATAATGATAATAACGAGAACAATATCGTGAATAAAAGTGCATTAAATGGCACTTTACGTTTTGATAGACGTCCAAATATTTTAGGGGCCATACCTTCATTTGCCATTGACCATAACAGACGTGTAGAAGCATATAAACAAGAATTTCCTACTGATAGAATTGCAGTTAAAATGACAAAGTTCATTATGTCGCCTGCAAATGGAATTCCAGCAATATTCATTAATGTTACGAATGGACTTTCAAGTAGTCCCAATTCTGATGCCGGGAAAATAGCAGACAATACGATAATAGAAGCTATATAAAACACGACAATACGGACAAGGATAGTTCGAATCGCCTTTGGAATATTTTTTTCCGGGTTTTCTGTTTCACCAGCAGCAATTCCAACTAACTCAGACCCTTGGTAAGAGAATATTACATTCATCATCGTTACGAATACGATTGCAATTCCTGCTGGGAATAATCCTGAAGGTGCCAAATTTGTAAACATTGGTGTCGCTCTATCTTCAAGTGGAATTATTCCAAAAATTGCTCCCAACCCAATGATTATAAACAAAATCACTGCAACTACTTTAATACCAGCAAACCAAAACTCTGCTTCGGCAAACGCTTTTGTTGTTAAGGCATTGAGTGCAAATAATAAAACCACAAAAATTGCACACCATATCCATACTGGAACATCAGGGAACCAGTGTTTCATGAGAATCCCTGCTGCGGTAAACTCCACTCCCGCTGTTGCAGCAGAACCTACAAAATACATCCAACCGAGAGAAAACCCCGCAGAAGGACTAATAAAACGAGTTGCATAGGTTTGGAAAGAACCTGTTACTGGCATATAAACGGCAAGTTCACCTAAACAAGTCATTACCATATACAATATTAAACCGCCAAATAAGTAACCAACAATGGCTCCCCCAGGACCTGCTTGATTAATCGTATAACCTGCATTTAAAAATAGACCAGTTCCAATTACTCCCCCAAGTGAAAGCATAAACAAATGGCGGCTCTTCATAGAACGGTTTAATTGATTATGTTGTGATGGATCTCCAATATTTGACACAGTCATCTCCCCACTTCCCCTTATCTATCTATTTAAAATCTTAAAGATAAACAACTAAGCCCACCATCTTGCTTACGAACCTCTGACATATCTAATTCAATTGTTTCGAAACCTGCTTCATTAACTCTACGTTTTGTCTCTTCATATCCCTTTGGAATAATGACATAATCATTTACACGAATACAGTTTGCAGAGTATTCATCTTCTGAGCTAATAACGATTTTTTCATATGAATCAAACGCAGGATGGTCAACAAATTCTCCTGCAACAACCATTTTGTTATTTCCTAAGTAAGCAATCCCTGTTTTCAAGTGGAAGAATTTTTTAAGAGGTATAATTGTTGCTTCAAAACCCTCTCCTTCAAGAATCTCTTTTAATTGTCGAGCCCCTTCTTCATTTGTACGTTCGGAGATTCCGATAAAGAAGCTATTATCTGCTTGAAGAATATCCCCACCATCAAGCGTCCCAGGTGCTTTGATATAATAAAACTTCTCATAAAAATCTTTTAAAACGCTTTCAATTTCAACAATCTCTCCATTCCGAGATTCTGCACCAGGATTTGTAATAACAGCAAAATTAGATGTAAGTACTGCTGCATCTTCTACGAAAGTAGAATCAGGAAATTCTTCACTTGGTGAAAGAAGTGTTACTTCCACTCCGCACTTTTTCAACGTTTCTACATAAGCCTCGTGTTGTACTAATAATTTATCGTAATCTGGTGTTCCTAAATCAGATGTAGTTAATCCCCCTACATAGCTCTTTCCAGGTGTTTTTGCAATTACATTTTTAAAAATACTCATTTTTAATTTCCTCCTTTTAATTTCTGATAACAGGACTAGTTAGACATGTTGGACCACCAGTTCCTAAAACACTAATTTCTTGTCCTTTGTATTCATATACAGTTGCGCCAGCATCTAATAGCTGTTTCTTTGTTGATTGATTACCTTCCACAAGGACACACACGCGAGGTGCAAGTGCCAATACGTTACAACCAAGATTGTCGTATTCCTCTTTTGGTACCTCAATTAATTGAATTCCTCGCTCGATCAATAATTGTCTGAAAAATACGGGCATTAGCGGCGAATATACAACTGCCAAGTCTTTATCGACCATGCTAATAAATGACATAAGATGCAGACACTCTTCAACCCCTAAATCGTGAGGAAGTTGTACAATGATAAACTCATCCACATATGGAGCCGTTATTTCTTTTAATTGGCGTATGGCTTCATCATTTGTACGATAGCCACGTCCAACTACTAGTGTTTTATCATCTAACCAAACGATGTCACCACCATCACATACAGCTTCACCTGTTAACTCTCCAATAATAGGAATCTCTTTATCTGTCAGAAACTCTTTATAAACAGTAGCTTCTGGTTGTCTTAGTTTCTTTCCTGATTTCAATATAATAGCTCCAGCAGGTGTGAATTTTACTGGATCATGTGCATAAATAGAATCGAGACCAACTTTCTCAGATGCTGGTAGATAATCTATTTGCGCTACATGCTTATCTAAAATTTCAATAAAACCTTTATACTCACGTACCGCTTCTTCAAAATCAGGTTCCTGTAAGTAATTGAAGACTTTCCATTGGTTAGCCAAATGCTCTTGACTTATAAAAGCTTCATTCGGATGTTTTACAATTACACGTTCTAATGATTTATACATAGATGAATTATATTGCACAGCTTTTCCTCCTTTTCCGTTGAACGGAAAACTTTTCCGCGTAACGGAAAGTTTTATATTTCAAATATAATTGCTCTATGTTACAATGTCAATATATTTTGAAAACTATTAATCATTAAAATTAGGCGGTGCTTTATTATGCAATCCATTATTCGAGCAATGACCGTAGCACAGGTTTTAGCAACACATACAACAGAAAAAGGCATGACCATTTCAGAACTCTCCAAAGAATGTGAGCTTCCTCTTAGTACTATGCACAGACTACTACAAGCTATGATAAAACAAGGTTTAATTGAACAGGACGAACAATCCAAAATGTACCGACTTGGTATTGTTTGGCTAGAATACGGACTCAAAGTATATGACTCCTTCGATTACGTAAGCAAAATTAGACCAGAGATAGAATGGTTGTCCAAAGAAGTAGAGGAAAGTGTCTACCTTAGTAAGCCACTTGGGACGGAAGCAATGATTGTAGAGAGAATTGATAGCGAAAACAATCCAATCCGTATTTATGATCAATTGGGATTACGAATACCAATGAACATCGGCGCCGCAAATAAATCGATGCTTGCTGCAATGCCTGCAGCCCAAACCGAAAGTATCTTGTCTCAGCTCCTACCAACAGACAAAGTTAACGAAATGCTTATAACACTGGAGCAAATAAAAAAACAAGGCTATGCGACAAGCCATTCAGAAAGAACAGAAGGCACTTCCTCCATCGCCGTATCCATAAAAGACAGCTTTGGACAAGTCATTGGAGCTATTAGCATTGGAGTAGTCAGCTTCAACCTGACCGAAGAAAGACTCGAACTTTTAATAAACAAAGCAATGGAAGCTGGCAAAAGAATCTCCCATCGACTATTTTCCAGCCATTAATAAAAATCCCAAAAGTCATCTCATAGACTTTTGGGATTTCTTTTTATTTTTGCAGCTTAGGATTGTTACAAAAAAAGTGTTACAAGTACGTTACTGGTGCCAGGCACCCGTAACATATTTGTAACACTCTTCTATGATAACTTGTTATTACTCTTTGTGTTAATGTTAGCCCATTCATTTTTCAGCCAGTCCAAACCTTTTTCGCCTTCGTAAGCGTCGTAAACGTCATTACGCATTCTTTTCAGTTTGTCTAGAAATTGTTCAAATGTATGGTCGGCAGGTAAACTTTTCTTCACACGTAAGAAAACTTTATTAGCACCTTTGATCACTTCGAATTTTTTACGTTCTGGTACCTCAACGTCTTCACCAAACTCTAAAAGAATACGGTAAGCCTCTTCTTGAACTTTATAAACAGGATCATTTGCTACTCTAGAGTTTAGTATATCAATAACCTGACTTGTGTGATATTTCCCTAATTCCTCTACAGCATCAAAACGTGCTCTCCAGCTAGAAGTTCTATTTGCTGCCTTTTTAAGCTCCTCATAATTCTCAGGTAACTCATTTTTTATAATTTTTTTACTCAAATACTCCAAACTCCTTCTTTGAATCAGTAGAAATTAATTCTAACTTTCTTTCCCCATTATATACTACAGAAAGCATTTCTCCTATTATGTGAAGAAATCATTTCTTCTACTCCTATCAAATCTGGCGATATATAAACTTGAATTTCCTTTCATTCTTCGGCAATCCAAAATTAGGTTCAACTTTCTTCACAATGTCTAAATTTCTACAAATAAAAAAATAGCGATGTATATTTATTGAGAAAAAAGCAGTTAAAATAGACAAAAGAAATATACACGAAATAAGTATTATATAAGTAGCAAACTCGGTATAGAATATAGATAAAAGAATCTGTCCAATTACATATCCTGCTCCACCGATTCCTACCCATGCTACAGAAATAGTCTTCATTTGTTGTAATTTATAATAAGTTCCTGTATAAAGAGCTTTCAAATTCAACCAGTTTATTCCTACCAATATAGCAACAAACATTCCCCAGATCATAATAAAAGGTAAATAACCTTTTACGCCTATATTTAGATATAAAAACTTTTGGATCACTAAATAAATTATATATGTATTAACTATTCCATATACCCCAAAAAATAAATAATACGATTTTTCATACTTAAAAGGATCTATCAAATAGACAATCGCCCAAACCTGGAGTATTGCAATTGGGATAACCGCTGCTAAAAAATATGCGAAAGAAAATGGATCTGATATGATTGGAAATAATCCCATAAAGTACAGAAAAAGAGAAAAGAAGCAAATAATATTAGACCTATTTTCTTTGGGTGTTTGGAATCTTAAATACGATAAAGTAATTTTATCAATTTCTTTCGTTTCTATTGAAATCTCCTTCTCTCAACAAAATTAATCTATCCAAAATGACATACTTTATGAATTCTTCACAGGTTCCTTCTTTTCTTTTACTCTTCTCAGTACATCCAAAATACTGGCGACTATTTCTATATTCGTGCTTGGTTTACCTTCAAGTAGCTCCATTTCGTTTTTACGAATCATGTTGAAAGTCCAATTTTGATTAGGAGAAGTTAGTACATGTATTCCCTCAAGAGACCATTTATTGTTTTCTCGATGAAAAATCATGAGCCGGTTATTATGTATTTTATTTTGAAAAGATTGTTTCAAAATACTCACTAACGTTCCCACATCCTGATTTTCATTAAGGGAGACTAGTTTTTCCTCATTTATTATTTCTCCATTTTTCACCCATTCACGGTACTCTCTAGTAGGAATAAGGATTTTGTTGTTTGTTTTAGCTTGAATTTTTTTTCCTTCCACTCCCATAAGCATGCGTGGATAAATCACATCATTCCAGGTAGAATCTGGAGTTCCATGAGTATAAAGAGTAAAAGCATTATCTTCATTTCTCGAACATTCGACAACATTTGTATTACCAAAATAAAATAAGCTTTTACTTTCAACATCTCGTAAAATCTCTACGACCATGTTTGTTCTAGACATAATCCAGAGGGCATTGCCAAACCCTTCTTCTAGCTTAATCTCTCCATCTACGAAATCTAAGAGTTTAAGCTTATGGAGCTTTTTATAAGTACTTTCCCATTCCTTTTCAACCTCCTGTTTCGTAAGGTATTGGAAAGGATCAGCAAAACCAATCAATGTTCTAGTATTCAATGTTTGCATCATCACGAAAATATCATTTACTGTAAACGTAGGAATCATCTGCTCTTCACCTTTTTCTTCCGTTTTTTTCTCTCCAAAATTCTTTCACTCTTCGGTAAGCCAAACTGAGGATACACCTGCTTAACCGCATCCATATTCTTACTCATAAAATAATAGCGATGAATATAAACAGAAAAATAAGCTGTGCACAGACTAAAAAAGGACATTCCAACAATTATTAATATATACAGAGCTGATTCCGTGTATATGAAGGATAAAATTAGTTGCCCTAAAATATAACTTCCGCCCGCGATAACCGTCCAAGCAACAGGTATAGTACTTTTCTGTTGTAATTTATAATACTTACCAGAATAAAGTGCCTTCCAATTTAACCAATTCATTCCTAGCAGCAAGGCAACAAGGAATATTAAACCAATTAAGAATGGTAATATGCCCTCGGCTTTCAGGTTAATATATAATAATTTTTGAATACTAACAAAATAAACGTAAGTATTCACTACCCCATAAATTCCAAAAAACAAATAATAAGATTTTTCATACTTATACGGGTCAATTACATAAACAATTGCCCAAATTTGTATAATTATCACTGGTACGATTGCAGCAATAAAAAATGGAAGCGAGAAAGGATCAGCTAATATCGGCAAAATTCCAAAAAAATATAAAAATAGAATAAAGAATCCAATAATATTAGATTTATTTTCTTTTGGTGACTGCAAATTTAAATATGACAATGTAATATTGTCTAGTTCTCTCTTTTCTATTTGAATTCTCTCCTATCTATTTAAACCAAGAAGATACACTATCAATAAGACCCGTCGTCCCTATTTTTATTGCATCACCTATAGAATCTTTTTTTCCATCATTATTAACATCCATGAATTTTAATTCACTTAAAAGTGCCGTTGCGACAACCCCTGCGACAAGCCCTACAACTGCTCCTACCGCTATTCCCACAGGACCACCGCCAGCACCTACAATAGCTCCCATTTTAGCACCAGTCCAAGCTGAAGCAACCATAGATGCACCGGCAACTGCAACATCCCCAGTAACATTACCAGCAATTTGACTAGCTGATTCCTTATTTTGCACCCCATGTACTATGTCTCCACCAACTGTTGCAAAAACACCGATATACCCCAATTTATTATTTGCAAATTTGAATGTTTCCCGTACATTAGTAATAGGATCTACTCGTTTATATAATTTTGCATAATTAGTCGCATTTGCTCCAGAATAAGTTTTCTTATTTACACCCAAAAGATGCGGGTTTGTTACTTTTATGACAGGTTTTGTTACACCTTGTGCAGTTGTTCGATATTTTAATTGGACACCGCCCCCCTGAGCAGCGATTCTTGCATCTTTTCCAGCTTCATAGCCAGCAGCTGCAAATGCACCCAAATTGGCAGTAGCGTTGATTGGCTTTTGCTCCCAATCGTTAATATCCAGACCAACCGTTGTCATTATACCTTCCCAAAGGTTCTTTTCTGTATTACTAGGAGAGGATATTTCCACTTCATTTTCTTTCACTCGCGGGTCATCAGCAAGCAAATTAATTTGATGTTGAAGATAAAACTTCCCAATAGGTGTAGCATCCTGTACATAATTCCACGCTTCACTTGGAAACTGAATATCAGTTAGGCCTTCCGACATTAAGTACTCTATATCTGTTAACCACAATTCCATATTTAAAATTGCAGCCTCGATTATAGCTAAAGCATTTGTTTGCGTACTATCAAACTCATGTAAATCGGTTACTGTATCATCTCTCTTTTTCCGAGCATTTGTTACTCCATCTTGAACACTACTATCATCTAAATGTGGTAGAGCTACGATATCCGCTACTTGGTTCATAATGGCATTTGATTCCTCTGTCAAATTGCTAGTGACTTGTGATATCTCCGTGAGCCCTTCTTCCACTTCGCCTTCCAAAAAGCTTTCTCGAATAAATCCATTCGGATTTGATTCCAATGCAGTAAGCGCATCACCCATTTGCTTAAGTTTACGATTAAACTCTTCTTTAAACGTTAGAAAAAAATGTAGAAAAGGTAAATGAGCATCATTATAAAATGAACAAATTGCATCTCCTCCTTGACCCTTCAAGGAATCTTGCAGCGCAGCAAGTCCATTAACCGCGGTTTGGATTGTTTGCATTTCCCCTTCTAAACGTGAAAGCATTTGAATATTCCTTTGTAACCCTTCATCAAACGGTCTGACATCCAATATTTTCATAGAATCACCATCCTACAATTTTAATATATAATCACTTGACAATATATTTCGTAAATGTTACAAGAATATTACTGGTGCCTGGCACCAGTAATATTCTTGTAAACATCTCGCACTTTTTTATAGTACGCCTAAGCTCATTTCGGCGTAGGTTCGATTGGAGTTTGTTTTTTTGAATTGAACGAATACGGGGGTTTTTTGGGTCAATCTGTGCTCTTTCATATAATCGAAGAGTTCCCAATACTTCACTTGAGACTGTGCATCAAAGTCATCAATGACTCTGGTGCTTAAAAGGTTATTGACGTAAAAATAGCTACGGAAATTTACTTCCTCTTCTTTTGGAATAGAAAATTGACTTTCTGCAATTGGTAAAAATATTTCAGCAGTCATTACTTCAGCTGTAGGATCGCTAATGATTGTAAAAAATATTGGACCAGTTGGATGATAGCCATGATCGGTTAAAATCGTATCAAAGTCTTTTAGTGCAATATCGATTTCTTCAGGTAAAAAGTTATAGAGTTTAGATGCGACATTTCGGTAAGCAATTTGATGGTTTTCAGCAATCATCCTTCATCACCCTGTCCTTTTATCGGTACATACAAATCAATAATATATTCACCGTAAACTTCTAGTAATACGCAATAATATGTATCTTCTACTTCTATTTGATTGGCTCGAGCATAAGATTTCACTTTTTCATAAGCTGCATAAAAATCTATTTCTTGGTCTGCTTGACGTAGTAATAACGCTCTATCCAATACGAATGATTCTTGAAATTTAAAATCCGTTTCATCACTTAAAACGACCGGACTACTGATTGGCAAGTAGTATGTGAAACGTCCAAATTTTTCGTCTGTTCGATTTTGTTCAAATGAAAATAATACAGGGCCGTTTTTGTACACATCTTTATTAAGCGTAAATTCCTCTATCTCATAAACGCCATTTTGCCAATCTTCTTTTTTCTGCTCCACCTCATATGTCAACACATTGTCAAACACTAATGAATACATTCCGATCCCCATCTTTTATCCACCCTTTCTTATAAAGATTCTCTTTTATTTAAATAACCGGGCTCATTAAAAATTAAAGCTTTTGAATCGATACTTGCAATATAAAATAACAAGCTGCTCCGGCAGTATTAAAAGCATGACAAAAAATGTGAGAATTCCACCGCCAATAAGGATACTGCTAATCAGATCATCAATTGCAGACCTACGAGCAATGTATTAAATAATAAAAACAATACCTAAACCTCAAAAGTCATTGCTGGAATATAAGAATTAGTTTCAAAATCGACCTCGTATTTCTAAATTTCCAGGACTTTGTCTACCAGTTTCCCAAGCATGGAAAGCACTCTCCATTTCAATTGAGTTGCTGCTTGTTTATATAACCGCGCTCATTAAAATTAAAGCTTTTAAATCGATGCTTACAATACCAAATAACGAGCTGCTCGGGAAGTATGAAAAGCATGACAAAAAATGTGAGAATACCACCCACAATAAGAATCATCATATTCAAATCATCGATGGCTGAATTTCGAGCAATGTATTGAATAATAAAAACAATACCAATACCTGCAATCGTCGCTGCTGGAATATAAGATGTAGTCTCAAATCGACCTCGTATTTCTCCCTTTTTGGAGCCTTTACGATAATGGCCTTTTTGCAAAAGAATATAAAAACGGATAAAGGTAGCTAAAAACACCAGTAATCCTATAAATAAAATAATAAATGTGAAATTAAGAAGTGAGTCTTGAGTAGCAATTAAACCTTCCCCTTCTTTTCCAATTAAAAATAACGACATTATTAGAAATGGAATAGAAGACATGTTTTGCGTAACGATGATCGATAGCAAATACTGCATTTTCTCACTTCGTTTATATCCCGCAGGAATTGCATAAATCAAAGATAATCCTATTAATACAACCGTTATCCAAAAATGTACTGTAAGTATTTCATCTTTATACGGGTAAATAGTGGAATCAGCGGCCATAAAATATTCAAGGGCATATAGCAATGCTTGTAAAAATATACCGATAATTAGAACAAAAGCTAAATTTCCAGGACTTTGTCTACCGGATTCTATCGGACCTCTTAATACTTCAAAGTCTTCTTCTTTAAGTTTCACTCTAATCACTTCTTTCTTTATTAGTGGAACCATCCTTTTACATGATCCATTACTGATTTGTCTTCTTTACCAAATTTAGTATTTAATGCAACATTCGCAAGTATACCAAGTCCCACACCTACTGCCGTTCCTACACCTGGAATTGGGATGGCAACGGTGAAAGCTGCAGTAAATGCGGTTTGAACCGCTCCTCCAACCGCAACATCAATTGTTGTATCCAAAGCTGCACGAGCATGTGCTTCTCCACCATCTAATCCTGCATCTACTGCAGTTGAATAATTACTGTAATAACTTAATCCTGCTCCTATTGGACCAAGTGCTTTTCCTGCCCCTTTAAGTGGTCCACTTGATACCATTCCTTTGACATCGACAAGATCTGTAAAAGCTTTTCCAGTTCCTTTTAGTGTTGCAGCCCCAACGGTTTTAGCTTTTTGAACATTTGTTGCTTGGTCATTCCAATATGCAAGCGAAGGATGGTTTTTCAATGCCGCATCCCCAGTACCTGACCAACCACTTTGTCCAGGCTTCTTCGAACCATATTTAAGCGTAACTGTATTGTTTGCTGCAATTTCATAATGCTTTGGCGACCACTTTTTATTTCCTTTTGGAACATTACGCATTAATTCTTTAAATGCTTTTGAATCTAAATCTACTCCCAGATGTCTCATTGCTTTGCCTGTTGCATTGATTCTATACGAGTACGTGCCAGTTTTTGGATTAAATACTCTTGAGGTGCTCAATCCACCTTCTTTACCAGCTACATACATTCCAAATGCAGAGACACCACCTGTTATTGCAGTATTTGCTCTTTTGGCCATATCGACTGCAGTTTTCAACTCTTTCACTTGAGGATTTGCTGACGACACATTTCCTGGATCTTCTTCTTTCCCTTCTGCATTTACGTTGTCCGTGTCTCCTAATCGACTCTCAAGCTCAGTTTTTAATGGGTGACTTTGCGTATATTCTGCCCAACGATCAGCCGGGAAGTCAATATCCGTCAAGCCGTCGTTCATCATTCCTTCTAGATCAATTAACCATAGTTCCATCATGAGCAAATCAGCTTCTACCTGCGACAATGCATTTGTTTGAGTCGAATCAAATTCATTTAGATCCGTAACGGTATCATCTCGCTTCTTCCGAGCATTTTTTACGCCGTCTTGGACACCACTATCATTCAAATGTGGAAGAGCAACAATATCAGCTACCTGGTCCATGATGGCATTTGATTCATCTGTCAGATTACTAGTGACCTGAGAAATTTCAGTAAGTCCTTCTTCCACTTCACCTTCTAAAAAGCTTTGACGAATAAAACCGTTTTGATCTGGCTCTAAAGCATCCAGTGCAGACTTCATCTGAGTAAGCGTACTATCGAAGTTAGATTTAAATGTAGTGAAAAACTGTAAGAAAGGGATATGGCAATCATTATAAAATGCTCTAATTGCATTCCCCCCATCTCCCTTTAAAGAATTTTCTAATGCAACAAGACCTTCGATAGAGCTCTTAATAGAATTCATCTCCGTATCAAGTCTAGTGAGGAGTGTAATATTTCGCTGTAAGCCTTCATGAAAGGGGTTAACGTCTAATACTTTCATTGCATCACCTGCTTTGGTCCATCAATTGTACATTGCATAGCCGTTGAGATGTTTTGATCGGTCTCATTCATAAATTCCACAGAACTGGTCGTCGTTTGAATATTGGTAGTTAAAATAGTTTGATATTTTGTCAATAGCTGTTCAAGTTTCGTTGAAAGCTCCGTTAATTTAGTAACAACATCTAGTGTATTACCGGTAATAGGTGGCTCTGCTGTGGGTACAAGCGAATCCTTTGCATTTGTCATTTCACTTAATTGAGCTTCCACTTCTGCATACACAATTTTCACTTCTGTTGACATAAAAAATCCCCCCCTTCTTTATTTAGATGCCTTTTCCCTTGCCTCTTCGGCTAATAAATTCGCAATTATTTGCTCTATAGAAGCTATTTCAGCTTGGAGTGATGCTATTTTAGCAGCAATCGCACTAAATACAGCTGCGAACTGGGCTCCAGCTATCTCTAAAAAAGAAGTATGGATTCCGGCTTCCCGAATTTCATCGAAACTAGTGGCAAGTGTCCCATGCCAAGTAGTTGTTGTAAGCTCTGGTTCAAGACATTTATGTTCATTTTCGTTGAATTGAGCCTGCTTATCTGATAGTGATGACTGACATTCGTTCAGTCTTCTTATCTCCTCTTGTTTCTTGTGAAGAAGTGCATAATAATATCCTAACAAACCTGTTCCCCCTCTCCCGAGTGTTTATGGACGTATCGATTTATTTGTAGTAGGAGTGTTCACCATTTTTGGTATAAACACCATGAATAACGTAACAATACCTACTGCGATGATTGCGAGTAATATCATCGTTCGTGTCTTATTACCTGCTGGTTCCTCCATATTTAACGAGGTGCCAGATTGCTCTTTTTCCCCTTTGCTTTCATTTGAGAAAAGCTTTAAATCAGAAGTTTTTGCTGAAACTGTGCTTACCTCGCCTCGTTCTGAAGTTTGAAATAAATAGGACGTATCCTCTCGTTTTGGAAGTTGACGTCTTCCATCAAAATAAATATTAAATTGCTTTTCAGGAATGGTATTTTTCATTTCTGTCTTTTTACCATCATGCAAATAATCGGTGTTTTTCTTGAACTTCAATTTCTCATAGATAACAGGTTCTAATTCTTTATTAGATTTTTCTTCGTTTGCATGCACAGTTGTTTGTGCTAATAACCAGCTGATCATTAGCACAGAAAACAGTAGGGTAAATTGTTTAAAGCTCATAGGCTTCAGCTGCCTTGGCAGATTCCACTTTTTTATTTTTATTCATAAAATAAGAAACGGTTAACATGATTATTGCAATAACGGCTGTTATGATCGCTCCAGCTATAAAACTTGTTTCAGGCTCATATTTAATGGACATATAAACAGTAGATAGAACATCTGGAAGTTTAATGTCTGGAACAGCAAGGATAAGAAGTGGAATGATGTATAAACACATCAAAGCGACACTTGCTATCCAACCTGCCGATTGACCAAATTCAAGAGCAGCTCGAATAATCGAAGCACCCGCCAACAACAAAAGTATCGTGAATATTGTCCACTCAACTGCTCGTTGATCGTTTAGAATATACATGTTGATGCTGTATAGACTTATAATCAGTCCGACTAGTATAGAAAGTATTGCAGTTAATCCTAATCGTAGACCGATTGGACCATCCTTCATTTGATACGTAAAGTATCCTATCAGTAGACTGCTAATAAGCAAAATGATAAATAGAATAACTGGTGGAACTTTTTTTCCTTCATCTGATAAGGTTGCTTCCCCTTTAACTTCTAACGGATTCACGAAGTGATTGAACACATATCCATTCTCTTGACCATCCACATACGTATTCGCAAGAAATTCTTGAATGTCCCCATCAAAATCGGACATAGCGTCCACGTTTGTTTCCCACTTGTTGCTGAATTCATTGGAAGTATCTTTAATACCATCGGCTTTCACATGTAAATCATTGGCGTAATTCACTAAACTATTTTGTTTCTGTGATAAAGCTTGAATCATCTCACTTAAGCTAAGGAGTTGATTGCTTACATTTTGTTGTCCTGCCACTACTTCTCCTTCCGTAACTGTTGCTGAAGGTTCGGCTGTTCCCATCGTGGAAGGTGTTTGAATTTGCTGAAGAAGCAAATTCGCTTGCTGATCAATAGAATCTAAATCACTCACTAAGGAAGCATGTTGCTGTTCTGCTGTTTCCTTATATCCAGTCATCATCGCAGCAAAAGTAGTACTTAAATCAGTCATACCGAGCTGAGTTGCCGGGATTCCATCACTCACAGAAGTCCAACTTTCAAGCTCTAATTCATTCATATCCACCACATTTTTCAATAGAGCGGTTAATATTTCATCCTTTAGAAGTGCGTCTTTATTCGTACTTCCCCCACCTTCATTAAGCGTAAACTCAAATTGTTCCAAGGTAGCATAATAGGAAAGCAACGAATTCAATTCTGTATTCGCCGCACCCTTTGTAAATAATTCTTCCAATCTCGTTTTCTGATCAGCCGATAAACGATCATGCTTTAGAAGAGACTCTTCCTTTTGCTTAATAATGGCTCCAATTTTTGCAGTATCTGCAGGATAGGAATTTAAAATTTGTTGAACAGATTCATATTCTCTGTACACAGAATTGTAGCTTTCTAGCAAGCTTGCATAATCACTTGATGCTTTTACATAATCAGCTGCTCCTGATTGCTTTGCATTTGTCCAAACTGTTTCCTTTTCGGAAATAACTGTTTGAACAGAAGTTAATTCAGCTTGAAGTTGCTCCAGCTCTCCTAACAATGTAGAGGTTGGGTCTGTTTCAGCTACTTTCGCTTTCAAGGAAGTAAGTGCTGATAATATTTCGTTAACCTTCGCACGTTCCTCTTCCATGTTTGGTAGCACAGTATCAGTTTTTACAGTTGCTTTACGTGCCATTTCCTCTTGAATCGTTGTTAGAAGTTGTGGATTAGTACCGATATTTTCAATACCTAGTACTCCAGTTCCACTTTTTCCTGCTGCAATACCTTTTTCTAGATTGCTTAGAATTGTATTGTTATATCGATCTATTGCTGTACCTTGAACAACTAGGAGGTCTGCAAGCTGTCGATCAACCTCACTCTTACGCAATTCTGATAATGCATTGAATTTTTCTTTATTCTCATCTATAATCCCATTTACTTTTACTATTTCTTCATTCAATCTTTCGTTGTTTTCTTCTAGTTGTTGTACTGATTTATTAAATTGCTCTGTTTGAGCTGCTGCAGCAGCATGAATTTTTGCAAGACTGTCGTTTTGAACTTGCTGAAGTATTTCTTTTTGTGTATCTTGAAATTGTTTATATTGTTGTACATATGTGATAAAACCATTCATTTGCAGACCAAAAGAATCAGCATTTTGAATACGAGAATTATAGCCATTATTGGCAGAACTAATTTGGGAAAGTAGTCCTTGCATTTGCTCTTTTTGTCTTTTCATTTCTTCTGCCAATGTTTCGGACTCAGGTTTATAATAGCCTGCCATTGCAGTTAAAAATTCTGTTTCTTTCCCTAAAATATTCTTAAATTCTTTCTTAATATGATTCATTTCCTGTGCAACATAGCTCCAGTAGAGTGTGGAGATTTTTTCGTTCACTCTATTAGTAGCTGATTCAATTTCATACAGGACCTTTTCTTTACGAACGCCAGTTTTCTGTCGTTGCACTTGATAAGAGAATTCCGCTTTCTTCGGATTTTGCTGATCATAAGACATAATATTTTCAGAGAAATTAGAAGGAATGTATACAATTGCTTCATACTGGTTGGATTTCAATCCATTCTCTGCTGCCCCGCGTCCCATCACTTCCCATTTATATGGGGAACCATCCGCCAAAATGGAAACAACCTCCACTCCCATATCAACATTTTCATCTTCTTTCGATAGACCCTGGTCTTCGTTAACAATTGCGATTACTCGCTTATTTGGCGTATTTAAATCTAAAATATTTACACCCATTAGTTGAAAAAATAAGATGGGAAGAGCTAAGATGAGCAATATTCCCGCAATCAGTTTCCACATTTTACTTTTATCCGTCGTTTTCATTGAACGATCTTCCTCTCAATCTTGCATAACGGGGTTAGAACTTTTGTAGCATTCCCGTTTAAAATATAATGTGCAAATCCTAGCGGAAGTTCCGCTTCTTTTCGTTCGTATGCCAATGTATATAATGTCTGCTCTGATTTCTTCATAAATAGAAGTGCTTGTCGGACTAGCTTCAATTCATTTGTAAATGCATCATATCCTTTCGTGATTTCAGCGTTATTACCAGAAACAATGACATTAAATCCTAAATGTGAATACTTTTTCATCAGCTTAGAGAGTCGATCTTGAATACTAGGATCTGCAAGCTGTAAAAATCTTGTGTAGCCATCGATAATGAAATAAGAAAGCACTATCTTTGGTGTTCCGTTTCCTTGTTGTAAACTTTCTAAATACTCTTTTTCTACATTCACGTAATATTGTTCGATATGTGTAACCCAGTTAACAAGAGCTTCTTTCGTTTCTAAATAATTTACTTTTGATTCCTCTGAAAACATGGACAATCCACGATCGAAACTATCAAATACTGCAATAAAGCCTGTTTCCTGCTCTTCTAAATTTTGAATAATCCATTTCAACGCATTCGTTTTTCCTCTTTGAACTTGCCCGACAAGAAGGCAATGACGATTTTTTTGGAAATTAATTGTCACTGGACGAACCGTTTCTTCATTTAATCCAATTGAAACAATTCCATTTTCTTTTTTACGATCGATATAAATAGGAAAGCTGATGGATGTTAATTCGAAAGGTAGCATCGGTATTGGTTTAGGAAGTTCATACTCGCTATATTTAGCTATTAAAGATTGAACTTTGGATTTAATTGCTTCCAATACGTCAAAATCATCCACACCACTTGCAGGCAAGAAAATTTGTGCAAATTTAACATCCTCTTTTTTAACAATGGCTCTTCCAGGGAATGGTTCCAAATCAAATGGAACTCGACCTACAATTCCATATGCTTCACTCGTATCAAATAAATAATGAATGATTTTTGTTTTTAAGTTATTCATAAGTGACTGTCTAACAGATTGTACTCTTGTTGCCGTAATCAATAAATAAATTCCCAGAGATTGCCCGTCTCGCGCGAATTGGATTAACTGTGCTTCCAATTCTTCCATCTCTTCGCGGACAATATCATAATTATCCACAACGATATAAATTAGCGGTAATGGCTTAGCAATCAGATTATTGTACATATGAATATTACTAACTTCTGCTTGTTGGAACGCTATTTTCCTTTCGGAGATTTCTTTTTTCATTAATTTTATTAACTTTTCACGTTTTAACTCTTCGTCAATCGTGAAATAATCCGCTGTGTGGGGAAGCTGTCGAAGTGGTAGCAACGAACCATTTCCATAATCTAACATATAAAAATGCGCTTCACTCGGAGTTAACCTACTACTAATCCCTAATAGCATCGTTAATAAAGTGTACGACTTTCCATATCCAGAAGAACCAAAAATACCTACGTTTCCATCCTTTTTCCAGTCATAAGCAATTGGTGTTTGACTCTGTTTCTCCGGCTCATCCATCATTCCAATTGGAAAAGCCTGCTTTGTTGTTGATTCTTCATTTGTACTTTCTATTCTTAATGCGAGTGGAGGCAACCAAGGACTAGATAGCTTCTGAATGGACAAATCCTCTTGAATTTTTGCTATTTTTGTAGTGACAGCTTCCATTTCCGTTAGACTGCTCTTTTTCCTGCTCACATTCGTTTCAATACCAGAAAGCGGATATAGACCAAGATCGGTTACTATAGCTACATCGTCTTCTCCTTCAAGCGTTTCTTCCATATAAGGTGACCCGCTCCAGGCAGATTGGAACAATTCATATACTTCGTTATTCCCTACCTGTAAATATCCACGACCTGTAACAGTGATTGTTGCAGCATCCCCATTTTTTAATATTTCTTTACTATCGGATGCATCCTGTACTTTCAATGCAACACGGAAACGTGCATTACTCCAGATCTGTTCATCAATGATTCCACCCGGCTTTTGAGTTGCCAAAATCAGATGGACTCCTAGACTTCGGCCAATACGTGCTGTACTTACCAGCTCACGAATAAATTCAGGTTCCTCGCTTTTCAACTCGGCAAATTCATCTGAAATTAAAAACAGATGTGGCAAGGGCTCATTCGCCTTTCCTTCTTTATAAAGTGTCGTGTAATCATCAATATGTGCGACACTGAACTGATCAAACAGACGCTGTCTACGCTTCAGCTCACTATTAATAGAAGCAAGTGCACGCATACTAAAGTTTTTACTACCCTCAATATTTGTGATCGTACCTAAAAGATGAGGAATATTTTTAAATGGCTGTGCCATCCCCCCACCTTTATAGTCAATCAGTAAAAACGCCACTTCATGCGGATGAAAATGAACGGCCAGCGATAGAATATATGTTTGAAGAAATTCACTTTTACCCGATCCTGTTGTACCAGCTAATAAACCATGAGGTCCATGTGCTTTTTCATGAAGATTTAAATGGACAAGTTCTTTTTTTCCTTTGAAACCAATTGGGACAGCAAGAGATTTAGCTGATTCATTGGTCTTCCAATTTCTGCTTATCGGTACATCTTCTACATCTTTCACTCCGAACATTTCCAAAAAGCTGACGGAGTTTGGTATAGAGTTTTTCATGCCTATTTGATGATTAAGCGTTTTTAGGGTACGAGCAAAACGTTCATTCGTCTCCTGTTCGTATTGATCCAAGTGAAAAGGTTTTTCTAGTGCCTTTCCAGCGTCGATTAAAATATCTCCTTCTCGTTCATTCACATAGCGGACTAGTGTATGAACATTTTCGGTCATTCTCTCTTGTGCAGTTTCGGCAAAAATGACGGATATACCAAGATCCTTATTATTTTTGCGTTCTAAATATTCGAGTATGACATGCTCTGCTAGTAAGGAATAATCCGTAATGATGAAAATGAGATGTGGAGCAAATTTTATTTTCCCTTTCATTTCATCGGCATCACGTTCTCGTATTATTTCATAAAGCGACGACAGCAACTGATCGCGTGTCTCCTCATTATGAATCAAACCCTTTGCATGCATATGAGGTAACGTAAAATGTGGCAACCACTTTATCCACTCGATATCTTTGTATTCTTTATTGTTGAAAACGTAAACGAATCTTACATCGTGGTAACTATGAGAAAATGCGAGTTGCCCAATAATTTGCTGCAGCTCTCGTTTAATAACCGATTCTTTCCCAATCAGACCTAATATCCCCTCTGATAAGTGTGTTGTAATGGGTGCATTCGGGAGTTCTTTATAAACTTTTTCCATTCGTTGCGCCTGTTCGAGAAGGTCATCTACTTCTCTATTCGCTAAATCACCGGATGACAGAGAAATTTCATAGCTTGCAGGAACTTCACCAGTTCCTAGTCTAAATTCCAAAAAGTCATGACTGTCTAATGTTCTTTCCCAGATTCGACCAGACAACTGCTTCGTCATTTGTTTCATTTCTTCAAAAGACGGGAAATGATACTCTAATACAAATTTTTGTTTTTCAGAAAGCTCATAAAGCTCTTGACGCATATTATTCAAGTAAGCAGTATATACTCGTCGCCTTTTCTCCGCATTCAACTTTCGTTTTTTTCGATCTTTAAAGTATTGAACCGTCGATGTGATTAAAACCAATACAAACAAAGTAACGGAAATAATAATATAAGTCCCTCTTGGAATAAAAATTGCAACAACACCCATTACGATTAACATAACGAGTGGCAGAGCGATAATTAGCCAAAGACTTCGACCATTATCATCGCTTTCCTGAGTAGGAAAAGATAAGGAAACCTTTTCTTTTGGTAAATCATATATCATCCGAGGTGTCCGTCTATACTCAGGGTATATATTTAGTATTTCGGATTTAGGTACGTCTATCTCGGGAAGAATAGTTTCATATTTTACCGAAGAAACGACTTCCAACATATCCTTTTCAACAAGTTTCATTTCCATAAACGCCCACTGTATGACGTCACCCATTTGGAGAACATGATTAGATTCGGAACGTTTTCCGTTTACATATAAAGGACAATTAAATTCTTTCTTAACAATCCAACCAGCTTCAATTTTATTTAGCGAAAAATGTCCAAACTCCACTTCTGGAAACTGGACTTCTTGTCTTTGGAAAGTTGCATTCTCTAGTTGACAACTAAACGATATTTCATTTTCATAATCGATAAAGTAGGTCTTAGATGTAATAGGTGAGTAGGATATATATAAACGAAGAACCCGTTCTCGTTGTTCAATGGTGATGCCCTTCGCTATACTTATATCTCCTATTTTTTTATTGCCATCATGGACGTAATACTTATTGTCTTCTTTCTTAACTGTTATTGGCCCATGAGTAAAAGGGTAGGACAATATCGTGAGATCGTGCTCAATACCAGGTCCGATTGTGAGGGATGATAAATCATTTCCCTCCCAATTTAACCGTTGATAATCATCCCCATAAAAAACCCATAACTGCAACAATTAGTACACCTTCTTTCAATCCGTTGTTATTTTCCACTTAGTTATCGGATTCCTCTTCTTCTTCCATCAGTTTTTCATATTCTTCTACTTCTCTATCTATTTCCTCTACAAGTGTTTGAATTTCTTCTCCTGAAAGATCTTGATCTGCTTTTATTTCCTCTCTTCTCTTCAATAATCCATAAGTAATTAGCTCTCCATCTTCCATGGCACGTGCTATATCAACTGCATTCTCCGCTTCTCCTCGACCTATGTAAATCCAATACTTCAAATAATCTACATCAGTTTGAAGAGTTATGTTAGAAAGCACATTCTTTTTCTGTTCCTCGTCTAATCGCTCATTTGTAACGGTAGAATAGGCAAGTTCATAAAGGACGACATAGGGCATGGACTTGACACTATATGGACTCAGTTCGGTAACAACTTGACTGTAATTTTGACCTAGAAAATATTCATGGCCAAGGGTATATGCTTCGTTTTTGGGTTTTTCATGAATGAAATAAATAATAGTAAAAACGATTGCAGGAAGTAATAAAACCCCAAAGCTGATAGATAAGCCCTTTGTTATTTTCCACTTTTTGCGTGGCAACCTAACATTTTCTTTTTCTCTAATTTCTAGCTGGTCAAGCTGTTCACTAATATAGTTCAGTAATGACTGGCTGTCTTTCATCGACATGATGGATGAACCGATTTCTTTTAACTCTAGAATCTCCGAATACTTTAAGTACTCTTCAAATGTGAAGGATCCATCAATAGCAGCTGCTGCAACTGCTTTCGTCTCTAACCAAATGCGTTCTTCATTTTTTTCAAATGGGGGAAGGCTGCCTTGCACTCCATAATAAATGAAGAGAGGCTCCATTCCTCTGCTATATACAGTATTTTCTGGGCAGACAATGAGATTGAGGCGTGGATATGGGTGGGAATGAACCTTCTCAACAAGCTGATAGGCGAACATCCATCGAGATTTTTCATCTTCCTTATGGATTTCACTAAATCGTTTAAAGTTACTAGGAATTTCTGCTTGAATAATCAATTCGTCATCTGTTATGACTATGTCTTTCGTAATTTGCGGATTAACTTCTTTCAGAAATATAATCTCAGAAGTCCTTTTAAAACCAACTCGTTCCTTCTGGAATACAAAAGTGGTTTTATTTTCTTCTTGATTTATTTCTGCTCCTATCCGATTTTTCAAATATGTATGTACGTTAGTCGCCATTTATATTGCTCCTTCAAATGATTTCAATACGATCACCGGTCGTAATTCCACACGCTTCCATCGTCAGATGCCCTGGGTAGATTTTATCCTTATTAACTACTCGAACCCAATGCCCTTCACGCGGAGTACTGGAAATTGAATTTGCTTGCCATGCTATATCAATCATTTTTTTCATCGTATAATAATTGGAAAGCCTTAAATCGATTACATTACTTTCATAATTCGAAAGATCTACCGTAATCTCTATATACATAGTTTGTACCTCCTAAAAAAGCGACTGTCGTTTATTGATGGTGATGTGAAATGAAAATTGGAACAATCTATATTCTTAAGGAAAAAGCGTCTTCCAATGAGGAACACGCTCTCAGACTGTTGACAAACGCTCGCATTCTTCGTTACTTGCTCCTGTGGTTACTCGTCGCAAACAAGAGCGTTTGCACTTCTTTGTAAGCTCATGAACTAATAAGTTCTATTCGCTTCCGCATCGTGCTGCGTGTCTCGAATGACAAGCGTTTTCAAGACAGTCTGAAGTGACACCTTCGAAATTTGATTTTGTCAACGTGAAAGCGTCTTCCAATGAGGAACACGCTCTTTATTTAACCTAACTAAAAAGGAACCACTTATCCGCGAATTTGTCCTGCAATTTGTTGGTCTGCGTCTTGAAGCGCTTGACCAGCACGGCTTAATTGAACTCCAACTTCACTTAAAAGCTCACGCATTTCATTAAAATGCGGTTTTAATCTTTCATATTGCTCAGCAAACGCTGCACTTGAAGCACCTTCCCAAATAGATTGAAGCTCCCCGATCATTCCATCTAGACGACCAATTTGAGAAGCTACTTCACTTGATTCATGGTTGTAACGTCCAGCCATAGCATCAAGCTCAGCGGGTGTTACGCGAATAATTCCTGACATTCCATACATCTCCCTTGTTATATAATTTAGTAAAATTTATAAAATAACTGCCTTCAAAAGTAATCATCCGTTCTCAGATACTAGAACAAATAAATTACCTTTTACTTACAGATATTCCTGACCTTGTGCTTTCTATGAAACCACCAAAATATTAGGAGTAACTTCCGACTATTCTAAAATACTCAATTAGCGAAGTGCCCTCTATATGTGTTGAAAACATTGCACTACTTATGAATTACCAACTTTTGACTTACATCCACATTACTTTCATCCCCCATATAAATAAGAGATAAACCTAAATTGAAAAATAAATTTATTATTTTTGTAATAGTTGTAATGGAAATTACTAGAAATATATTTTCCTAAGTTTTCCTTAATATTATAAATAACACTCTATTTTCTCTCCGTCAAAAAAATTTAAAGAGTCATATTTTTCACATAGAACTATCATCACACAGACTATTGTCACTAAACTTAAAATATTTAATTTATCTATTAAATATTTTTCATTTCTATCTTTTATATATCCAAAAATATCAAATATATATAATTAATAATTACTTTTATTACTTTAGGTTTATTTTTCAAAGGTCTGCACCCAACAAATATCTCATTATAAAGATACTTGGAACTGTAATTTTTTATGAAAAAATAAAGTTACAGAATTATTACTGGTGCCAGGCACCTGTAATAATTCATATTATTGCTTTGCAGTAGGTATTTTATGTTGGGGCAAATTTACTCATAAAATTATTAATTGAATAGTAACAACATCGTTAAATTATTATTTTTTAGGTAATATTAATTAAAAAGGAATCATTGATAATGGTTCAAATTACATGATATACTTCTTTTGTAAAGGAGTGGAAATATTGAGAGAAATAAGTGGACTTAAAAAGTACAAATTCTATCTTGTTTTTCAAGGTGGAAAAGAGTTAGCTTTTGAAACAAATACAGATATTAGAACTGCAAAAAGAGAATTTGTTAACGGGAATATTTTTGTTACTACTGAAAATAAATACACAATCAATATTTCCCAGTTAAAAAGCTTAAAAGTTAAAATTCTGCAATAAAAATAAAGAAAAAGCATTTCATTCATAAAGGAATGAAATGCTTTTTTATTTTCTCGTAACTATCCTTCACTTCTCAATGCATTTTTTAGGACTTTTCCGCTTGCGTTTCTAGGGAGACTATCGATTATAACTACTTCTGCAGGTAATTTAAATTTTGCCAGTTGTTTTGAACTAAAAGATAAAACATCTTCTTCCGTTAATGTTTGACCTTGTTTTATTACAACGAAAGCTTTTGGTACCTCACCATAAATCCTATGGGGCACCCCCACTACTGCTGCTTCAAGAACTTCGGGTATTTGATATAACACTTCTTCTACTTCTACAGGATAAACATTTTCCCCTCCTCGAATGATCATGTCTTTTTTACGATCTACTATATAAAGTAACCCATCCTCATCAAATCTACCTAAGTCTCCACTATATAACCATCCATTTTGAATCGCTTGTCTGGTTTCCTCTTCATTTTTTAAATATCCCTTCATTACTTGTGGACCCTTTACTACAATTTCCCCAACTTGGCCGACAGGGAGCTGTTCGCCAAATTCATTCACTACTTGCACCTCTGTCTGAGGTAATGCCTCTCCAACTGAGCCAACCTTATCTAAAGCAAAATGGTCTTTCAAGGTGGTAGCAGCGGGAGAGTTTTCTGTTTGCCCATAAAGGTTTTGCACCTTGACATTAGGATAGAACGATTTCACTTTTCGAACGAGCTCATACGGCATTGGGGCAGCTCCATATGTAAAGAGTCGTAAATGAGGAAGCTCTAATTCAGACATTTTAGGTGTATTCAATAAAATCATATACATCGCCGGTACCCCAAAGAAAATAGTTATTTCTTCTTTCTCCATTGTATTGAGTGCTTTCTCAGGTGAGAAAGCTTCTTCAATGACAATAGTCCCCCCTGCATAAATGACAGGAATACAGAAAACATGACTAGCCGCACAATGAAATAAAGGAGTTACAATTTGAACACGATCAGTGTCCTTATACCCTACCGCTTCGCCCCAAATCTCTGCTGCCGCTTTTACATTAGCAGCTGTCAACATAACCCCTTTTGGTTTACCGGTTGTTCCTGACGTATAAAAAATAACTGTCGTATCCTCTGGATGAATAGGCGTATCATTAAATGGAATGGTTTCATCCATTAAAACAGCTTGTAAACTATCATCTTCTCCAACTCTTAAATAATCTTCAAATTGTTCAAACGTATCTTTAATTTCCTCTAAAACAGAATTGAAAGAAACATCATATATAAGTACCCTTGCTTCGGAATGTTTAAAAATATAATCCACCTCTGGAGCGGTTAGCTTCGTATTCACTGGCAATACCGTAAATCCCCCAAGCTGACATGCATAGTAACAAGTTAAAAAGTAATCGGAGTTATTCAAATAAACAGCTATAATATCCTCTTTTTTATATCCCTTTTCTTGAAAATACCCTGCTAAACGCTTAGCTTTTTCAAAAAACTTTGCGTATGTCGTTTCTCTTCCTTCAAACTTCGTAATTACTTTTTCAGGCTGATTTAAAGCATGTAGTGCCAACTTTTCAGAAACAAACATTTCCCAAACCCCTTTGTCGTTGAAATGTGAATCGCTTGATAATTATCAGAAAATTAAATCATTTATAGTTATTATACTTCCAACCATGAAAAATTAAAAGTATGGAGATCGAGCCTTTGTTTCGAGAGTATTACTGGTGCCTGGCACCAGTAACACTTCTGCAACATAAAAAAGCCCCAAATATTATAGTTATTTTGGGGCCGTTTTTTCTACTATTCTATTTACTTTTCGCTCTTTTTATCTTTCTTCTCTTTTAATAGAAGATTTTTATTTAGTATATCTGCTTTTAATTCATATACAGCTACGGTGCCCGATACTTCATGGGTAGCAGCAAGAAGTGCGTTTCCTGTTGGACTTTTTTCTGCAGATATAAAACGAAGTCCCTCAGGTGAAACATCCCCTTTAATATCTTCACTGTAATCTCTGCTTGAAATCAGACGAACAAATTCTGGTTCAAACGGATTAGATAAGTCGTACACCATGATACCACTCACACGTTCCAAAGCGATAAAGGCATATTTCGTCCCATTCACTTCACCACTTACTACAGTTTCCGGTTCTGGCCCTTTTGCAGAGCTACGCTTATCGTATGCAATCTCTTCATTATCTGTATTAAATACTTCCGGCATAGCTTTTGCTGTTATTTTTTCAAATTCATTTCCACTATCATATACAAGTTCCATCGATTCAGCGTCGAAAATAGAGAAACTCCGACCACCAAATGAATATAAAGCATCGTATGTTCCATCCGCTACTAATCCATTTTCCATCGTGACTTTTGTTTTTTTCATGTCATTTAAAAGGCCATCTTCTACCATTTTATCTAACTCTTCTTGCGTAAATCCAGCATAATTTTCAGCTCTCAATTTTATCTTATCTGCGATGTCACCAATTTCAGCTTCCTCGGAGTATGCCTCATAGTCTCTTGCATCTCCTTCATTCGGAGTTAAAATATATGTTTTTCCTCCTGAAGTAAAAGTATCAATCGCATCAGGCATATATAAACCTAGTAGTGGCAGTCGCTCAATGACTGTTTTTCCATCACGCTTACCATCGAGTTCATTTCCAGTAACAGAATGATCTTTCACTCCAAGTCCTTTCACGTGAAGAATTTTTCCTTCTACTAAGTCTACTGTTGCAATTGCATTATTCTCTTGCATCGAAATATAAGCAAGTTTACTATCTTCAGATACCGTCACATATTCCGGCTCTAACTGTTGCATAGTCGTTCCTTTTGAACTAACTCGCACCTTGTCATCTAGTTGTACGCCTTGGAAAGATAACGTATTTGCCTTAAAATTATCTGCTGTCATCGTCACATCTATTATGGAAACCGTTCCTTCTGGATCCACTTTATAATCTGTACTTGGCTCTCCTTCATTCGCAACAATCGCTTTCGATCCATCAGGTGTGAAAGTCACCATGTCAGGTAAAGAACCAACTTGCACTTTTTTTAAATATTTACCAGCTTTAGTAATAAAAACGATGTACCCTGGATCGGTTTTCGGATTAGCCACAGCTGAAATCGCAACTAAATCTTTCGTAGGATGTGCTGCAATGCTTGTAATATCATCTACATTCTTAATTCCAAAATCTTTTAAAAGAATACGCTTTTCTAATTTTAACTCTGTATACTTTTCTGACTTGAGTGATTTAAAAGAAAGAATATCAATGCCTGATTTTGCACCATTCGTTACGAAAGCCTTTTTCGAGGTTTCATCATAAGCTAGGATTTCCGTACCACCTATTCCAGATTCACTATCATATTGACCAATCTGCGAAATCTTTAAATTATCTGCTCGGTACTCAAAATAAGGACTTTGATCTTTCGCTAATACATTATAAGACTGACTTCCTGCCAATAAAATACTTGCTGCCGTAACTCCAGTAATTAACTTTGTTTTAAAGTTCAACATTCATTCCCCCTAAATAAAATTTTCTATTAGAGATTCATTGTAACCACCTACTATTAACCTAGCGTTAATAAATTGTGTTATTTCTGTATGTCAAAACAATTTCTGGTGCCAGGCACCCGTAATATACCTGTAATACTAGATAACAAAAAGTCTTGAACTTGGTAAGCACATGAAAAAACGCACTTTCATCATAGGATCTCTATGACAATAGTGCGTTCTTGTTCGCTATTTTTTTAATGCCAGAAAAATATATATCTACTAGAACCTTTGCAAGATCCTCTGGGGTACTACGACCAGTTAATATCTCATGGAGAGTTAACCTTTCAATAGATCCTACAAGGCTCTCTGCTACTATGTTCATCGGATAATCTTGAGAAAAATATCCCAGTTTTTTTTCTGCTTCCAAATTTTCCGTCACATGTTTAACCATATTCATTTTCAACTCCCTGGCTGACTCAGCTTCATAAAAACCAATTTGGGTCAACAAAGGATTTTCTGAGAAAAAGGTAAACATTTTGATTAATCCGGACTGTATTTCTTTTTTTAATGAACTATCTTCTATGTTTTCCTCTAAGAGGCTTTCTGATGTTAATATTCTAAGCTGTTTTTGAAAGGATTCTGTAATTTCCTGAAAAATAGCTTCTTTACTTTTAAAATACAAATAAAAAGTAGGCTGTGTGACTTTTGCTTTTTTTACAATTTCACTTATTTTCGTATCATGGTAACCATACTCAGCAAACTGTTCAATTGCTATATCAAGGAGTAGGCGTTTAGTCACTGCCCCATCAGAATCTACTTTTCGACCTCTTGCCATACAAAAACACCTCGACTTACATCTCTTTTTCACATTCTCATCATTTAAGTATATAAGACTCTTACGAAATCGTAAATTCTTTTAATACAATAATTTACGAAATTCGAATTAGTTTTGAATTGTTAAGATATTGTTACTGGTGCCAGGCACCAGTAACAAATTTGTAATAGTTCCTCACTTCCAGATATATTGAAGAAAAGCTCTGGCATTTTATTGACCAGAGCTTTTTCATTTTTGCTTTATTTATTTATATCAGGTCGATCATTTGTTGGTGGAAGATCGTCATAAGGATACAAATCATCGGTAGATGGAATATTATACCCCGTATCTCCAGGCTCCACTCCGTTGTTGTTTGAATTTCCAATCCCGCTATCATTTACTGGATTGACTTCATCTACATGTGGTCTTGTTCCTTTTAGACTCTTTTCAGCCTGTGTACGTCCTTTGAAATTCTCTTTGAATGATTCTTTCATTGTTTCTTTTTGAACTTTATAATTTTCCTTCGTTACTTCAGCGTTTTCTAAACTTCTTTCCATTTTACTTAAGTATCGAGCAGCATGCTCTTTTCCGCCGAGGCCAAAAGCTAGACCAAATGCCAACGCAACGCCACCTAATATTAAGATAAACGCTGAGTTAATAATAGAAGCAGCAATTCCTAATTGATCTAAAGCCATGAAGAATGCAAATGCTAAGATAGCATATTTTGCAACATAGCGTAAGAAATGCGGTGTTCCTGATGCATGTTTCATTAAACTTCCAACAAGTTTTTCAACTAAGTTCGCTAACCAAAATCCTACCGCTAAAATTATAATTGCAGCAATAACGGATGGTAAATAAGCGAAAATGCCAGTAGCTAAAACAACCATAAAGTCTAGCTCTAATAACTGAAGTGCTTCCACAACAAACAATAAGATTATCACTACTTGAACGATTGTTCCAAGCAATGCTGCAAATGAAGGAGCAGCTCCCGATGTCGAATTGAATCCCATTTTACCAAAGATTGAATTTACGCCAAGTTTTTCAAGCAATGAAACGACAATATCCTTTACCCATCTTGCGGCTACAATACCTACTAAGACTAGTAATATTGCAATCGCAATTTTAGGAAGCATTGCCATAATGTCGTTTAACATAGCAACTGCCGGTTCTGAAATTCCGTCTATATCTAAAATATCCAATGCAGAAATAGTAACAGGAATCATAATTAAAACAAATGCAATAATTCCTACAACTTTTGAAACGCTCGTCCCTTCAAAGAATGATGAAAGCTTCAGCTTATGAGCTAAACGATCGGCACCTGCAGATTGTAAAAACTTCTCTATTAAATTACTAACAAGTTTCGCAACAAACCAACCAATCGCAAAAATGATAGCAGCAGATATTAACTTAGGAATAAAGTTAAAAAAACTAGCAACCATTCCTTCAAAAGGTCCGCTTAATCCATCTATTCCAAGAGCACTTAATACAGCAGGAATAAATAGCAAGAAAATTAGATAGTATGCAACATTAGCTGCTGTATCTGTCCATTTTGCTTGGTCTTCCTCTTTCGCTTTTACTCCCGTCTTTTCAACATACTTGTTTAAATTAAGCTTGTTGCCAGCAGCTTGAATAACTTTTTTCACGACTGTTGCTAACACCCAAGCAAATAATAAAATCAATCCAGCTTTCAAAATATTCAAGAAAGCTCCTGTTAAACCTGAATACATCGAAACAAATGGTGTCGCTATAGAATTCAAGTTCAAAATATTAAAGAACAAAACAAATGCTAACAATAAAACGATAATAAAAACTACTTTACTTATTACCTTTTCAACTGTCCACTTGGATTTTGTATTACCGAGTTTTTCATTGACATGAAACTTTCGCAATACTTTATATGTCACATTTTCTAAAAATTTTGCTATAAAAAAACCAATTAGTAATACCAATAAAGCTAATAAAAGCTCAGGTAAAAATGAAAGAGTACTTCTCCAATAAAAATCATCGTCAAATCTCATATAACCTGTCATCTCCTTTTTTATACATCATTCATAATTCATCACAATATTTAGCTACCCTTGTAAATTATTGTTTAAACTTCGGAAAAAAAGGCTAAACACGATGTAATAAATAAAAGGGAGTGTAAACAAGATGGATAATATTCAAGGAAAAGTACAGGAAGAAATTAATAATGCTAACCCTGAAAAGAAAGAAGAAATCTTATCAAGTTTTTCAACCTTTAAATCTTATTTAGGAGACAAAGTGGCAAAAGGAGAAAGCCTTGGTCTTAGTGAAGAACAATTAGCAAAGACAGCCGAAATGGTTGCGAATTACTTAGCCAACAATGAAGAACCAAGAAATAGAGAAGAGAATCTATTAAAAGAATTATGGAAATCTGGAAATCAAGAACAACAACACGGACTAGCTCATATGCTAGTGAATATGGTAAAACAATAATAAAAAATCCAGTCCCTCCTTAAAATGTACCCTTTATAAAGGACATTTATAAAAAAGTCTTTAAGCAATTTGAAGAAGATGCTGTCTGTATTTTGCAGGTGGCATCTTTTTCAAATTCCATTGTCCGCGGTAATGGTTATAGTATGTCATATAACTCTTTACTTCTTGTTTTACCTCTTCTAACGTTTCACAGTTCTTTATACCCGTCTCATCCTTAAAATGTCCAAAAAAGGATTCTTGGGGCGCATTATCCCAACAGTTGCCACGACGTGACATCGACTGACTTAATCCCATCTTCTTCACAAGTTTTTGAAACCGGGGATTCGTATAATGGAATCCTTGATCCGAATGGATAAGGGCACCTTCAGCTATAAATGTATGGTTGCGTTTTAATTTATGTAATGTATTTAGGGCAATGTCTAGCGTAATTTTATCTGATACTTCATAAGCCAGAATTTCATTTGTTTCCGCATCTTTAATCGTAGATAAATAAGCACGTTTACCTTGTTTATACGTTAGATAAGTGATATCTGTTAATAATACTTTACCAGCCACACCTTGTTTAAATTGACGTTGGAGAAGGTTTGGACAAGTACGGTGTTCTTTCGTTGCTTTTGCCATTCGACTATATGGATTAGCTTTTCGAAACGGACAAACAATATCAAATTTCTTCATAATCCGGCGAATTCGTTTAAGGTTGTATGTAATACCATATTGATTTTCCAAAGTCATTTTAATTTGACGAGCACCTTTTTTACGATGGCGGAAATGAAACGCTTTTAAAATGATTGCCTTTACTTCTTCATCTCCTTGATCACGTGCTACACGGTTTTGATTTGCTTTTTCAGCAAAGTAATTGTAATAACCTGAACGTGACACGCCGACTACTTTACAAAGATACTTGACCATTTGCTTTAATTTGTATTTTTTAATAGTTTGATAAATTAGTAGGAATTTCTGTTCCGTTACGAGTTCTATTTTCTCTTCAACATCTGCCTTTCGAGTAGATCGAGCTTTTTTAAGAGTTCATTTTCTGCTTGTAATAATCTATTTTTCGCTTCTAATCGAGCATACTTTTCCTCTAAACTTAATTCACGCTCTGAGGGGCGCCCTGGATTCTCTTTTCGTGTATCTACTAGTCCATTTATTCCTTTTTCTCTATAAGTATTACGCCAACGCTTACCAGAGGAAATCACGCGATCTAAGCCAATTAACTCTATATCCAAACCAGCGGTTTCAAAAATTTCACGAGTGCCTTTTCCTTTTTCATTCTCTGCAATAAAATGTCTTTTAAATTCATCTGTATATGTGATTCCCTTCTCACTAACAGACGCTACATAAGGGTTACGAGCAAGTTGTTTTTGTTCTGCTTTACTTAAGAATCTTTTTGTCATTTTCGTCATCCCCAACACGTTTTTCTTTATTATAAATAAAAGTACCCCATAGAATAGACTTTTTTTAAGTGTCTATCCTATAGGGTACATTTTAAAGAGAGACTGGATTTTTTATTGTCCATTTTTGATACTATCAATTGCATGTTTCACGCTACCGTATGTATGAAAGGAAGTAAAGTCTATACCTCCATGGACAACAGCCATTGATATTTGAGGACACATTCCAGTTAACATTAAATTAATTCCAAGTAAATCTAGTACGTTATGAATAACAAAAATATTCTGAGCAACTTCCTTATCAATTGTAAGAATTCCTGAAAAATCGATAATTAAATGCTCGACGTCTAAACTTGGAATGGTAGGCACAACATGATTTAATAAATGCTGTACCCTCGGGTAATCCAACACTCCAATTAAAGGTAATACGGCAATTCCTTTTTGAATTGGAACAATAGGTGCGGACAGTTTATTTATTTCTTTTTGTCGCTCATGCATTAAATCATCTCGGTATGTCTCATAAGCTAAAAGAGTTTCGGTTAGACTAACATCCATTAAATAACAAATCCGATTATTGATCATCGCCACTTCTTTAGTTGCCAATCCATGATCAATGGATATTTGAGTAATATAGTCTAAATACAATAAACGATTTTTAGCATAAGGCTTAATAAGTGTTGAAAAACGACCAAAAGCAGCTGCTTGTTGTTCTCCTGAGTTTTTACTCCACTTAATTAACTCCTCAGCTGCCTTTTCATCGGTCTCTTTAAAAGATTTTGCTAATAACACTAAAAACTCAACATTTTGTTGTATAGACTGTTCCAGCAGCTCATCTGATATTTCAAATTCGACATTTTTAAGCGCCATATCCGTAATTTCACGAATAATCTTCTCCGCATTATCAATTAAGTATTGTTCTACCTTCAATATGGCTTCCATACTCCTACACTTCCCTAAATAGTTTCCACTGCTTTTGTTAATTCTTTGCTAGTAATTTTGCGATGAGAAGCATGCCAAACCGCTTTCCCATCCCGAATCAAAAATGCTTGAGGAGATTCATGACGAATACCCAAATCACTTTCAATTCCGTTCGACACTTCTCTACTTTCAATCACTTTTACTAAATAAGTATCAATCGGTGAATCAAAAGAATTGAACTCTCCATATGCAAATGCACTTATTGGACAAGTCGTGCTATGCTTAAAAAGCAGAAATGGCTTTTCATTGGAATTCTGCAAAAGCTCCTCCCATTCATTTACCGAAACAACCTCTTTATAAGTCGACATCAAACTCATCCTCCTAAAAAAATTATATTATATTCCCCACTATATATCCTATTATAACGCATTAAGACAAAAACACTCATACAAATCTTACTTACTAAAATTCTACATCGGTTATTTCAAACTTATATTTCCACAATATTTTCTGCTTATTTTCAAGGTTTGTTTCTTCTTTTTTTCTTCTTTGTTTTTCTTTTTTTCTTCTTTTTTTCTTCATTGTTTTTCTATGTTTTTCTTTGTTTCTGGTGCCAGGCACCCGTAACACTTTTGTAACATTGGCTTTTGTCATGATCATACTGTTTATATTCAATTAATATTGGATATTTATTAGTAAGGGCTTTTAAAGTTCTGAGAGGAGAGTTTATTTATCAGATGAAGAAATACTCTTTAACAACAACGACATTTTTGACGGCGACACTTTTACTTGGAGCTTGTGGAACGAACAATAATGAGGAAAGAGTGGAAGAAAAAACACCTAAAGGTACAGTATCCAACCCGCAACAAGATGAAACTGTAAATCAATTACAGACCGATGAGAATTCTCAAAAAGAAATAAGCTTTCAATATTTTAATTTAAATATAGGCACGACTGAAAACGAAAATATTATACATGCAGAAGTTGATATGAAAGATTCGAAAGCAGATGCCATATATAAAAATATACTTGCTTCTACAGATTTAAAAGGTGATGCTGCTTATGCATTGTTAGAGCCTATTTTTGTAGAATTGGAGCTAACAAAAGACATGAGAGAGGAAGAAGTAATCGACCGCGTCACAGAACAATTTGGAATAAACGAATTCACCAATTTTGAATTAGAAATTGAATTTAAAGATGGAGACAATAAAAAGTACTCAAAATCAGTAGAATAACTAAGAATACAAAAAGAGCATGAATCCGTAAAGTTAGGATCATGCTCTTTCTTTGTGACAAAGTGGTTACTGGTGCCAGGCACCCGTAATAATACTGCAACAAAAAACCTCACAATCCTATGACTTATGAGGTCCTTACTTATCGACGTATTCCTTTTCGCTCATCACGTTCATTTTCAAGTTTTGCACAAAGTAATCCATAAGCTGTTCCTAACAGCGCACCGGCTGCAACTTCAACAGGTTGATGCCCAAGTAGTTCATTCAATTCCTCTTCACGTTGAATGTATTCGAAACTTGGAAAGTTCCCCGATAAAGTTGCTATATTATCTTCCAAATCATTTACCAACTGTGCAATTTCTCCGGTATGTCTTCTTATACCTTGTGCATCGTACATTACGATAACACCGAACACAACTGCAAGAGCAGTTTCCGTATGGCGTGTTCCTTTATTCGCAGCAACATAAGCAGCTAGTGCGGATACCCCTGCAGAGTGAGAACTTGGCATTCCACCTGTCGTTAATGCTTGCTTCAAATCCCATTTACCAGTTAGTTTTTTGTGTGTTAATATCTTTAATCCTTGCGCAATTCCTATCGCGGATAACGCAGTAATTATTCCTTTATTCATTTTCGTCATGAGTTACCTCCAACATTGATCGTGATAATATGTATTTTCTTCATTACGATACCCTATTAAGTAAAAAATAATCGAAAAAAGACAAAAAAGATTTTATCCTTTTAATATAACTGGTGAAAATACGTAGTCCCCTTTTTCTACTGTCTTACCTATTTCAATCGGGACCCTCTCTGAAAAAATCGGACCATCCACAACGATCGTATGAAACTCTCCATTTTCTCCACACGAATCAATACCGGCTGCTTCCAACTCTTCCACAATTTCTTTCGTAAAGCGCGATCCGACGAAGTTTGCAGGCATCATCTTCGTATTTACTACCACAATATAAGCCTCGAAGTTAGCATCCAACAATTCTTCCACAATCGATTTACGGGGCTCCTGCCATAAAGGATGTACAGCAACTATATCTGATTTTGCACACGTTTTCTGCACCCATTCCAAATGCCCTTCTAAATCAATGTCACCGAATACTCCATGTGTAATTCCTTCGGATCGACATTCATCCATTGCCTCGATAAAGCGTTCCTCATACGAATTCCAACTCGCCCCTTTTATTAACAAAGGCACACCTAGACGGTCTGCCTGGGCTTGTACTACCTCAGAAGGCAGCGCATGCGATTTAGAAATTTCTCCATCCTCTTCAAACATCGTTAATATCTTTTTCGGAACCATCCCACTTGTTAATGCCCGATAAAAAGCCATCGCAGAATCCTTCCCACCACTCCAAGAAGAAACAAAAGTAACATTTTTCATGTTAATCTCCACCTTTTTTGAATAAATAAGATTCCAACTTCTGAATAA
Organism: Psychrobacillus sp. PGGUH221; assembly: GCF_042055255.1. Taxonomy (NCBI): domain Bacteria; kingdom Bacillati; phylum Bacillota; class Bacilli; order Caryophanales; family Bacillaceae; genus Psychrobacillus; species Psychrobacillus sp. PGGUH221. The sequence goes on from NZ_JAQMHQ010000001.1 coordinate 470,562, forward strand.
TAACCCAACAGATAACGTATAATTCAACACCTATTTCCGCATAATAAAACTGTGGAAATACTTGGCTAAATATGGAAGGAAGAATATAAAGAACTATGAATCAAAAGAATATGTATTATACAAACAATACACTAATCAGAGCGTCCATCTATTTATTAGTATTAGCCATACTTGATTCTATTTTCACCGACTACGGCATTAGAAACAACCATATATCAGAAGCAAATCCACTAATGAAACTCTTATACGATACTAGTATTATTGGATTTTATTTCATAAAAATTTCTCTTCCACTTCTATTAATATACATTATGACTAAAGTGCAACCCAAAAGATATATCCAACTTTTATTAGTCGTAGCTCTTCTCATCTATAGTGGTGTCTTATTCCAACATTTTTTCTGGATATCCCTGCTTGTTTAAATATTACAGAGTTGTTACTGGTGCCAGGCACCAGTAACAACTCTGTAACAGTAATTACTTTCTTTTCTTCGCTTTTCGTTCTTCTTGTTCCCAGCGTTTTAATGAAGGGAAAGGATCATACGCCCATTCAATTCGGCCGTTGAACTTGTAAATACCATAATGTAAATGGGGTGGAAATTTTCCAGACGTCCATTTTTTCCCGTATCCGGTACTTCCAACGTATCCAATTACAGTGCCGGGTTCGAGGATATCGCCTTCCTTAATCCCTTTATTATAATTAGCTAAATGGGCATAATAATGATAGTTGTTGTGCATATCACGAATACCAATTCTCCACCCACCATAATCATTCCAGCCCATCGTTTCCACCATTCCATACGTAGTTGATTTAACTGGAACGCCATGAGATGCAAACAGGTCGGTGCCTTCATGCATTCTTCGACCGCCCCAACCTCGCCTATCCCCCCATGTACTTCGATAGCTATAATTATATTGAAGCGCCAAAGGGAAGGCATTTTTATCTAAATTGATTGTTTCAAACTCTTCATAAATTTTCGCAATTGTAAGAATTTGTCTAACGATTTCATCCTTATGATAATAATCCTTTAATGCTCGTTTAAAATCTTTTTCCGATGGCCCATATTCGCTTAAATGTTCAGACATTGTATACATCACATCATCGTCATTTTTACGATCCGCATACCCGTCTTTATTGCCATCCGCCCCATTTCCTTCAAATAAAACAATAGAGGTCATGTCAATATCGTCTTTTTGAGGATTGAGTATACCTGTCCAATAATTATCCGAAAACTGAATAGCCACAATGCCATCTCGTTCAGGAATATCGTTCCGAACTTGTTGAATGTTTCGTTCATATTGATCGACTGCTGCTAAATAGTACCATGGCAACGTTAAACTCGAGTACTTTATATAGTAATCCATGCGCATTTCTAATATTTGCTCTCGTGTCGGCTCTTCAGCAGCCATAGCAACGGAGGAATTAAGAAAGAAAAATGCACATAAGGAGCTCATGAGAGTAATCAAACGCCACATTTGCAAAAAAACCTCCTTTTTTAATACTCCATCTAGCTTCCCCAATTTGAAAACATTCATGACTAAAAAATATTTCCTTTCCTACAATTAAATAATTATTAACTTTGCGAGCATAATAAAAACGACTGCTCCAAAACAGTCGTTTTTATCGAGAGTTATTTAACACATGCTTCTATAAACGCTCTAAAAATAGAAGCGGATGTCATGTCATTTTTCAATAATAAACATTCAGGATGCCATTGGACCCCAAGGACAAACTGGTGACTTTTACTTTCAAATGCTTCTACAATCCCATCACTTGAAACAGCACTAACCTCAAAACCAGTTGGGACCATGCGGTTTGCCTGATGATGGAAGCTATTTACTTTAAACTCTTCCGATTGTGTAATTTCATGTAATAAGGAATTCTTAGTCACTTGCACATAATGAGAAGCATGCCAACGAGGTGCTTTTTGATTATGCTGCAAAAGCTTACTCTCCGTTTGCGAATAAATATCTTGATACATATCTCCACCAACTGCAATATTTAAAATTTGAGCACCACGGCAAATCCCAAATATCGGCTTATCTAGAGCAAGCATTTTTTCAATAATTGCTATTTCAAAAGTATCTCTTTCCGGAGTGATACTTCCAAGACCTTCAAAAGGCTCTTCCCCAAACAAAGTCGGGTCAATATCTCCTCCTCCCGTCAAAAGTAAACCATCCAACTTTTCAACAATGGAATCAATCCCGTCTCCGATTAGATTCGGTAAAACAAACGGAACTCCACCAAAAGCAACAACCGCTTCAATATTGTCCATAGAAACAGTAAGAGCTTCCTCTTTCAAACTAGAAGAAACACCAATAATCGGTTTCACAAAAATCCCCCTATGCCATTTTTCTCTCATTCACTTAACCCATCGCCCGTTATATGACAGTAGTATTTCTGGTGCCAGGCACCCGTAATAATATTGTCATAATCATTTATCCGTTTGTTTCTCCCATAATGTCATTGGATTTCTAAATTCTTCTGGAAGTGTCATATGTTCCATTACAAAAGTGCGTTCTTTTTCTGTTTTCTGCAAATCCTCATAAATGATTGCTGATTTACCAAGCCCCACAGCTTTAGCCTCTTCAAGCGTTGCACAATAATATGCTTTATCTAAGCCTGCAAAGCTCATTGCTGCAAAACACATAGGACAAGGCATACCACTTGCATACATTGTATATCCAGACAAATCATTTGTTTGTAACTGCTCTTGGGCACGGCGAATTGCAAGTAACTCTGCGTGTCCGCTCACATCATGATTGATATGTAATTCATTTACACCTTCGCTTATTATTTCTCCATCTTTCACAAGTACGGCTCCAAATGGCTGTCCACCGTTTTCCACGTTCTCAACCGCAAGCTCCACTGCTCTCTTCATAAACTGATCCATCCGATTGTCTCCCCCCTTTTGAAGCAATTTTAGCACAATTTAAGGCGCATATGGTATTTAATAAAAAATGGAGATATAACCCCAATATATGGAGTTTCTTTACTAATAATGAAGACCATTTACTCTTAAGCACATGTTAAATCCTAGAAATTCGGTATCCCAAAGCCATAATAAAAAGCCAAGAACTAAACGAATTCTAAAAGATTCGCCGTTCTTGGCTTAGTAATTTATATTATTCTGCGTTACGCATTTCGTCTAATACACGATTTACACGTTTTTCTAACATTTTCATGCCGCTTCCGCCTGCTTGAAAATGACGAAGTTGTCCATCTTTGTCGAAGACGTAATAAGCTGGAACGTATTGATTTTCAAACGTGTCTGTAAGCTTCATTTCGCTATCAACAAAAATAGGTTGTGTAATATTGTGTTCTGCCGCTACTTTTTTAATTTCATCCAAATCCACGTCTTTTTCAGAACGAGGCATGTGTACAGCAACAACGTTTAGTTCGCCTTTATATTGATCACGAAATTCGTTTACATTCGGCATTGCTTCCTTACATAATCCACAACTAATTGACCAGAAGTGAACCAAAGTTGGCTTTTCACCGACTAATTCGCTAGTGGAGACTTCTCCATTTAACCATGTAGTAGCACCTGTAAGTTCAGGCATTGGTGTACGTAATTTCATTTACAGTTCCTCCGTTACATAATTAGTCAAATTCTCCTTTAGGCATCTAAGCTCAGGTACTGTATTGTTCTTGCAAAATACAAAATCTGTGACACCCACCGGAGGCTTTAATCTTTATCAGTAATTACAACTACTTAATAAGATTAAAGTGTTTTTTGACCTGGACGCCAGTTTGCTGGGCAAAGACCGCCAGTTTGAAGAGCTTGTAATACACGAAGTGTTTCATCTACGTCACGGCCAATGTTGTTGTGATTTACTACTTGATATTGAAGTTCACCTTCTGGGTTGATGATGAATAGACCACGAAGTGCTACTCCTTCTTCTTCAATTAGTACGCCATATTCACGAGCAACTTGATGGTTGGGATCTGCTGCAAGTGGATATTTTAAATCACCTAAACCGTTGTCTTCACGAGCTGTGTTGATCCAAGCTAAATGCGTGTGAATTGTATCTGTTGAAACTCCGATAACTTCTGCATCTAAATCTTGGAATTCATCGTAACGATCTGACATTGCTGTAATTTCAGTTGGACAAACAAAAGTAAAGTCCATTGGATAAAAGAATAATACTGTCCATTTATCTTCTTTCATAATCTCTTCTAAGTTTACTTTTCCAAAAGATTTGTCCGCCATTACTGCATCCATTGTAAATTTTGGTGCTTGTTTACCTACCATACGTTCTGCCATGTAAATCCCTCCAAAGTGTTATTTATATAAATTTACTCACGCATTAAAGGATAGCAAAATATCCCTTCCAAATCAATTTTTCGCACTCACAATTTGTCGAAACAAATAATTATTTGTCTTCTATGTGACTATTTATAAAGAGGAAAAATGTTATTCCAACAGTATTTCCTGGGGAATAACATTTTAATTTGTCACAAAATGAAGTTATTAAAAACTACTTAAAAATCGAAATTAATTAAACAAGTGAACCACCATTTTTACTATAATTCACAATTCCTTCTGCACTTCTATAAGCAAGTGCAGCTACGGTTCCTGTAGGATTATAACCACCATTATGAGGAAAGTTTCCTGCCCCGACTACGAATAAATTCTCTGCGTCCCAATGTTGTAGATACGAATTCACTACACTATCCTCTGGGCTACTTCCCATAATTGTTCCACCTGTATTATGAGTAGTTTGGTAACCTACAATATCGTAGTCCGTAATAGGTTTTTTAATATCTACCGTTTTTGCACCCATTTCCTTCATAATATTGGAGCATACATCAGATAAATGTTTATGCAGAGCACGATCTTGATCCGTAAAATTATAGGTCATTTGAAGAAGAGGTACGCCATAAGCATCCTTATAAGTACTATCCAATGAAAGGTAGTTCTCTTTATGAGGCATGGATGCACCCTGTCCCCCAATTCCTAATGTACGTGTGTAATTATAGATAGAATTCTTTTTAAATTCTGCTCCCCATGTTGGTGTATCACTTTGTATCGGGTTTGTTTCAATCGGTCTATATCCCGTTTGCGTGATGGAGATACTACCGCCATGTATAAAGTCTAAATCACTATGGTCAAAGTTGTCCCCGTTGAAATCATCGATTGTCATACCAAGTGCACCTGCACCCATGAAAACATTCATCTGTTCTTCAAAATAACCAGTTGCTCCAGGTAGTATTTGGTAGCAATAGTTTTTCCCAAGTGTTCCTTTTCCTGTATCAGGATTATATTGTTCTCCTATATTAGAAACCATAAGAAGTTTCGCGTTATTCATAACATAACTAGCCAACACAACTACTTCTGCTTCTTGAATAAATTCTTCCCCAGATAGAGTATCAATATATTTAACACCAGTTACTTTATTTCCATTTTTCATAACTTCTACTACATTTGCATGAAATCTCTCTTCAAAATTACCAGTTTTTCTAGCAGTCGGAATAACCGTTATTTCAGGTGACGTCTTAGCACCATACTCACATCCGAATCTTTCACAGAAACCACAATATTGACATGCATTAATAACTTCGCCATCTGGATTGGTATAAGCTTCAGACAAATTTGCAGATGGTAACATAAAAGGAGTATATCCTAGTTTTTTAGTTGCCCCTTCAAACTTTTTCAATATAGGTGTTTTCTTCATAGGTGGAGTTGGGAACTGTTGAGCTCTTTTTCCCCAGAAAGGATTTGTATCTTCTCCGGAAATTCCAGCTGTTTGTTCATATTTATAAAAATAAGGCTCTAAATCGTCATAGGTAACTCCCCAATCTTGCAGGAGATAATCTTTAGACAATTTATTTGGACCATATTTTTGATCTGTCATTGTTTTAATTTGGAAATCATAAGGATAAAATCTCCATGTATGGCCATTCCAGTGCGTTCCAGAACCTCCTAGTCCTTCACCAAGTAAAAAAGAACTTAATTGACGCATTGGCAATGCAGGCATTTTTCGGTTATTCCGAATGGTGATAGTTTCTTTGGATAAGTCTTGCATCAATTCATAGCGAAGGGCATATCGATATTCATCATGAATTCTCAGGTAGTCTTCAGTCCCTCGTGATCGGCCCCTCTCTAAACCAATAACTTTTAATCCGGCTTTAGCACATTCAGCAGCAATGATACCACCAGTCCATCCTAAGCCAACTACAATTACATCTACTTTTGGTAACGTCTTAGCCATAAATAGTACCCCTCTTCTCTCCTACATTTCGCCAAGTGACATTGGCTCAATTTTTTGGAATTTATCACTTTCAATTAATTGAATATAAGCCATCTGATGCCCAGGGAATTGTTTCATTCTCCAACCCTCCATGTTATTATTTCCACCGTACATAGGATCTGCATAAGCACCTTCCAAGGTAGCAGATCTTAGCAAACGAAAGAAAAACGCTGAAGTTGTTCCAGCCATAGGGATTTCATCATTTTGAAAAGCAGTTAAAATTTCATCCATTTGCTCGCCTTCTAAACTAGAAAACCCATTGTCGAATCTTTTATTCGCCTCAGTTTCTAACAATGTAATTCCTTGCCTAAAAATTGCACCTCGTGTTAAACGACTTTGATACCCTTGCGTAGCCGCTCCCACTGCAAATGGGCCGTGCATATATTCCCTTGAATTACTTCCATACTGCCCTGCTAATTGATTGTCAATAAAATAAGGTACACCTAACTCAATGGCCCCTGGTCCTAAATCATCTTTAGGAAAAATACGCTCCGTCGCATTAGACAGCACCTGGAAATCACGAGTATTTTGAAAGAATTGCATTCCTCGCGGTGTTGCCATTACATGATTTTCCTTGCCTGCATTGGAAACATCCTGGTCATTCTTATCCATATTAAAGCCAACTAATCCACCAATGAGCCCCCCACCGATTAAAGCCCCAGTAGCAACACCTGTCGTTTTTAAAAAGTCTCTTCTTGTAATGTTTTTCTTTCCTTCTGACATACTCATAGTCTCCTTAAAAATAATGATTTGGAATTTTTCTTCTATACCAAAGCATTGACAATTCTAACCAAACTCAATCATCCAAGCTAAATTTTTCTTATCTTTTTCTTATCTTTTTCTTATCTTTTTCTTTCTACGCGTAAGAATGAATAGTTACATGGTTGTTACTGGTGCCTGGCACCAGTAACAACCATGTAACAAACAGTAGAAAAAACTCGAATATCTCCATCAAAATTCCCATAGAATAGTAAATCTGCTGTGTTTGGGAGGAAGCTAATGGGATATTACGTGAGAGTGGAAAAAGGTGTGAATGTTTTTGTGGAGGATGTTAACCCGACAGCAAGAAAAACAATTGTGTTCATCCACGGCTGGCCCGCAAATCATCTAATGTTTGAATATCAGTTCAATCAGTTGCCCGCTATGGGGTATCGGTGCATTGGAATCGACTTGAGGGGGTTCGGTAAATCGAGCAAACCATGGGAAAGTTATTCGTACGATCGTATGGCGAATGATATTCGTATCATAATTGATACTTTAGGTTTAGAGGATATCACGCTAGCGGGGCATTCGATGGGAGGTGCCATTTCGATACGATATATGGCTCTTCACGGTGGACATAAAGTGGCAAAGCTTGCTCTTATTGGAGCAGCTGCACCTGTTTTCACAAGACGACTTGATTACCCGTATGGAATATCTGCTGAAGAAGTAAATAAATTAATAGAAGAAACTTACACAGATCGACCGAAAATGTTAAGTGGCTTTGGAGATATCTTTTTTGCCCGTTATTTGACAAAAGACTTTATCGACTGGTTCCATGGACTTGGATTAATGGCAGCCGGATACTCAACCGCAAAATGTTTAGTTTCTCTTCGAGATGAAGACCTACGCAATGATTTATCTTTCATAAAAGTTCCTACCGCCATCTTGCACGGTAAACAAGATAAAGTGTGCCCTTTCGTTTTAGGGGAATTATTGCATCAAGAAATTACCAACTCTATTTTGATTCCTTTTGAATATAGCGGGCACGGATTATTTTATTGCGAGGTTGAGAAGTTTAATCAGGAGTTAACGCGGTTTATTGGATAAAGTTTATAGATCTTATATAACAAAATATTTTCTACTTATTCTGATATGATAAAAAGCATCCCAAAACAATTTAAATGTTTTGAGATGCTTTTCTTAATGCTATATTCATTTTATTACATTGGTGGAGGAATCGGAATCGTTCTAACTGGCACATTAATAGAATCAAACTCAAAAGCCGTTTCGATACTTTCATTATTCGAATAAGCAATAATAGACAAGGCAAAAATTATTATGAGTAAAATAGATTTCTTCATATACTTCATTCCCCTTTAACAATAAATTGTACCGCCTTTTCAAACTTATTTTCTCTTTTATAATAATCAGCTAGCAAATTTGAAAAATGTTCATGTGCGCCTCTTAACTCCACAAGTTTAGCTATATGAGGAATAACCTTTTCTTCCAGAAAGGCCATAGCATCGTTTTCTTTATTGTTTAATAATTTTAAATAAAAAAGTGAGAATAAACGAATATGTATTACCCTCATTTTTGTAGCTTCTTCTTTTAATAATTCAAAGCTGTCTTTGGATTCTTCCCAAAGCTCTAAAGCGTACTCTGTATAAGCAACATTATATAAACAAAATAGATAGCTTTCGTTTTCTTTTGGCATTAAGGAAATACTTTTCTTAAAATAAGCAAGCGCAATAGGAAGATTATCCATTGCCTCATGAAGATTTCCTATATTATTATATATCCGAGGCAGAAGATCCAACTGATTGAACATTTCTGCATTTCTAATTAAATGACTATACATTTCAAGAGCCTCATCATAAAGTTTAGCTTGAGAATAATTAATTGCTAACATCATAAGTACATGAAGAATTCTCTTAAAATTATATTGTTCATTATATGCTTGCAAAGATTTTTTTCCGTAATGGATTGCTTGACTATGCTGATTTAAATGTCCCTTAACAAAACTTAAATGATAGCAAAACTCACCTTCCAATGATCCTAATCTGTGGTCCCTTTGTACTAGGAAAGATAGTAGTACATCACTTTCAAAGTATTTTCCTCTTAATATTAAAAGTAACCCCTCAAAATATGAGAGTAAAAACTGCTCTTGTTGGGAAAAATTCTGCTTCTGTGTCTGCAACCACTTTAACTGTTCCTCTCCCTTATTATAATCGCTAATAAATATATAATATCTTAATCTATACAGTTCATACATATAAGCATGGTCCGTAAAAACAATGATATCTTCATAGTTTTCTAATTGATTAAATGCTTCTGTAATTTTGTCTTTCTCATAAAACTGAATATGATCTAAAAACTCTTTAAGCAAATGTCGAATATTCTGCTCGCTTTTTTCAACATCCTGCAAGTTAATCTCCAAGCGTTCTAGCAACAATCGTAGCGTTTCTTTGTTTGCATCCTTCGCATTATTCTCTATTTTACTGAGATGAGGAATTGAACAAATCCCCATCGCTAGCTCCCTCTGCGTTATTCCCTTTTTCGTTCGGTGATACTTAATCAATGAGCCAATTTGCACAATCTCAACTCCTAAACTTTCAGTCTACTATCATTATATAATAATCGAAATTTTCCCAATAAACAAAAGGTATATTATGTGATAGTTTAAAAGTGTACTAAAAAACAAACCGAAAAGGAGTCAAGAAGAATGAGAAAAGTGAAAATGCTCGTACTAAGTGCACTAATTGTAGGGACTTTATCTGCACCAATTCAAGTCGCAGGCGCTACACCACCTAGTGAAGACAAAAACTCCTCGGAAACATTCCGCGTTTACGTGGAAGCAAACAACAAAACAACGAAATCTACTTTAAAAGGACAGTATGAAGCACGCTGGGAATTGACAGAGAACGGATTCTCTACAGATATGAACCAAAAACAATTTGAAGCATTGCAAAAGAATAAAAATGTGACGGTAACGAAGGTGGATATCGTAACATTGAATACGGATGTACGTGCATCCGAATTTGAAGCACTTGCAGGAGAATACCCAACGCAACAAGTACCATGGGGCATTAAAGCAATTTACAATAATAGCAATCTTACTACCACTTCAGGTGGACAAGGTATCAATATTGCAGTTCTAGACTCGGGAGTAAACACTAGCCATTATGACTTAGTTAACACAGTTGAACAATGTAAAGACTTTACAGGTTCTACCCCTTTAGTAAATGGTAGCTGTACTGATGGAAATGGTCACGGTACCCATGTAGCTGGTACTGCATTAGCAGATGGTGGTAGTGACAAAGCAGGTATTTATGGAGTAGCTCCTGAAGCTGACCTATGGGCATACAAGGTCCTTGGAGCAAATGGTTCTGGTTATTCCGATGATATCGCTGCGGCTATTCAACACACAGCAGATCAAGCAGTGGCAACAGGTACAAAAACTGTTATCAATATGTCTCTGGGCTCTTCAGTAAGCAATAGCTTAATTACTAACGCTGTAAACTATGCATACGGCAAAGGCGTGCTTATCGTTGCGGCAGCTGGAAATTCTGGACCAGCTCAAGGCTCCATTGGTTATCCAGGTGCACTTGTAAATGCAATAGCAGTTGCGGCACTTGAAAATCGTCAGCAAAACGGAACATACCGTGTAGCAGACTTTTCATCTCGTGGATACAGTTCTACTGATGGTGACTATGTCATCCAACAAGGTGATATTGAAATCTCTTCACCAGGGGCTTCCATTTATTCTACTTGGAATAATGGTGGCTATAACACAATTAGTGGTACATCTATGGCAACTCCTCACGTTGCTGGGCTAGCTGCTAAAGTTTGGGCTCAAAATCCAACTTGGTCCAACACACAACTTCGTACAAATCTACAAAACCGTGCAAAAGCAGTTGATATTAAAGGTGGAATCGGCGCAACAACTGGCGATGATTACGCTTCCGGTTTTGGGTTTGCTCGTGTGCAATAAAAGATTTACTTAAATAACCCCCCCTCCCTCCACTAAACCAAGTGGAGGGTTAATTATTTTACCGCCTTCATTAAATCCTCTACTAATTTAGGTAAATATTCTTTCAACTCTCTAAATTCAAATCTTAATTCTTTTGCCTTTTCATTGCTTATTAACCAAGTCTCTGAAATATTGTATGGGGAAATATTATCTTCATTATCAGTAGAAATTATTTTCGCAGAAGCTTTCGCCTTTTCTTCTATTATATAAATCATCTCTTGTAGTTTAACGCTCCCATTGGAAGTTGCATTTATCGGCCCATTGAAATCAGAAAGACCGATCCAAGCTAGAAATTGTCCAGCTTCCTCTTCCGATATAAAATCCATTGCAGCTTCTAAATTCACCAAATGGATTTCCTCTTGATTGACTACTTTTTCCACATAGAATTTAAGTCGTTCCGTATAATCATTCACACCAATAACTATTGGAAATCTAACAGCGACGACGGGGAAAGGAGCCTTTTGAAATAACACAGCTTCCGCCTGGCGTTTTCCTTCATTATAAGTAAAGTCTTCTTTAGGACCAATTACAATAGGATGCTCGGTTGGAATAAAATCCTCTTCTACATATCCAGTTTCTGCATTCCCTACGTCATATACAGATTTAGAAGAAGTAAAAACATATTTCTTCGTATTATCCTTGAAAACTTCTATAGCAGCCAATGCCTCCTGTGAGGAATAACAGATTTGGTCAAAAACTATGTCCCAAGTCTCTTTATCTAGAAGTTGTTTAAATTCCTTCAGGTTCAATCGATCCACAATGATTCTATTCACTCTATTTGAAAATGAATCTTCTGTTTTCCCTCTTGTCGCTATCGTAACCTCAAACCCTTTTTCTAATAATGCTTCTACTAAATGCACTCCAAAAAATCGTGTGCCTCCTAAAACTAAAGCCTTTTTCAAACTTTTCATCCCCTTATCGTATTCTACTATCAATTATATTATACTAATTTGCTTGGTATTACTTTAAACTAAATTGGTCTCGGTTATCTCTAAATTAGTCTCGCTGTCTACCATTTTAATCTTGATTATTACATTTTTGGTCTCAGTTTCAATGTAATTAGTATCGAAGTCACAATATATGTAAATTAATTTCCTGATTTAATTAGATTCTTCCCCCTTGTATTTTCAATTCTATTAAATTATTTTATAAACTAATCATTTAGACTAGCTCTCTTTTTAAATAAACCATAAGTTACTGTATGCCAACTTTGGTAAATCTATTAAAATCTTTCACAACCCATGAACTACCAAAAAGAGCTGTTCCCAGAGTCGATCCGCTAACCGACTCTGGGACAGCCCCTTTTTTATTGCTAGGATCGCTTCCATCTTACCTATGATTTTCTTATGACAACAGATTATGTTACAGGATTGTTACTGGTGCCTGGCACCAGTAACAATCCTTTTATTAAAAGGTGAAATTAAAATAGTTCTGAATACAATTTACGTTCCCATTCATCCACACGATAGAAGTGTTTGTTCCACTCTTCCTCTTTTACTTTGATAAACTCTTGCCAGATCGGTCGTCCAATTCTATCTGCCAATACAGTATCCTTAGACAGATGGTCTAGAGCTTCTTTCAAATTACGCGGAATCCATTCAATGCCTAGCGCTTCAAGTTCCTGGTCGGATAAAGTTCCGGCATCTTTCTCTAATGGAGCACCTGGATCCATTCTTTGTTGAATCCCATGTAAACCTGCAGCGATAAGTGCGGCAGATAATAGGTATGGGTTACATGTGCCATCTGCTCCACGGTATTCAAATCTTCTCTCTCTTCGTGGTTCTAAAACACGAACGAGAACAGAGCGATTTCCAGCACCATAGCATACATGTGCAGGCGCCCATGATCCTGGAACCATACGTTTATAGGAATTCATCGTCGGTGCCCCAATAGCAGCTAACGATTTCCCATGATGCAAAATTCCTCCCATGAAATGATACGCTTTTTCTGAAAGTGCTAATCCTCTTTCGTCATTCAAATCCTTGAATAAATTCTTTGCTCCATCAAACAGACTAATATGTATATGTAGTCCGCTCCCCGCTAAATCGTTAAATGGCTTAGGAGCAAGGGTCCCGACCATACCCATATCTCTTGCCAAATGTTTAAACAATTGCTTAAACGTAACCTGATCATCTGTTGCTTTTAAACACTCGTCATATTTCAAGTTAATTTCCACTTGTCCCGGTCCAAATTCACTAGACATTTGTTCCGTTTCCACTCCCATTTTGGCCATTGTTTCAATAAATTTTTGTGTAAACTCTTCTTGAATATCTAAACCGTCGGAAGAAAAACATGCACTGCTATCAGCAGGGACTAAACTTCCATTTTCTTCTTTTAATAAGTACGCTTCTTGCTCATACACCATAAACAATTTTCCGCCTAATACTTCCTCAGCTTCTTTTAATAATTTTTTCAGAACTCCTCGAGGGCAACCTTCCCATGGATTTCCGTTTTCATCTACTAGATCACAAAACATTCTTGCTGTTTTTCGGCGGTGTGGTAAAACGACGAACGTATCAGGGTCAGGTATTGCAAAAAAGTCGCCATCATTCGGTCCATACAAAGGATTTGGAACATACGTATCAAACATAGTAAAGTCCATGATCGCTGCACTAAAATTCACACCATCTTCCATGGCACTTTTAACGCTTGCTTTATTTATCGTGCGAGCTCTTGTTACGCCAGTATAGTCTAAAAACTCAATGCGAATATATTCAATGCCTTCTTTTTCAATTCTATCAAGTACTTCTTCTCTAGTTGTCACTTTATTCATCACTCCATAAACCAATTTTTCATCTAATATTCTTTAATAATTTTATAGCAAAATTAACATAAAGATTTACCCCTGTAGCTAAAACCTTATCGTCAAAGTGAAATTTAGGATGGTGTAGATCATAGGAAATTTCATCTTCTTTTTTAATTCCTAAACGAAAATACAAACTTGGAACAGACTCAGAGAAATAACCAAAATCATCTGCTCCCATGGAAGGATCTTTTAATTCAAATACATTTTCAACCCCAAGTAATTGGGTTGCCAATTCTTCAAACTCTTTTGTGATAAAACGATCATTTTCAATCGGTGGTGCACCAAAAATAAAATTCACTTCCACTTTTGCATTCCACTGAGCTTCAGCAACTTTACATACTTTCTCTATTTCAGTTCTTAGCTTTTTTCTTACATCTGGTTGTAATGCTCGCACAGTACCTTCTAAAACCACTGTATCTGCTACAACATTACTTGCTTCTCCACCACTTATTTTCCCAACATGTATAACCATAGGTTGTACGGGATTAAAGCTTTTGGCAGTAATAGTCTGGAGATTTTGGATCAATTGGGCAGAAATCGCAATTGCATCCACTGCTTGATGAGGTCTAGCACTATGACCTCCTTGCCCCTTGATAATGATTTTAAAATCATCACAAGAAGCAGTAATACTTCCTTCTTTTATTCCAACTGCTCCAAAAGGAATATACGGCCAAACATGTAATCCTACTACGGCTTCAATAGTAGGATTTGCCAATACTCCTTTTTCAATTAGAGCTAAAGCTGCTCCATCGGCCTCTTCTCCTGGTTGGAAAATACATCGGACCGTGCCATTTAGAAGCTCCTTATGCTTATCCAATTCATAAACTGCTCCTAGTAAAATGGCTGTATGACCGTCATGACCGCAAGCATGCATAATATGATTTTTTTTTGAAATAAAATCTACATCTGATTCTTCGTTAATTGGCAATGCATCAATATCTGCTCTTAACCCAATTGCAGGACCATCACTTAATCCGACAATATCGACATAAATGCCTGTCTCCCCAATTGTTTGATAAGAAATTCCCCAGTCATCTAGCACACTACGAATATATTCCGAGGTTTCAAACTCTTGAAAAGACAATTCTGGATATTGATGCAAATGTCTACGTATTTTAATAATTTCATCACTTATATCAGTTAAAATTGGTTGATTCATTTGAAACTTCCTTTTCTTTCTTATCTTTAAAGGCATTTTTATTAAAAATAATAAATAAAACAAATAATATAGTTAACCAGATTCCACCTCGAACAAGTGTCATCAATGAATTGATGAAAGAACCGTATAGAATCGCCACTATACTTATAAATCCTAGTACAGGAAACAATGGAAATAACGGTTGCTTCCAAGATAATTTACTAATCTCTTCTTTACATTTAATTCGATAAATTACCCCTGCAATCAGTGCAAGCGACCAAGAGAATAACCAAGCAATAACTAACTGATTGGATAACTCAATATAAATAAAGTCTGGATTAATTTGACCTATTAATATTAATACAATAGTAGCTGCCCATATCACAATAATCGCATTGACTGGTGTATAAGTTTTAGGATGAATAGTACCCAAAAATTTTGGAAGCATTCCTTCTCGAGCCTGTTGATAGAAAATACGAGACGTTGCATAAATTGTTCCCATTAAAATAGTTGTTGCAGCAGCAATCCATGCAGCCGTATTCATAATGAATGCACCTGCAACTCCAAATACTTTTCCAGCAGCTATAGTAAATGGAGAACTATCAATTGTCACTTGGTTCCATGGGATGATACCTTGAAGGACAAAATGCGCAAACGAATAGATTGCAATAAAAGTTACACTAGACCAAATTAACCCTCTTGGTAAATCTCTTTCTGGATTAATAGCTTCGGCACCAGCTGTCACTAGCGTCAATGCTCCCAAATAAGCATATGTTCCAAGTGGAATTGCTCCAAAGAATCCTTCTAAACCATGCGGCATAAAAGGAGTAAAATTGTTAAAATCAACATCTTTTAAACCAAGAATTGCGAAAATAACCATTACGCCTACTAATGCAAGAACTAGATATAGCTGAGTACGAGCCGCTATCACTGTACCTAACATATTAATACCAGCAAAAATAGTAATAAATAAAATCGCAAAGAAAGCTGGCCACCACTCACCTGTTAAACTTGGGAAATACCACATAGTTATTTTCCCTAAAGCAAGACCGACACTTCCCCCAGCAATAATCCATCCAATAGCAAACGTAATTCCTGCTAAAAAGCCCCATGATTTTCCCATAAACCTCTCAACCCACATCGACATGGCACCTGCATTTGGCATAGCTACTGCCATTTCAGTTAATGCAATAATAAGAAATAGCTGAGATAAACCTGCTAGCATATAAGATACAATAGAACTTGGTCCTGCAATTGCAATACCTTGCCCCATCAATAAAAAGATTCCATCACCGACAACTGCTCCTACCCCTAATGCCCAAATATGCCAAAACTTTAAAGTTCTCTTAGGCTCTAAGTCTAATGTTAATTTTTGACTCATTTCTTGTCCCCCTAGTAATCTATAATTTTATTTGATATGCTTGTTCAAAATTTTTGTACAAAATCATTTCTCCGATGTATCGAGCCTTTTCGGCACTCATATAATCCTTTTCAACCCAACCACTTAACACACGTTCAAAACATTCGATAAAGAGCTTAACACCCATCCAATTCATTTCTGGAACAGTAAATGCATCGGAACCGTACATCACTTTGTCAAAAGGAGCCAACTCAAGAACTTGTGAGATAATTCGCTCTACCCCATGACCTGTAAAAGGATTTTGTAAGGAGATATCCATATACACATTAGGAAGAATACTAACAATAAAAGCTGCTTCTTCCATCCACGGATACCCTCCATGCACTAAGTGGACCTTCGTACTTTTATATTTTTCTTTTCGAAGTGTGTCCAACAAGAAACTAGGACTAGCTTTCGTCATGACAACTTCACCATCACCGATTCCCGTATGAATATGCATAAACTTATCTGCTTTTGTACACGCTTCCATCGCAATGTGAAAGCAATAATCTCTAAAAGCTTTAGCAGGAGAACGATCATTTAGCAGAAATTCTTGATATGCCTTTTCCGCATCTACCTTGTTCATCTCTTGAACCTCAAGTCCACTACGATAAGCAATGATTGTTTTTAGTCCAACAACTTCTTCCTTGCGTAAATCCTCCTCTAATTGATTTCGATATTTTTCTACAAAATTATCAAAAGATAGATTTTGTTTTCCTATCGAGGTCATTATTGGCTCAATTCGACTTATTTCCCAAACTTGAGCTCCACAAAGTTTTTCAAATTCTTTTCGATCTAATGGTGGTTGAGGATAACCAAAATCCATAATGGCTCCAACTAGGTTCACATCTTCAAATAATTCTTTTGAATACGCACTATAATCCTCTGCTTTTCTATTACGTATCTCTACAATTGACTTTAGATCTTCTTCACAACCGTAATAGTTAGACATAGTTCTTAGTAGTAGTTGAATCCACATATTTGATCCCGGATAAGGTTGGTGCTTCTGAAGCCCTTCAATGCTCGAAAACATTTCGGGAATAACAGATAGAGACAACTTTCTCAAAAAACTAACCGGTGTTTCCATCTCTTTACTAGCTGCAAACGGGTGAGCGTGAACGTCCACTACTTTAATTCCACTTAAACTAACTTCTTTCATCTGTAAACTCCTCCTTAAACTTAACGACAAAAATTTTGCGAAAAATATTTTTCTTCACCTATTAAATATTTGTCGAAATTTCTGTTCAACAAATTTATTAAGTATGATAGACTCGATTATAAGATTTTTCAGAGTTTACAAACAACTGTATGAAAGAAATTTTTCGGAGGTGACAAAAATTGAAACAATCATTAAAGAATATTGATTTTGAGAAAATCGCACCCTTTCTTTTTGAAGGGGTGATCATTGCCGATAAGGAAGGTTTAATAACTGGGGTAAATAAAGCGGTTATTGATTATTTTCCGAAGCTAACTATAAGTGATCTGATTGGAAAGCCTCTTTGCTTCCTCATCCATTCGAAGGATTTGGAATTGTTTATGCTAAATAAACAAGATATGAGGAATATCAACATTTCAATTGGTTTGAATCAACTGCTCGCAAATTTTCGATATATAAACAAAGATAATATTTTAATAGCATTTAAAAATATTACTAGCCTCCAAAACACATTAAATGATTTAAATGAAGCAAATAACCAAATACGACTATTTCATAGTATTTTAGATAAAGTGGAGGAAGGAGTCTGTTTTATTGATAACAATCAAAAAGTAATTTTTTATAACAAAAAGATGGGAGAGCTAGATTCTAGAGAACCTTCGGGGGTAAGAGAAGAACTCTATGGATCGGTGTTTCAAAAGGCAAATTTTAAAGTGGACCCTCTGCTAAACTCTTTAGTGAAAGAAAGAAAAATAATACAAAATGAGTCTTTTTTTTCGAATAGCGGCAAAAAATACACTGTAAACAAAACGAGTGAGCCTCTTTTATTGGGAAACAAAAAAATAGGTGCATTATCCATTGTCCGTGACTTGTCAAAAACAGAAACAATCATTAGTGACATGGTTCAAATGAAATTTGAAGGAAACAATACACTAGCTATAAAAGAAGAAAAGAAAATACTCTCTGCACCTTCACTTACAAGTAAAAATAAAACAATGTTAAAAATTTTTAATGATATAGAAAGCGCTTCCAGTTCTACAACGAATGTACTCATATACGGGGAAAAAGGTGTCGGAAAAAATTTTGTCTCAAGTCACATAACGAATAAAGTTATAACAAAGAATACACCTTTCTTTAACTTGAATTGTGGAGCAATACCTAGTAATTTATTGGAAAAAACATTATTTGGCGATAGTAACTCTAAAGGATTATTAGAACTTGCAAATGGTGGAACTATTTTATTAGATGAGGTAAATACTATCGATGTTTCATTGCAAGAGAAACTATTAAGAGTATTACGTGACAATAAATTAACTTTAGGAAATGGCATTTCCGAGGTACCAATTCAGATTCGTTTTATTTCTTTAATGAACGAAAAACCCGAGGTTGCCCTTAAGAATAATCACTTGTTAGAGGAAATGTTTTATATATTAGCTGGAGTTTCAATGAGAGTTCCTAGCCTTCGTGAAAGAAAAGAGGATATTCCATTACTAATCGAATACTTCCTAAAAAAGCAATTTATGCTCAATGAGAATTTTTCCTATAACATCTCAGAAGAGGCTCTTGAAATCTTATTAAAATATAATTTCCCAGGCAATGTAAGACAGTTAGAATACATCATTGAAGGTGCTATTGCTCTATTAGATAACAGTACAGTCATTTCTACTGATCATTTGCCAAGCTATATATCGAAAGAGCAAGTCACATATAACGAAGTGGATTTCCCTAGAGACTATCTTCCTTCTTCCCTATCTTTAACAGAGCAAGTAGAAGCTTTTGAAAAAGAGATAATAGCTAACACATTAGCAAGTGCTAATTTTAATATTACAAATGCCGCTGAAATGCTGGGTATTACAAGGCAAAGTCTAAACTATAAAATAAAAAAATATGAAATTACCATTACGCGAGGAGAGAGTTAGAATGGATCAAAAAGAGTTACTAAAAAAAGATAAAGAGCTTATCTCAGAAGGTTTAAAGCTTCGTTTCTTTCCTCTTACAGTAAAAGAGGCAAAAGGTTGTTACATAACGGATATTCATGATCAGCGATACCTAGATTTAACAGCTGGCTGGGCAGTAGCAAACGTTGGTTATGGAAGAGAATCTATCGCTAAAATTATTCATGATCAATATATAAAGCTCTCCTTTACGACACAATTAAGTGCGCCAAGCGAAACAATGATTCAATTAGCGGATAAACTTGTCGAGATTGTTCCAGGTAATTTCGAGAAAAAGGTATGGTTCGGACACTCTGGTTCTGATGCAAATGACTTAATTAGTAAATTTCTACCTGTTGCCACTGGTCGAAATAAAATCATTTCGTTTATCGGTTCGTATCACGGCCAAACGATGGGTGCTTCTTCTCTTTCGGGACATAGTGCGCAATCAAAATTTGAAGGTAGAGGAAATGTAGTAAAAATCCCTTATCCAAATGTATATAGACCTTTCAGCGGAATAAGTGAAAATTTAACTGACCAAACAATGCATTTCTTAGAAGAAATATTTACAACTATTTGCCCCGCTGAAGATACTGCAGGTGTAATTATTGAAGCAATCCAAAGTGACGGAGGAATGATTCTTCCACCCGAACAATTTTTGAAAGCACTCCGTAACATCTGTGACCAACATGGAATTTATCTGATAGTGGATGAGGTAAAGGTTGGTATGGGGCGTACAGGAAAATGGTTTTCATTTGAGCACTCTAGTATTGTTCCAGACGCAATCGTATTAGGTAAGTCACTGGGGGCAGGACTTCCGATCAGTGCAGTAGTTGGTCGAAAAGAAATTTTAGACACGGTTGCAGCTGGTCACATGTTTACAACAAGCGGAAATCCGATTTCTACTTCTGCAGCGATTGAAAATATCCGAATCATCGAGGAGGAAAACTTGCTAGAAAACGCAGAAAAACAAGGAGTTCTGTTCTTAAATGGATTAAATAAACTAAAAGAGAAATACGAATGCATTGGAGATGTGCGAGGTAAGGGGCTTTCCATTGGTGTGGAAATTGTAACTGACAGAGACTCTAAAAAAACAGACGCAGTAAAAACTGCAGCTCTTTGTTACCATTGCTATGAAATTGGACTACTAATCTATAATGTAGGAATTTACGGAAATGTGTTAGAAATAACACCTCCACTTACAATAACGACCGCAGAAGTGAAGGAGGCATTAAGATTATTAGATAAAGCGTTCCATAATATCGAAAACGGGAACTTCCAATATGAAAAACTCAAAGAATACGCTGGCTGGGGATAAACAGTAGAATGTATGACAGGAGTGTTACTGGTGCCTGGCACCAGTAACACTCCTGTCACATTTAATCAAACCTTAATAATGTTAGGAAGCTTTTTGAGTGTTGGTGGATACTGATTTTTTCCAGATGAGGTTAGCCCATTCTGGGTGATCGATGAATGGATTACGGTTACCTTGCCATTTTTCAATGACATTGTTTCTATTTCTCTCGAATTCATCTACTGGATCTAACTCATTCCACTCTAATAAAACGGATAGCTTGCCATGAAACGGAATACTTCCATTATCTACCTTATCGTTTAACTCTAGGTCCACTTTATCGCCTTGTTCATAACGTGTCGCCATATAGAATAGAATACGCGCAACGTCACCTTTTACTCGATCTGGTGGTTCGAATGAATTTGAATCCTTATAACATCCATTACAACCACTAACAGGGCTTCCACCATTATCAAAATCTAAGTTTCCTCTAGAACTATTCACTTGTACGTCAGTTGGGCGTAAGTGGTGGATATCCGTTCCTGGACCCATACTTGTTCCAAAACCTCCGTGTGATTGGGCCCAAGTATGTTCTCGGTTCCATTGACCAACGTTACCACCATTACTATTTTTAGAACGTGAGATTCCGGAGTAAAACAAAATGACATTGTTTGAATTTTGAGGATCCTCATCAGTTTCACGAAGTGCTTCCCATGCTTTATCATAAGATATTTGAGTATGATCATCTATAATCTCATGAAGTGCTGCTTTTAAAGATAGCCCTTCTTTACCGAATGCATCTTTATAATATATATCAAGTGGTGTTTCTCCTTGTGAATCCGTTTTAAATGTTACTGTAAAGCTCAATGTAGTAGTATTTTTCCCATCACTTGCAGTAACCCCTACAATGTGACTACCTTCTGCAAGACTTAGTTTTAACGTATTATTGACTATTGTTCCTTTTGTAGAAGTATAAGTTAGAACGTCATTTTCTGGATCCGAGAAATGGTCCGTTAGTAAAATTGATAAAGTTTCTCCCGTTTTAACGTTTGAGTTAGGGATGATTTTTTTTACAATAGGTGCTTTATTCTCACCGGGCAAAGAAGGAACCACAATTGGTTCCCCTTTTATATTTGTAAATAAAACTGTTTCTGCACTCGCTTCGTTTAAATATTCAATTTCTTGAATATTTTCTGCTCCACGGACTTCTTTAACATTTTTACCATCGATAATAACTTTTTGTACTTTCGTCCCTTTAAAATCAATGATAGCTCCAGCTTGAGAAGGCTTTAATGTAACAGTAATATTTTCAAATCCAGCGCCTGTAAATTCTGCATAAGTTGCACCATTAAAAAGTATACCCTCTGTAATTTGTGAATCGCCATCCACTGTAATAGACACACTTGGTTTACCTATAGTTAATTTTTTTGTAATGAGTTTTTTAAAGTTAAACGTTTTTTCCGCTGTAATTGGAGTTACAACTTCGTCATCAGCTAAAAAATCAATTTGTACCATTACTGGATCATGGTCACTTGCACGTCCAGCCATATCAGTAAAGTCTGCATTAATATGAAGAATATCAATTTTAGTTTTATTTTCTAAATTCTTCATAACTAAAATATGATCTAATACTTGTGAGTTACCTTGATACAAATACGTGTAACGATCAGAAGTATCCACTTTATTAATCATATTCGTCATTAATGTACCTTCATGAATTTTAAGGGATTCTGAGAATTGGTAATCATTAAAGTCACCTAGAGAAACAATATTTGCATCAGGATTTTTAGTTTTAATATCTTCTACAAATTTATAAACGACCTTTGCAATTTTATGACGTTGTATTTCACTATCGTAAATTGGCGGTTGAATTGCTCCAAATAAAGGAGTATCGCCAGATTTAGAGTTCCAATGGTTAGCAATAACGATTACGCTCTCATCTTTAAAGTCAAATTGAGCGGCTAAAGGTTTACGACTGCTTGTGAAAGCCTCATTAGTAGGATCAATACGACCTGGATTATACGTTAACTTACCATTTTCGTAACCAACCGCAGTAGTAGCAGTTCCCACAGAAATACCTTCAGTAAGTTTTACACGCTCCGGATTGTAAAGGAACCCAACACGAATATTTGCATTTGGTGCTCCACCGTCTTGATTGTTGACTGGGTCGATGTTTACATACTTGTAATCTACACCGCCAGCAGCTTTAATAGCAGCTATTAATCTTTCATAGCTTTGATTTGCTTTTGAGTCACCAGAACTCTCACCATTATTATCTTGAACTTCCGTTACCCCAATAATATCTGGATTTTTCATATCTTGAGCAAATGCTCTTGCTAGTTTATTAGCTTTGTCGTTCGAAGTTTCGCTCGTGTTATTCGAGAAGTTCTCTAAGTTATAAGAAGCAATCGTTAATTTATCTCCTGTTGCTTCAATAGTAGTTCTCTCTGGCGTAGCAGTTCCTTTTACATGAGCTTTTTTCATTTCGTCTAAAGAGACATAGATTTTAAAGTTTTGGAACGAATAACCAACAATACCCGTAATCGGCCCTTTAAATTTATCTCCAGTTGCTACTTCAAAATCACGACCTGGTCCATTTGGTTCTAATCGGAATTGTACACGATTTGGATTTTGGTTTCCCTCTTCATACAATACCCCGCCATGAAGTGAATTTGTAGGAGCATTTTCCAGTACGGTAATCAAGTCGCCATGCTCTTGAGGTGCAACAGCTTTCACATTACCTACTTCTACTCGCATTCCTTCAATACTTTCCCAAAAATCAATTGCATCATCAGTTGGATTGAAAACGGAAAGATTGTCACTATCAATTTTCTCTAATGACATTTTTGCCTCATCGATAATGATTGGAGCTGGTAATGCTAAACCACTTTGTTTCACTACAACTTTACCACCTTGATCATTACGAACGTTGATTTGCGTAGTTTTCAAATCAGTTTGTTGACGATCGGAATAACCATCATATGCATATTCATCTACTTTACCAGTTACAGATACCAAATCTCCCACTTGAATAGGCCAAGCACTATTTCCACTGAAAAGTATAATTGCTTCAGAAGTATTCGGATTATTATCTGCAAATTCATCAGGGGTTTGAATCGTATAATAATTTGCAGTTCCTAATTTAAATGAATAGGTTACGATTCCCTCAATTCCCTCAACTGTTTGATCATCAAATTGGGAAGTATGCCCTTCTCCTTGAATATCGTGGATTTCCAATTTACCAGTAACTGTGTAGTTAAATGTGGATACCTCACTTAAAGTACCATCTTGCCCTTTCACAATTGCCTTCAGTATTTTGTTTTCTTTAATTTCAATTGGATTAACATATTTAGTACTAGCAACTGTTGGTTCAGTGCCATCCAATGTGTAATAAATTTCTGCATTAGCGGTAGAAGTTGATAAAGTTACAGTAGTTCCACCAATAAATGTCCCACTTCCTGGAGTGGCAATCGCTGGTTTTAATGTGGAACTGTCTACTATAATATCTTGAATCGAACGAGGAATAATTTGATATGCTGTGTCAAATTGCTGCACGATTCCTATAATTGATTCATACGTATTTCCAACTTTTAATCCCAAATCTCCTCTTTCATCACGAATAACAAAATTTACAGTTCCATCGGTAGCAGTATAGTTATTATTAGAATCTACTGCAGTTAATGTAACATTTTTTGCCTGAACTAGAATTGATTCGTTTTCTTCTTTCACATCTGCACCTGTTACAACTTTTGGTGCTGGTACGCCAACATTACCTTTGTTTTCAACTACTGTTGCACTTTCTAATTGCAGCAACCCACGAAATTCTGCTAATGTACCAGAAAGAGTTACTTCTTCACCTGCTTTTATTGTAAGACTTGTAGGACGTACAGCAATTCCTCCTGTAGCATCTTGTACAGAAATAGAATTTTTCAAATTAGCAGCTACAATTCCCTTAATTGATACTTCTGAACCTAATGTAACTGTACGAGCATCTGCAATTGAAAGGATGTTTGATTCGCCAGTCACAGTATAAGTAAATTCTGCTATTGGACTATTTTCAAATCCCTCTTTTATCGCAATAGCTTTAATAGTCATGTTTTTATCGATGACAATTGGATCCTTATATTCTTTACTTGAAGTAGTAGGCTCTGTTCCATCAGTAGTATAGTGGATAACAGCTCCCTCGGTTTTTGTAGATAATGTAATTTCGGTGCCTGTTGCAACACTAGAAGCTGGAATTGATGGTGTAACTGCTTCTACTTTGTCTTCACCAGGAGTTGTTCCACCGTTATCCATTGTGTGAGAACCTAAATTAGAAGAATCATCTTTTGGAAGTGACGCCCATTCAGCCGATGAAGAAAAGGAATCATTTATTATTTTATCGCCATCTGTAATGTTACTATTTCGAACTAATGTAGTATCTGTTCCAAAATTGCTTCTTTGTCCAACTTGACCAAAGGAATCGACTACTTCACCTGATTTTCTTAATACAAGAGCATCATCACCATTAAAATTGATAACGCTAATATTTTCTAAATTTCCTTTGCTTTTAATATCTGTATTTGCATCTTTGTGATATAAAACATATGACTTCTCATTATCCAATGCACCTGATAATTTTAATGTAGCGGTAGCTGCCGTAGCACCATTTGCATAAAGCTCAAGTGAATAATCGTTTAAGTTAATAGATGTCCCTGTGCCATTATAAAGTTCAATAGCTTTATTAAAACCACTTCCCTCAATATACTCTGAAATAATTAAATCTGAAGCATTAGTTGCAGCAATAGTAGTTGATGGAAACGTAGGTAAGACTAGACCTGCTATTAAACTAGCAGATAAAAAAGCATTTAAGGGTTTTTTCCAAGTACTTTTCCTCATCTATATAATTCTCCTTTTATATTAGCAATTTTGGTAATCCATTTGGAAAGCCGAATCTATAGAATCATTTCCCCGTCTACTGTTAAATCTTCTAAGTCAAAGTTTATTCCTTCTATCACTGAGAGGTCTACATTTCCAGTAACCTTTACGTTTGAAATAGATAATGTTTCTTTTGGAGTACCAATTAATATTAAATTGCCATTTATGATTGCATTTTCTAGTTTCTCGGCATCTGTAACAATTACGGTAACGTCACCTTCATAAACCTTTGGTGTTTCTACTGTGCCTGAGAAATCTTCCGCAGCAATAGGTTCTTTCACTCGATCTTTAATATCTACAATTCGTCCTTCAATTTTAGTAGGAATTTTTTCTAAAGATTTTAAATGTTCTCTAAAGTTTTCCCAATCGGAAAGGCCAAGGTCATTTACTTTACCAGCATCGTAGAGTTTCTTGAAAACTGTGTAATTGTCTCCGCCTTGTGCCGTAAAGTAGTTAGTTGCAACTGTGTAAGTCTCATTATCTTGAATTTCAACATATTCGCCTTTACCTTTTTCATAAGAAATTGACACTACGCGTTCCCCTTTTGGCTTAGAGGAATCAAATTCTACTTTTGCTCCAGCAACATGTAAGAAGCCACCATTTTCTAATGGGTATACACCAAAACTAGTTTCAAATGCTTGTTTTAATTCAGCACCCGTAATCTCCATTGTTGATAAAGTATTTCCAAAAGGTAAAACTGTGATTACTTCACCAACAGTTATTGGACCTACTCCAATCTCTGAACGAATCCCCCCACCGTTTTGGAACGCCATGATAACCTTAGGATTAATTGATTTAGCTTTTGCCAACATACCATCTGCAATTAGATTTCCTAATATTGTTTCATTCTTACGCACACTTGGTTTTGTATTGTCACCATTTGTACGAGGATTTTCTAACACTACATCTGTAGACACTCCTATCTCGGTTTTAGCTATCTCATCCACTCTTGGTTTGTATTTGCCAAGAATTGTTTTAGCTTCAGGGTCCTCTGCTAGTTTTCCAACCTCAATCAACTTTCCGTCTTGTCCAACAATTTTTCCCTTTTTATCAAACTCTATATTTAGCGTTCCTAGGTAATCCCCTTGAGAAGATGCTTGAACGATAATTGTTTTGTCCTTCGCTACTCCCTTTTCATCCTTATCTATAATTACAGGAGCATCTAGTTTTGTATGACTATGTCCACCAATAATGACATCAATTCCATCAACATGAGCAGCCAATGATAGATCATTATCCACTTCAGGATTGTCATCATATCCAATGTGAGTCACAGCTACAATTTTGTTCACTCCCATTTTTTCAAATGCTTTAACTGCTTTTTCTGCTTCTTCCATATAGTTTGAAAAAGTTACTTTTCCTGGACTTGAAAGACCTTTTGTTTCAGCAGTGGTTAACCCGAAGAAACCAACTTTTTGCCCATTAATTTCTTTCACAATTCCATTATAAATTTCCCTATCTTTTGGCTTACTTGAGATCAAATCACTGAATAATCCTCGGAATTTATCATCTGCTGAAAAATCTACATTTGCACTAACAAATGAGAACTTAGCTCCTTTAATGAAATCTGCTAATGCTTGATGTCCTTCTGGAGTAGAGCCAAGATCGAACTCATGGTTACCAAATGTCATCAAGTCATAGCCTGCGAGATTCATAAACTCTAAATCTGCTTGACCCTTATACTCGTTAAAATAAAGTGTTCCGGAGAAAACATCTCCTGCATCTATAAGAAGTGCATTCGGTTTCTGCTTACGAAATTCTTTTATCGCTGTAATTCGTTTAGTAGCAGTTTCCACTTTTGCGTGGGTATCGTTCGTATGCATCAATGACAGTTCAAATGTAGTATTGTTACCACCGCCATTATTTCCTCCACCATTGTTATTTCCACCGTTATTACTCCCACCATTGTTATTCCCACCATTATTGCTTCCACCATTGTTATTCCCACCGTTATTGTTTCCGCCATTGTTACTTCCACCATTATTGTTTTTTGCAACTTTCAAGTCTGTTCTTGCCTGGTTCACCAATTCTTCTAACGTGGTATTTGCATAGCCAACGTTTGTAGAAGTTAATAGAGTTGTAGCAAGAACTGTGGCGATTACAGACTTTTTAATCGTATTTTTTTTCATAGTTTCCCTCCTACCGGTATTTGTAAATCTTATTCATAGAAATTTAAAATAGTACAGAACTTCTTAAATGTAATTATATTAAATATTAATTACAATCTGAAAATTATTAAAAGTGAGTAAACTTGTTATTTACAATCGTACAAACTATGAGAATTTTATAATAAAAATAACACAAAAAAGTGCTATTCTATTGGAGTTTTATCCAAAGAATAGCACTTTTCATTATTAATAATTATTTACAAACGCTTCATAACCAAAATAGACAGATAGTAGAGATAACGCAGCAAAAACTAAATACTCTATCTTTCCCCCGGTTCTAGTCGTAAGTGGAAAACGAATTGTTACCTTCAAAGGAAACAATAGTTTGATCCCATTTTTAGTTGCCATATCCAAAATATAATGACTAACCATCCCAACTAATATCCCTGCTGTCACCGACTCGTTTTTCATGAATGTTGTTAATAAAACCCCTATTAGAAATAAAAATAACAAACTATGCGTAAAAGACCGATGCCCAAAGATTGTATTGATAACCTTTGAAACGATTGGAAGCTTCCGACCAATTGTGCTCCCTCCATGGCAAATATCCGGTATCAGTGCGCCAACGACACCAGCCCCCAGCAAAATAACCGGATCATAATGGGAGACTTGTGCAAAAGCAAGACTTGCTGCAATACCGCCTACGATGTGTGTGTTTCCTGTCATGCTAGTAATTCTCCTTTGATTAATTAGTCAATTATCACTTTACACTATGTTTACAAATGAAAAAAGGAGCCATCGAACCTATATTCGCATTATTTTTATAATTCTCCATATGACAAAGATATTACTGGTGCCAGGGATGTTACTGGTGCCTGGCACCAGTAACATCTTTGTCATATAACTCCTATCTCTATCTTTTCTTTTTAATACAAAAAACAAAAAAGCGACCGAAGTGAGTATCTTCTAGTCGCACGTCCTTCTATTTCTTTTCTAATCTCTATCTATAACACTTCAACATTCTCATTTAATATAGGAGACAATTTTTAGTGGTAGATGTTTATGCGAAATGTATCGTGACAATTCTTTTTAATAGGATCATTTCCTATATATTTTTAATCACGATGGATCGTGCGGTAGGTGTCGATCGTGGCGTGAAGCCTCTGCTTTTGTTTTAATAATACATTTTTAGATACATGAACGATATAAGTTTCGCCATTACTAAAGGTCACTTTAGATTTCCCTTTTCCAAGAGACTCAACTTCAAAATGATGATTAAAGATCCAAACACACTCCAGGTTTTTATAAGAAATCGTTGGGAAAGCAGCTATCCCATTCGGATCAATGAGAAGAGGTGTCTTCACAAAATAATTCATCATCCTTTTAATCGCTTGGATTCGCCCTTCTAAAGTAGATGCATATGGAATACAAGCATTTGCCAATAGTTGTTGAACGGACAATGGTGAATAATAGACACCATACGTCTTAATGATTTTAGATTTGTAAACTCCAGTAAACACTGACTTAAGCATTAAAGTGTTTTTATCAATTAAAAAACATTTCTTCAATAATATCCTCCTTTTCCTCCTATAGCATCATCCTACCAAATATCCATATACTTGTATAGTCTAATTATACTGAAAATATGTAATTGTTTGAATCATTAATAGTTATTAGGTATTTTTTCCAATATAAAACAATTCGTTTAAATAAGGAAAACGTATAGTTTATCTTTAACAAACGCCCTAATAAACGATTAGATTAGAATACCATTCACATCTATGCTTAGGCTACCTAGGAATAAACGAATCGTGCACGACTCCAAAGGAAAACCCAGTGAACTCGTTCGAAAAAATATTAACACAATATGAGCCCATGATTTCATCTTGCATCCGAAAATTAAACATTTACAAAAATCATGATCTATACAAACAAGCAGGCAGAATCGCCTTATGGAAAGCTTGGGTAAAATTTGATGAAGCTAAAGGAGAATTTGCACCTTATGCATACCGCTGCATATATGGGACCATCCTGGACGAATTAAAGAAAGAAAAACATGTGGAGGAAACAATAAATCCCTTGGAAGATGAAAAACTTTCCTTTCTCTTAGAACATGTATTAGAAAGAAGTATCCAAAATGAGGATCTAAGTCTTGCACTTGAACAGCTAACAACAAACGAACGCGCATTAATTCTTTGGATCTTCGTCGAAGGTATCTCCCTCCAACAAGCAGCAACAAGAGCTGGAATAACCATTCCTGGTATTAAAAAAAGACGTGAACGGATGCTGAGAAAATTAAGAGAAATGATGCAGAGCAAGAAATAAATGAAGTCTCATTCGTAAGTTTCTTGTGAATTCTGTCAAACTCAAAAACCAGCTATACCCAAAGCACAATAGAACCGCCTTCATATCATTTTGATATGGAGGCGGTTCTTGTATATATTTCTTGTTTAATTCGTAGGTTTAGATGACGTAAGTGGAATCTTCTCATAGTCAGCCGGGTTCAAGTTTTCAACCGTTCCATCTGCAACCCCTCTAATAATTGCGTCAAGGCCACGTTCAACCGATTTCACAAGTTGTCCTTTTTCCTTCTGTCCCATCATTTGTGTTTGCCCTCTCACCTCAAACAGTACCGTTCCACTTCCATTAAGGGCATAACTTCCAAGTGCAGTTCCCGGAAGATCAAGGCCTTGGGAATAGAGTGAAATGTTCTTAAACTTTGAGTTTCCATAGGATTGAAGTTCATTATATGCAGCAACGTTCAATTGTCTTGAAAAGTCATAGTTATAGTTATCGGCAAATTGAGCATATTTCGCCCCTTCTGGTGTATTCGGATCTGGAACAAACTGTGCGGATAACGATAGTGTCACTTCATCGGAAGTACCATCCACAAAATACATGCCTTGATGGTGAAGATCTATGAAGACATCTACGTTTCCATATTCCGATTTCAATGCCTTATATACATCACGTGAAGTTTGCGATTCAGGTGTGATAAACCATCCAGGCTTATTGGATGCCCCAGGGAAATCTTGAGCTGTTGGAACATAATTGAGATCAGGATTGAAATCCCTATTTACATCAAACCCAGGGTTTTCGCCATAGT
This sequence comes from Psychrobacillus sp. PGGUH221, assembly GCF_042055255.1. Taxonomy (NCBI): domain Bacteria; kingdom Bacillati; phylum Bacillota; class Bacilli; order Caryophanales; family Bacillaceae; genus Psychrobacillus; species Psychrobacillus sp. PGGUH221. Next base: position 501,406 of record NZ_JAQMHQ010000001.1, read on the forward strand.
TATAGCTTTGGCTAATCCCTCGATCTAGGTAGTTCCAAGAAGGTTTTGCGCTCGCTAGCTGTGGAAAATCCTCTACTACCTCCGCCCAGGTCATGCTATTTCGACGCTTATCGGCCTCAGATGCATCTGGGTTCATCATTGGCATAAAAACAAGTGTGACTTCATCTCTTATTTGTTTTGCTTCCTTGGAATTGGCGGAAAGATTTTTGAGTAGATTCAAAATTGCCACAGTTCCAGTTTTCTCGTTTCCATGAATTTCACTTTGAATAAGAATTACCTTATCTCCAGTTCCAACCTTCACAGTGTATATATCTAGTCCTTTATGAGATTGACCAGCAACATCAACCTCTAAAAGCCCTTTACTGGAAGCTTCCATCTGATATAAACTTTTTTTGAGTTCACTGTGACTTATAAAACCAGAAATTGAGTACTCATGATGATGTGTTTCTGAATCCACCTTTTCCGCCGCATAGGTAGGGAGAGCCAAACTTGTACACAAACCTAATATTCCAATTGCACTAACTATTTTCTTCTTCAATCACATTCACTCCTTCTATTTATCTATTTTCGTTTATAGATTATCAAAAGATTATTAAATAGTAAATATATTTTGAATATTTGAATAGTTAGTAATGTAAATAGATTTTCATCCTGTATCTTTAGAGACACGAAGGACTAATTATTTCGTCTATCGAAATGATAAAATTATTAGGTAAAATTAACCATTAGTATTTTATTTAACCATCAACAACAATAACTTCCTAAACAAACAAGCGCCCTTTATAAAAGGACGCTTTGCTTTGTTTTACTTCAAGCAATAAATCACTTATCTCCTATCACTTCACTCGTAGCAATTATTTCAATACCATTCAACGCCTGCGTAGCCAACCGATCGGCTTCTGCATTCGCTTTTCGTTGCACCAATTCATACTCCGGTTGAATACCGAGGTCTTTGATTTTTTTCTCAATTTTGTCTGCCCAACTGGACAAGTCTTTTTCGACAACTGGCCATTCCTCGCTCAGATGATTAATTACTACCTGAGAATCTCCAATGAACCTCACAGGTAAATGGTGAACATTCAAAATCTCTAGCTCCTGTAATCCCAAATGAAGTGCCGCATATTCCGCCTCGTTATTCGAAGTGAGCCCCACAGCAGAAGTATTCCGTCGTAATCTGTACGACTTACCACTCTGCTCATAATAAATAACACAGCCTAACCCAGCCCTACTCGATTCCCGATCATATCCACCGTCGAAATAAACAGTTACATTATGCGGCTCTGTTTCAATTCCCTTTAGATATTTTTTCAATTCTTTGATTGTCCAACTACTATCAAAATTATCTAGAAACACCAAACTTTTCGTACGACCAGTTCGCTCCATATCTTCTGCTAGCATAAGAGCCTGTGCAGCTGGCATTTCATCAGTGCGAAAGATTGTTTCTGCTCCCTTCGGCGTTTTATATGTCCATTCCATTCGAATCTTCATATTCATCCTCCTACCATTAACTATCTTTTAGTTTATATACAAAATTAGTTTACCCAAGGCTCGCTTTAGTAAATCAAATGAAAATATCTAGGAAGTTCATAAGATAAGTTTATTGCTATCTCAGGTATTCTATAATTAACATCTATATTTTCAATTTCCAATACCAGCAACTACTTATGAACACAAACAGTATGAATTAAAGTCTAATCACAAACATTCTACATCTAATAGTAAAACAAAAGAACTTTCCCTTTCACTTCTATTGATGCAATTTTTTTTATGTAATAGCCAACGCTTTACATTTACTCCTTAGCTATATATCTTACACATTATTGAATATGGAAGGGTCTGTCCCAAAAGTCACATAAGTGACATACAGAACAGACCCTTTAACTATTTTTGACTATCAATGGTTGATAAAGATTTCATTGAGAAGAACAAAACAAGATTTCTAACATAGTTATTCTTCGATACTAATTTTTTCTTTTCTAGACTTATGAGGGACTAACTCCTCTTCAAAACTCATAAACCAATAACCTGATTCATCTAATTTGCATATTGCATTTCTTTCTTCTAATAAGCCTTTAGGAGTGAAGTAATATGCTTTTACATATTCTATCTCCAAATCAGCATCGTAAAAACGATAAACCATTAACACATGGGACATTTGAGTTCTATTTCTTTTATCAATTAAGTTGTTTAGATATTCTATCCTATTCTTAGATGCAACAAATTGAATACCAATAACATTATGAGGTATAAAACCTACTTCTGTATCGGAGAAAAGTTTTTCAATTGTTTCTTCATCTTTGATACAAACATTCTCTCTTTCTAAATGAAGTGCCAGGTAATGGAAATTCTCCTCGTCATATCTTTTGTCCCACTTCCACCAAGATAAATCCATTGGTCTTGATCGTCCTTTTAATTTATCAAATTTTGAATCTTCTACAAAAGAATCAAACCCTAGCATTTCACCTAAATTAGCAAAATAATCTACTTCTCTTTTTGTAAACATCGATCGATTATGCAATGAAGATAAATTAAGTCTACGATAATTGCGGACATATCCATCAAAAAACTGCATCAGATTGAAATACTGTTTATCCATAATTGTTTCCTCTCTCTTTAAAAGAACTACTCAACTCTTAGTTAGCAAATCTACCAATTACCATATAAGCACCAATCCCCACAGCAGCCCCTATACTATCAATAAGCACATCTCTTACCTGTGCACCTCTTCCGAGCACAAATATCTGATGCACTTCATCAGATATTGCGTACAAAACAGAAATTAGGAATGCTATAAACATTCCTTTTTATCTTTTTAAACCACTTTTTCTGAAGCTTCGCATCACAAAAAAAACAAGGACCAAAAAGATAAAATGTGCATTTTTCCTTACAAAATGATTCATATTTCCATTGAAAAAATCTGAGTTGGGAGCAACTTTTTCTAATCTCGTTTCAATGGCTTCCGTTATACCTTCGCTCAATTCGTTAGAATCTGAAGCAGGTTGAAGTGAAAAGAAAAGAAGATTAAAGCCATCCAAAAAAGTACGGCTATGTAAGAAATGATTTTTTTCATTTATATAATCCCTTTATCAAAGATTAGCAAAGAGCCCTTATCCATTAAGATAAGAGCCGCATTTTAAAAGATGAAGTTTATTTTTGTGCAGATAAAATTTCTTTAGTTGCTTTATAAAGATTTTCAATGCTGAGTTCATGATTACCTTTTAATAATTTTAATGCTACCTCTTCACACATTTTTTGCAATGCTTCCACATCACATCCAGCAACTGCTAGCGGTAACAATCCTACGTGAGAAATCTCCAAAGGTTTCTTTATCCTTGGAATCACGAATGTACGGTTTTCCCTCTCTGTCGCCAAAACCTTGTAGGCATCATCATGGCCATCAGTAGTAACAATGACTCGGGAAGTCGATTCATACCTATAGCGTCGTTCCATGTAAGCCCGCAATAGTCTATAGGCACTGGGTGGTCCTTTTACAGAACCTGAATTGGATATAACATTAATGTATACGTCTTTGTATGCAATGTACTGGATCAATTGATTTATATAAAGTCCACTCCTATGTTCCCCAGCAAAAATAATCTCTGGAATATTTGCATCCGAGCTGAAATAGGCTTTTAATCCTTCGTAATACATCTTAGTGGCATAATATAATTCTCCAAACCCTGTGACGATTAGAATGGATGAATTATTTCGTATTTCTTCCGCCAACTCATTAATTGATCTTATAATTTGATTATGATTCTCCCAAAAAACTAGATTAGGTGGAATATTAGTTCCATTCATGCAATAACCTCATTTTTGTGGAGTACAAAATACTATATTAAGTATTTGCCTTTATAAAATATAATAGATATATCTTATAAAATCTTCCGGATATGCATAAATGGATATTTTTTTAAACTGTTGCTTTTTGATTGTGACTTAAGACTACTTTTAAAGAAAAAATACCGCTGGTTAAACTTACTTTAAGTACTGCTTTTTATTTTCCTTAATAGCTTTAATATAAAAAGGAAATTCCATAAATTCAAATAAAGACAGAGCTTGCGTGTATACTTCTTTTATTTCTTTAAAGGGAAAATCCATTTTTTCTAAGCATTGCCCTTTATAATATAAGAATTGTCCTGCTAAGGAGATAATACCTGTTTCTTTGGTTTTGCTTATTCCTTGATTAGCAGTATCAAGTGCTTCTTCAATATTATTTATGTCATACAGTACTTTACACTTGTTATATAGTACTGTAATAAGCGTTTCATAAATCTTATAATCATTATAATTTTTATGAATATGTTCCTTAAGGATTTTATTATAGTAATATAAGCTTTTGTTAGCTTCACCGTTTTCTGCATATACGATGGCAATCGTATTATTAATTTTTATATGCAAAAAACGGAACTGGATGGTAGTTTGATTGGATGAAATTAAAATATTCTTCAAATTGGTGATACATTCTTCTGGAGAAATCATTTTTAAATTATAATGAGCTGTTTGTAAAAGATAATCTAAATAAAAATTTAACCAAATATTTTCCGAGGATATTTCATTTTTATTTATAATTGAAATTATCTTTTTATAGTCATGCTCTTTTAAGTGAAACTCAATATCTTTTATTAGTCTTTCACTCTCCAATACGTTCTTATAAAATAGCATTTCAATTAAATATTCAACAGGGACCTGAAGCTTTAATGCAATTTTTAATAAAGTATCTATTGCAGGATAAACTTCACCTGCCTCAATCCGACTAATTGTAGACTGAGTACAAATATCTTTTGCAAGCTCCTTTTGAGACATTCCCAATTCAGCTCTAAGTTTACTGATTTCTAGCCCTAAGTATTTCATTTCCAAACAAATCACCTCATATTTGGATTTTCTAAAATTACTATGTAGATAGCAAATCTTTCTCCATTTAACCCATCCTTATTTGAGCATAGCTTTGATTTTATTAAATTCAAAAAGATACTTTGCAATTGAAGGATACTAAATGATTAGCAGCCGAAAATATTTACTTCGACTGCTTGTTACTTTCTAATTTTCAATATAGAAATCGCCTCTTTGTCATTAGTTAGGATCATTCCAACCTCAAGGCTTTACTAGGGTTAATCCTTGCTGCTTTCAACGCTGGATAAATCCCAAACAAGCTACCTCATCAGAACTTGTGCAATTTTATATTCTTTAATGCAAGATTCGACAAACATCTTCATATACCTTTTAAAATAAACAGCAAAAACACTTGAACACGACAAACAGCAGAATTCTACTAAGTTAGTATTCCTTTGAAACTCTTTGGCTAACTCTCTACTATTAAATATCAATACTTTCTCTCCCCCATTAGACACCCCCTCTGCCATACTTTTTAGTTCCTTTTAATCTATAATTTACCAAAATAGCATGTTATGATAGTTGCTCACTTACTAAACGTAAAGGAGAGATATATAGTGAAAAATATATTAAAAATCGTCGCATTAACAGTCCTATTAGTTTCATTGTCTATTGCATCTGTTGGTTCAGCAAGTGCAGAGACACCTGCAAAAATAATGTGGGGCAAAACAGAATTAAAAATTGGACAAATTGGTAAAGTAACAGTTTTACAAGATACCCCTTTAGTTAAACTTACATCTGATGGTACCCTTACAACTGTTCGTACGTTGAAAAAAGGCGACGAATACCGCGTCTACAGCTACAAATCTAATTTAAATGGATTGTATGGTGTAGGTGCGGGAAGCTTTGTACAAAAAAATGCGAAGATCAAATACGAAACACCTTCTAAGAGAAAGCTTGAAATCTTATCCTTTCAAAAGCTTTTCCAAGAAGCTGCAGCAAAACAAGTAAGCACGACAAGTGGCTACCATACAAAACAAGAGATTCTGACACTTTTCAGCCCTCATTTCGCTGAAGAGTTTACATCACGATTTATTTCTAACAGTATGTTGAAAAAAGAAATTGATGGTGTAACACATTATTACTTCCCACAAAACACGGATAACATTAACTCTAATTACTTTGTAGTGAGTAATTTAACATGGACGGATAAAACATCTATCACCCACTACCAAGCGCCAACTGTAGATAAAAACAACATAAAAGGTGTGTCCAATCTTGTGAAAATCAGTGAGCACCAAAAATATGATGGCCTCGTAGATGATCACACTTACACAATTACATTGCTTAAAACAGACAATGGAAGCTACAAAATTATAGAAGTACAAAAACAATTTTAACTAATAAAAAGTCATTTTCTATTCAAAAAAGAGCCGTCGAAGATACAATTTCGACGGCTTTTAGCTTTCAATCTGTGAACTGGTGCTGCTCCCCCTACTTCCAACAGCAGAATTGACAAGCTTCTCACAAAGAAGGCATTAATAAAAGTTGTTTCCCTGCCTTTAACTCCCCGATAATCATCACAATAACTGGTTCCTTAGCATTCTTGCATCAATCTAGTTAATTTTAGAGATTTCTTCCTCTATAATCAGTATAAGCATCTAGTAATTGCCTCTGCCATTTTCGAAGTAATATTCCTCTCTTAACATCAAAATTATACCAAAAAATAGATTCTTTTTTCACAGAATAAACAATTAGTTATTTGAAACACAACAGAAAAAATCGTTTGAATTTCCAGGTTCTCATTGAATTCTGGCCAAAGATGTCAGTGGAACAGGAGAACCGTCTAAGCGTTTCCCCTAACATTGAATTTAACAATGTTTTGCGGTAAAGTTAGTACCATTGGGAATTCTTTCTATCGGTCATTTTGTATTAATTTAACCAGAGTGGAAACGAATTCCTTTTTACTATAAAAAATATCAACTCTTTTAGACTAGGGTATAAATTATATATAAAGGTTTAAGGAGGAAAACATGAAAACAACGGAACCGAACTACATTACAGAATCTAAGAGAAAGTGTATAGAGGCCGGGATGGATCCGAATGTGGTATCAAGACCAAAGACCTTTTTAAGCGAAGTAGAGTTTGAACAGAAGAGAAAATATTATAGCGAAATACTGTCAGTTGTGAGTTTTTTCTCGAATAAGCTACTGGATTCCTTAAAAGGTACACCGATACTTGTTGTTGTTTCGGATGCAACTGGTTATCTTCTTGAAATTGAAGGAGATGAAACGATAAAGTCTACCATTGAACAATTCGGTATTAAGTCTGGCAGTCTATTCACCCAAGAAGATACAGGTACGAATGTTATTAGTCTGTCGTTGCAACAAAAGCATCCGATCAGTATTATTGGCGAACAACATTATCATACGTTTCTTCATGATATTGCTTGTTACGGGACTGCATTTCACTATACGGATGAAAACAACTTGCTTGGTAGTGTATGTATCATGATGCCTATCCAGTTTCAGAATGAACTTTTCTTAACGATGCTAACTCAGGCAGTTGATTCAATCGAAAGAGAATTATTATTAAGAAAACAAAATAAAAAGCTTAATATTATGAATCAGATTATGTTAAGTAGAACAAGAAACGGAATTGTAATTACAGATGAGAAAGGGATCACTACCGAATTTAATAGCTTTGCCCAAAAAATTTCAAATATTAGTAGAGATTCGGTAGTGGGAAGAAATATTCTTGAATCGGATCTAACGGGCGAGTATTTTAAAGAAGTGCTTGAACAGAAAAAGATATTTAAAAATGAAGAAATAAAATTTAAAGATGACGCGGGCAACCTCATTGTCTGCTTGTTCGATGCACAGCCCATATATGAAGAAGACAATATGATAGGAGCCTTTGGTCAGTTTAGGGACATCTCAGATCGTTACATACTGCAGGAGAAGTATAACTACTTAGCATATCATGATGATTTAACAAATCTACCAAACAGACGATATATTAATAAGGAAATAGAATCCATTATTAAGGAATTAAATGCTGGTCGCAATAGAACTTTAGCCCTTTTATTTATAGACCTGGATCGTTTTAAAATCATTAATGATAACTTTAATCATTCATACGGGGATAAACTCTTAATCGAGGTAAGTAAACGTTTGAGTGGTTGTCTTGGGGAAAAGGATATGCTCGCTCGAATGGGTGGCGATGAATTTATTTTCCTACTGAAAGATTTTGTTGAACCGGATTATGTCACGAAAAAAGCGGAAGAGATACTCCAACTGTTGCTGCAACCTTTTCATGTCAGCGGAAAAGAATTACATACGACAGCGAGTATTGGGGTTGCGATTTATCCCAACCATCCAATTACAATGGAACAGCTCATGGTTTATGCCGATAATGCGATGTACCAGGCAAAATCTCAAGGGAAAAATCGCTATGTCGTTCATACCTCCGAATTATTAGATGCAATGATGGACGAATACATGCTCGAGGTAGATTTAAGAAGAGCATTGGAGAATAATGAGTTTGTTCTCTATTATCAGCCCCAGATTAATAACGACACCGGTAAATTGGTTGGATTTGAAGCGCTAATTCGTTGGCAGCATCCTACGTTAGGTCTGATACCTCCAGGAAAATTTATAAAACTAGCAGAAGAAAACGGATTGATTACTCAAATTGGAGAGTGGGTCATCGATGAGGCCTGTACTCAAAACAAAAAATGGCATGATGCTGGAATGACACCTGTGAAAATGTCCGTTAACCTATCCACGCAGCAATTTCTTACCGGAAATCTGATACCATATATGGAAAATGTATTGAAACGTACAGCTATCGATCCAGCATATGTAGTCGTGGAAATAACCGAATATATGGCGATGGAGTACGACTACTCCATTCAAGTATTGGAACAACTAAAAGCTCTCGGTATTGGCATCAGTATTGATGATTTTGGAACAGGCTATAGCTCGTTCAATTATCTTAAAAATTTTCCAATTGATTATATTAAAATCGACAAATCCTTTGTGAATGAATTAATGAACAACGAGAAGGATGCCATCATTGTAAAAGCAATTATCTCATTAGCACATAACCTTCATAAGGAAGTAATCGCAGAAGGTGTGGAAACAAAGGAACAACTTGATTTCCTGAAAACTCATCAGTGTGATATCTCACAAGGTTATTTCTTTAGCAAACCACTTTCCGCGGATGAAATTGAGAAGATTTATATAGAACAACCATAGGGAGAGAATGACAGCATGAAAACTACTTCATCTGTATTAGTAGCAAATTTTAAACATTGGGGAATACATCATATTTTTGGCATTCCAGGAAAGGCTGTATCCCCTATATTATTCGAGATATTACACCATGAAATGGAATTTGTATTAAGTAAACACGAAGCAGCCGCAGGATTTGAAGCTACCGGCTATGCCTTGATGAATAAGAAAATCGGCGTCGCAGTTGGTACATCTGGACCTGGTGGGACTAACCTACTTACAGCTGCCGGCCAAGCAAAAGCTTCTAATCTACCACTATTAATCATCACTGGACACCCTTCGATGAAAGATACTGGAAAAGCAATGGGACAAGACTCTAGTATATTCGGTGCTGATCTTGTAGATATGTTTAGATCTGTTACGAAGTTTAGTGCACGGGTAGAACGAGGTGATATGCTACAGCCGTTCCTGCAGCATGCACTGGAAAAAGCTCTATCAGGTGTAAAAGGACCTGTGCATCTGTCTATCCCGTTTGATATTTTATTAGAAGAGATTGAACCGTTCCAACTAGAGTTACCAGTATCCTATGAAATGATTTCACCTAAAACGAATGAAGTAATCGATAAACTGAATGTTGCCGAACGTCCCCTTCTATTCCTAGGAAAAGGCGTTCATTCAAGTAAAGCCTACGAAGAAGTACAGCATCTTGCAGAGCATTGGAACATCCCTGTCATTACCACACCAGGAGGAAAAGGAGTTTTTCCTTCCAATCATACGCTTTCATTAGGTGCATTCGGATTGGGTGGTACCGACGAAGCAACCGCATACTTAAAAGAGAATGTTGACCTATTGTTAGTCATCGGATCAAAGCTAAGTGATATGTCCATCGCTGGATTATCGGAAGCGATGTATCCAGAGCATATTATTCACTTCGATTATGACCCGACCTTTATCGGGAAATCAATCCAAGTACCAACTACTCCAGTTCTAGGAGATATAAAAGCAAATCTAACAGCTATTTTAAAAGATATACCGAAAACCGATAGCGAAGCATTTTTGAGACCATTCGAGGAAATTCAGCTTCAGGAAAATAATCCAGGAGAGCGGATGTCTGCAGTCCAAGTATTACGGGCGATGCGTTACTCGCTTCCAGATGAAGCGATTATTTTCGGAGATGATGGAAGCCACTCTTTTTACGGTATCAAATACTTTGATATATACAAGCCTGGGACTTTCTTCTTTGATGACATATTCGGTGCAATGGGCAATGGAATTGGCTATTCCATCGGTGCGAAACTAGCAGCCCCAAATGAAACAATTGTATGCTTAGTTGGGGATGGATGTATGTTCATGCACGGTACAGAGCTTTCCACTGCGTACAATTATAACTCCCCTGTCTTGTTCATCGTTTTGAATAATGGACGACTCGACATGGTGGAAAAAGGGATGCAAAAAATGATTGGCACATCTATCGGTGGTGTTTACGAGACTCCGCTCAATGTCACCCGATTTGCCGAATCGATGGGACTGGAAGCATATACCTGTTATAATCCATATGAATTAACTGATCGAATTAAAGAAGCATTACATAGAATCGAAGAAACAAACAAACCAATCGTGATTGAAGCATTAGTTGATGAAAACGAAATACCACCAACTATGGGGAGGCAGTAAGATGGAAAATAACGAACGATTCGAGTCCGGAAAACAAGCAATGGAAGAATTATTCTCCGAAGAAGTACGTAATGGTATGGCAGGGATGAAAAGTATTTCACCTGACTTTTGGGAAATGATTGTGTCCTTTGGATTTGGAGATCTTTACGGAAGAAATACGCTCTCCCACGCACAACGGGAAGTCATCACACTCACATCACTTATCACACAAGGAGCGTTCGATCAGCTGAAAGTTCACTTACAAGCAGCTCTTAACGTTGGGCTCTCTAAAGAAGAAATTATCGAGCTAATCATGCACTGTGCTGGATACGTCGGTTTTCCAAAAGCCGTACAGGCAATGGGGATTGCTGGGGAGATTTTTAAGGAAACAGAATAAATAAACGTCCCTGCGTAAGAAACAATTCAGAATTGTCTATTATACAGGGACGCATTTTACCGTACTATCTTATACGCTCCAAAGACGTCACCCTCCACCAACATATCACCATTTTCTGCTGAGTAGAAATCCACAATTGTCGAATCAGGAAGTATATCTTGCACCTTCGTTCCGGTAGTAGTTGCAAAAGAGTCTTTATCCGAGTTGTTTAATCCTTGCCAAAAGTTTTCATCCATATAGATATCTACTTGATAAAAAGAACCTGTATAGTCGAATGACATTTCTGTAATGACACCGTTTGAATTGTCGACTATTTCTTGGAGCCTTAAATTTATGTCATCAACCATTTCATCTGTCGCATCTTCATACACAACTGGCATAACTGAAGTAGACCAATTGATAGCATATATAATACCTCCCACAATGGTGATCCAAACGAGGGGTTTTATCAACTTACTTTTCACTGTATTTCCTCCAAAATATTATTAATAGTCTACACTTCTCTTTAATAATACCTTGAAGGAAGCTAGTATTATATATATTATTTTGCTAGAAACAGGTCCAATTTTTGGCATCTTAACATAAGCTCAATCAATCCAACCTATATTAAAGAGTATCGGAATTAAATCTTGAAAAATTTAAGCACGTCACAATTTATTTTTCTCTTTTGATTGGATGATATGCGTTTTTCAGCCACTTACATAGGTTTAGTGTTTCTATGTATTTTATCGCAAAAAATAGTTTTAATAATAAAAAAGTTGTCGAATATTTTTAAACTGCCCCGTAAATGTTAGACACTAAAGAAAAAGTTAAAAGGTTGTTGCGATATTTAGGAGGCAATGAAAGTTGTTAGGAGATAGGAAGGGACTTAAAAGTCAGTAAAGTACAGCAACAAGTGATAATAACATTCTCTTTTTAAGCACCTACTCCTTCAAGATGATAGAAAAAAGCATTACATCTCTCTCTCCCCTTATTTCGGAAATGAAATTTATTCACTAAAATCTTTGAAAACATAAAATAACCCATTCCTATATTAAGGAACGGGAAGAATAAATCTTATGATTTTAATTTCTCTGAGTTTGTTTCATAGTTTTTGGGAATACCGATAAGATGAACAGCTAAAGGAATAATATATTTTTTTGAAATTTACTTGAATCCTTCGTTCCATTTATTGATGATATGTTCTTTTATTTTTCCACTAGAAAGTCCATGTGCTTCTAATAACTCAGCATCTGTCCCACAACCAGAGAACGCATCAGAAACTCCAATTCTGTAGACTTTTTTAGGTAGGTGTTCTGATAAGATTTCCGAAACAATGCTACCTAAACCACCACGTATATAGTGTTCTTCCACCGTGACGACAAGTTGCACATCTTTTGCACCTTCGATTAACAATTCTTTGTCAAATGGCTTTATCGTTGGGAAATGTTGATGCGCAATAGAAACGCCATTGATTTTTTCAATCGCTTTAGACACTCGGTAGGTCGTACTCCCTGTACTTACAACCAAGATGTCCGTCCCCACTCTAAGCGTTTTACCCTTTCCAATCTCAAAATCCAAATCTGTTAAAAAAGCAGGTATCGTTTCATCTCGTGTTAATCTTAAGTAGATTGGGCCTTTTGTTTGATACATGGCATTCATTGCAGCAACTGTTTCATTTGCGTCGCCGGGAGCTAGGACCGTCATGTTCGGGATTGTTGACATCATTGCTAGATCCTCTAAAGCATGATGTGTTTTGCCTGTGTTGCTTGTCAGTAGTCCACTATAACTTCCTACTAATTTCACATCAAAATTTGTTTGAGCAACACTGACCACAATTTGATCGAATGCTCTTTTTGTTAGAAAAGTGGCAAAGCTGCAAACCCATGGCTGAAGTCCAACGGATGCTAACCCTGCGGCAACCCCTACCATATTTTGTTCTGCAATCCCCATCTGTAGAAAAGAATCCTTTGTTTCTTTTTCTACTGTATCAAGACGAGTAGAGTTTCCAAGGTCTCCATCTAATGCTAGAACTTTTGAGTCTTCGTTCGCTAATTTAGCCAAGTGCTTTCCAAATTGATCTCTTACACTTAATAACATACTTAGTCGAATCCTCCCTCTAGTTCGGTTAAAGCCATTCGGTACTCCTCATCATTTGGTGCTTTTGAGTGCCACTGATAATTATGTTCCATGAAACTGACTCCTTTGCCTTTTACCGTATTCGCGATAATTGCTTTAGGAAGTCCATTCGAGCTCTTCTTAGCAACCGTCAAAACTTGCACTAAATCCGCTATAGAATGTCCATCTACTTCCCATGTTTCAAATCCAAAACTATCAAATTTTCTTTTTGCCTTTTGTTCAGGAGGCTTACGATCCGCTTCATTTTTCCACCCATATTGTTGAAGACCGTTTTGATCCAACAGGACAATAAGGTTATCTAAGTTGTACTTTTCAGCAATGTTGGCCGCTTCCCAAATTTGGCCTTCTTGGGACTCACCATCACCGATTAAACAATAGACGTGAAAATCTTTTTTTAATCTTTTAGCGCCTAATGCCATTCCGACTGCAATTGATAACCCTTGACCTAGTGAACCAGTAGACATATCAAGTGCATCTAATCGAGTCATATCCGGATGAGCTTGAAGTCGAGATTCATATTGATCGAAAGTTTTTAATTCCTCTTCTGGAATATAGCCTCTAAGCGAAAGTATTCCGTAAAGACCGAGTGCTGTATGCCCTTTTGATAACACAAATCGATCTCGATCCTCCCATTTAGGATTCGATGGGTCAATAGCTAACTGATTAAAAAACAAAACTGTTAAAATATCAGCACATGAGAGAGACCCACCTACATGCCCCTGTTTTTTATAATGAGCTGTAAATAAAATTCTTTTTCTCAGTTCATTTGCAGTTCTTATTAATTCATCAATCGTTTGGGTAGAATTATTCATTCATTGCCCCCTTCAGGAGTTATGTATTCATTAAGATAAAAGTAGCCCTCTCACTGGATAAAGAAGAAGGCTACCAATAATATTAGCTAAATAGACTTGCAATGAATCCTATGATAATACCAATTACACCAAAGTCCGCATCACCGAATGTTGTATTCGCAAAACCAAGGTCACCCAACACTGGTAATAAGAAGGCTGGTAAGAAACTGATCAAGACCCCATTAACGAAACCTCCAGCAGCAGCTCCAACTCGACCACCCGTCGCATTACCAAATACTCCTGCACCTGCTCCAGTGAAGAAGTGAGGCACAAGGCCCGGAATAATAAGTGGCAAGGACAATACGCCTAAAACTGCCATACTAATAAGCCCACCAGCAAAACTAAAAAGGAAACCAATCATCACTGCAGTTGGTGCATATGGAAAAACAATCGGCACATCCAGAGCTGGTTTTGCACCAGGAACAATCTTATCTGCAATTCCTTTGAATGCAGGAACGATTTCATTTAGAATCATACGTACACCGAGTAAGATAATACTTAAACCAGCCGCAAACGTAATACCTTGCATGATACTGAACATAATGTAGTTTTGATCACCAGCGAAATTAGACACTACATCCGAACCAGCTAATACAGCTAAAATAATAAAAATCGCTACCATTGTTAAAGCAGTGGAAATTAATGAATCTTTTAAGAATGACCATTTCTCGGAGATTTTGATATCTTCCGTGGACTTTTCTTTATTTCCAAACCACTTACCAATTAGAGCAGCAGAAATATATCCAAACGTACCGAAGTGTCCAATTGCAATGTCGTCACTACCTGTCACTTGCTTCATAAATGGTTGCCCTAGTGCTGGCATCAAGACCATGAAAAATCCTAATAGCAAGGAACCGACAATAACTAATGCTGCACCGTTTAGTCCTGCTGTTCCTAAAACTGCAGATAATAATGCCGCCATAAAGAATGTGTGATGACCGGTTAAAAAGATATATTTCCATGGAGTAAAACGAGCAAATAAAATATTAGCAATAAATCCAAAACCCATAATGAGTGCTGTTTCCGCTCCAAACAATTGCTGTGCCAAAGCAACAACTGCTTCGTTATTCGGGATCACTCCCTGAATATTGAATGCTTCTTTAATAATCCCTCCTAACGAATCAAGAGAACCTACAATTACCCCTGCACCTGCTCCTAAAATAAGGAAGCCAATAATACTTTTTAGAGTACCAGACATAACTTTTGTAGAAGCAGCTCGTTGTGAAATAAGACCAATGAAAACAATCAAACCAACTAATACCGCAGGAATGCTTAAAATCTCATTCATTAAGAACTCAAAGAAAGCCATACTTCCATCCTCTCATATGTTTTATAACACAGACTCCAATCCAGCTCTCACTTCATTGGCATCGGCAATGTTTTTAATACTAACGACTTTAACTTTCCCATCATTCAGCTGTCTGGCAAATTCTTCATTTGTAAAAATTATGTCTGCATAGGTACTAGATGCCGTAGTAAAGTCGGCTGTTTCTACATCTGCTTTAATACCTTTTTCCTTTAGAATTTTTTCAATGGTCATTTTCAACATCATACTTGATCCGAATCCCATTCCGCATACAGTTAATATTTTCATGGCTCCAGCTCCTCCTTTCCATTAAATAATGTCAGAACCTCCTGTAGCCCTGTTGCATTTTTTAGTTGCTCTATCGTTTTCTCTTCTGAAATCACCTCCGCAATTTTCCTTAAAATATTTAGATGGGATTCTTTATCTCTAGCGGCTAGACCAATTAATACCTTAAACTCTTTTCCAGGCTCAAAAGCTACTTCATCTTGTAAGTGAACAATACAAATTCCTTCTTCTTTAACACCATCTTCTGGACGAGCATGAGGTAATGCAACACCAGGCGCTATTAATATATAGGGACCATACTCTTTAATATTATTTATCATTGCCTCGACATAAGTCATTTCTACTTTTCCAGTATCCACAAGCACTTCCCCACATATCCTCACTGCTTCTTCCCAGTTTCTTGCCGAGACTTTTAGCCGAATTGAATTTTCTTCTATTATTCTTCGATTCATTTTCATACTCCTTTGACAAATGATTGTATGCGCTTTCATTACTCTTTTCAGTTAAGTTCTTTTTTCTCATATTGTATGTTTAGCTAACTTCAATAATGAGCGCATTGAATAGCCTTGAAAAAGAAAAAATGCTCACTTCATATATACTATTTTCCGTATTGTGGATGATATATTAAGAGGAAAGGACTGTTACTTAATGTCCATTAAAGTCTTAAACAAACTCATCGAAAACTCAGAAAACTAATATTATGAAATAACTTTTATGGTGATGCGGTTTTCTTTAAATGAAAAGTGGGTATTATAATAGAAAACCAAAAAAGGGAGTGTTGGAAATGGAAAGAGGAAGTAAACGTGCTTTTCTATTAGGTGGTATAACTGCCTTTGCGCTTATGTATATAAATAAAGAGAGTTCGAAAACAAAAATGAAAAACACAAAGACTAAAGCAAAATCCTATATAGATTCTCAAAAATTCAAACCAAATCTTGCAACGAAAACAGGCTTCTCCGACCCACAGGATCCAGATGACAATCGAATGGTTGAAGAAGGTGCTATGACAAGCGTTCAATACTTTAACGAAAATGTACAAGACAACAAATCCAAATCAGAATCGAAAAAAGCATATCCTAAATCACACAAGAAAAAATTACCTGAAACAGAAGAGTCATTGCCTGGAGATAATAATGATTCACCAGCTAAACAGGAGAATCATACGCAGCTAGAAGGTACTACGCAGAAATCATAATTGAGAGAGTCCTTTGCTTAGGCGAAGGGCTTTTTTGTGTTTTACAGATTAATTTGGTAGTTAATGGCTGTTCGAGACAGAATGGTCTGTGAGCAAGACAATTTATTGAACGAGCGTGACAAAGATAACCTTGAACACGACAAACTACTGTCTAAAGTTAAAAAAGCTTTTCGTTCCAGGCTAAAATGAATGGTTAGGGCTCTTTGCTGCGCAAGAAGCTATTAATCAACGTGTAGATTCCAGTAAAATGGATATACGAGACAAAGTATGCTGTAAACGCGACAATTTATTGTGCGAGCAAGACAAAGATAGCCTTTAACAAGACAAATCACCGTACCGAGGCGACAAACAAACAGACTTTACAGTTTTATAGTTTTCATTCCATTAGTGGATTCCTACCCACCTTTATGCTAATCTACTGATGAGGTGATCATTATTGATAGCGAAGCAATATGCAAATACACTCCACTCAGATGCACTTGTTGCTTTCTCCAAACGACTACGCAAAACACATCCCAAATACAACTATATTCGTGACGAAATGATGCAAAAAATCGCTGGTAATATCGGTGAAAAAGCTGTCATGAGAGAATTAGAAAAATTGAAATTATCCCATAAGTTTTATATTTTTCACAACCTCCATCTTTACTCAGAAATTAGTTTTCAAGTTGATATCCTTATAATCTCCCCTAACTTTGCACTTATTTTAGAAGTCAAAAATATCTCTGGAGAAATTGAAATTCTTACTAATCCTAGCATACTAGTTCGAACAAAAACGAACGGTGAAAAAAATTCTTTTAAAAGCCCTATTCCCCAACTCGAAGAATACAAATACCAACTATCCCAACTTTTTAAAAGCCTCAATATAAAAATCCCAATTTACGGCGCAGTCACATTTGCATTTGCGAGCTCTTATGTTAAAACTGCTCCAGTCGATACAGTTTTTTTATTAACAAATGAAATTCGGAATTTTATTAGAGAATTAAACACGACTAATTCTATCTTAACCAATGAAGAACTCGACAAGATTAAGAATTGGATTCTAATCAAAAACAGAGAATACAACTCTTTTCCATTAAGCAGATACTATTCTATAGATCCTTCAGATATTATGACCGGAGTAGAATGTCCTGCTTGTGCATACATTGGCATGAAAAAAGTGAGCAGAAACTGGGTTTGTCCAAGGTGTAGAAATTTCAGCAAGTTAGCACACGAACATACTTTAAAAGACTACTTTCTAATTTACAAAGATATTATTAACAATCAAGAATGCCGGAGATTCTTTCATTTACAAGACAAACACGAAGCCACCAGGATTCTAAAAAATAATAAGCTAATAGCTAGTGGTAAATCTAGAAAAACTGAATATACTATGTCTCTATTTAAGTAAAAGCTATTTGCATTGGCAAATAGTTTTTATATTTATTCCCAGTAAATGTCTATACGAGACAGAATACACTGTGAACGCGACAACTTTCCAGGCGAGTACGACAAACAACACCTCGAAGACGACCAAACAAATGCCCAAAGCAACAAACCTATTAAATTGAATCTTTTCACTAGAGTGAAAAGCAAAAGCCTCTAAACCATCAAAAGGTTTAGAGGCTTCTCTTTATTTAATTGAATACTTCCCAAATCCATCGGTGCCTTCACCAATGTATTTGATATTACCATCTGCAGGGATTACTTTCTCAGCTTGTTTCGATGATTCAAATACTACATTAGCATTAGCCGGTAATGCAGCAAATTTCCAGTTGCCGTCTGCAGTTGGATCGATTGTTTTCTCTGCTAAAATATAGTCGATGATTGCTTGGCGGTTTTCATCTGGATATATTTCGATAGCTGTTGCATTACGTACGCCTGGGAATGTTCCGTTTGCGCGGTAGTTGTTTGTTGCAACGATGAATTCTTGTTTAACATCAATTGGTTTGCCATTGTATTGTAAGTTTTTAATACGAGATGAACTTTCATTTTTCAGGTTACCATCTGCATCGTATTTTGCAGGTTGTGTTACGTCTATTTCATAAGTTACGCCGTCAATTACGTCATAGTTGTATGAGCGGAAATCAGCGTTGATCAGCTGTTGCTCCCCTGTTTTCGCTGCATCAATTTGATTGAATTGACCAGCTGACATTTCCAACCATTCTTTAACGTCTGCTCCTGTTACTTTAACAGTCGCAAGTGTATTGTCATATAGGTATAGATCCGCTACGTTTTTAATTGCCAGTTCGCTTTTTGGAACGAATGTGTAGTATTCAGGATCACTTCTAGTTCCAGCTTTGAATGGTGCACCAGCAGAAAGCACTGGTAGGTTTTCATTTGTTGTACCTTTCAGTTTTGATTTCACATAAACTGTTTGAGCGTTGGTTACGATTTGGATGGATGGATCATCTTGCACTTGTGAGAAGTAGCTATGAATGTCTGCTGTTGTTGTTCCAACGGCTTTACGAACATAATTGATTGTACCTTCGTGTGCTTCTTTCACTGCATTTACAACGGTTTGATCAACGTCTGTAGCATCCTTCGCAATTGTACGAACTTCTGCTTTAGAAGACGCTACTGACCACTTATTTCCTTTTTTCTCAAGCATTAAATCAATTACACCTAAATGACTGCCGAATTTACCAGGCATTACAACTGGAACACCATTGATCGTTCCATTCGCTACATCAACATTCGTTAAAGAAGCGTCCACTTTACCAGGGAATACTTGGTGAGCATGTCCAGTAATAATTGCATTTACACCTTTAACCTTTGTCAATAAATACGTAACATCCTCTTCTCCTACTTCATGCTTCGTATCGCCAAGACCAGAGTGAGATAGAACAACGATTACGTCTGCTCCTGCTTTTTGCATTTCAGGAACGATTGCTTCTACAGCTTGAACAGAATCGTCGACCGTTAATTTTCCTTCTAAATGAGATTTATCCCATTTCAAGATTTGCGGAGGTACGATACCAGTAACCCCTACTTTAATCGTTGATTTTTTACCTTTTGCATCAACTACTTCTTTGTCAATTAATACATAAGGTGTATAAGCTAATTTTTTTGTAGCTGCATCGCGGATATTTGCATTTACATAAGGGAAGTTCGCATCATCTGTTACTTCATCTAAATAATCAACGCCATAGTTGAATTCATGATTACCAAACGTTGCTCCATCATATTTCAGTAATTCCATCGCCGTTACAGATGGATGTTCTTCTCCGTCAACGAGTTTGTCTACCGCTTGCTTGTAAGAACCAAGTGGAGTACCTTGGATTGCATCTCCGTTATCAAACAATAGAGTATTGCTGTTTTCCGTACGTGCATTTTTGATTAATGTAGCTGTTTTAGCAAGTCCAAGGCTATTAGAAACTGTATCTTTGTAATAATCATAGTTCACGATATTTGTATGAATATCAGATGTACCTAAAATACGTAAAGAAACTGTGTCACCAGTTGGAGTTGAATCTACACCAGCTGCTTTCAATACTGCCTCTACTCTTTCAAGTAAATCTTTCAACATTGGCAGGGTGCTAGTAGAAGGTAACTTATCAAGCAATGGCTTCATTGTTTCTAATACCTTTACTGCTTCTTCTTTTTTACCAGCTGTTAATAAATTTTCCGCTTGAACTACCTTCATATAAATAGTGACAGGTACTCGTAACTGGTCACGCTTTAGGTCCGCTGGTTTTTTGTAATGCTCTAACAATAAATCTCTTGCGGCTTTACCTGTAATTCTATATAGAATAGCCGTACGACCTTTTAATTGATAAGAAAGTTGATGGTATAATTTCTCTACTTTTGCCCAGTCTTTTTCAGCCTCTGCCTTCTTGATATCTGCCATAATTGGATTCAAATACTTGTCCGCATAATTATAAGCATCAATATAAGGAATAAGACCTTTTGCAATACTATCATTATATTGTTTGTTCAAATCTACTAACAAAGCAGCTTTATTTTTTTCTTTAGAATTAAAAATGGCATTTTTCGCTTTTTCGTAATTTACTTTCGCCTTGTTTAGCGCAGGATATAAATCCTTACTTGTAGCTAATTTACCCTTTTGTGCAGACACTACATAACCATGAGTAGCTGCTTTCATTTCTTTTTTCGCCTGATCCGCTAAACCTTGCATCGAGCTATTAGCAAATCCTACATTCGTAGAAGCCAACAAAGACGTCGCAAGTGCCGCAGCCACTACAGACTTTTTAATCGTATTTTTCTTCATAATTCCCCTCCTAATTTTAATCGTGCAAATTCTCACCTTATCACTCTATTTTCAGAATAATAAGACCCCTATTTAAAGATAATCTAAAACAATATCTACGACAATCGAAATATTATTAACTTTATGTAAATAGTTAAAATATCCCTTGTTATTTTTATCCACAAAATTTACATTATGTGGATAT
The DNA here is from genome assembly GCF_042055255.1 of Psychrobacillus sp. PGGUH221. Classification (NCBI taxonomy): domain Bacteria; kingdom Bacillati; phylum Bacillota; class Bacilli; order Caryophanales; family Bacillaceae; genus Psychrobacillus; species Psychrobacillus sp. PGGUH221. The sequence continues at coordinate 522,673 of NZ_JAQMHQ010000001.1, forward strand.
TAGATATTATTACAGGGTTGTTACTGGTGCCAGGCACCAGTAACAACCCTGTAATAATAATTCCTTTATTTCTTTTATCTTTTTTTATTCTTTTTAATGACTACTGCTAGACAGTATAAAATGCGAATGAAATAGTTTATCGTAGAACTCGACTAAGTAACCCGTTATATTAAAAAACTGGACTTCCAGTTGTTAGATAGTTTCTAACAAACGGAAGTCCAGATCTGCCGAATAGAGATTTTTACTTAGTTACTCTAAATGGATCTTGATTGTTTATTATTATATTCAAATCGGATTTATGGATTCGTTGACCAAAGGCCAGCTTCTTTAATGAAGATACGTTTGTTCAGCTTCAACTGTGCAACGATAAATTCTGCAATATCTTCCGGTTGCATCACTTTATCTGGATTGCCGTCGGTTAATTTATTTTCAAGAGCCAAATCTGTTGCGACAGTACTTGGTGCTAAAGCTGTCACACGAATATTATGCTTACGTACTTCCATCGCTAAGGACTCAGTGATTCCAAACACCCCGAATTTTGAAGCGCTATATGCACTTGTCAAAGGTGCTCCCTTTTGTCCTGCTGAAGAGGAGATATTAATGATGTCGCCTGATTTCTGTTCGATCATTCCTGGTAGAACTGCACGTGTCACATAATACACGCCCATCAGGTTCACTTGAATTATTTTCTCCCATTCCGCTACATCCAAATCCATAAAATTGCCGAACTTCGCTATTCCTGCGTTATTAATTAAAATGTCCACCTGACCGAGTTCATTCGTCAATGAATCAATTGCCTGATTCACTTCATCAATTGATGACACATCCGCTTTTGCAATTGTTGCTTTCACTCCGAGTGCTTCTACTTCCTTTGCAACGTCCTGCAATGTTGCTTCCGATTGTGCAAGAAGACCCACATTGACTCCTTCAGTAGCCAGTGCAAGAGCAATTGCACGTCCAATTCCTCTTCCAGCACCGGTAATTATAGCGTTTTTGCCTAATAATGTTTCACCCATCATGTTACCTCCCATTGACTCTAAATACTTCAAAACTCAAAGTCAGTATATCTAAAAATGGGGATAGTTGAAACAAATCTGACTTTAAGATAAGTATCTTTGCAACTGACAGACAATTTAGCATTCAGCAGAAGTAACTGAATAGGTGAAGTATATTTCTATTTAATCGTTTCAATAAAATGTTTTAAAATCCTAGCAGTTAAACCCCAAATTGTATAATGCTCATAGTCATAAAACCATTCCTCTATTTTTCTAGCTCTCCATTGATACTGATTGCCATTAGCAATCTTATCATAAGGAAAATCAGTTGGTGGCATCGGTTGCACGGGTACATAATGAACGTAAGGCTCATGGTTTATCAGCCATTTGACTGGTATCGTGAAAGTTTCCTCTACTTCTTGTTTGTTAAGTGAATATTTTTGTTGATCAATAGTTGCTACAAATGGATAAACGATAAACGAAGAGTTTGGAATATAGACACTCAATTGTCCAAGAACATGGATGCTTGCTGGATCGATACCTAATTCTTCATGTGTTTCTCGAATGGCTGCGTCTGACGGAGACGCATCTGTTGGATCAATTCGTCCCCCTGGAAAGCTAATATCCCCTGGCTGACTTCTCATCGTCATTGAACGCACTTCAAAAAGAACATGCCATTCGTCATTTATTTGAAAAAGCGGAATCAAAACTACAAACCGCATCGCTGTCTCCTCGCCAATAAATAAAGGTTGATCTTTTAGTCCATTCTTAATTTTATCGAGAAACATGAAATTCCTCCTTACCACTTTATTTCATATACTTCCATCGTACCATGAAAAAACTGTAGCCGAAATCACGAAAAGGATTCTACTAGTTTTTTGATTTCCATAATACCAAAAAATGGTTGAACGAGACAAACCTTGCCTTGAGCACGACAAACTATCCTTTAAGAGCGACAAACCAAGCCTCGAACACGACAAACTATGCTACGAGCACTACAAAACAAAAAAGCCTCTTAGAAGAGACTTCCTTATATTCATATCTAACTATTTTCTTTTAGTTGATTGATTCTTTCTATTATATGAATAATATTTGCTGTTTCTTTTAATGAAACTGGTGTAACCCCTGTTTCAAAAAATTTAACGACATGCTCTAGCAGTCCTGCATAGTATGGTTTTTCTTCTTCCCAGAGTTTCAGTGTATGCACGTGTTCTTTTGAATGAAGTACTGCTCCAAATCTATTATGCCATGCGTTTTCTCCACGGATGATCACGTGATTGCCATTTGAAAAAGTTAAATGTAATTGCTCACAATCTGGTAGAACCTTCAGTTCCATATGATCCACTGCCGTTCCAAAAAGGGTGACAACCATTTCAACTAAATGAATTCCATACCAAAAATACCCGGGCATTTGCTCTTGCAATGGAGTCGGCCCAAAGAAATAACCGCTAAGAAGATCTTTATTAGACGCCGCTGTCATAACTGATTCTGAGAATCTTAAAGAAGAGGAGCTCATTACAGATGTATTAAACCCTTTACTTAGCTTAATCACTTCTTTCATCTCCGTACTGCTCATCACAATCGGCTTATCAATAAAAACCGGTTTGCCATAACCCACAACTTTCTTGTACCAATCTAAATGATTTCTACCATCAACCGTTCCAATAATTACTGCATCGACCAAATTCATAAATTCATCAACATCATCAACAGGTACTACTCCATACTTCGTTGTAACTAATTCAAAATACTGTGGGAATCTATCCGCACTTATTGGCAAATCCTTCGAAAAGGTAGGAATAGCATGAGATATTCTAACCCCCTTAACATGATGAGGGTCACTTGAATCATTCAGTAATCTCGTAAAAATCTCACTATGAGAGGTATCTAAGCCGATTAAACCGATATTCATACGCTACTCTCCTCACTTTTTAGAAGAGAAAAAACTTGTCGTGGTCGTCCTCTTCTTGATATTTTTTCCATACCTATTACTTTTATTAATTTGCCGTCCAACCAAGACTGGATAATTCGGTGGGCACTCCTTGGTGTAATTCCTAAAACGGAAGCAAGTTCATGAGCTGTGAACTCGTTTTTCTTTTTTCGTTTTATTAATGCCATTGTTTTCTCCATATTTGCTGCACTCATACCGATAATCTCGGCTTTGTTAATTAATAATTGATCTGTCATTGCTAATGGATATTTCAATGGGGCAATCAAATCGATCGGACCAAAAACACTTCGGTCTTCCCTCACGATAAAGCAGCAAGATCCTCCACTATCTTGCGCTTGAATAAGCGCTACTCTTGCGTGAGAACCAGCCTCCAAGGCCGAAAAACCAAATCCAATCCCAATGGATAAGTGAACACCCAATTTCTTCTTTACTTCATCTACAATCGGCAAAAACTTATACCCTTCTGTAATTCGCTCAAAAATTCCTCTATTCGTTACAAACAAATATTCATTGCTGCTTAGAGCGGTTAAGTAACCACTCATTTGTTCCGCAAAATGAAGGAGCATACGATAGATAGCATGGTTTCGTTTTTGTAGCTGATGCTCCGTCATAAAATCATTGATGGGAGAAGAGGTATTTTCTATAAAGATTCTCCCTATAATAGTCTGCATCTCTTTTTGTTTTCGTTGGTTCGTTCCTAGCAGCATTCTTTCGATTGCAACAATAATATCTTCCTCGGAAGGCTTTAACCATTCGTTGAGAACGTTTTTATTTGTCAAGGATTCACTTACTAATTTCAAACTTGTTATTACAACTGTATCCTGATTTTTTGCTATGTTATCTAGATGATAATTAACCAAATCCTCTACATTTTCATTGGAGACCATGTCTTTAAAATTACAATACGTAAATGTTTCTTCTAAATTATTTTTTACTATTTCTATATATTCATTTTGAATCCCATCAAAGCTTATTTGAGTGAGATTCTTTTTAGCTTTCAATTTATAAAGTGCTTGGTAGAGACCGGAGCCTTTTAAAGGAATATAAAATGCAGGAATATCCATCGGTACTTCTTCTTTAGCAACTAGGTACGGTATTCTGCCTGAATAAAATAAACAATCTACCTTATCTCTAAGTTCTATTGTGAAATCTTTCGCTTCCTCCAGCACATCCGACAATCGAAAAATAGGCTGAATAGTAGGAAAGAGATCAAAGCACCTTATGAGCGTTTCGCGAATCCAAAGTGGCCCAATTACCCCAACCGTTATATTTGTTTTCATAGCATCCTGGCCTCCAACGTGAAAAGACACATCTCATCATGTGTCTTTTCCTCTTTCTTTATCTTACACTTTCCCTATTAAGAAAAGACTGAACGAATTCATCGTCATTTAACTCGGGATAGGTCACATAGACACGGTCAATTTCTTCTGACTGTCCAGAACTTAATACTTCATGATCCATTAAACACCAATTCCCTTGTAGAAGTCCTTGTCTTCTTAGAACCTCATTAATTCCAGCAATGCTTCCTTTAAAATCATTTTTGGAATCAAAGAATGCAGTGTTCGCATCTGTTACATTTTGAGCAATAGTAAACCATTTCTTATCGACTTGATTACTTTCACGAGCAAGTTTTTGTTGTTCAAACAATTTTACTGCTTCATGCGTCCATACGGACCAATGTCCCAAAAGTCCACCAACAATTTGTTTAGTTACTATTTTACCTTCCATTTCAAAAGCATATGAGGTAAATAAATCCGCAATAATATTATCGTCATTTCCTGTATAAAGCGCAATTTCATCTCTTCTGGAAGAAGCACACACAGCACGTAATACATCTAAAGTAAGATAACGATTGAATGGAGCAATCTTAATTCCTACTACGTTTGGTATTTCCGCAAACGATTCCCAAAAATCATAACTGAAAACTCGGCCACCTACAGCTGGTTGGAGATAGAATCCAAACACCGGCAACTCATTTGCCACTTCTTTCGTTCTTTCCAAAAGTTCCTTTTCAGAATATTCATTTAATCCACCGTTACTTAATAATACCATATCGTACCCAAGAGATTTAGCAATTTTTGTTTCTTCTAACGCTTGCTCAGTGCCTCCGCAAACACCTGCAATTTTTAAGAAGGGGCGTTGTAATTGAGCTTTCTCTACTTCTTCCATCGCAACTCTAAGAACCGTTTCATATAAATTAAAAGCAGGATCTCGAATTTCAAATTGAGTCGTATGAACACCTACAGCAATTCCACCTACACCAGCTTCCATATAGTATCTTGTCAATCTTCTCTGCGCCTTCTCATCCAGCTTTTTATCTCTAGTCAAGGCTAGAGGATGAGCTGGAATAAATGCTCCATCATGTAAATGCTTAATTAACTCCGGTGTTAATGCCATTAAAACTCCCCCTTCCTCTCTTGGAAGTGAGTTGGTTTATTAATCGTCTCTCCATCATTCGCAACCCAATCAGCTGTCCATTCAATCATTTCTCTTATGGAAACTCGCGGATAACCAAATAATTTATGCGCTTTACTTGCGTTATTTAACAGTGCATTATCTTGCTCTGCTCCAACAAAGACAGGCTTTTTACCAAACAAGCGACCAAATTCGTTAGCGAGCCATCTAACGGAAAGTGTTTCTGGACCAGTTACATTAAGAATAGTTGGAGGTGTACTTGCCAACAATAACGAGCGAATCGCATATTCATTGGCATCCCCCTGCCAAATAACATTTACATGTCCCATCGATAAATCAAGCGGCTTTTCATTATAAACGGATCTAGCGATTTCAAGTATTACTCCATACCGCATATCAATCGCATAATTTAATCTAAAAATAGTGAGAGGCGTTTGATCCTTTTGGGAAAAATAAGTGAAAACTCTTTCCCTACCTAAAGAGGATTGGCCATATTCCCCAACTGGAGCAACTGGATGAAGCTCCTCACACCCTCCAAAATATACAGGCACTAATGGATATACGTTCCCCGTTGAAAACGCAACAATATTGGAACCTTTAAAATGTTCTGCTACTCTACCAGGTAAATAAGCGTTCATTGCCCATGTATAATGCTCATTACCAGTAGTCCCGAATTTATTACCTGCCATATAAATCACATTCTTCTCTACAGGTAGACGCTTCAACTCTTCTTCGTTTAGTAAATCAGCAGCAATTGTCTCGATTCCGGCGCTTTCTAAATCCTCTTTCAATGTCCCAGATGAAAAACGAGAAACACCGATTACTTTCTTATTAATACCAGCCTCGTCGATCGCTCTCTTTGCCATCACCGCAAGCGTTGGCCCCATTTTCCCACCAATACCTAGAATAATGATATTACCTTCTATATTAACCATATCCTCAATCAATGCAGCAGATGGTTCTGTCATTAAGTTTTCTAATTCTTCAACTGTTTTCAACCTATATCCCCCTTAAGAAAAAAAGATGTTTTTTACATTGTTAAATGCTAGATAAAATAATACGAGCAATCCTATAATCCCTAAAACATTACTTAGCGTTTTATTTTTAAGCTCGCCCATAACCTTCTCATCATTTGCAACGACTAAAATCGAGATAGCGATGAAAGGTACAACAAAAATCGTCACTGCTTGTGCAAAGATAATTAAATTCAATGGTGCTGATCCAAAAACAATCCCAATCACGGAACCAAAGAGTATAACGAGAATTATTGAAAATTTTACTTTCATATTCGATAAGTTATTTCCGACTCCAAAACCGTCCGCCAATAAAGATCCACCGATTGTTGCATTTCCCATAAGAGATGAAAAGGATGCACCAAACAAACCAAGCATGAAAACAAATGTAGACCAACTTCCGAAAAGCGGTTCTAACGCCAACCCCATTTCAGTAGCATCATTTACGATGAGCCCCTGTGGTTTTAAAATTGTTGCAGCAGTAATCATAATAAGAAATGAAATAAAACCTAGAAGAAAAATACCTAAGAATGATTCTTTTCTGCCACTACCTGCATCAGAAATCTTCCAGCCTTTTTCTTTTACTAAATACGATTGATACAAGGCACCTACAATAGAAAAGCTCGTTGCAAATAGCGCTATGATTAACCCTGTACTTCCTTTAGGAATAGTTGGGATGAACCCTTTAAAAATATCAACTAAAGAAGGTTGAACCAAAATTACGGTAATAAGAAAAGCCAAAAGCATAATGACTACCAAAACAAGCATTAGTTTTTCTAGAATTTGATAAAATTGTTTTGCAAACAACAAAGCAATGGATAATAACGTAAAAATGACAATCCAAACTGTCGGATTCAAATTAGTAACTGTAGATACGGCTATACCTGTACCAATCGCATTTCCTGCTTGGAAGGATGCAGTTACGAGAAATGCCCCTATACCTATTAGTAATCCAGCTACAAAACCCCATTTTTCCTTAATAACTTCTATGAAACTCGATTTCGCTGCTATTCCAATCCTCGTGCTCATTTCTGTGTAGACCATCATCAGAATGACAGCCAATACAAGCGTCCATACTAATTGAGACCCATAAACCGCCCCTATTTTGGACGACAACGTAACACTACCAGGACCAAGAACCAACGCCGAAGTAATTAAAGCAGGACCTAGATAATTAAAAATATTTTTCTTTGTGCTAACCTTCCTACTTGTCACAGCTCCCAATTTTGCCCCTTCATTCACATTCATTCCCCCATCTAATTAATTATTCTGAATACTTATATAATTATATTAGCTTATCAAAACAATTAATGACATGACTTAAATACGTCTTTAATTAAGGAGGAATTCCATAATAAGGATGAGCGAGACAAATGAAACTGTGAACGCGACAAACCTAAGATAGCTTACATATAGAAAAGCAAACACAAGGTTAAAAGCAATTACTAAACAGACGATATTACTATAGAAGTAATATCTTCAATCTAAAATGAATATAAAGAATGGGGTGTGATCCATAACATTGTGTCCTTTCATTTTAAAGGAGATTTAGAAAGATGAAGAGATTACTAGTTTTTATTACTGCATTTATTGTTTTATTTTCAACATTTAGCACTGTTTCTGCGGCTCCGTTATTTAAAGATGTAGGAGATACATATTCTGCTAAAGCTGAGTTGGATTTTTTAGCTACTAAAGGAATAATAAAAGGAGATCCAACGAAGAATTTTGACGTTAATAAAGAGATAACACGCCTAGAAGCTGCTGAGATGATAATAAAATCTTTAGGATTAGATACGACAAATCGGTCTGCACTTATTTTCACTGACATAACTCCAGATCACGCCGGTTACCCAATTATTGCTGCCATTGTGGATGAAGGGATAATGAAAACAGATGAGAATGGTGCATTTAATCCAGATGCTCCTTTTACAAGAGGGGCAAGCGCAGTCTTTCTTGTTAGAGCTTTTGATTTTAAGGGTACAGTTAAAACGCCTTTTGTGGATGTGTTAGCAAATTATTGGGTTTCAGAGTCTATCAATATTTTGCAAGCAAACAAAATTGCCACAGGCTATTCAGACAATACATATAAACCACTCGCTAACATTACGAAAGTGGATTTTGCCATTCAACTTGCTCGTACTTTAAATCCAGATTTCCGGAAGGTTCCTTTTACTCCAATTCCTGAAGCTGTCTCTTGTGAGAAGCCTAGCAAAACAAAAAAAGTTAAAGTAAATGTTCAAGTTACATCTCTTTGGCATAAACCCGGCATTGACCGAGCTGTGGACCGAGCTTCTATCAACAAACCAGTGGACATTTCTAAGTGGATGAAAAGTATGAATTTATCACAGAAATAGTGGCTCGTAGGCAAAACGGAGACTCAAGCGATGAAGTAGTCGTTCTACAAAAAAGCGGAAAGTGGACCAAAATTGCAATAAAAGATCAGTATGTACCTTATCAAAAGGAAGGATATCCTGGTTGGGTTCCTAGTTCCCATTTATATGAGACAACAACAGATACAACTAATTGTTCTATCGCTATAGTAAATGCCAAAACTTCTACTCTATACAGCGATAAAAACAAAAAGAACAAATATATAGATATCAGCTATACGACTATCCTTCCAGAAGTGAAAGAAGATGGAGAATGGTTACACGTACTTACCCCACAAAACGAGTAAAATACTTACCTAAAAAAGATGCAAAGGTACACAAAAACTATGCAACAGTTCCAAAACCAACCAAAAGGATATTGTAAATAGTGCTAAAATGTTCCTTGGCCCTCCATTATTTATGGGCAGGTACATCATCATTTGGTTTTGATTGTTCAGGGATTATCTATTCTGTTTACAAAAATCACGGAATCCTCATTCTCGTGACTCCTTTTACCAAGCAACGAAGGGAACACCAGTTGCAAAGAAAAACCTACAACCTGGCGATCTAGTCTTTTTCGCTGGCAATAGAGGAAAAGGAAAAGTTTATCCTGTGGGCTTATACATTGGAGAAGGAAAAATGCTTCATGCACCTAACTCTTCAGACAAAGTAAAAATTGAATCTATATCGGCTGGTGTCTATAAAACAAACTATTCAGGTGCTAGGAGATATTTGAAATGATATAAAAATGCCTTGCAAGGATTTACTCTTTGCAGGGCATTTTGTTAATAAGATAAATTATTCTACAGATATTACTTCTACAGGTTCAGGTGGTTCCACAGGGTTTGTTTCTTCAGGATTAGGGTCTACAGGGGTTACAATTATCTCTGGTTTGGTTCCATTTAATAATCTTAACTTCGCTTTAGAAGGTGTTTCATACCTTATGGCTGAATTCTTTTGAAAGAATGCCCCCGCTCCAACACCATATAATCCACCTTGTGTACTTTTATAACTGTAAACTCGGTATTCTTCTCCTTTTTTCAAGTCGCGGATTTTGGTTAGAGAATTATCTTTTTCCAGTTTCCACAATGTTGTATTCGAAAGGATCGTTACTTTACCAAGTTGCCCTAATTTTAATTCTGTTTTGCCCCATATTACTCTTGTACTAGCATTAGTTGTGGATGTATTAACGCTCAATACGGAAATTAAAAGAATAGATACAATAGCTACTTTTTTTAGCATTACAATTCCTCCTTCTAATTTGGAGTAAGTTATTATTCTACTTTAAAATAAAAAGGATATTTCTACTATACGTTCTTGAGGAATTAATAATGTAATAAATCAAAGTATGCAATTATATAAATGAACCCACCTAGGAGTCATTTATAAAAGTGTTTTCTAATCACTAGGTTTATAGAACTAATTAATAGTAGAATTTGATCCTTCAACTCTGTATTCAAGTTGATCTTGGTTGACTAATCCTGTGGCATCAATAATACGAAGATAAGAAGAATTATTATATCCCAACTCCAGTTTAATAAAATCTTCTACTTTAAGTGAGTTTCCATCGACATAATTAACTTTTACAACAGCTGATCTCCCCATACCGTCATCAATTTTAATAGTACCAGTTAAGAATTCTTTAGGATGCATTTAGAAAAGTAAAATCTAATGTATCAGAGATTGTTACTCCATCATTATCTCTATCTATCCATTCTTTGATTCAATCGTTTTCCAGTACTCTTTGACAATACAGTATTCTTATTCTTATAGTTTCTCTCTTCTTTCAATAATCTATCCTGTAGTCAAGGTTCTTAATCGCTTCACTCATGACACAAAAGGATTACTTTTCTTATAGTATGGATGTCAATGTACTTCTTAATTGCTTTCTATACAGGTACAACATCATAAACAAGAAATATAATACACTAAAAAAACTAACCTTCTCCTCTAAATTTCAACGGAGTAGGTTAGTATAAAACTCAGAAGTGTTTCATCCAAAAATGGATAGAGTCCTTAACTTATAATATGTGCTGTAATATCACCGTTACTTTCCAAATGTAACTGTACGGAAAATATATTTTCTTTTCCATCAACCTCTATTTTCACACGATATATAGTAGTATTATTTATTTCTCCTAAATCGCTTCCAGTCGCTATAAAATTTATCGTGCCTTGACCAATTTTTAGATCAGTTATTTCAGAGGTAACTGTTATTCCATCCTTATAAACTGCAGATTCCCACGTATCAGTGCTTTCCTCCATTAGAGATACCTTTATATCATCTATTGAATCGATTGTATTATTCTTAACGACTAGGTTGTTGTAAATGAATGGACTACTATTTTCTATAGTGAAAGTTTCCCAAGAAAAAGTAAAACTCAAACGATCAATAACGTGAAAATGAAAAGATGTTCCTATGAAAGAATATGTTCTATTCTCCTCTGCATAAAGAATATTGAGTTTATATCGATCGGTAGTACCTTCAACTTGAGAGATTGTAATCCCTTCTGAATTACCGCCAATCTTAATATTTTCGATTAATTCTTCACCACTAGTATTTTTTGCAGTAAATAAAATTTCTCCTAAAGAGCCTTTTTGTATATCCGTTAAACTAACCACGTATTCGATTTGATATTCTGAAGTTTCTATTCCATCTTCTGCAGTAACCGTTAATACTGCCCCTTCTTCTATAATATCTTCATCATTCATTTCAGCACCCGCATTTTTTAACTTATATGTTTGGAATGAGTAATCAGATGCCTTCAAGTTATTTAATAACTGCTTTGTTGTGACACCTTCAAAAACAAATACCTTTTTCTTATCGTTAGAAACTGTGGATATATTGTCTAATGGTTCTTCTACTAAGCTAGTATTACTACTAGATGTTATGCCCTCATTTGAATCGATGGTAACTTTTATAATTTTTGATCCAAGGTGAATGTCTCCTCGCTGCAACTGGACTTCTACGTATTCATTTACAGGAGTCCCCGTTTTATTTTGACTCTTCAAGATCAATTCGTTTAAATCGATCATTAAAAATCTAGAACCCCTAACTACATAGTAATCAGAGCCTTTTTGCTCTACTTTTTGTCCAACTGCTACAACATTAAAATCGATAGCATCATCTGTATTAACGCCCTTAAATAATCGTTCTGTTAAAATAGAACCATCTGAAACATCAGCTTCTACCATAACCTCTGAAACTATTTCGGCATCAATAATTGGCTGCGAAAATAATCTCTGAGCCTTACCAACCACCCATTTTAAAGTTGCTTTTTCGGTATATGCATTATCCATTTTTTCTACAGCATTTAAAGCTTCATCTATATCACTTTGAGTAACTCCATCTGCAAGTTGTTCTTCATAATTCTCTTCTTTAAAAAGTTGATACACTGCATTTCTTGCAATAATGTATTGATCTAATTTTAGCATTTACTACATCAACCATTACCTTTATAGCATCCGCAGTTTGTAGATTAGTTTTATTCTTTCGTAATTCTTGTTTATATGCATCCATACTTAAAGAGTCAAATTGAACTCCATTGGTAGGTTCGGTGTCTGGATGTTTATTCTTAAATCGATAAATATTAGATAAGAAGCTACCAAATTGACCTATCCCATCTTCTATTCCATCCAACATTTCATAAAGAACAAAAATGTTCAAATCTTCATCATTGTACCCTTTATTCAAATATCCTGTTGGTCCCTCACCTCTAGCATAAAACAGAGAATATAAACTTGGTTTATTTGCTTTTATTTCTTCTAGATATAAGTTTAAGGTTGGTATTCCATCTTCAAAAGTCCACGAATAGTTTTTGAAGTCTTTAATCTTATGCACTATTCCATCTTGATAAAAGTAAAAGTGACTGATTATTTCCGAAACCGAGTTATCTTTAATTTTTGTGTTAGTTCTTATCGATACCCAATCATTCTGTTTGATTTCTACTTTTTCTAAAGATCTCCATTCTAACTCATAAGATTCAACCAAATCCAAAATAACCCCATTTTCGTCCACTAAGTATATAACCACCTCATGATCATGCCAGACAATAAACTCATCACCTTTATGATATTCAATAGCCTCTACTGGTACTTGTTCCCCTTTTGCATGGAGAGGGGTTACTCGATCACCTTTCTCCTCAAGAGTGTATTTTACGATATTATTACCTTGATTTTTCATATCTATCTTTACATAACCAAATCTTCCAGCTACAAACCATGCCCTTGCTTTAAAATTATCCGTATTTAATTTATCCTTTAGTTCTAAATTAAATTTCTCATTGAATACACCCGATATTTTTTCAATCTTATCTTCAGCTTGATAGTAGTTAACCACTACCTCCTTTGCTGTTTTACCATTTGGTGGTTCAAAATTGCCAATTACCGTATCATTTCCAATAAAAACTGTGGATTCTGTGTTATTCAATGTAAGATTTTTTATTGCACCATTTGTATTTAGTGTTATCCTCTTGTTTGAATCAATCTCGAGATTATCAATATTACTAAAACCTGTTATTACAACGTCATTTTTCGATTTAACATAGACGTTTTGAATCGTTCCGCATAAATCAACTTTAGATACACTATTTTCAATTTTCACTTGCGGGAGCGTAATGTAATCATCAGCTGAAATTTTTCCATTTGCCAACAATTGAATTGATTTAACTTCTGTATTAACTCCTGCACTAAAATAAACATCTTCTTTAGCAATTTCTGTTGTTCCAATCGTGGAATTACTAAAATTAACGTAAGAACTCGGCAGTTCTTTTTCACCTGGATTCAGAGTGGATGAAAAAAGTTTTTTTCTATCGCCCCTTCTACGATAGATGTCTTACCTTTTACTGTAATATTGTTTGCAAAAAAATTATATTTGGTATTTGGTGATATAGTAAAATCACCGTTTACAATTACGTTATTAATCGAATAATCATCTCCATTTACCACAACAGAACCTTCAATTATTGCTCCATTTCCATTTAAGAACACAGGATCCATATCACCAGAACCACTTTTATTTAGTTCAAGTTTTGTTACTTTTACTATTTCGCCATTTTTGACATCTAGTATAACAGTTGCGGTTTCTAATGCCATTGCATTTTCATAGCTAAAAAGCCTTTGTAAATCCTTAGATACTTTATATGACTTTCCATTCACGGTCACGCTTTGATTTGCTATATTACCTACTGTTCCAGATATTTTAACGGTTGGGTTTTCACTTCCACTGGTTGGTGGCGTTTGATCCGATTCTGTATTTTCATCAGTTGACGTCTCATCTTTACTATTCCCGCCACTTGTTAAAGGTGGACTAACCGGCGTTTTAGACTTTACTTCCCCAACTAGTTCTTGTACTCTTCTTACTTCTTTTAAAAGAGTATCAATGTAAGAAATCTTTTCAGGATTTGGCAGTTTTTCAATTAACACGCTCACACTTTCAAGCACTTTTTTGGCCTGTTCTTTTTTTCCTTCATTCATTATTTTATCTGCCTGTGCTACTTTCATGTAAATCGTTACTGGAATCATTAGATCTTCACGTTTACTGTCCGAAGTTTTTTTATATTTCTCTAGTAGTAAATCACGAGATGCTTTGCCAGAAAAACGGTATAAAATAGAAGTTCTAGATTTAAGTTGTACAGATAACTTATGGTAGGCTTTTTCAATTGACGCCAAATCATTTACCGCTTCTGCTACCTCAATTTCTTTCAGCAATGGTTCTAAATATGCGGTTGCATAATTATAAGCATCAATATATGGTATTAAACCTTTTGTAATTTTTTCATTGTACAAAGCATCTATTTCCTTTAGATAGGCTTTTTTCTTATTTTCATTTAGATTAGATGTAAGTATTAAGTTTCTAATATTATGGTAGCTCTTTTTAGCACTATTTAACACTGGATATAAACTGCTAGCCTGCACTAACTCCCCTTTCAATGCAGGATGAACATAATAGGTGGGGGCTTTTTTCAGTTCTAGTTTAATCACTTCAATTGATTGATCTAATGAAGTTGTTTTTCCTAATGCAGGTGGTGTAAACGACAATACTGTTGCTGAAAATAATACTGTTGCTATTGTTTGTTTTAATAGTTTCTTCTCCAAAATCTAAATCCCCTTTAATATACGTATTACATTAATATAGTGCTTTGTATATAAGAGTATTCTACTATTTGAGAAAAAAATGAAACACATCAGAAATCTAAATCAATAGAATTAAAAGAAAAATAACGAATGGTATATTAGATAACAAATAAATAAAGAAATTCATGTACAAGCTGAGGAGAATAAAGCTCGAAATCAGAGGCGCTATTGGCATATAGAACATAGCTTTCGGATGAAGAGGAATCATTTGTTAAAGAAATAATATTAAGCGAGCAGACCATATGAAGCTAGTTAGCCACATTTTAAAAGCTGATTTTTAAAAAATATTAGTAGTTTCTAATTAGTTCTAATACAAAGGCCACTCAAGGAGTAATTACTCTCTGAGTGGCTATTTTTAGGTATTGTGGACATATGGACCATCTAACTAAAAATCAGTCAAGAACATTTCATTTTCAGTATCGTAAATATTTAGCACTTTATATCCATCTACTGATTGTTCCATCTGTAAAACCCAGTAGAAGGTTGGTTCTCCTTCTATATCTTCTTGAAGATAAAAGACCTCAGTTGGATTAATACTATAAAATTCAAATAAGTCCTCAATACCCTCTTTAGCATTTTCATTCATTAGTTCAATATGCGTTTTACTAATTTCCATTAGATTTAACCGTTCAAATTCATTGTCGACTTTTATGAATCTCTTAAAGAGTTGCTCTTTCATATAACCAACTGAATTTTCTGGACCTAAATTATGGAATTGAAGAGCTCTTTCGAAGAATACAGAATCAGCTAGCGTAGATTCGATGTAAACTTCTTTGATTAGAGCAAGTCTCATTTCCCTTTCTCTTTGTTGCTTTTTTAATACTTCCTCATATTCGGAAGTATCTTTTACCTTTGTTGCTCTTTCTTGCTTGGGTAGATTTAAACTTTCAATCACCTTTGTTATTTCCTCTTGCCAATTAGGGACTTCCACATATGATGGCTTACCCGTTGTTTGGTTCACATCTGCAGTAGCAAGACTTAAACTGTATAATTGATCTCCATTCACCATTTCAAAGTTTGAATTATCGTCAGTACTTAAGTAGCCAACATTTTCCTGGATGACTATCTCATCTCCATAGGCTTCATAATGTGGGTACAGAGAAGACTGTTCGAAGTTCATAGTGTTATTGCTAATCTGTAGGGATTGTTCTTCAGGTTCAAATGGAAGTTTGTTACCTGTATAATTTACAAACAAGCGATATGGTTCTTTCCCGTCATTTAAAAAATAAGTAGGTAATTTATAGTTTTCAATATTAACCTCAAAGAACTGCTTATATTCAGAATCAGTATTCATTTGATCTGCTATGTCCAATAATTGTTCTACAGAGTATGTACTTCCTTCATAGTTCATTAAATTTGAAATTGAGTTCATTTCATAAAGATAATCTCCATCAATGAAGACAATTTTCTTACTTCCGTTAGGAGCAATTAGATACTCCCGATTCGACTCAAGTTTGGTAAATCCTTCATCTAGGAAGAATTGATAGTCTTCCTTTTCGAAAGTCCGTATATAAATATTCAACGGAATTCCCGATGATTCTGTGCTAATGTCTTCTAAAGATATGTACAGATTAAAAGAATCTTCATCTATGTTAAGGCTTGAGATAGGTCTGTTCTGATGACCTTCTTGTATGTCGGGCAATTTGATCGTCTCGAGCTTGTTACTTATCTCATTTACCAAAGCCGGTACCGCTTCTTTAAGTTCAGTCATTTCAGCCGATTTTAAGCTTTTAACATCTTCCTTTACTGTTGAAGTCTCGGCAACTTGGGTTTTCGTTGTTTCCTCCTTGAGTTCGTCCTGCACTGTTTCGTTGCTACATCCAGCTACGATTAGCATTACAGCTGCAGCAACTATCCACTTTTTCTTCATCTTATTAGCTCCTATCATATTAAAAAAATCAAGTAGTTATACGGCTTTTTATCTATCCGAAAAATGTACTTCTATTTTGAAATAAACAACAAGAAAAAGCCCCTCAATAGAATTTCCATTGAAGGACTTAATTCTAGGTGTCATCGACTATTATCAGAATCACATTTGTGATATAGAGTCCTCTTAAATAGATACTATTTTATTTTCTTTACACTAAACTTACCCTCAACAGAGTTACCATCTAAAACAACACCAGTGTAATAATCTCCAGAAACACTTCCGACCAAATCAAGCATTATGTATCCACTTGGCTTTTGAATCCATTTACCTTGCTCTAAACTTAAAGCTCCAGTTACTTTATCATATTCGAAAAACATAATGAATTTTCCTTCAGGTACTTTAGGATTTGTTAAGGTAGGACCAAAAGCAAATTCTACTGTTTCTTCTTTTACCGTTAATGTTAATCTCGTTTCTCCTTGATTAGCAGTGTATGTTCCTTCCCATACACTTCCACTTATAAATTCAACGTTACCAGCTTGACCATTTAGTAAGGATAATTTTGATTTAGATGGAGTTTCGTATTTTACCTTTGTGTTCTTTTGAACGAAACTTCCGCCACCTACACCATAAAGACCTCCGTGGTTATTTTTATAGCTGTATACACGATATTCTTCACCTTTTTTCATTGCACGTACAGTTGATAGCGATCCGTCACCTTCCAATTTCACTAGTGTAGTATCTGTTAAAATTGTTACTTTTCCAATCTGTCCTAGTTTTAATTCTGTTTTACCCCACATTACTTTCGTTGCTGCGTCTGCATTTTCGGCATTGTATGTACTAAATCCAAATGCCAATACAAGTAGGAAAATTATCTTAAAAATTTTATTAAACATTTTATATCCCTCCAATACCTTTAATACTACATTTAGAAAATATATAAGTCTATAGTAATGTATACATTTTAAAACAAAAGTACTAATAACCTAATTTATTTTAAGTAAAAATATGTGAATTTTTTATACTCATTGGATATTTTTGAGTTTAAGTAAAGCAGAAAAAATTGGAGAAAAGTTGGTTTAGGAAAAGAAGAATGGAAAAACAAAAATAAAAAAACATGGAAGTATCTGTTTTATCGAATGCGATATTAATTACTCTCTTTCGATTCAATCGCATTATAGAAGTGAAGAATAATTTGTATCCCTTTCAAAATATAGGGAGTGCAACTTAAAAGAGCTATTAAATATTTTGAGTTTCTCCTTTGTATAGTTATTTAACAATTCACATCTGTAAATAAAGAAAAGCCCCTCAATCGATTTCTCGATGAAGAAGCTATCCCTATTCTCGCAACCCAGCATCTCACTTTCCATTGTTTCAATAGTTCTATTACTTACCAACATAGTTTTGTCGCTTTTCCAAGTTGTCCAATCTTTAATTCTGTCTTCCCCCACATTACCTTGGCACTAGCTCTTACATGATTGTTATTATCGGTTAGCATTGATATGAAAAGAATTAAACCAATTGCAGTTACTTTTTTAATCATCTAATTACCCCCTTTTAGATATAGTACAAAATATTACGTCAAATTACCTAGTATACTATACTTACTTTACTTGATATTATGTATTCCTTCTATACAATACTTTCGACATACATCGATAATAAAAAAGCCTCTTAATCGATTCTCGAGTAAGAGGCTTGATATGACCTAATAAATTACTTATGTTAATCTTATTATATAATAATTTTTAATTCCTTATATGTTTAACTAATTAGTTTTTTATCAACTTATAAATTTACTTGTTCACATAAATTCCGCACTATATTCCTCATCATACATATGGCAACGAACAAATCTTCCTTCACTGACTTGTATTTCACGAGGTACAACACTTTCACATACAGCCTTTCGAAACTTGCATCGAGTATGAAAAGCGCAGCCATTTGGTGGATTCGAAGGACTTGGGACATCTCCAGCTAAAATAATTCGCTCCTTTTTTATATCAGGATCAAGTGAAGGAACTGCTGACATTAGTGCCTGTGTGTAGGGGTGCAGTGGATGTTGAAATAGTTGTTTTTTATCAGACAGCTCCACAATTTTCCCAAGATACATGACACCGATTCGGTCACTTACGTGTTTAACTACACTTAAATCATGTGCGATAAAAATATAAGTAAGTCCAAACGTCTCTTTTAAATCTTGAAATAAATTCAAAATTTGTGCTTGAACAGATACATCTAAAGCAGAAACTGGTTCATCCGCGATTATTAAAGCTGGATTCACCGCTATTGCTCTTGCAATCCCAATTCGTTGCCTTTGTCCGCCACTAAACTCATGTGGATAACGGCCAATGTGGATTGGACTCAAGCCAACCTTTTTTAATAGTTCTTGTACCTTTTCTTTTCTTTCGTTAGCACTCTGACCGATTTGGTGTGTAGAGAGGGCTTCCCCTAGAATTGCTCCTACAGTCATTTTAGGATTGAGAGAGGCAAAGGGATCTTGGAATACTATTTGCATATCGCTTCTCATTTTTCTTAAATCAGTTTGATTTAATGTAGTCACTTCATTTCCCTGAAACTGGACCGAACCTTCCGTTGGTTCAATTAAGCGAAGGATACTTCTTCCCATAGTTGATTTTCCGCATCCACTTTCCCCAACTATACCAAGCGTTTCCCCTTTGCTCACAGAAAAACTAATACCGTCCACTGCTTTAATGACCTGAGTTCCCTTGTTAAAAAGTTTTTTCTTCATAGGAAAGTGAGTTTTCAAGTTCTTTACACTTAGTAAAGTCTGGTTCAAACAGTCACCCCCTGCTCCTCATACAACCAGCATCTAACAAATTGAGATTCTATCTTAAATAATGGAGGGTTTTTCTCACGACATTTAGCATGTGCATGCTGGCAGCGAGATAGAAAAGGACATCCAGATATAATGACACCTAGGTTTGGGACATTCCCTTCAATTGGAGTTAGTCTTTCCTCGTTTTCACTGTCGATATTCGGAACGGATTTTAACAGACCAATCGTATAAGGATGCTTTGGTCCCTTAAAAATAGTACGTACGTCTGCTTGTTCCACAATCTGTCCATAATACATGACAATTACTCGATCTGCCATTTCCGATATTACGCCTAAATCATGGGTTATCAATAAGATGGCAGTATTATATTCTTTCTGCAATGTATTCATCAAATCTAATATTTGAGCTTGAATCGTTACATCAAGCGCAGTAGTCGGTTCGTCTGCAATAAGTAATTTGGGATTACAAGCCATAGCCATGGCAATCATAATTCTCTGCCTCATCCCCCCTGATAATTGATGAGGATACTCATCTACTATGCTTTCTGCCCGAGGTATACCAACCTTCTTTAAGATATCTATCGTTTTTTCCTTACTATTTGTTTTATTTGCTAGTCCATGTAAATAGAGGACCTCGCTAATCTGCTTTCCAATTTTA
Organism: Psychrobacillus sp. PGGUH221; assembly: GCF_042055255.1. NCBI lineage: Bacteria > Bacillati > Bacillota > Bacilli > Caryophanales > Bacillaceae > Psychrobacillus > Psychrobacillus sp. PGGUH221. The sequence goes on from NZ_JAQMHQ010000001.1 coordinate 542,875, forward strand.
TGCACTGGATTTAATGAAGTCATGGGCTCTTGGAAGATCATAGATATCTTATTTCCGCGTACGGAACGCATCTTTTTTTCTGAAAATAAGTTCAGATTTTCCCCTTCAAATATTATTTCACCTTCTATAAAACTAGCGCTTTTCTCTATTAGCCTCATCAAGGAAAGAGCAGTAACACTTTTTCCACAACCAGACTCCCCAACTAACCCTACTGTCTCTCCGTCATTAATATGAAAGGATAGATTCTTTACCGCTGAGATTCGACCTGCTTCCTCATCCTTAAAAGAAATATGAACATTTTCAACTTTTAATAATTCTGATTCCATTGGTTTGATTGTCAATAATCTACCTCCTAGCGCCTAGTTCGGAACCTATGCCTTTTATGGACGATTCATAAAATGTTGATAGGCTATTTCAGAAATACGAGCGATTGGTTCATCCCCTTTATACTCCAAGGAACTGCCAGCAGAATACACCGTAATGACAAATTCTCCTTTATCCTCGGGCAAATAAACGATACCAGCATCATTGAACATTGTTCCAAGACTGCCTGTTTTATTTGCTACTTTTTTATTTCGAGGCAATAACCCTCCAATACGTTGCTGAAAGTGCTGTTTAAACAAAATTTCGCGAATATCACTAGAGCACTCTGCTGACACGAATTCTCCTAATGCAATTTTTTCGAGTAACAGACTCATATCTTTCGCAGAACTTACATTATTCTCGATGCTATCTTGAAAAACAATGCTTTCCCAATCATATTCACCTTCTATGAGACGTCTTATTATTTCATCAAAAAGTTCTAAACTATATGGCTGAGAAGGTATACCTACACTTAAGCTGAGAAGCTCCCAAATAGTATGTTTAGTGTATATATTACTTAAGCCTAGTTGATGCATTCTGTCTTGAACACGATCCGCTCCACCTACAATACTTAGCACCTTATCGGTAGCTAAATTATCACTCACAATAATCATCATTGTAGCTAAATCTTTTATTGATGGTTGCACTCCATAATCCATTTCTTGGAACACACCCGAGCCCGGAACATAGTCTTCTTCTACTAACTTTATTCGTTCCTGCAAATCTATCTCGTCTTTATACACTTTTTCATATAATGTAGCTAAGATAGGAACCTTACAAACACTGGCCATTTGGAATAGTTGATTTTCTTGGATATTTACTTCCTCATTCGTCCCTAAATGTTTAATATATATGCCAAATGTAGCATCGATGTTTTCGATATAAGATTCTATTTTTTGTTGTAAACTCATTCAAGTTCTACCCCCATAATTTAGTTCGACTTAGGATCTAAGGCATCCCTTAGTCCATCCCCCAATAAATTAAAGCCTAACACGACTAACATAATCGCAAGTCCTGGAAATAGTGTCATCCACCAAGCTTGACTTAAAAATGACTTTCCTACAAATACAAGTGCACCCCACTCTGGATTTGGAGGTTGCGCACCTAGGCCGAGAAAACTAAGAGAAGCAGCAGATAATATCGAGCTACCAAATTCTAACGTTGCTAATATAATAATAGGTGAAGTGACGTTCGGTAAAATATGTTTACCTATTATCTTCCAATTTTTCACACCCAACGCTCTCGCTGCTTCTACATACTCTGTTTCACGTATAGACAGAACAGAGCCTCTTACTACACGAACAAATGACGGGACAGTGGAAATGGCTACAGCTATCATTGCATTCGTTAATCCAACTCCTAGAACAGCTACTATAGCTATTGCCATAAGTAACGAAGGAAACGTCATGAGGATATCTATAAACTGCATTATATATATATCAAGTTTACGGTAATAACCTGCAATTACTCCCAAGATTACCCCAATTGTTCCTGAAAGAGTAACCGCGAAAAGCCCCATTAGTAGGGAAACTCGGCCTCCATGAAGCATTCTAGTCCAAATGTCTCTTCCAAACTCATCCGTACCTAACCAATGCTCTAGGCTTGGCCCTTGCAAACTATCCTCAAAACTCATTTCGTTCACTGGATACGGGGCAATAATTGGTGCTAAAGCCGAAGTTATGATGAAAAAAAGTAATATGACTGAACCAATTATTGCTCCTTTATTTTTCATGATTTTATTTAAAAAATTGAAAGATGATTTTGATTTAATATCTATCGGATCAGGATCAACAAATGAAAGACTATTGTTTTCTATCGACTTCAGCATGCTCTCTCCTCTCAAACGACCGCAATTTGTTTTGGTTATTCGTATTGAATACGAGGATCTAGTTTTGTATATAAGAGATCTACTACAAAGTTTACAATTATTATCATCGCAGCCATAAACAGTAGCAAGCCTTGAACCGTTGGGATATCTCTAGTAGAAATTGCAGATACGATTAAACTACCAAGCCCAGGAAGTGCAAACACTGTCTCAGTAACTACTGCACCTGCCATTAAGTAGCCAAATTGCATTCCGATTAAGGTTACAACAGGGATAATAGCATTTTGTAAACTATGCCTAAAAACCAAACGATATAAGCCCGCTCCTTTTGCTTTTGCAGTTCGGATATAATCCTGTTTTATGACGTCTAGCATACTTGATCTAGTCATTCTTGCTATACTACCTGCAGTACCTAACCCTAATGTAAGGGAAGGAAGAACGAGTGAATAAAATCCGCTATATCCTGAGATTGGGAAAATACTCAATTGATACGAAAATAGAAGGATTAAGAAAAGAGCAATCCAAAATCCAGGAGCGGAAATTCCAACTAAAGCAAGTAACATTGCAAGCTGATCGTAAATCGTATTTTTTTTAACTGCCGCTAGGACACCAATTGCAATTCCTGTTACGGATCCAAAAATCATGCTATATAATGCTAATTGTGCTGTAATAGGAATTCGATTTAAAATCTCTTCCACAACTGTATAACCTGTAATATAAGAAGTACCAAGGTCTCCTTGAACGGCGTTCAACATATAGGAAAAATATTGGGCTGGAATAGAACGGTCTAATCCTAATCTCACTTCTAATTCCTTTATCGATTCTTCCGTCGCATAGTCTCCTAATATATGATTAATAGGATTTCCAGGTATTAAATGAATAATTAAAAATACTAGAACTGATACCCCGATTATAGTGATGATCATTGTAAACATTCTTTTGAATAAATAGGATGACAAGTAAACGCCTCCTCTGCTTGTGGATTAGAAAACCTATTTCTAACTCCTTATTCCTTTACTTTTACACTAGTCCACTCTATTGAACCGTCTATTGGATGTATTTCAAAACTTTCAAAATTACGAATGGCAGTAATATTTTCCTTCACATATAGTGGTACGAATGGAGACTCTTCCACTAACATTTCTTGTGCTTCTTCATATAGCTTTAAGCGAGCTTCTTGATCCATCTCAATCGCTCCTTTTTCCAAAATGCTATATATTTTTTCATTTTCATAGTGTAATCTTTTGGATTTATCTTTACCGAAAAGTAAGAAATTCAATACATCTGCATCCGGCCAACCGAAGCTCCAAAGTAACATTTCATGTACTCCCTTAGGTGTTTGTTCGATGATAGTAGCAGATTCTTTTACTGAGATCGTTATTTTAATTCCTATTTCCATCAACTGATTTTGTATGACTTGTGCAGCCCTTTGATTGGCTGGATCATCATCGACCCATAGGTCTACTGAAAATTCCTCGCCGTCTTTCATCACAACTCCATCTTTATTTTTTTCATTCCATCCCGCTTCAGATAAAAGCTTTTTCGCAGCGTCCGTATCCCTCGTATATTTGTCGATAGCCATTGTTTCTATTTTTCCACTGTATCCAAATGCTGCTTTTGGTAATGGACCAAATACTGCTTTTGCCTCACCGTCTAATGTATTTTCAATAATGGAATCTCGATCAATTGCAAGTGCAATTGCTTGTCTAACTTTAACGTCTTGGAAAATAGGTAACTTATTATTCCATCCCAAGTAGCTTAATACGTCGCCTGGAACTCTTTTAATCGTTACTTCCGAATCTTTTTCGAGATCTTCAATATATTGATAAGGAACATTTAACAAGACATCCACATTCCCTTTTTTAAATTCTAAAATTCTTGTCTCTTCATCCGGAATAAATCTGAACTTCACCCGATCAAAACCAGGTCCTTTATCTGTCCATTCAAAATCTTTGTAAGGTTCATAAACAAGAGAATCGCCTCTTTTAATTTCTACTAGCTTCAACGGTCCTGAACCACTTGGATTTTTCTCAAAACCTTCTCCGTCCGCTCCTAATACTGTTACATCTAAAGGTGCTAAGAATGGTGTCGTAGCATTAATAAAAAATGGTGCAAATTGATTCTTCCATTTAATTTTAAAAGAGTGTTCACTTAAAACCTCTATGTTTTCTATTTCCCCTGCATTGGTACTAAAAGGAGACGATGCTACTAATCTTTCAAATGATAGCTTAACAGCTTCTGCATTCACCGGTTTCCCCGAATGGAATACTGCATTTTCTTTCAGATTGAAAATAACTTCCTTCCCATCACCAATCACTTCGTAATCAGTGATTAGATTAGGAACAATGTTTCCGTCGTTATCAAGTTTTAATAAAGTATCATATAAAGGTATATTCGCTTCGCCTGTAGATGAAGTTCTATGAATATCAACAGAGTCTGGCTCAGATACTAAACCAACAACGACTTCTCGGTTACTTCCCTCTTTCGAATTGCTATCCGATTTCTTCCACCAATTACACCCCGATAAGACAATCGTGACAATAAGCAACATCGTAAAAATTACAATTGACCTTCTCTTCATGAATTCATGACCTCCGTATTTTTAATTTATATAACAAGAATGTCCTTTCCTTTATCCAGTTCTATCAACCCCCTCTGTTGAATTTAATAACATTTATATAATTGGAAAATAAAATCCTAGCTTGTACATTTTGAATTACAAATAATATATTCTTAATTTTCAAAATTTATGTACAGATACCTATCTAATTTCAATAAAAAAGACTCTTAATCGATTATCGACTAAGAGTCTTTTACACTTTGATTATTCTACAGAGATTACTTCCACTGGCTCAGGTGGTTCAACCGGGTTCGTTTCACCTGGATTAGGATCTATTGGCGTTACTATTATTTCGGCTTTGCCTCCACTTAATAGTCTTAACTTTACCTTGGAAGGTGTTTCATATTTAATGAAAGCATTCTTTTAAACAAATGCTCCAGCACCTACCCCATATATTCCTGTATCTGTTTCCTCCACCTGAGCTTTTTCTGACAAGTACTATTTGATTAGATGAAGAATGTTGTGAATATAAGATTTATAGTTTTCATATAATCTGTTAAAAGAGCTCACAAAGGGGGAAATTCGATTAAATGTTCTAATTGTGATCATGAACAAGTTTTTGGGAAGTTTTGCAGTATATGCGGAACTAAATTTGAGGAACCCATTTTGGATACCGAAAGTGTTGTTTCGAGAACACGATCAGCGAAACAACCAAACGTCCATGTAGAAAATATTAAACGAAAAACAAAAATATATAGCTCATATTTTATGAAACAATTAAAAAAGCCCTCTCATGCAAACAACCATGGAGAAAATGAGTTTACAAATAGTCTTGTTAGCATGATCTTATTTGTGGCACTTGTTACAATTTCACTATATTTATTTACAAATAATTTATTTTGGAGCAATTCACCAAGTTTTTTACCCTTTTTTATGGAAGTATTTTTACTTACATTCTTTATGATTGGCGTAGTTATTCTTTCTTTATTTCTAATTAGTAACTTTTTTGGTCCACAGCATTCATTTAAAGCAATAATTAGTTTTTATGGGGGTCAATTATCTCCACTCATAATTTTATCTATCATTTCTATATTTTTAATGCTCGTAGAATCATTTACATATGGGAATGCAATTTTAACTATATCCCTAATTTTTGGTCTTTTTATACTGCCACTTTATGTAATTAGTTTTTTGCTTACAAACAACCAATCTAGTGTTGACCCTCTCTACGGATTTATTTTGTATATTATCACTTTTACTATTTTATTTATGCTTTTCGTCATCATTGTTGGTGATTCCAAGATAGGTGGATATTTTGATAATATGAACTATTTATTTTAAGATTCCGTTTCCTATCGCAAAACCTAAATTACTAGTTGCAACGCCTTTAGTTAGAAGTAGCCAAATTTACAACTTTGGCTACTTCTTTTAGCGTTTAGCATAATACTAAAAACGGTAATTTGTTATCAAAATGGTAGCTCAATAATGACATTACAAGATGTACACTTTTACAAAATGATACAATCTATGGGTCTACTCAATTGTGAGCAGGAATATCCTATTTGAATTATTATAATGAATAACGTAGACAAGAAAAATTAGACTACCTGAAACACATAAAATAAAGTGTAATGGCAGCCTAATAAAGGTGTTATATATATGTCTCATATCGCTATGTCAGTATATAAAGAGTCTTTTTTAATTAATTATTCTACAGAGATTACTTCCACTGGCTCAGGTGGTTCCACAGGGTTCGTTTCGCCTGGATTAGGATCTATTGGCGTTACAATTATTTCTGGTTTGCTTCCATTTAATAATCTTAACTTTACTTTGGAAGGTGTTTCATATTTTATGGAAGCATTCTTTTGAACAAATGCTCCAGCACCTACCCCATATAATCCTCCATGAACACTTTTATAGCTGTATACCCGATATTCTTCTCCTTTTTTCAAGTCACGAATTTTCGTTAGAGAACCATCGCTCTCTAATTTCCATAAACTTGTGTTCGAAAGAATCGTTACTTTTCCAAGCTGCCCAATCTTTAATTCCGTTTTCCCCCACATCACTTTGGTGGCTGCACTTGTATGATTTGTACTCACAAATATGATGGAGATAAAAAGAATAAATACAATAGATATTTTTTTTAGCATTGTCCGTTCCTCCTTTTAATATGGCAATCAAAATCACACTATTATTTCCACTTTACCTTAAATTGGAGATTTATACTATATTATATTGTTTTCAAACTTTTTTATTAAACGTATTATTTCATCTTCCTAGTTCTTCATCAAAACTTTTATTTCTAATGAAATACAAAGCATTCCAACCCTGTAGAAATAACTCTATAGGGTTTTATTGTTCTTTTATATAACCCAATATAGTAAATAGAGACAGAAAAGCCCCCCAATCGATTTCTCGATCAAAGGACTTTTCCCTTCGTTACAAACTAGCTTTCTCAAGCTAACTTGTCAGACCTGATTTTAATAACCTAAATAGTCGGAATTGCTTCAGAACCTGGAATCGAAGATTCTGAATTTGGTACTATTGATCTCAGTTCTGGTTCTTTAACAATCACATTTACAGTTACTTCATTTTTACCGTATTTAACGGAAATTGTTGTGCTTCCTACTTCTTTCGCACTCACTAAACCATTACTTACAGAAGCCACTTTACTATTTGCTACTTTATAAGTTGCGGCTGTTGTAACATCTCTTTCTGTTGTTCTTCCATCCGCCGTTGTCGTTACTTCCTTAAGTGTCAGTTGTGCTTGTTTACCAGATTCTAAATCAACTTGGGTTTGGTTAACCACTAGAGTCACTTGTGGTTCTGTAACAGCCACATTTACAGTTACTTCATTTTTACCGTATTTAACAGTAATTGTTGTGTTTCCTGTTGCTTTTGCTCTTACTAAACCATTAGTTACAGAAGCCACTTTACCATCTGCTACTTTATAAGTTGCTGCGGTTGTAACATCTCTTTCTGTTGTTTTACCATCCGCCGTTGTCGTTACTTCCTTAATTGACAATTGCGCTTCTTTTCCAGGTTCCAAATCAATTTGGGTTTTGTCTACACTTAGTGTCACTTGTGGTTCAGTAACTGTGACATTTACAATGAGTTCATTTTTACCGTATTTAACAGTGATTGTTGTACTTCCTGCTGCTTTTGCTTTTACTACTCCTTCATTTACGGAAGCGACTTGCCCATTTGCTACTTTATACGTAGCATTTTTTGTAACATTTCTTTCTTTTGTTTTTCCATCTGCCGTTGTCGTTACTTCTTTAATTGTTAGTTGAGATTCTTTTCCAGGTTCCAAATCAATTTGTGTTTTGTTTGTTGTTAATGTTACTTCTGGTTCTGTTACAGTCACATTTACTGTTAGCTCATTTTTACCGTATTTAACAGTAATTGTTGTACTTCCTACAGCTTTTGCCTTTACTAGACCACTACTAACAGTAGCCACTTTATTATTTGCTACTTTATATGTTGCAAAATTTGTAACGTCTGATTGTTTTGTTTTTCCATCTGCCGAAGTGATTACTTCTTTAATTGTCAGTTGTGCTTCTTTTCCAGGTTCCAAATCAATTTGGGTTTTGTTTGGAATTAGGGTTACAACTGGCTCTGTTACATTCACATTTACATTTAACTCATTTTTACCGTATTTCACGCTGATCGTTGTAGTTCCTGCTGCTTTTGCTATTACTAAACCATTAGTAACAGAAGCCACTTTACTGTTTGCCACTTTATACGTTGCAGATTTTGTTACGTCTACCTGTTTTGTTTTTCCATCTGCTGTTGTTGTTACTTCTTTAATAATCAGTTGTGCTTCTTTACCAGGTTCCAAATCAATTTGTGTTTTATTTGCAGTTAGTGTCACTCCAGGTGCTGTAACAGTGACATTTATAGTTACTTCATTTTTACCGTATTTAGCGGTAATTGTTGTACTTCCTGCAGCTTTTGCTGTTACTAAACCGTTTTTAACGGAAACCACTTTACCGTCTGCTACTTTATACGTTGCAGCTTTTGTTACATCTTGCTGTTTTGTTTTTCCATCTGCTCCTGTTGTTACTTCTTTAATTGTCAGTTGTGCTTCTTTTCCTGGATCCAAATCAAGTTGTGTTTTGTTTGCAACTAAGGTCACTACTGGTTCTGTAACATCCACTTTGATAGTTACTTCGTTTTTACCGTATTTAGCAGTGATTGTTGTACTTCCTACAGCTTTTGCTGTTACTAAACCATCTTTTACGTTAGCGACTTTATTATTTGCAACTGTGTACTTAGCAGCCTTTGTGACGTCTTGCTGTTTTATTGTTCCATCTGCTCTTGTCGTTACTTCTTTAATTGTCAGTTGCGCTTCTTTTTTAGGTTCCAAATCAAGTTGTGTTTTGTTTGCAACTAGTTTCACTCCAGGTACAATAACTACTGGATCTTTCACTGTTACATTTACAGTCACATTATTTTTACCATGAGTAATGGTAATCGTTGTAGATCCCTTAGCTACCGCAGTTACTAATCCGTTAGAAACCTTTGCAACGCTTTCGTCTGCTACAACGTACGTAGCTGCTGCAGTTACATCTTTAACTGTCGCTGCACCTTCTGCTGGTGTTGAAGTTTCTGTAACAGAAAGTTGAGCTGTTCCTCCTGTTTCTAAATCGACTTTCGTTGGATTTACACTAAGTGTTACTACTGGTTCTGGTTCTGGATTATCATTTTCATATATTAATGCTTCTCCTACATTGCCTGCTGCATCTTTAATCACAACTTTCACGGAATCTGTTCCTGCAGTTACAGGGAATGTAAATGATCCGTCTTGCGCCAAATCAAAGTCCACGGCTGCAGCTGTGTTACCATTTGTAGTTGCAATATAAGAAGCATTAAGTTTTTCATTCAAGTCATATTCTAAGCCGTACAAATATAGTTCTTCATTATATTCGATATATTTGTCAGTCACTTGCCCTGTTGCTACTCCGTCTTTCACAGAGCCTGTAATTGCTGGTTTCGTTGTTTTCACAACAACTGGTCCAACATAGTCCCCAATTACTCCTGTAGCTGCCTGTGCAGTGAAGTCAATTGTATATAATCCATCTGGAATAGTAGTTGCAGGCGCACTGCCCCATGGCTTATATTGCCCTGCCACATTTAGTGTATAAGAACCTTTTCCAAGTGAAGAACCTGCATGCAAGTAGCCAATATAGCCATCTCCATATTCCCCACCTTCAGGATTCATGATGTCCCAAATTTCGATATAGTTAGTTGCTACATCTCCTGTTAACGTGAATGAAAGTACAGCACTGTCTTTCACACTATCTCCATTAAAGGACAGGTCTGTTCCTGTAATAGCCATATTTCTAATTTCAGTAGCAGCCACTCCACCAAAATCTGCTGCGAATGGCAATGAAACCTCTGATCCGCCACCGTTAATATGGATATATCCTAAAATTTCAGAACCATTTGGAGCTGTAGCTTTTGATGCTGTCAATGTAACATTTATCAATTGCTCTCCATCTAACGTGAATGTCGGTTTATCAACAGTTAGTTTTGCATCACCGAATGTTTTTATAACATCAACTGTTACATTATAATTTCCACCCTGTCCCTTTATATCTTTCACAAGGATTTGTTTCGTAACAGAAATATCATTTTCCTTCAAAGATTGTGGACCGAATGTTACAGTACCTTTCTTATTTTCAACAATTGCCCCAGTTCCGTCTAAAACAGCTGTATCTAAAGCATAGGCAAGGGCATTCGGACGAGCTGCTGCATAAGCATTTACACGCCCAGCACCTTGAGCAAATACATCGTATTTTGATTTATTAAGAACTTTTGCAGTATTAGAAAGTGCTACTTTTACATCAAATGCATTCCAATTCGGATTTGCTTGTTGGACAAGCGCTGCAATTCCTGCGATATGCGGTGTTGCCATCGATGTTCCCGTTTTGCGATCATAAGCTTCCGTATAAACAGCATCTGGGAAATCTGCTTTGTACATTGGAATTGTAGACATAATATTCGTACCAGGTGCACTTACATCTGGCTTGATATCGAAGTTAGGAGTAGTTGGTCCACGGGAACTAGAGTCGTTTACTTCGTCTCCAGTTGTATTAGCAGAGCTAAATTTACCGAAAGAAACTTTTCCTGCTCCATTTACTAATGCATCACGGATTGCATCTCCATCTGTTTGGGACATATCAAACGTTGGTAGGAAAGCAAATGAGTCACCTAGGAACGTTCCAGAAGCATTTGGAGCATTCGTACCACCAGCAAAGTTATGAATAATAGTTGCAACTGCTCCGTTTGCTTTTGCATGTGCAATTTTATCGACAAATGCAATGCTACCACGAGAGATCAACGCAACCTTTCCGTTTACATCGATTCCTTGATAATCCTTCGCTTCACCGTTTCCAGGAACAGCAACTAAGTCAAATTCCCCTTGTAGTTGTGTTGCTAGGTCTTTCCCAAAGGTAGTTCCCATCAACTGTAATTGCTTCGTAAGGTTATATTGGCCAACCTTAACATTCACTTCTCCGTTGTACATTGTTTCTGGGTTCGTTGTGTTACCAACTGCAATACCTAAACGTGCTGTAGATGGGGTTCCTATTGTTCCTCTGTTTGGACCTGAGTTACCTGTTGCTACAACTGCGATTGTCCCAGCCATCATAGCGTTATTGATTGCGAAAGATCCGCTATCTGTTTCAGAGTTATTCTCCCCACCAAGTGATAGGTTAATAACATCCATTCCTTCAATTACAGCAGTGTCAATAGCTTTTACGATTCCAGAATTAGCCCCACTTCCATATGCTCCAAGCACACGATAAGCGTAAAGGTCCACTTTAGGCGCAATCCCTTTAATGCCGTATTCATTGGCACCAATTGCTGCAATAGTACCTGCAACATGCGTACCGTGAGATGTATAGAACGCACTTCCTCTAGCATTAAATTCTGGTGTTCCTGCAGGACGTTCTACAGGTGAAGTTTCCGATGCGTCATCAGCCGAACGTGTTCTTGTATAGTCAGATGAATTCGGGATAAAGTTCTTTCCACCTTTATAAATACCTGCAAATTCTGGGTGGTTTGCATCTATTCCAGTATCAAGTACTGCAACTTTAATGCCTTGTCCTTCAAATCCCTCGTTCCAAAGCTTTTCAATTCCTAGGAATGAAATACTCGTATTCATCTTTGCTTCTATTTTCTTATCTTTTATAGTAGTATTTGTCGGTTTAGATTTTTTTGGTTCTTCCAATGCATAAACGATTGTATCAGGTTCGACAAGCGTAACTCCTTGAACAGTAAGTAGTTTTGGGAGGTCATTCGCTTTTACAACCGCTGCAAAACCATTTAAAACTGTATCGAATGAATAACCTTGTTTAATAGAAATATTTTTTAAACTTAATTCTTTTTGTACAGATGTTTGTTGTGCTTTTACTTTCGTTCTAACTTGATTCTGTTGTGAGGTTGAAAATGCTTTCCCTTTTAATTCGCTTATTCCTTTTTCAAGGGCAACCGGTTTTTCAGATAAATGTATGATTACTGCAACATCTTGATTGCCCGATAGGTCTTGTAAGTCTTTGTGTAATTTAGGTCCACCATCCAATACATTCAATTGCTCTGCGATTGCTGCTTTTAGTTGTAAAGTACTTTCGCTAGGAGCATTTTGCTTAAATGGCTTTGTACCTGTGTTTGCAGAAGCAGTCATTATCGGACTAAACATCGCAAAGATCATAGCTAGTACCAGAAATGAACTAAATAACCTACTAACTAATCTTTTTTTCAATATATTTCCCCCTTTAACACAGTCGACTCCACTCTTTGAAAGGATAGATTTGTCCAATATTATTACAAAAGACCTCATCCTTTATAAGAAATGGAGTAACATATGCATAGTGTGATACTGTCCTAATGTATGTCCTAGTCCATATTTCTATGACGAATTGATAGAAAAGAATTACCTATCCTATTTGTCTAGTTAACTATTTGAGGTAATATTAAAGGTCCTTTTAAAATGGGGGGCTAACTTGCGATTTGATGCGGGTATCTTGTGATTTGATGCGGCTATCTTGTGATTTGCGCTACATTTATAGTTATAAATAATAAAATCCCCTTTAAGTAGCATGTAAAATCCATGAATGTACATGGTTTTCTTACATGTCTGCTTAAAGAGGACATATTTACTTCTTAATTAATTTTACTCTTTTTTTAATATAGGTTTAGAAGCAGCTACATTAAATGCTAGATGATCTTGGTTAACTAGTCCGTCAGTATCTACGATAATTAATGACGATGAATTATGAGCAAAGTAAGGTTCACTCGAAACAAAATCTACTATTTTAATTGTATCTTTATCAATATTTTCGACCTTCACTACAGCTGTTCTACCAAAACCATCATTAATTGTTATTGTACCGGACAATTCTTTTTTGAATTCATGACCATAGGTTGGATTTAAGAAAATGAAATCCAGTGTGTCAGAGATTGTTAATCCGTTATTATTTATATCATTTAAAGTAATTTCTGTAGAAGCAAATGCACCTTCGTTAATGATAGCTGTAGCTGGAGTCGTTGGATTTTCAGAACCTTCCCCATTCTGACCATCTTTACCAGGGGCATATTGATATGCTTCAAATGTATTTGCTTCGTTTTGTAGTAAGCTAACTGAGCCATAGGTCCATTCGCCATTATCATCTACTTTTGTAGTGCCATGGAAAATACCGTTACGATATAAATGGACAGTATATTCGGCTTCTGCCGTACCACTGATAATATAGTTAGAACCATCGTATGTCACAGGAGTATGTGCTGGGTTTGTAATTTCCAATTTCGCTGCTTCGGTTACATCTATTGTTATGTTCCAAGTAGAAATGTTTTCTGTTTTTACTTCATAACCAACAGTAAGTGCATCTCCATTTGAAAGTGCTCTTTCAAATACTACTAGTGGTACATTTTGTCCCCGAATGAAAAATAGATCGTTCGAATCCCATTTGTATTTAAATCCGGCTGAATACACATAGTCATTCTCAAGATATATGTGTGAGCCATTGATACCTAAATTATAGAAATCACTTGTATTCTGTAACTGGAAAAAGTGAGTTATCGGTGCTGTCTTACTTGTTAGATTTTCATCCAGTTTTTGAATTGTCGGTTGTACATGGGTTACAGAAGCTGTACCACCTGCTGCTATAATAAATGATAAATTCCCATTTTGATCGGTGTAGGTTGTCGCTTCTTGTACTGCTGTTCCAAAATGACCATTCGCAGAGGTGATTACTGCGGTAGTGAAAGATGTTTCATTTGCTGGATTTGCATCACTCAAGCTTATAAGTACTCTCCCGAGATAAGGAGAGCCGTCCGAATATGTTAATTTAGCACTATATATACGATTATTTGTTGTTTCAAGGTATGCTACATCTGATTCACTTAGTAAAATACCAGTAGTATCAGGTTTTGCTTCTGTAACAAATTTCATCTGTTGCTCTTTCCAAGTGACTGTATAGTTTGTAGAAGGGTTAAGATCAGAAGTTGTTAAGATTACTGATTTTTTGTCTTCTGATAATTTAGCAGATTGCACAGTTTCTCCCGAAATCTTAAATTGTCCCGCTTCAAAGCCGACCAATGGTATGTCATACATTTTAGAGAAGTTAATAGTAACTGTATTTTTTCCATCAGTAAAAACGGTAAGTGGTCTTAATGGTAATGATGCTAATATGTAATCATAAGTTTTTGTTAATTGGCTTTCAAAAGTAAAATTTGCAGCATTAAGATTTAAGTAGTAAACAGCTTTATCTAATTCGAAAGCAGCTTCTTCTAACTTGTTTTCTTTAATATAATTGGAAGCCCTATCTAAATGCATTTTCACCGTCACATCATAATTTACTTGATTTATCAACTTTTCCATAGCAGGCTTCACAGCATTTCGAATGCCATCTCGAGTGGATTGCCCATAGACTCGGTCTAATAGTTTCACTTGTTTCCGATATTCAGCAGTTGCTGTATGATAAGCGGATTCTACTTGATGAAGGTCTTTCGAATTAATAGCTTTTTGAAGGTTGTTTGTTAAACCTTCAATTTTTTCACTTGATGTAATCGCGTCTATGTAAGCCTGCGCACGCTTTACATGAATTTTAGGCTCTACCAGTTTAGCTTGAATACTTAATTTTTCAGAGGTTGACAGTTTGCTAGCTTCGTTTTCTGCTGCGAGAATCGTTTTTTTAGCCATATTGTATTGATTATAGGGGCGAGTTTTAAAATCTGCAGAACCTTCTACTGAAATAGCCCATTTTAATATCGTTCCTGCGTTTTGTGCGTCTGTTACTATTTGGTTTGTATTCGTCGCTGCACCAGCTTTTTGTGTTGGTGATGAAATTAAAGCAACAATAGCAATTGAACATGCAATTTTAATAGCAATTTTTCTCATTTTGTTCTCCTTTTACTAGTATGTCTCTAGATGCATCTTTCTATATTTAAGTCTAACATGAATATATTGGCTTCTTATCGTCCAAAAAGCCCTTTCGTTGTAATAAAATACCAAACTAGTTACCGTTATCTGGACGGGATGAATAATTATTTTTATATGCTATAATAATAGAATCTTATCTAGAAAAGAAAGGAATTTACTCATGACAAATTCTCCTAAAACATATAAAACAGAAATAGATTTTTCTGTCGACTGGGACATACCGACACAAGAAAAATATATATTCCAATTCTACCATCAGCAATTAGAAGACTTAGAGGCTAATCAGTTACATGTACACGGAGTGAAATTATACACAGTAGATTCCGGAATTGTTGTAACTGCTATTATTAGACACTCATTACCTAAGAAATTACGTTTAGACCAAGTAGTATTAGTAGTAAAAGATACCGAAGGAAAAGAACTTGCGAAGAAGCAATTTGATATGCAGTTATTTGGAGAACTTGAACCATGTACAGCTAGACCATGGAACTTCTTATTTGAAATGGAGGACTTATTAGTTCCTTATGAAGAAATAGAAAATGAAATGGAATTTGAAATGGCATTTGAGTATTATGAAAAAGTAGTGAAAGACTTCGAATTATACTTAGATGAAAATTGGTCTAACGGTCTTACAGAGGATCAAAAAAAAATTGTACATGATCTAGTTTCCACATTAGAGCCCCTCAAGGAAAATGAAATATCGATTGTCGGATTCCATTTTCATGAATCTGAGGACGCAGTGACTATTTATATCATTATTCGAAATGCATTCTCACAGGACTTAACAATTGAAAATCTACCGATTCAACTATTTGATGCAACTGCTGAAATGGTATGTAAGCTCGGCTTCCCACTAGGACAATTTACAATTGCTTCAAAACAGGCTAGACCTATTAGTTTGTCATTCTCTAAAGAAGTATTCCAAAAAGAAAATCCTGATTTTAGTTCTTGGAAGATAGAAATGGTTCCTCAAACTTTATAAATTACTAGTCAAAAGCAAAAAAAGTAGCCATTTATTTAACTTTGGCTACTTTTTATTTCTGAAAATGAAATTTACATTTATGAAACCTCACCATTTAACAGAAGAATTGAAATTAATCTTTGTAAAAAGAAGTAACCTATAAAGTAGATTTTTTGTCTACTTTATAGGCCTTTTTTTGGTGGTTATCCTCTTTGTTCGTTCTATCTCAAATCAAATATTTATACGTAGGAACACTATTCGTGTAGAATATTTCGAAACAAGGAGATAATTTAATATCCCTTAATCTGAAACCCAGTATTTACTTTTAAATTCAAACCATAAGCATTTGTAACCCCATCAATAGAAATTACATTCAATGGCCCAGTTAAAGCACCATCTTTCCCATTAGTCATTATAACAGCAGTACCTTTACTAGTATCGATTGATCCAAATTTTATTTTAAAGCCATTGTTTAGAGGACTAAATTTTGTGTCACTTTGATTGTTTGAGAATTTAACTTTTGTCCCGTCTAAATCTTGAACAATAATTGTAGCATTAGAAGCAACAATTGCTTGATCTTGAGCTAGAACTAAACCATTTTTATTTTTTAATGGAGCAACTGTAAATGTTACTTCCTTATCCAATAAGTCTTCGCCGATACCGGTTCCTTCGGTTACGGAAGCAAGTTCAAATGGTCCTTCTACAACTCTTAATGTTTTTGCATCCCACCCAAGGCTTGTAGGAGCAGCTTTACCTGCAACTTGTTGAACAAACGAATAATCACTTATTGTGTTTTGGTCCACGTTTGTTGAGTAGCTCCATGCTCCGTTCGCGCTTATTCTTGTTTTACCTATATATGTGCTATTTTTGAAGAAGAAGAGTTCATAGTTAGGTTGCCCTGTACCATTCAAGTCAATTCTGCTTCCATCCATACGATATCCTGCTGTGCCAGATCTATAAGAAAACTTTGAATCGAGCAGTAAATCGATAAAATAGAAATTCGATGTAATCTCAAACATCGAATTAGCTGTCGGTTGGTACGTTCCAGTGATTGTATCTTCCATATCCAAAGCAGATTTGAATGAATCAAACGCTACTGCAATACCTTCATTTCGATAAACATCACCAGATGGCTTCATTTTATATTTCATACCATCAGAAGTGACAAAATAATTATTATTAATGTCGACATAGTAAATTTTCTTATTAGAGAAAGTACCCGATTTTGCAGGTGCATAAAAGTTTAGTTTTGCTGAGGACTTTGTTTCTACTACAGTAATACCCTCCATTTTGTTGAAAGTAATTACATTATCAATTGCAGCGACGTTGACATCTTTAGCAGTAAAAGTAATAGTAACATTACCATTTTTTTCTGGTGTTACATTGATACTTCTTGCGCCAGCTATATTGTTTTCAATGCCATTAATAGAAACTACCTTTATGCCTGCTGGAATATCGACACGTACCGTAGCTTTAGAAGGTTGGCTATATGACTCTGAAAAATTAGCTACTAAAGAAAGTACTTCCGTTGTTTCCCTATGCTGAATCGTTTGATTGTCTATTTGAATTGGCACAATACTTCCTGGAACTGTAAAGCTAGCAGAATTCCCTTTGAATTTCATCGTATACTTAATACCAGGAGTTTGAACGGAAGTTGTTAATGTTACAGTTGCTCCATCATTACTTAGTACAGCTCTAGTAGCTGACAAAGAGTTATCAAATGTAAACTCTGAAAGCTGAATACTAGAAACAGCTCTGCTTAATTTTACCATTACAGTCGTGCTATCCACTCTTGAAATCGAGACAAGTTGAACTGGTTGAGACGCAGTTACTGCATCTAGATTTTTTTTCAAAAAGTTACCCCAAATTAATACATTTGAATTCACAATCGATTGGGCTTCATTTATATTCTTTGTTGCTTCTAGATATTTACCATAATTGATGTTCGTTGTTGCAGCTTTCGTCAACATGTGTACAGTTACATCGTTCTTTAAATAATTGATCAACTGCTCTGCAGGTCCTTTTACCACATTACGGATTTTATCTCGTGTAGATTGACCATATACACGATCCAACAAAATCGTTTGTTTGCGGAATTCTGCCGTCATTGCATGATATGCTACTTCTACTTGTTCTAAATTATTTGTAATAACAGCTTCTGAAAGTGCCTTCGTTTTCGCTTCAATCTTAGTGCTTGCGGTAATAGCATCCAGATACCCTTGAGCACGTTGAAGTTGCGTTTTGGGTTCAATTAATAATGCTTCATACTTCAACTTATCTGAGTAACTTGCTCCATTCATAGCAGTTTCTGCTTTAGCAATCGCTGTTTTTGCAGCATTAAATTGAGTCCACGGTTGAGTTACCCCATCTGCAGTTCCCTCAATAGAAATCGCCCATTTTAAGACAGTACCAGCCTTTTGCGCATCGCTTATTAATGACTCAATATTTGTTGCAGCATCTGCCTGTTGGCTTGGTGCTACTGTGACAAAAGCTGAAGTAGCTACCGCTGAAGATACAATAATTTTCTTTGTTTTTTTGTTCATGAAAATTCTCCCCCTTTTTATTCACGAATATATAATTTGACTCTAGTAGTATTATAATATAAAAACATGGTCAAATTTCAATTATTTTCTAATTTGTTTATTTACCTTACTTAGTTATTTTACAATGAACATTAGTATACTTTTTTATTTGAGGATTTTTTTGGGTTTTTTACCGATTCTTACTGGGTGTTTATTAGTACGCTTATCATGCAATAAAGTTTCATCTCTAATGAAAAATCAAAACCCCGACTACTGTATCAGTGAATGCAGTAATCGGGATTTTTTGTTTTATTGTAAACTTAAATTCTTCTATCCACATGTCACTCTTATCTGTCAAAACTATTAGATTTGACCTAATTAAAAGTAATATAGCAATTAGTATCAATATTATATAAAATACAAATTGTGAAAAAAAGTAAAATTGGTTATTTATATGGTATAAGAGGGGGAACTAATTGCCTTATCTAACATCTCTGAAATTAGTTATAGGTAGTGCAAGAACAGATTTGTATACGTAATAATTTCACCATTAAATAAATCTAATACAGGCGATAAATGAAGCTTCCCGCCGAATAATTTAAACTCCGTAATATCTATTACCCATTCTTCATGGGGTGTGTCAGTTGTAAATTGGCGAGCTAAATGATGCGGCACAATTTTACCGAACGTACTTTTA
Organism: Psychrobacillus sp. PGGUH221; assembly: GCF_042055255.1. NCBI lineage: Bacteria > Bacillati > Bacillota > Bacilli > Caryophanales > Bacillaceae > Psychrobacillus > Psychrobacillus sp. PGGUH221. The sequence continues at coordinate 562,250 of NZ_JAQMHQ010000001.1, forward strand.
TAAAACTTATATTTTTTCAAACGTACAAGGCATTTTAAACCAAGCTCTTTCATAATACGTTGAACCTTCTTATGATTCACTTTCTTCCCACGATTCACAAGCTCATCACGAATACGACGGTAACCATAACGGCCTTCATGTTCCTCATAAATCGCTTTGATTTCTGTTTTTACCTAGGCATCTTGATCGGGTTGATTCATTCGCTTCACTAAATCTTAATACGTGCTACGTGATATGCCCGCGAGCTTTACGAGTGCTCTCACCGGGCCTTAATTCATAGACTACTTGCGCTTTGTCTTGTTTGGTGATTTTTCCTTGTTTTGTACTTAAGCATTCTACTTATTTAAATACTCGCTTTCCATATGTAAACGTTCAAATTCTGCTTGAAGTGCTTCAGTAGAACCTTCAAATAGTGCCTGTTTTGTTAGTTTATTTGACTCTTTTTTCATGGATAGATGCCCCTTTTTCTTTGACTGAAGGGCATCAATTCCTTGTGTTTCGAATTGTCTTTTCCAAACAATAATAGTGGAAGGAGCAGCTATTCTAAAGATTGCCGCTGTTTCATTTAAGGATGTACTGTTTTCACTCATAAAATTTAGTATGTCCAGTTTAAACTATTGTGTGTAAATTGTATATCGTTTAACGAAAGCTTCCTCAACATTATGTTGAAATTGTTTCACCCATGTTAAAAGATTACAATAAGCAACTCCTATCTCTTTACTAATATCTCTTACGCTTTCATTACCAGTTAGATAGCGAGTATCAGCTCGTAATTTGTCTTCTGCAGTAAATTTAGCAATAAAAAACACCCTAATTGTTAGATTATGCCGTCTAACAATGGGGTGCAGTTAAAAATCGAGTGTGTTTTTTTATTTAAAGTTAGGTAATGCAATGTGTTAGTCTTTACAGATTTAGTAGGACAAATTCTCAGGGGGCTCATATGTAACAACGTACTTAATACCTACAGTTTAATTTAGTTCAAAAAATCCCATTTCTTTAGAGTATTGTTCTCCAAAAAGAATATCATATTGTATTAGTTTATAATAATCTTCTAACTTACGTAACGATTCCGGACTATATTCAAATAAATTTCCTTTTGAATCCAGCTTCACAGTATATGTATAACCCGGCATAACTTCTGAAAATTCATTGATAAAGGAATAGTAACTTGGGAGACTTAAACTAGACCATTCGAGAATTTTAGGAGCAAGAAACGAGGGACTAATTGAGCCTACATTAGGAATCTCCATACTGTAATTATTCCAAACTGCTAAAGGAGTTTGTTTCATTTTTAGCTCATCTTCCAATTCCCATGTATTAGGTTTCCCAACAAAGCCTGACTCTTGATAAACATCACTCAATGTTGGGAGATGATCTCCAAAAAAGATAACTAAAGTAGGTTCTCCAAAACTATTAAGATACTCAATTAGTCTTTTCAATTCTAAATCAGCATCAGCAACACCGGTCGCATATGTATTGAGTATCCTCTGCCCATCCTCACTATAGTTCCCTGGTACTTCAATAGTCTCAGTACCGTATCTTTCGTTATTATAACCACCATGATTTTGCATTGTTATAGCATAAATAAAAGTAGGGTCTAAGTTATTTTTCAGTTCACTAATGATTAAATTGGTTATTTCTGAATCAGCAATAAAATCTCCCTTTTGTTGCGGGTTTTCTAAATTTTCGTAGGCAATAAACTCTTTAAATCCAAGTAAAGGATAAACAACGTTTCTATTCCAAAAATCTCCTCCAAACGTATGAATTCCCACAGTGTAATAACCATGTTGTGAAAGTATACTTGCAAGTGAGGGGGTTTCTTTCTTTATGTACTGTGCGTATGGAATTGATCCTTTTGGTAAAAGATTGATAGAAAGACTAGTTAAAGCTTCGAATTCCACATTTGCTGTTCCTCCGCCAAATTGGGAAGAAACTATATAACCTTTTTTATTTTCTTCAATAGTTGGTATATAATTCATTCTTTTTACTTCTTCACTAATATTTCCAATGTCCCAAAATGACTCACTCATAATTACTACAATATTAGGTTTTATTTTGGGGTGCTCATTACCTAGAATTCCATCTGCGTAACTATATTTTGAAACTATTTTATCTTGTAATATGTCTTTTGAATATTGGTTAGGAGACTCTAAGATTGCATTTGGAACATTTATTATGAATCCTAAAACAATTCCATTTATATTTTGATTATTAACTTGATTCTCTGGAACTGCAAATATTCCACTATTGGAGAATATATTTTGAACGAAGTTATATGGATAGTAACATAAAGTCAAAATGATAGTTAACGAAATAGTAAATAAAGAAATTCTATTTACCCAATTTAATTCTTTAAAACTTGTAAATTTTATTACTAATGAAATTGTAATCAATATAAGTAGACTAAAAATTATTATCCAAATGTAACTGACCTCTTTATACAATACTGGGAGCAACTTATATACTTGATCCACAAAAATTACATCCCATGGTAATATTGGATCTCCTAAAAAAATAATTTTAAATCTATTGATTATAAATAATATTGCAAAAAGTATAGAATTCATTAGAATCGAAAAATATATATTGTTGAAAATTGACAAGAAAATTGACTGACATAATAGGAAAAATACAACAGCGAATAAGTACTTCTCAAATGATTCATAAAACCATTGTGTTGATTCGATTATCCATGGATATGATAGAATTAAATTCTTTCTATTGAGTGATTCAATAATAATAATGAATAAAAATGGATATAATAAAAATACTATCTTATTTAAATAGCGCATCAAACTAGCATTCCTTTCAAGTTCCAAATACTAAAAGATTAAATCGCACTTCTCTTATTTCTAATGCGTATTGTAAAGTAATAGTACATAAAATTACAATGAAGCTTACAACTAATTTATTTACGTTTCTCTAACGTTACGTGTGTTACTTATGATAGGATCAAATACTAGTTCAAGTAATTCATTGAAAAAATATATTTAGGAAATTTGAATTTTTAATATTTTCTTTGTATCTATAAAAAATATCCCCAATTAATTACTGTTGGGGATATTAATATTGTTATTTAAAATTTTTAAGCAATGCATCTATAACCCTTTGTTGCTGCTCCACTGTCATTTTCGAATCAGATGGTAAGCAAATGCCTCGTTCAAATAAAATCTCACTAACTACTTCATCTTCACTATGAGCATAGAACTTACAACCTTCAAACACTGGTTGCAGATGAAGTGGCTTCCATACTGGGCGTGCTTCAATATTTTCCTCATTAAGAGCATCGATTAAGTCATATGGAGTTATAGATATTTCCTCAGGATCTAGCTGCATCACACTTAGCCAGCGATTGGAAAACGTATCTTCTAGCTCTGGCATTAAAGATACACCATTAATCGAATCTAATACTTCAGAGTACCGATCAAAAATCGCTCGTTTCTGAGCTACACGTTCGTCGAGTACTTCCAATTGACCTCTGCCAATTCCAGCGAGCACATTACTCAAACGATAATTATAGCCAATGACACTATGTTGATAATGCTTCGCTGCATCACGGGCTTGAGTTGCTAAAAAGCGAGCATGCTCTAATGACTCTAAGTCATCTGACACAAGCATACCCCCACCTGAAGTCGTGATGATTTTGTTTCCGTTGAATGAATAAACACCATACTTACCAAATGTTCCGCTTTTTTTCCCTTTATAAGTAGAACCTAATGATTCAGCAGCATCCTCCACCACTTGAACATCATAGCGATTACAAATTTCCATAAGCTCTTCCATCTTCGAACTTTGTCCATATAAATTGACAATAACGACCGCTTTAGGAAGCTTTCCGTCTGCAATTGCTTCCATAAAAGCTCTCTCCAAAGCTTGTGGGGACATATTCCATGTATCCCATTCGGAATCGATGAATACTGGTGTTGCACCACGATACACAATAGGATTCGCACTAGCAATGAAAGTCAAACTAGAACAAAAAACAGTATCTCCTGCTCCAACCCCTAGTAGGTTAAGCGCTAAGTCAATAGCAGCAGTACCTGCACTAACCGCAGCAGCTCCTTGAATACCAACGTATTCAGCTAATTCGTTCTCAAAACCATCCACATTCGTTCCTAAAGGGGCAATCCAATTAGTCTCAAATGCTTCATTTATGTACTTTTGTTCAGTACCACCCATATGTGGGGAGGATAATAAGATTCGTTCGCTCATATACTTGACCTACTTTCAACTATGCTTTTATTGTGAATTAGTATGTGTAAAAACCTTTTTTAGTTTTTCTACCTAATCTATTTCCTTCAACATATTTTCGTAATAAAGGTGCCGGTCTGTATTTATCCTCACCTAAGTTCTTATGCAACGTCTCCATAATTGCTAAACATGTATCCAATCCTATGAAATCAGCTAGTTCTAGTGGTCCCATTGGATGATTTGATCCTAATTTCATTGCTTTATCGATTTCTTCTGATGTAGCGATACCTTCTTGTAAAACAAATATCGCTTCATTAATCATTGGGATTAAGATTCGATTAACGATAAAACCTGATTGATCTTGAACAAAAACTGCTTTTTTTTCTATGTCATCTATGAAAGCTATCGCTTTATCCACCGTTTCTTTCGAAGTGTTTAATCCTCGAATGATTTCAACTAATGGCATCATGACAGCAGGATTAAAAAAGTGCATACCGATTACACGCGATGGATCAATGAACATTGAACCTAGTTTCGTTATTGAAAGTGACGAAGTGTTTGTTGCTAATATTGAACTCTCATGCATGATTTCACTTAGTTTATGAAATAGTTCCTTTTTCTTCGAAAGGGTCTCTGGTATTGCCTCAATGACTAAATCCATTTCTCTACAAAGTTCTAACGAAGCTGAGTACTTAATATGATTAATAGTCTTTAGAAATTTTTCTTCACTAATTTTACTTTTTGATAGCAACTTATTTAGTCCAGTTTCAATGGTTTTCGACGCTTTTCTAATATTAGTTTCTTTATAATCTATCAAAGTTACTGTAATATCATTCATTGCTAGATATTGTGTAATTCCAGAGCCCATTTGTCCAGCACCAATTATTGCTACATTTTGCATTAAGAATACCACCTATAATAACTTTTTATTCACTAATTAAGAGTTCCAATAATTATTTTTCTTGCAGAGTTCTTCATATTCTTCTTTTAAAATACCAACAATAACTCTATCATAATATCGGTTATTTCTATAAATATGTCGTCGGATTCTTCCCTCTTCAATCCAACCACACTTTTCAGTATATAAATTAAATGAAGGGACATTATGTTCTGCAATGTCACCATCTAGTCGATTTAATTGAAGTTCTTCAAAAGCAAACTTCATTGTAGCCATTACAGTGTCTCTTCCATATCCGTGTCCTCTTAATTCTTTTTTTCCTATGATAATACCATGATGAGCCGATCTATTTTTTACATCTATGTTAGTCAATGTAGATATCCCAATGAATCCATCTTCTTCTGTATGAATAGCAAACCTATGATTCTTATCATCTGCGATTGTTCTTTCATACCACTGCATTTGCTGGTAGCTAGATATGGGATAAGACCAGCCTCCAACTAAGTTTCCGATTACTGGGTCATTATGATAGTTCCTTAATTCTTCCATATCACCTGGCTCTAATGCTCTTAAAGTTACTTTCTTTCCTTGAATGTTCATATTATTCTCCTCCAGGTTATAAATCATCTACATCATTTTCATTTTGTTGATGCGAAATCCCCCTTGAACTAAGTACAGAGGGCAAAGTTAAAATTAGTATTTTTATATCTAGCCATAAAGAATAATTATCAATATACCAAATATCCAATTCAATTCGTTTACTCCATGGAATTTCATTTCGTCCATTTATTTGAGCCCACCCTGTAATTCCAGGTAGAATGTCAAGCCTTCTAAGTTGCAATTCACTATATTTATCAACTTGATATTTCAATGTGGGTCTTGGCCCAACAAAACTCATTTCTCCTTTTAAGACATTAAATAGCTCAGGTAATTCATCTAAACTTGTCTTTCTTAAAAATTTTCCAACTTTAGTGATACGTGAATCGTTCTCTCCATCCATATATAATCCTGCACCTAGTCGATGTGCATTCTCAATCATACTTCTGAATTTATAAATTCTAAATAACTTTCCGTTCTTCCCTACCCTTTCTTGTGCAAACAGAACCGGTCCAGCTGATGTAGTTTTAATTAATACCGCTATTAGAATTAGTAATGGAGATATTACTAATATGGTTATTGTTGCACTTGTTATATCAAAAAATCTTTTTAATATCCTTTGCATTCTCTAACTCCTATATAAAGGAAAGTACCCATTATCCTTTTGTATTTTTCTTTCTAAAACTAATCTGTCATATTTCTCTTTGTCATACACTTTTTTCCCTATCCAAAATTGTAGCGGATTATCTTTAGTGAAGGACTTCTTAAATTTATATAAACTGTCATCATTTCCTTGATAACCTCCACCTAAATGAAATGATTGATATCCTTCAATCTTAGCCCAATTTGCTATTTCAAATAATAGTAAATTATTTGCGCCAGTATGAAGATATTCCTTTAAGGCTCCTGACAAATGATAGTGCACATATTTTCCATAACTCATTACTAATGTCACAGAAACTAACTTGTCTTGGTAGTAAGCTCCGAACATATGCAAGTTTTCTCCAATATTTAAAAAAAGACTTTTAAAATATTCCTCATCAAAAAAATAATAATCAATTGCATTGTTTCTTCTCATAGTTTGAGAGTATATTGACACAAATTCACTAAAACTTCCTTCAGGTGAAAGTTTCGAAATGCTTAAATTATTTCTCTTAGCTTTACGTATCATATTACGAGTTTTGCTCGGAATTGTTGCAAATAAATCCTCTGATTTTTGCAAATCTATAGCTATTGTATTTCTAATATATCTTGTTTCCAAAACAGTTTCTATCCCCCAATAATTCTCTATTACAGGATGAAATCTTATAAATTCGCTAACAATGCAACTATCTAAACAGTATTTTTTAAAAGCAACATTGAATTGAATTAATAAATCTTCATTGCTCTTTGTAACTTCTATAAGTGGTCCTCCATATCCGTATGGAGTAGTGATATCATATATCGCTATCCCATTTAAATTATTAATTTTTCGCTTTAGAAATGGGTAGGCAACTGATCCATTTTCATCTGTATAATAAAAAAGAATTGGTTCTCCTTCATCAAGTAATAATGAACTTTTAAAATACTCAGCTGTAAAATAAATATCCCCACACTTAAATTTGTCAATAATCATATTCCATCGCAAATCTTCTACTTTTATTACCTCATACAAAATATTCAGCTCCTAAAATATTCTTTAGTTATATCTATTATTCTCTCCATCTCTCTTAAAGAGTATCTTTGATCACTAGGAATAGTAAGTATAGAACTAGAGATTATATATGGATTTGTACAATTTAAATTTCCTATTGCTTTAGGTGTTGGCCAATGTACAGGTGGATATACATTTTGACTTATTAGATAGCGTTTGAATTGATCTCTCTTTTTTACGAATATAGGAAATCCCAATGGAACTTGTGATTCATTTACAACCGGATTTACAAATTCAATTTCACTTATTCGTTTTAATCCTTCCTTAAGAATTAAGTAATTATCTTGTCTTGTCTTTTTTAACTTTTCTAAATTATAATTTAATAAAAGGTTTTTCGAGACAGTATCCATGTGTGTAATGTTTATTAAATTACTGTCTAATATTTTTTCTGCTTCACTAAAGTTTTTTAAAAACTCTTCCTTCACTTCAGCACTATTATTCCATTTTAAATATGTATCTTTTAATATCCCAGCATACAATCTTTTCTCAACAACTGTTATACTATTCTCGTCCTTATTTCGACAAAATATATCCTTGTTTACAAGATTATTGTTATCTTTTATTACTGCCCCAGAAGGTAACCCCATCCATTTCCTCAAACTAGCTATTTCAAGATGCCCTAGTCGCTCAACATTGTCAAAAAAATTATGTGTAGTATCTTCAATTACGATAATTTTATTTTTAAGCGTTTTTATATATTGCTTGAATTCATCTGTATGTTGTATATTGAAATAATTAATTAAAAATACTGCTTGCCTTTCTTTAATCTTACTATTAAAACTTTCAATATCTATGGTTAGATTTACATTAATATTATAAAAATCAATAGAAACTTTACTTTCTACAAAAGGATTCAAGATGCTCTCACATAAATAATTTGGTAACAAAAAGTTGTTAATTCCTTTCTCATTAACTAGCGAGTCAATAATAAATTTAATTGCCGTTCTTCCAAAGTTAACTAAATAGCCTTCTATAAGATTTTTTTTTATTGATTCAATTTCACAATGACTTAATTCAATTTCAAATTCACTACCTATTTCCATCTTAATCTCCCTTTACTATCGCTAATCAAAGTCTTCTCTAAACACTTCAACACTTCTCTATTTTATATAAACGTGTAAAATAATATTTTATTTTACACGTTTATATAAAACAGTTTTTTCAAACAATTCGAAAATACTTTCTTGGACATTACTAAGAGAATGTACAGCTGTTGGATAAGTAATGGAGTTTTTTTAAAAAGAGTACTGATATCCAATATTATCACTCATCTTTATGCTTTAAAATTTTCTGCCACTTTCCTTGTCAGAGTAACATTTTTATATTGACCTCTGTAAAAAAAAATGGTGTTAATACAGAATATCTGCAACCTATACCATCAGCGTTACTTCAAATAATTTCCAATAATTTGAAAAGTGATAACCTGTTTTATATTAGTGCCATATTTTGAAATAAAAATGGCAACTACACTTTTTTATCTTATAATTTAAGCGGTGTATTATATAATTTCCACTCAAATTTTGCTCCTCACACTCCTAAATTGTCTAATTTTCTTTCAAAACAAGGGTAGTACAGCTTTTTTTAACTAAAATGATTAGCCTATTCCAATGACCAACTATACCGTCTCTCTTAATCTATAGGCAGCAGTAAATATACATTCCATTTCAACATTAGAAACATCCTTATGATAAATTTCTCCATCCTAAATACTCTGCATCTAACGATTAACCATTTTCCATGCAAGTATTTATCTATTTTACAGTCTCTTTGAAAAGGTTTTCTAGAATTCCTCTAAATATGTGAGATTGAATTAGTGTTATAGGAAAGATCGTCTTTTATTTAAGCTCTTTCGAATAGTTACAAAAATATCCCTCTCCATAAATAACTAAAATCTACGCTAAGTAATAGTTCAGAATGATTTGGAAGGTTTCACCAAATCCTTTTCCCATCTCCATGCATCTTCACACATCTCATTTAATCCACGTTCAGCTTTCCATCCAAGTTCTCTTTCCGCTTTAGATGGAGCCGCATAACTCACTGCAATATCTCCAGGTCTACGATCCACTATTTTATATGGAATCTTCACTCCATTTACTTCTTCAAATGTACGTACTAAATCTAAAACGGAATAACCTTTTCCTGTTCCTAGATTAAAGATATGATTACCAGAATGATTACTCAAATAGTTAAGAGCCTTTAAATGGCCATGCGCAAGATCCATTACATGAATAAAATCTCTTACTCCTGTCCCATCAGGTGTAGGATAATCATCACCGTAGATATTCAAAAATTGCCTTCTTCCACTCGCTACCTGTGTAATATAGGGCATTAAATTATTTGGAACTCCATTTGGTCTTTCTCCAATAGTTCCAGATGAATGCGCACCAATTGGATTGAAAAACCTCAATATCGCAATACTCCATTCAGGATCGGATTTAGATAAATCTTGAAGAATTTCCTCAATCATCAGCTTTGTTCGACCATATGGGTTTAGAATAGAAGTAAGTGCTTTTTCATAAACAGGTGGCTCAGTCAAATCTCCATATACAGTTGCAGACGAACTAAATACTAGTTTTTTAACATTGTTTCTTTGCATCTCATTTAGCAAATTGATGGTCGTACCAAGATTCTCTTCAAAGTATCGAAGGGGGTTTACTACAGACTCAGCTGGCGATTTTAGCCCTGCAAAATGAATGACTGCATCAAAATGGAATAGTTCAAATACTTCTGCAACCTGATGCTTGTCCAATAAATCTCTTTTCATAAAATGTATTGGATCGGCACTAAGTTTTTGGATTCTATCCAGTACGCTAGAATCGCTATTCATAAGATTGTCTACAACAACACATTCAAAGCCATTATTCGATAGTTCCACTACTGTATGACTACCAATATACCCCAGACCACCAGTGACAAGTATTTTCAAAGAAATTCACCCTTTTCCTAATACATCTTCATATATCTCGATATATTCTTTCAATACATTCTCAAGTCTATATGGCTCCACATTCTGATAACCAGCAGCCCCCATCTTCGACCGTTTTTCCTCATCATTTAATAAAGAAATAAATGTTTCTACTAATACGTGATCATTACCATGAGGTATAACATAGCCATTCTCACCATGAGTAATCAAATCCCTCAATCCACGAGTATCCGAGACTACGCATGGTATACTAACAGACATGGCCTCCATTATACTTTTTGGAAGCCCTTCACGATGCGACAGAAGACTCACAATATCTGAAATTCCTAAAAGATCATTAACATCAGTACGATATCCTAAAATACGTACATCAAGTAATTGATTTGCATCAATAAAGTGCTCTATTTCTTCCTTCAACTCACCATCTCCTATGAGCAATAAGGCTGCTTGAGGAGCTGTTTCTTTAATCTGTCTCCAATTACGCAATAAAAACATATGATTCTTATTCTTATTGATTTCAGCAACATAGGAAATCACAACCGCGTCTTCTGAAAGATCCAACAATTGCCTCAATTCTTTCTTTTCTTCTGCACTAATTATGCTCTCTAATGGTTTTACACCAACACCATGCACATAATGTACGGCATCTTTCTCAAATCCCATTGTCAAAGCTCGTTTATAATCCTCTTCATTCATCGTAATTAGTCCATCCGTCCAACGTGCAGCTAATCGTTCAATAGTATAGTAGATCAACCAGTTCAAAAGGGGAGCCCTTTTGTAGAAATGGAATCCATGTGCTGTATATATAACACTTCCTAATTTAGAATGACGAAATGCCATTCTAGTTAATAATGAAGCAACAGGAGTATGCACATGAACTAGTTTAAACTCTTCATTTATGAAAAGTTTTTTTAACTTCTTATAAGCCTCGATATTACTTTTACTTAATGGACTCCTGCTAAAAGGTATATCAATGCATGAGAATCCCATTTGGGATAATTCTTTTTTTATTCTCCCATCCTCTGCTGCTACAGCAAATACCTCATACCCTTTACTCTGCAAAAACTTCATATAAGGTATGTGAAAAGCGGTAAAATGCCTGTAGACAGAAGCGACAAATAATATTTTCATAATATTGAGTTTCCTTTTCTCGGACTATTCAAGTCATTATAAACATCTAAATATTCAGAAGCTGTATTTAAAATAGAATATTTATCTATGCAAAAATTAGTTTCAAGTATTGATGAACTATCAGCAATAGTCAGAATTTTTTTAGACAAATCTTGTTCGTCCCCTGCTTCAAATAATGTACCGCCGGCATCTTTTACGACATCCCGTAAGCCTGGTACATCAGAAACAATTACAGGAAGTCCTGCCGCCATTGCCTCTACTGCGACTAATCCAAATCCTTCCCATCTAGAAGAAAGCACAAAAATATCTGCTGCTTTCATAAGGGATGGCACATCTGTACGTTTCCCTAAAAAGTGAATTCTAGAACTACCATAATTTTTAGCATATTCTTTTACTTCGTCCATTCTTTCTCCATCACCTACGAACATAACTAAATAATCCTCTGGCAATGTTTTACTTGCTCGAATAAGCGTTTCATGATCTTTTTGTTCACGCATTGCTGCAACCATTAGAATAATTTTATCCTTTTCAGTAAGTGAACTTACTAGTGAAGTTCTATCGATTGTTGTAGCTAATTCATATTGTTGCAAATCTATTCCATTTTCTATGATTACAGTTTTTGATTCTGTTTCTTTTAAAAAACTATTCAAACTATCTTTTGTAGCTTTTGAAATGGCGATGATTTTATCATATTTCTTATACATCCAGCGGTCTAATAAAAAAAACAAGCGATTATCTCTTCTCTTATTATGCGTATTATGCTCAGTAGTTACTAGTTTAGTATTTGAGAACAGTGACTTCATTGCAATTGGGGTATACAGTTGTGTAGCGAATAAATGAGTGTGAATAATATCATATTGATTAGCTTTCAGTATACTCCTTATAAAAAGTATATTTTGTACGCTATAAACTTTTTTTGTTGGACCCCAGTAAACTTTCACGCCATGCTCAAGCAACTTCTCACTAAAAAAGTCAGTTTTTTTTGTTAGCACTGCTACATCGCAGATAACATCCTGCTTCTTCATTTCTATTACTAAGTCAACTAGCATTTTTTCTGCTCCACCTGAACCCAAAGTCGTTATAATGTGTAATATACGCAAAGTCATTTAATGTACCTTCTCTATTCTATAATCTTAAAGTGCTTAATAGAAAACTATCTCAATCTGTACTTATAAAACAGCTGAATGATTAATTTCCTTGGTAAAAGAAACAATGGTAATATAACGAGATATTTCTTTGAGTACTTAAGCATCTCTCTCCAACTAGATATTGCTTGTCTACGTTTTCCCGATAACAACAAATAGGTAACTGCCCCCATATATTTCTTTATTAAAAATCGTATCTGTCCATGTTCAATAATAGAGTACTTAAAATTTGTAATAATATCTAACTGATAATTTGCAAATTCGTTTGCATATTTTACTTGTCTACTAGTATTAGTTAGTCTATCCTCAGAATCATCCATAAGCTGAACAATATCCTCGTTTATTATCGGGAAACCATAGTCTAATGCAATTTGATACCAAAGTAATGATTCAGCACCTATTTTAGATGCAGGAAAAGAATAATTTTTTTTTGATAAGAAGTGTTCTTTATTTATTACATGTATAACATCACCAATTATTGCATTATCTATCATTTCTTCAAAAGAGTATACTCGAAAGAAGTCATCATAACGAAGAGTTGAGTTAGACAATATAAAATTATAAACTGGATATTTGTCACCATCATATTCCATAAAAAAATAGTTAACTTTTTCAAAAGCCTCGGGTCTAAAAATATCATCGTCATCCATAATAATTACGAAATTACTACTTGCTGTCTCAATTCCTCTGTTCCTCGCTGGTCCAGGCCCACTGTTCTTCGCTTGGCATAAATATTTGACTTGTGGAAACTCTTTGACTATCTCGTTTTTATAAGAAGGTATCGAATGATCATCTACAACAATAACTTCATAATTGCTATAGTCTTGAATCATTATCGAATTGAGACATCTTCTTAAGAGTTCTTTTCTGTTGTAAGTAGTTATTACAATACTTAAGGATGTTTCCATTTGGCACCTCCGTTTTATTTAGTTCCAAATTTTTTATAAAGTGTTAAATATGCTGTCATGGGAAGGATAAATGTCATCCATTCGGAAAACTCAGTACTATATGGATGGAATAAGCCACTCAAAACATAATACAGAAGCATCATAATAGAACTACAAAAAATGGCCTTCATAAATCCATTATTTATTACTTGAATTTTCTTTAAAGCATTTGGCAACAAATATATCCATCCACAGGAAATAAGTGTTAAACTCAGTACCCCAAGAAGCCCAAAATCTCCCCAAGCCTGTAAATATGTATTATGTACAACCATACTACTACCATCTGTATATATCGCTACTGTTGTAAAAGCCCCTGTCCCTACTAGTGGATTTTCAATGATTTTTTCTAAAGCCGCAATTAACATCATATAGCGTGCGGGATCTATAGCTTCAAGTCCTACAGACAAAGATTCAGAGTTTAGAATTGATAATATACTTTCACCAATCCTTGTCCCCAAAAATAATTTAATATTAATCAATATTGCAACTGTAAATAAAAAAACAACTAGTACTGGTACTATAATAACCTTTATTTTATCCTTAAAATTCCCTACAATATAAAATATGGGAACTAAAATTAAAGTTAAAATAATTAATAGCATTCCAGTTCTTGATCCATCCATATAAACAATAACCAAACTTAAAGTCATCATGATAAAATATATAAATTTTTTAGTAAAAACTACTAACATTATATTCAAGAAGAAAGCAAGAGATCCTATCTTTACTAAAGATCCAGGATAATTTAGAATAGTTCCCCAACGTCCATCAGCAGTTAATATCCACGCAGTCGGAAATCCTGCTAATCCCATCATTAAAAATAAGAAGTTAGCTATCACTAATATATTAAACATAAAAAACATAATTTTTAAACTAATCGTTTCGTAATTCAAAAAGTAGTACATTGTAAGGAAAATAAGGAGGAGTTTTGTCATTTGAACAAAAAACTCATAATCTGGACTATTAATAGAGCTTGTAAGAATACCCAATAATAATGTTAGAACCCCAATTCCTAAAAACGGACTTACTTTAATACCCTTTTTAAAGAAGTCTTTCATCATATAAGGAAATATCAACAGCGCCCAAGCTATCCAATGTATGAAAGGGAATACTGTTACTTTAAGATCCGCTGAAAATGTTAAAAAGATAAATAAAAGTATTGATATTTTCCTCATAAGTACTCTCCCAATATCAAGCGTAATCATTTTGCAACTTGAAACAATCTTCTAATTTGTAAATAATATTAATAAAACAACAACAGAAAGAAATACCCCAAAATTAAACAATAATGTAGAGATCCATTTTCTAAACTTTAAATCTTTAATTGCAGAGTAATCCATTACTAGGCTATAAAATAATTGACTACCTAACCAACTTAACCCGACAGCATACAGACCAATCTTATCTACAATCAAATAAAATCCTACTATCATTGATATTAGTACAGTTACGCTAATTATAATTACTTCCTTTAGTCTTGAATCGGCTTGTAAAAACTCATAACTAAGATTTGTATGTGCGTTTAAACATACTCCTAATAATAATAAGAAAAATAAATTAAAGTCCTCAATTAACAATATATTAGGTATATTCGGGTAGATAAAAAATACAATCAAAAAGCATACATTATATAAAATCCAACTTCCTTTTAAATATACTCCTAATTTATTTAAAAGTGCCTTTTTACTATTCTTATCTGTAATTAAATTTGAAAATCTTGGAAAAATAACCATACCTAGACCATTTGATAGAAACCATACTTTGGTTGCAATATCAAATGAAGATTTATATATTCCAACTTCAACTAATGAAAAATTCTTATTCACTAGATACGTCCCAACTGCTAATATCGTAATTTGTAATAATTGTGCAGCCGATAAAAAAAGAGAGTGATTAATAATCTTTAGAAACTCACCTTTTTTATAGGTAGGTTTCCAAGCACCTTCTGGAAGAGGGTCCAAATATCTAAATGCGTACACCAAATCAAAAAATCTTCTTATAACGATAATACATATTAATACTATTACAGATTTAAAAAGTAGTACTCCGCAAATCAAAAATGCATGTCTTGTTATTCCAGAAATCAAATTGTATTTGGATATTTTATAGAATTGTTCTTTCCCTGTATTGAACGCTAATAATATTGCTACAGGTATTGAAAAGAGATAATCTAAAATCGAAAGGATTACCATCTTACCTATAATTCCATTCTCATCAAGAATAAAAATGTATTTTGGTATTATATATAAAAGAAATGGCATTAAACATAAAAGAATTAAAGCGATTCTAATATATGTTCCAACAGCAGTTTGCATTTTATTTCGTTGATCCTCAACTAGATAAGTCTGAGCGATTGTTCTAGTGAAGTATTTAGCAACACCCATTTCTACAAAATATATGTAGGACGTTAATATAATGAAAATAGAATAAATTCCATATCCTTCCGCTCCAAGCGAATGGAGAGCTAACGGAATAAAAGCAAGTCCTGCCAAACCATTTACAAAGTTAACACCATAAACATATAATAGGTTTTTCTTCATAGCGCTCATACTACATTCCCCTAATTTCACAAAAGTATCCTCATATATCTGAAATAGATAATCATCTATCAAAACTAATATGAAACAATTTCTATATTTTCTATTCTATTTGTATTTTTAATAAGTGTATTCCTCAAATTTTCTTCATTCATTTCCAATAAATTTTCTAATACAAAATTCATTTCAGCTTTACTAATCGGAGTCGCTTTTCCAATATGGATTTTAGGAAAAACATAGCCATTCTGTATTTCATTCTCATTCAACAATTCTTCATATAGTTTCTCACCAGGTCTAATACCTGTAAATTCAATGTTTATTTCATCTTCAGTATAGCCTGATAACCTTATTACATTTCGAGCTAAGTCTACAATTTTTACAGGTTCTCCCATATCAAGAACAAACACTTCACCATCATTGGCAAGTGTACCTGCTTGGATTACTAGTTTTGACGCTTCGGGTATCGTCATGAAATAGCGAGTCATTTCAGGGTCTGTAACTGTTACTGGACCACCTTTTGCAATTTGCTTCTTAAATAATGGTATAACAGATCCACGCGAACCAAGAACGTTCCCAAAACGCACTGCTGCAAAATTCGTATCACTTTCTTTTGCTAAATTTTGTACAATCATTTCAGCAAAACGTTTTGTTGCTCCCATTACATTCGGTGGGTTAACTGCCTTATCGGTTGAGATCATAACAAAATAACCAATACCAAAAGTATCTGCTGCTTCCGCTATATTTTTGGTACCAAAAATGTTATTTTTCACAGCTTCCATTGGATTATATTCCATAAGCGGAACATGTTTATGCGCTGCTGCATGATAAATAACATCCGGTTTATATTGTGAAATAAGGTCGAAAATTCGATTTCGATCTTGTACATCTGCGATTATTGGAATAATTTGTGTTCTTGAAAATGTATTTTGACGAAGCTCCATGTCGATTTGATAAATGGAATTTTCTCCATGTCCTAATAGTAAAATTTTCTTCGGATTAAACTTCATTACTTGCCTGCAAATTTCTGACCCTATTGATCCACCGGCACCAGTAACAAGAATTGTTTTATTTGTTAGTTTTCCAGAAATGGCTTCCATGTCTAACTCCACTTCTTCACGCCCAAGTAAATCTTCAATGTTTACTTCTCTCATTTCACTTACGGACAATTTTCCAGTCATAACACCTTCAATGCTTGGCATAATTTTTACTTTTGCTTTTGTCTTAGAGCAGTGTTCGAATATAGCCTGTATGTCTGCTTTAGTTAATGATGGAATTGCAATGATAATATGGTCAATTGCATATGATTCTACTATTTTAGGAATATCTTTCACTGTCCCTTGAACAGTAATATCTAATACTTTTAATTTCTGTTTATTTGGATCATCATCTACGAATGCTATTGGTACTAGATCTGAATTTACAGACTGCCTCATTTGCTTAGCTAGAATAGTGCCTGCTTGTCCTGCACCAACGATTAACGCACGATGTTTCGGATGCTCTGTCTGCAACATCTTTTGTTCGCTTAACACACGAAGGGCAAACCTTGATCCACCAATTGCTAGAATATGAAGCATCCATGTTACTGCCATAACTCGAAAGTATACGTCTTGTTGAACGGCATACTGTAGAATACTTGCTGTTCCTATTGAGATAGTGACAGAATTTACAATCGTTAATAATTCACTGACAGAGGCAACGCTCCAAATTCGATCGTATAAGTGAAAGAAATACGCAGCAATGTGATGTGAAACTAACAATGTAATAGCACTCAATATCATCATAGGAAGTCCATACACGTTAAGTGTCGGGTGCAATAAAAAATAACTAAAAAATATAGCTGTTAGTACAATTATGGAGTCTAAAATGACAAATGTTGCAATTCTCAGACTGTAACCCACGTATCATCACCCCTTACTTACTACATTTCACTTCTCTACTGGATTCGTTTCTGTCCAATACTTTCTAAAAAACACAATACCTAAACCGATTATGGCACCTAACACAATACTAATTGTACTATTCAACAAAGTATTTGGTGAACTTGGTGTTTCAGGTAATGTAGGAGCTATTACTGTTTTGATCAACGGATCTGGTCTAAAGCTTTCAATGTTTGTTAGCACTGATTGATATTGATCTAACACTTTTCTATATTCTTCAGACTTAGAAGAAATTTTTGCTTGGAGTTGCATTAGCTCATTTTGTAATGCCCCATCAATGTTCACAAGTGTTGCTTGTTGTTCAGTAGACAAATCAATGATTAACTCATTAGGAATCATTGATTGTAATATTAAGATTTCTGGTAAGTTGTTTGTTTTTATTGTTTCATTATATAGCTTGATCAAATCACGAATTTCATTCGACAGTCTTTCACTTTCTTTTGTATACGAGTCTGCTAATAATGTGAATTCGTTTGTCAAAGTTTCCGACATGTACTTTTTTTGCTCATCTATAAGCGTTGATAGTATTTTTTGAGCACCGTCTGAACTTCCGCTTGTGTATGATAGACTAATCATATTTGTTTGTACATCCACATTCACGGCAAGATTTTTATTACTTACCACTTTTTTTCCAGATTCATTAAAAATTTGGTCAATAAATGCTTGGTTTTTCATTCTTTCCGCAAAGACTTGACTAGTAAATTCACTATCAATATATTGCTTTACAATACCCTCTGCATTTGTATTTGCAGTAACCTGTACCGTAGCTTCCGATACATATTTCTTATCTAAAACAATAAAACTTAAAACAGTTGCTATTAATATTGATACTACCATTGATAAAATGATAATTTTCTTACCGTTCCAAACTATTTCTACTAATTCTCTTAAACTGATTGTTTCTTCGTTCATGATATCTCCTCTACTGGTTGTTCATTTTTTTGAACTGTATACAAGATTGCTCCTATAAGTAATGGTGCAATTGTTAAACCTATAACAGAGTCATTAAATAATGCTTGTATTAAGAACGCACCAAACCCCATTGAGAGAGCTATAAAATAAGGGTTAGTACTGGAGATTTTTCTGTAAACACCCTTTAAAATAGTTGCTGTGAAAATTAGTAATGTAGCGACAAATACTAGGAAACCAAATATTCCTGTTCCCCACAGAATTCCTAAATACATATTATGTGGCTTGTCTACTAATACAGTTTCATCCAAGAAATCCGCACGCTTATCTAACTCATTTTGAGGAAAGTGGAATAGCATTGTGTCCAACCCATAACCAACGAATGGTTTATCTTGAATTAATTCCAACATTGTTGACCAAATATAGACGCGACCAGACCCGGCGCTAGTCCCTCTTTCGGGTAGTGTCGGCAATTCAAACTCACTGTCTGCTGCATATGCTCTATTATTTAAAAGTGAGGAAGCTCCTTCCACTTCTTTAAATGGATTTTGTTTTACGAACATACCCATTGAGTTATCCCAAACACGTGGATCACGCTCACTAAACATACTTAAAGGAACACTTACAAAACAAAGGAATACTAAAAATACAATGATTCCTTTCACTTTCGGACCTTTTAATAGAAGTGCAATTAACATAATTACAGACATGACAACAAAAGCTAAAAAACCACTAGAAGAAATCGATACTAGCAGCGTTGCAAATGCAGCTACCGCCGTGAATAAATTTAGAATTCGGAATTTAAGGTTCTTTTGAAAGATTGAAAGCGCTAGGAATATCATCACCAATATCGCAGATATCCCACTCATATAGTTCCACTGGTTTAAAGTACCAGAAACTACTGAACCCTCTATGAACCCCGCACCTGATTTATCCATAATTGTAAGTATTTTTTGCACAATATCAATTAACAATATATTTTTACCATAAAACGTTAATAACGCTATAACCACGTTAATCCAAACAAATGGATAAAGTGCATAAGTTATAATGTTTAGTGCTTTTTTAGGGTACATAATATTTATTGCAATAAACATTAATATAGAAAAACAAATGTATGTAATTGCCCCATCGTGGCGGTTGTACATACCCCAAAGAGCAATTGTCTTATACTCAGCGAAAATAACAGACATAAGTAAAAAGAAAATGAATGCATAGATTGAAAATGTTACTTTATCTTTTTTTAGCTGGTAGTTTAAAAATAAAAGCTTATACAAAAATAAGACTAGACTAATTATTGTGACTGTTACTAAAACAATGAATTTATAATATGTAAACATATCTGATTGATAGGCGGTTTGTGTTATGCCTGTGCCAGAAATTAGAGGACTTACAAATAAAGAAGTATGCATTCCAATTATTAGAGGAATTACTCCTATCGCTACTACCAACATGTAAAATATCCATCTATCTACTGTTTTTACTGATTGTTCATCTTCTAATATATCTCGATCTACATTTATTTTGTTTAGCGCTAAACGTGCCATTAATGAATTCACCTCTAATTTTGTTCAATACTTTCAAGTAAAGCTGCTAACCTAGTTTGATATTCTTCATCTGACGGTAATTGCTCTGCTCTTTCTACAACAATTTTGGCATTATCAATTTGTTCGTTATTAACTAATATAAATGCGTATTGATACATGAATTCCTTATTTTCTACAATATAAGGATTTAAATCTAGTGTGCGTCCATACATTATCAAAGCCCGCTCCATATTGCCCTTATTCAAATGAGCTAGTCCTAATTGGTATGCAAACAAATACTCATCAGAATATTTTTTTTGAAGAATTTCAAGTTGCTCTGTAGTGTCTTGTATTTCTTCGCTGGATTGCTTATCTGTTAGTTTTTGAAACAGAGTATAATCATTTAAAAATTCCTCGTCCTGTTTGTTTGCCATTTTATTCGTCCAAATGAAGACCATGACTATCAAAATTAATAACAATATAAATATGTAATTGAGCAGTTTCAATTGATTAGAATTCTTCGAGATAGAGATTTTTTTCATACTATGTCATTCAATCCTTTCAAGCTAATAGCAGTTGAATCATATCATATTTTAGTAAATTTTACTACCTACCCTATATATTATCCATTAATTGAATATCTTTCTTAAGATAATTTATTCAGATAAAAAAATTGACTATAATATAAAAAGACTGTTCAGAAGCTGATATTATTATCAGCTTCTGAAACAGTCTAATTTATTGAATCAATAATTCTTATAATTACTTAGATAATACAGTAATTACAGGTTGTGCTATAAGACCATAGCTATTCGTTACACCTGTAAATGAATCAATGCTGAATCCTTTACCAAAACCAGCAATACTTCCGTTTGCAACAGGAGTATAAGCTCCAGTAATAGTGATTGTAAATTCGCTAGTGTTACCAGAAGTAACAGCAAATCGTGCATTTACTCCATCAGTATATTTAACTTTTGTTCCATCTTCGTCAACTAAAGTGATAGTTGCGCCAGCTTTTTTAACAAAGTTATCATTTGTTGAAACAACAGAATCAGTAAATGTAATTACTTTTCCTAATAGAGAATCTGCAGAAGATCCAGTAAGTTCAACTTGTTCAATTTCAAATGCACCTTCAAGAATGTTCACGTTAGCAGTTGCTGTTTTTCCAGCAGGATTTTCACCAGCTGCTAATTGGAACGCTTCAAATGAAGAGAAAGCTAGTTGATCAAGGTTTACGTCTACAGACCAAGTACCATTAGATTTTACAGTAGTAGTGTATTTAGTAACACCGTTAGCTGTAACATAAACTGTATAACCTGCTTGACCAGTACCTTCTAATGCGAATTTACCATTAGAATCTACACGGTAAGCTCCAGTTAGTTTATCTTCATTACCTTTAACGAAGTATTTAGATGCAAAATCAAAATCAGCAACAACTTTGTTGAATTCAATTTTGAATTGTGAAGCAGAATTTGAAGCTGTAGTATAAACAGGTGCTGCAAGTACATCACCTTTGTTTAATGCAGCCAAGAACTGTTCTACAGTAAGACCATTTGTTGACTCATTAGCAAATGCATCAGTTGCTTTTACTTTGTACTTAGTTAATGTAGGAGTAAGAGCTCCATCAGTTACAACAAAGTATTTGTTTGCTGCATCTACATATTGAACAGTTTTACCAGAACCTAGAGCAATTGCTCCAGTTAAATCTGTAGCTGGAACATAAAGGTAAACACTTCCACTGTAACTTGTATCAGTTACAGAACCATTGAATAATTTTTCGAATTTAGCTTTTTCACCGTTTACTGAAGTACCTGCTGGTGAAGTAACAACAACAGAAACAGTACCTGTTTGTGTTGGAGTAGTTACTACAGCACCATTAGCATCTGTAGTTAAACCAGTAGCACCGTTAACTGAAACGATTGTAGTGCCTTCTGGAGGTGTTATTCTAATTTGGCCGTTATAAGCTTGACCAGTTTTCTCTTTAAAAGTAGCAGAAAATGCTACGTTTGTACCAGCTTCTCCGTGAACTGCAGTTCCATCAGTTATGATTGTTGAACCACCACCTGAAGTAGGTACTGTATAGCTTACAGTTTTACCATTGTAAGCAATTGTGTAAGTTTTTCCAGCTGATTGAGTGCCTGTTGTAAGTGTAACAGTTCTCTTATCATCACCTAATTCTACTGCATTGATAACTAATTCTTCAGAAGTGAATTGAGATAAGTTTACAGCATCAACTTTTTTGCTTAGTTTAACTTGAACAGTGTTAGCATTAACATAAGATGCAGAAACTGCAACTAGTGGTAATGATGTTGCTACATCGTCAACTGATTTTTGAAGAGCAGTTTCCCATTTAAGAACGTTAGCATCAAGGATTGCTTGAGCTTCAGCGATCTTTTTAGAAGCATCTTCAAGTTTGTCAGCTTTAACGTCTGCAGCTGCTGCTTTAGAAAGCATGTTAACAGTTACTTCGTTTTTAACTGAAGCAACTAATTTTTCGATAGCTGGTTTAACTTCGTTACGGATACCGTCACGAGTAGATTGACCATATACGCGGTCTAGAAGAGCCGCTTGTTTACGGTATTCTCCAGTAGCTGCATGGTAAGCTGTTTCAACTTTTTCGATGTCATCAGTTTTAATAGCTGCATCTAATTTAGAAGTTAAGTCTTTGATTTTTTCACTTGAAGTGATTGCATCGATGTAAGCTGCTGCACGTTTAACTTGTAATTTTGGTTCAACAAGTTTAGCGTCAACGCTTAATTTTTCAGATGCAGAAAGTTTTTTAGCTGCTGCTTCTGCAGCTGCGATTGCTTTTTTAGCAGCATTGTATTGAGTGTATGGACGTGTAACGTAATCAGCAGAACCTTCTACTGAGATAGCCCATTTTAATACTGTACCTGCATTTTGTGCGTCTGTTGCTAATTGGTTTACATTAGTTGCTGCGTCTGCTTGTTGTGCTGGCGCTGCTGCAACGAATGCTGAAGCTGCTACTGCAGTTGAAGCTGCAATTTTGATAGCTTTTTTCTTCATAAACTTGTGATCTCCCTTCGCTTGTGTGTTGCAATTTTTTTTAGTGTGTAACATCGGTCGCTTGATCGCGTCCAATATCGTCACCCTAACTAATATATGAGTATACAAAACTCATATGCTAAAATCAACTAATATCTTCAAAGATTACCAGTTTTTTATAAGGATGACTGTATGAAAGCACCAAGGACAACATTACATATTCCATATTACAGCAACATTACCAAAGACGCTAGTCTTTTTTTGTGAATATTTCTTACTATTTTTATTTTTATAGATTTTACTTAAAATTTCTTTAATACAACTATTTTAAATTTATTTTTATTTTATTTAATTTAATGCGTGCAATTTTAAAATTATGTGTTATGATTTACAGTATAGAAGGTTACTTATAGATGTGTAACGCCGTAAACTTGTTTGTACATTCATTAGTGTGCAGCCTTCTACTTCCTTCGTTTTATCGCTCAAGAAAAGAAGCATCTGAACATCGGATGCTTCTTTTCTTATTTTATAAGGGTTTTGGTCTACTGGCCAAAACCCTTTTTTAGTTTTCAGAAGTTATTCTCGCATCCAGATCTATTGAAAATGAAAAATACTGGAACACATTTGAACTACTAGTTCTAGTTTATATATCACACTTTCATATGTTTTTTTATTTTAATGTAGGTAAAAAGATTTCGGAGTCATAAATCTGACATTAATTATATTACATCTATATTACGACCCCCACGCCATTTTAACACTGCTGTAATATAAAATATGAAGAATATTCCTATTGAATGCGCTCTTGAAATAGTTCTGTAAAGAAACTGAAAGTAGAGAAAAGAAAAAACCACTAGAAATTTCTAGTGGTTTAGGACTTTTGATAGGAAATCCTGGGCACGTTGCGTATCCGGATTGGTAAAGAATTTGGAAGGAGCTGCACGTTCGACGATTTTGCCATCAGCCATGAAGACGATTTCATCGCAGATTTCTTTAGCAAAGCCCATTTCGTGCGTTACAACTACCATGGTCATGCCGTCTTTCGCTAGTTTTCGGATGGCATCGAGCACTTCGGTTACCATTTCTGGGTCGAGTGCAGAGGTTGGTTCGTCAAATAGCATGACGTGCGGATCCATTGCCAGGGCACGTGCGATAGCTACACGCTGTTGCTGACCACCGGAAAGCCTGCTAGGGTAGGCATCGAATTTATCTGCAAGACCAAGAGAGGTTAGTAGTTCTTTCCCTCTCGCTTCGGCTGCTTCTTTGCTCATTCCTTTTACTTTAAGTGGTGCCATTGTTACGTTTTCTAATGCAGTTAAAAACGGAAAAAGGTTAAAGCTTTGGAATACGAAGCCGATGTTCGTTCGAGCTGCATTGATATCCGTTTTTTTACTGTGAATGGATACACCATCGACCGTGATTTCTCCGTCGTCGATTGGCTCTAGAGCATTAATGGTACGGATTAGTGTAGACTTCCCCGCTCCACTTGGTCCGATTAGTGCGACTACATTCGATTTTGGCACTTCGAGCGAGACGTCGGTTAGGACGTGGTGATCGCCGAAGCTTTTATTGACATTTTTGATTGATATCATGATGATACACCCTCCCTACCGTTATGCTTCACTCTTCAGTAATCGTTTTTCGAAATATCGAATGATTAATGATAAGCTGAATGTCATGATGAAATAGATTAGCGCAACAAATGTCCACACTTCAATAGAACGGAACGATGTTGCCACTAGGTTTTTCGCGTTAAGCGTTAAGTCTGTTGCCGCTATTACGGATACAAGAGATGAGTCTTTTATTAGCATAATAAATTGGGATGCTAAAGGTGGTAATACTCTTCTAAATGCTTGTGGCAAAATAATATGTGTCATTGCCTTCGTATGGGACATACCTAAAGAACGTGCTGCTTCCATCTGTCCTCTTGGTACACCTTGAATCCCAGAGCGCACGATTTCGGCGATAAACGCACCGGCAAATATCGCAAGTCCGATGATTGCTCCCCAATATGAACCAAGTTTATAGTATTGTCCGAGTACAAAGTAAATCCACATAAGTAATACAAGCAGTGGAACCCCACGAATAATTTCTACATATATAGAAGAAATCAATTGTATTATTTTATTTTTTGAGATACGTCCCAATCCAAATAAAATACCTATTGGTATAGCTATAAGAATTGCTAGTAAGGAAATTTCTAATGTTTTTAGTGCACCGTCAATAAAGACATCCATATTGCGCGGTATAACACTCCAGTCGTATATCATAGCTGTTCCTCCCCTAAGCTGCTAGAGTGTTCTATTCGTCTACAACTTCACTTAGCCAGTCAGACGTTTCAAACCATTTATTACGAGAAGCTAGTTCTGCAGGACTTCCAATATAACTGTTTAGGAATGAGTTAACCCATTGAACTGTTTCAAAATCGTTTTTCTTCAGAGCAATCCCTAAGTTTTCAGAGGAAATTAATCCTTCTAATTGACGAACTTGGTCTCCATTTTGTAATTTCCAAACTGCAATAGCAGGCTCATCATATACTACTGCATCTGCTTTACCTTGTGCCATTGCTGCTGCTGCAGATGGGAATTCTTCAAAATCTAATACTTCAGCGTTTTTAAATACATCTTTTGCAAGTAGTGCCCCAGTTGTTCCGATACCTACAGCAATTTTTTTCCCTTTCACATCAAGCTCTTGCCAAGTTTTTGTTGCTGTATCCGATGTAGGAAGCATAACTGCTTGACCAGTTTGGAAGTATGGGTTTGAAAAGCTTACTGCTAGAGCGCGGTCTCCACGAATAGTCATACCAGCAAATACCATGTCTACTTCTCCCGCTTGAAGTGCAGGAATTAATCCATCAAATGTAAATTGTTTGTATTCTACTTTAATGTCTTTACCAAGTGCTGCTCCAAGAGCGTTTGCAGTGTCTACGTCATATCCAACAAAGTCTCCATTCGGATCCTTCATATCGAATGGGAAATACCCTGGTGACATCCCAATAATTAGTTTTTTGTCTTTTAGTGCTTTCTGGATTGTCGAATTTTCTGTTGAAACTCCGCCTCCTGAATCGTTACTACATCCCGCGATAATTAAAACGGTAATCATAAGTAGTGCTGCTAACCATTTTTTCATAACTTTTACCCCCATATATATTTTCTTCAGATCCCCTATTAAGCTACTGAATTATTAAAAGTATAAGTTATTAATATTCACGTGTCTACATAAAAAATAATTTGGTATAATATTTTTATTATTGCATCTATTGGAAGAAAGATGCAAAATAGTATATATATATTCTTTGTATTAAGAGTTTATTAGGTTTGTTAGTGTTTTATTACAAAATTGATTAGTATGTTTAATTATTCTGCTAATTGAATATTTATTCAAAAGGGGTGTTTTTTTGGAATTTCCAAAAGAAGAAGTTGGTAAACGAATTAGATATTTACGGAGATTGCAAGGACTCACATCGGACGAGCTTGCGAAACTTGCCGGAGTAAGTCAAAGCATGATCTCGCAAATAGAGCGCGGACAGGTGTCCCCATCGCTTGAGACACTTTGGAAATTGAGTCATAGCTTGAAAGTACCGGTATTTTCTTTTTTCGAAACAGAGGAAACAAACGCCGTAACGATTTCCCGTGCAGGAGAAGCGAAGAACATTAAACGTGTACGCCCCAATGTGAGCTATGAACTGTTGTCGCCAAGCTCTGGTAAGCAGATGAGCTTCTTCAAGATGATTGTGGAGCCTGGAGAAGATTTAGAAACTCCACTTTTGTATCATTCTGGCGAAGAATGTGGAATTATGCTAGCTGGAAGTTTACGTATTGAAGTAGAAGGTGAGATACATACGATTCACGAGGGAGATAGTATTTATTTTGATAGCTCGTTGCCGCATAGGTTTACGAATGTTGGAGATGAGAATGCCGTGGCTATTTGGGCGATGACGCATAGCTTTTAAAAGGTGGATGGAAGGCTTCTCGCTTAGGCGGGGGCTTTTTTTGTTAGAAAAAAACTCTCTGATTGACTCAAAGAGCTTTTTGATATTTATGACAGCCAACCATGTAAAGCGCCTAACAATGTAAAGATAACAAGGTGATCGCAAATTGCTATTATTGTGGATTTTTTCGAAATCAAACCAAACAATGAATTTTTCACATAGACCATTTTTATGATAACTCCAATGATGAAGCCGATGATTGCTCCTTGAAATAACGTTTCTGCACCGGTTGCGTTTATAAGAATCGCCATTAAAATAGAACTGATGAATGCAATGATGACCGAATAAATGTATTTTAACGGGCCTTCTGTTTGTTTCTCTTTCTTATTTCCTAATAAAACCGAATAATAGATTGTTCCATAGATCATATATAAAAGCCCGCCAATAATGATAGCTACATAGTTTAAATTACTCCAATCAATAGACATGAAAATCCTCCTAATTTATAAATCTTTCAATGCTTCTGTACGAACTAATTCCACGAATCCGTCTACTACTTTATCATTGCTTTTCTTTGGACCTAGTTTAATAAACGTTTTCCCCATGAGGTTAATTCCTTCATTTTGCCCTGTATAAATAAATCTTGTGGATTGTTCATCTACTTTGATGAGTGTATAAGCAGCTTGAATTTTAAAGGTTTCCGCAAGTGTAAATTCAATTTTGTTGTGTTTTTTTTGGTCCATGTTTTCGTGTTCTATATCCGTCACGATGTAAGTTTCGGTTCTCTTACCTTCTCTATAGGTTTGCTCATATGTAGAACCGACAACTCCTTCTTTTATTTCTAAAGGTTTGTGTTCCACTATATTTGGCATAATTCTCTGGATGTTTTCTAGCTGAAAGAGATTCCATACAGTTTCAATTGGTGCAGGGATGATAATTTCTTTGTTCCAAGTTAGCATTAGTTTACCCCTTTTCAAAAGTAGTAGTGAATAAGATTTGGTGCGAATTTCCTAAAGTGTACCATAGAAATTTGTTGAAGCAATAGGTTTGTCGTGTTCGCGGCTTGGTTTGTCTCGTTCAACCATATTTTAGGTAAAATTAAAGGACCTGCCAAATTGGCAGGTCCTAGTTTGTGAATAGCGGTTCGCAGAGCGCTTTAATTCAAGGTGTATTATTTTAAGATAGAAGAAAGTATATTTACTGCTTGGTCAATTTCTTCCAATGAAACAGTAAGTGGTGGCAGGAGTCGAATGACGTTTGGTCCTGCTGCAACTAGAAGTAGTCCGGCTTCTTCCGCTAGCGCTATATATGGAGCTGCTTCCTCTTTGCATACGATTCCGAGCAATAATCCCGAGCCCACAATCGGGTATTCAGGTAGCTCCACTTTTAGTTTAGCCAAAAAGTAGCTAGATTTTTCATTGACTTCATCTAAAAATTTTGTAGTAAAAACATTGTCTAGCACTGTTTGTGCTACCGCTACTGCTAATGGGTTACCACCAAATGTTGTACCATGAGTACCAGGGCCGAAAGAATCATGTAAAGCACTCGTTCCGAGCATTGCTCCGATCGGAAAGCCTCCTCCGAGTCCTTTTGCTAACGTCATAATGTCAGGTTTGAGTACAGTTTGCTCATAAGCATAGCGAGTTCCTGTGCGGCCGATGCCTGTTTGCACTTCGTCGATTATTAATAATATTCCTTTGGATTTGCAAATGTCAGCGATTACTTGAGCGAATTCAGGCGTTACTTGGTTAACTCCACCCTCCCCTTGGATCACTTCAAGCATGATTGCCGCTACTTTTTCGTCGATAGCCGACTCCAGTTGCTCGATGTCATTGAACGGTACTGTTCGGAAAGTATCCAGCAAAGGTCCGAATCCATTTCGAACTTTGTCTTGGCCAGTAGCGGACATTGCACCAAATGTACGTCCATGGAATGATTTTTCAAATGTGATGATAACGTGTTTTCCAGTATGTTTGCGAGCTAGCTTGATTGCCGCTTCATTCGCTTCGGCTCCACTGTTACAGAAAAATGCGTGTGCTAAATGCGTATCTTTTACTAAGGTTACAGCTAACTGTTCCTGTCCAGGACTTTCGAATAAATTCGAAGTATGCCATAGTTTTTCACTTTGTTGTTGAATTGCTTCAACAATCGCCGGATGTGCATGACCGAGGCTGAGCACTGCGATACCACTTGTAAAGTCGAGATACTCTTTCCCTGTATCATCTAAGATAAGCGTCCCTTTCCCTTGCACTAAATGAACTGGTCGACGTGCGTAATTTTGAAATAAAGAACTCACACTAGTACCCCCTGATGTAAAATGGTTGTTCCTTCTAGTTGCTCCCCGACAATTTGAACGGAAGGAATACCTGCAGCTAAACAATCGAGTGCTGCAGTCACTTTTGGAATCATTCCTCCGTAGATTTCTCCTGATGTGATCCATTCCGCAATTGCAGTGGAAGTTACAACTTGTTGCACTTCCCCTTCAATTTTAATGCCAGGTGTATCTGTTACGAGCTGCAGGCTTTCCGCTTTTATTGCGAGTGCTACTTTATTTGCTACTGTATCAGCATTAATATTGAGTGGTGTGCCATTATCGGTGCAGCTTATGCTCGAGATTACTGGTGTTATGCCGTTTGCTAGTAGTGTTTCTAGCATTGCGCAGTTTACTTTATTTATTTCTCCTACAAAGCCGTAAGTTTCTTTGTCTAAAAACGTACATTCTAATAAATTGCCATCATATCCGCTTAAGCCAATTGCCACAATCCCGCTTTTATTCAACTGATGAACAAGTGTTGGATTGACTTGACCGACTAGGGTCGACTGGACGATTCCGATTGCTTCTTCAGATGTGACTCGAATGCCGTTTATAGAAGTTGACGTTATATTGTTTTTTGCGAGTTCTTTATTAATTGCAGGGCCTCCGCCGTGGACGATGATTATCTCATTGCCAGCAGCTTGGAGTTTTTTGAAATTGGTGAAGAAGTTTTCATTTAACCCCTCCAGCATGCTTCCACCAAGTTTGATGACGATGCGTTTAGGAGCGATAGGTTGCGTTGATTTGGACGTAGTCATATGTCAAATCGCACCCCCATGCAGTTCCTTGGCCATCGCCTTGGTGTATATCTACAAAGATTTTTACTTCTGGTTGTTTTAAATAGACTATCAAGTCATCCTCTGAGAAAGCGACAGGTTCACCTTTTTCTACAACTTTTGAAGTCCCAATATGAATCGTGATTGCGTTAGGATCAAGGGTAGCTCCACTATAGCCAACTGCAGCGATAATTCGTCCCCAGTTCGCGTCGTTTCCGAACACAGCCGTTTTCACAAGAGGCGAACCGACAACTGTTTTAGCTATTTTGCGGGCTTCTGCGTCAGTAATTGCTCCCTTTACTTCTACTTCAATCAGTTTTGTTGCACCTTCTCCATCTTTTGCAATCATTTTCGCCAATTCTTGGGACACGATGTGTAAGGTTTGCACGAAGTTTTCCCAATCAGGATGCTCAGGAGTAAGCGTTTCGTTTTCTGCCATTCCGTTTGCCATGACAATTACCATGTCATTAGTGGATGTATCGCCATCGACAGTAATAGCATTGAACGTCACGTCAGTAATTGATTTTAGTGCTGATTGCAAATGTTCGGATTCAATGTTTGCATCCGTTGTAATGAAACCAAGCATCGTCGCCATGTTAGGTTCAATCATACCGGAGCCTTTTGCAGTTCCAGCGACAATCACTTCTTTTCCATCAATCATTGTTTGATAGGAAGTGTTTTTCGTAACGGTGTCCGTCGTCATGATTGCTTGAGAGAAGGACATTGCCCCTTCTAACTCATCTACTGGATCCAATTGTTTGATTCCTTCTGTTACCGGATCCATTTTCATCAATTCGCCGATGACGCCTGTTGATGCCACACCAACTAGATTCAGATCGATCCCTAGCTTTTCGGCAGTTAATTTTTGCATTGTATAGGCATCTGCCATTCCTTGCTTGCCTGTGCATGCGTTGGCATTACCGGCATTGACGATGATTGCTTGCATTTTACCTGTCTGGTACACCACATCTTTTGTAACAAGTAGCGGCGCCGCTTTAATAGCATTCGTCGTGAATACACCCGCAACGCTTGCTGGAACTTCGCTGACTAGTAGAGCGAGGTCTTTTTTCTTATGCTTAAGGCCGCAGTGAATGCCAGTCGCTTTAAATCCTTTTGGTGATGCTATATTTTTATATGAAATACGCTTCATTGCCATGGTGGTTATAGCCATTTATTTTATTCCTCCTAATCAGCGTTTACGCTGAACTAATTAATGTTAAATGAATAATGGGACGTGCTTGAGGCCAGTTGTTTGATCGAAGTTAAATTGAACGTTCATGTTTTGAATCGCTTGACCAGCAGCTCCTTTAACCAGATTGTCGATAACCGATACTACGGTCGCGCGGTTTGTGCGCGGATCAACCTTGACATGAATGTCGCAGAAGTTGGAGCCATATACTTGATTTGTTCCGAATTTGTTAGTTTCTTTTATTATTCGAACGAAAGGATGCTTTGCGTAAGTTTCTTCTAATGTATCGATTAGTTGTTTTTCTGTTACACCTTCGTTTACGGGAGCATAGCTTGTTGAAAGAATTCCTCTTGTCATCGGTACAAGATGAGTAGTGAAAGTGATCGGTGAATTTTGATTGGCAAAGAGGCTTATTGCTTGCTCGATTTCCGGGATATGTTGGTGTTGATGTAATTTGTATATGGCAGTATTTTCATTCGTTTCACTGTAATGTGTCATCTGCCCCGGCTTGTTACCCGCTCCAGATATTCCACTCTTCGCATCGATAATAAGATGTTTTACGTCGATGAGGTTTTCTTTCAAGAGAGGAAGTAATGAGAGTAAAACAGCTGTCGGATAGCATCCTGGGTTCGCGACTATATCAGCTTGCTGAATGTTCGTTTCGTTCCATTCCGTCAGACCATATACGCTTTTTTTAATAGCTTCAATAGGAGCTGGTATTTTTTTATACCATTGCTCATATTGCTTTGGATCCTTCAAACGGAAGTCACCAGATAAATCAATGAGTTTTGGACCTTTATCTATTAATGATGGAAGTAACTCGCTCGATACCCCTGAGGGAGTGCTCGTAAAAATCACATCATACTCTTTTAATCTATCGGGCTCTATTTTTAATAACGGCTGGTCATGAATATTCAACAAATGTGTATATTTATTCGAAAACACGTTTCCTTCATCTGAAGAAGTGAACAAATCCAGTGTCCCTATTTCAGGATGTGTATGCAGAAATCTAATTAACTCAAGCCCACCATAGCCAGTTGCACCAATAATTCCAACCTTCATTTTCTTCACCTCTTCAGTAAGTTAGAATCTATTATAATACTGCATAAATATAAAGTCAATCGTATTTTTATAATTTTTTTGATTATTTTATAGATTTATGAATAAGAGGGGAATAATATTACAGAGGTGTTACTGGTGCCAGGCACCAGTAACACCTCTGTAACAGATTTCTCCCATAGAAAAAGGAGCGAATTGAGGGATTCGCTCCTTTTTCGTTTAGTTGTTTCCGTTGCCGTTGTTGTTTCCATTACTATTACCATTGCCGTTATTGTTTTTTTCTTGATCCTTTTGGGATTTTTCATTTTCTTTTTGTGTTTTTTCTGCATCTTTTTGCTGGTTTTCTTTTTCTTTATTCATTTCTTTTGCTTGGTTTTCGGTAGATTTACCGTTACTATTTTGTTGATTTCCTTTTTGTTCCGGGAGCTTTTCTTTTTGTATTTCCTGCTTTTCTTTAATCTTTTCTTGTTGCTGTTTAACTTTTTCTTGTTGTTCTTGCTGTTTTTGTTCAATTTTTTCTTGTTGCTCTTGTTGTTTTTCTTTATTGGATTGTTCATCTATTTTGTTTTGGTTGTTGTTGGATGGTATCTTTTGCATATTACTCTCTTGGTTTACTGGAACACCATTGTTTCTTAAATTATCTTTTATTTTATCGTTCTCTACTTCTTTTAACTTTTGAATCGATTTGTCGTGTTTGTCAGCTTCTTCACGTTCTTCAATGGTACTTTCATTAACTATCCAGACTTTTTCGGTGTGCTCGCTTTGTACTTCTTCTACTGCTACTTCTATAATTTCTTTCATATCAGATGATTCTTTATTATTTTCGTATATAGTTGTTATTGCTATTTCTTTGGCAAGGGGACTTAGTTGCTTTACTACTTTTGACAATACAATGTCCACTGGGTTCCCCTCCCAATCTTCGAGCATAATAGGAGCGGTATCATTTAGCGACCGAAGCGTCACTACTAATCCTTCTTGATCAACACCTAATTCTACTGAATTATTTGCATCCAATTGAACATAAGCTAGTGCTGTTCCTGGGTTTGGGATAAAGGATGCTATCACAAATAGAAGAAACATTGCTGCGACAATAACTGGCGCGAGAAAAGAAGGTTTTGTCCATTTCCTACTAAGAATAGTTTCCCCCATTAAACGGAATTCAACTTCTTGTCCAATCTCAGGATTCGAAATAATGGGAACGCCTCGAAGAAATTTACCTTCCTTCGTTAGAAAAATCATATATTTAGTTTTCTTTTCGCAAACAATGCCTTTATAAGTGCGCATCATATGATTTCTCCTTTTACATACTCTTTTATATAATTGAAGTCACTTTTTAGCAGTAAAGCAACTGCTATTATGTATTTTCTATGCCGCTCTAATGTTTTTCGTGAAACCTCGACGATTTCTTCCATTTCTTTCAATGGTAATCTTTTATATTTTATAAGAAATTCATAGAATTCTTCTGTCTCAGCAATAATTTGTGCTGTTTGAAATGCTGTTTTTCTTGCATCTTCATGCTTTGGAGCAACTTTTGCTAGATCTTCAAATGATAACCCGAATTCTGCCAGTAGTTTAGTATAGCGAGAAATTTCTTCTCTTCTTGCTTCTGCCTGCTGTTCTATTGAATAGGAATCAAGTGCTTGAGCGTCAAATAACAGCTGGTGCTCCGTTAGCGCTTCTTCTCTTGATGCATGTATTAATAGAACTTTCTCTTTTCTGACAGATTCTTTGCGAATAAAATCAATGATACGTCTCTTTATTATTAAGTGTGCATAAGTTTGCAATGATGCATTTTCACTAGGATTAAAGCTCATGATAGCTTCATGAAATCCATTCATAGCTACACTAAATTCTTCGTCATGTTCATCAATTGTTCGTTTACAAACAAAGGATGCGGTTTTTTTCATAAATGGGGTAAAGGCAAAAAGAAGGTCATTTAAAACCTCCTCATTCCCTGCTTTTGCCATTTGAGCAAGTTCAGTCGTTATTTGTTTTTGTTTTGTTTTGGTTTTGAAAATCCCGTGAATAATGGACAAAAGCATACATACCCTCCCGTTCTCATCTTTCCCTTAGCCTATCATTGTAACTGGCTGATTGAAGAATGAAAAGCGGTTAAACTATAAATAGTTCAATCTTCGTCATTATTATAGTACTAGCGATGTTAATCTCTTATTGCTCTAGTACTATATTATTCGTTCGTCAAGATACATTTGTGGGGGTGGCTAGAGGATAAGTTTTATGTAGAAATATAGATAGTAGTTTTTAATATTGATTGAAAATAATATATTAAACAAAAAGGAGGCTCTTAGGAACCTCCTCTTTGCATTGTTTTGTTTTGTTTTGTTTCCTTGTAATAATAGACGAAATCATACGTATCTACACGTTTTTACTTCATCTAAAGTACTGGGTGTTAAATAAAATTAAAATAGTGTATTGATAAAGAGGATTTATTTATCTTCTTTATTTTTTTTATTTTCTTGTTTTTCAGCTTTGTGTTCTTCTTTTAAAGCTTTTCTTTCTTCTTTATGCTCTGCTTGAAGTGCTTTACGCTCTTCTTTTTGCTCACCTTTAAGAGCTTTGCTTTGTTCTTTAGCAGATTCCTTTGAAGGTTCTTCTACAACAGGTTTTTCAGCTACTGGTTTTTCCACTACTGGTGTAGGTTCAACTTTTACAGGTTTTTCTTCAACTGGTTTCTCAACTACAGGTTCTTCCGTTTTAGGTTCCTCTGTTTTTGGCTCTTCTACTTTAGGCTCTTCAGCTTCTTTTTGGGCAGCTTCAAATTTAGCGATTGCTCTTTCAGCATTACGTTTAATTGCTGCTTTCGCAGTTTCACTTCCAGCATTTTCATAAGCTTTTGCAAGTGCTGCTAGATTTCCAGCAGTGTAACCTTCAGGAATTTCAATTCCAATAGAATCTCCTGTAGTAACTTCTCCTCCAACAGTGTCCCCTGTAGTAACTACTCCCCCAACAGTGTCTCCTGTAGAAACTGGAGCCGTAGTTTGCTCTGTTTCTTTAGTCAAATCATTTAAATTAACCGTGTCGAACAAATTTTCATTCGCCCATGCATAACTTGCACCTGTTACTGTCATTGTTGCAACTAATAATGCTGCACTTGTTTTCTTCCATTTCATCTGCATTTTAGAATCACCTCGGATAGAATTTTGTCCCGTACTATGCTCGGACACTATATTATTCGTAATAAATTCATATCTTGTGGGGGTGAAGACAAAAAAATAATATTACAGATGTGTTACTGGTGCCAGGCACCAGTAACACATCTGTAATATATTAAGCAAAAGTATAGTAAGGAAGCGGTTTTAACTGCTTTTAGGTTGTTGCATTTTTTTCTTTTTATGTTTTTTCCACATATCTTCGGCTGCTCCGGATCCTAGCATGACACCTGCTACGATTAGGAAGAGGCCGATGAAATGGCGATAGTTTAGTATTTCACCTAAGAAGATGGCTGATAGAATCAAAGAGAATAGTGGATTTAAATTCATAAATATAGCCGATTTTGTTGCTCCTGCTTTACCTACTGCGTAGTTGTACATTAGATGCCCGACGGCTGTAGATAATACGGCTGATGCTAAAAATAGAACCCAAAAAAGAGGTTTTGTTTCAGCAAATGTGTAGATACCTCTTGGTTCTTGCACTAAGCTGATCACGATTAGCACAACTGCTCCGATTAGTAGCATATAGGCAGTGAGCAATCTTGGATCAAGTGTTCTCGCTGCTTTGCTCACGACCATATAGCTCAGCACTTGCGCTAATATCGCAAGGAACACATAGAAATCACCAAGGTTGGCTCCGCTGGACTCTCCCCCTCCTACTAGGATGGATACTGTTACTCCAGATAAACCGAGTAAGAGACCAAGCCACTGAAATCGTGATGGGAAGTACTTTAATATAATAGCTCCTGAAATGGCAGTTAACATTGGTCCCGTTCCCAAGATTAGGCCTCCGTGGGTTCCGCTTGTAATCGCAAGTCCCATATTCAAAAAATAATGATGGAGTACCACATTAGAGAGTGCCCCTAATAATATGTATTTCCATTCTTGTTTCGTTGGTATTCGTAGGAGATTCATTTTCCATAAAATGACCAGCACTACTAGACCGGCTGTTAAAATTCGAAAAGCCGTCAGGGTGACTGGGGGCACTACTGTTACTAAATATTTAAGTATCGGTAGGTTTGCTCCCCAAACGAACATGACGAACACGAGCATTAAATATATATTCCATTGCTTCATTTGAGGAACTCCTTTTTAAAATTTGTATTTTGTTCTCTTTATTAATAAACTACACACGACATATGCAAGTAGCGATAAGATGACTGGTACTACGACCGTGTGCACACCGAATAGATTGCCGTTTGATTGATTGTAAAAATGCAAAGCAATATATGAAACAATTCCGGTGATCATGGATGCTACCGCTCCGTATTTATTGCCATAAGACCAATAAAGTCCAAGGACGACCGGCCAAATAAAGGCTGCTTCTAACCCACCAAATGCAAAAAGGTTTAAGAAAATAAGTAAGTCAGGAGGATTCAATGCTAATAAAAATACAACAGACCCTAATAGAGTCGTCACCCCAAAGCTTAGATTTTTGACCATTTTCTCGCTTGCATTCGGATTCAGATAGTTAATATAAACATCCTTTACAATAGAAGAACTCACTAGAATAAGAAGGGAGTCAACTGTCGACATAATCGCAGCAAGTGGTGCAGCAAGTACAATCCCTGCAAGCCAAGCAGGAAGGACCTTAAGTGCCACAAGTGGAATCACCGTATCCGGAACTTCTACGCCCGGTAAAATAGTGCGTGAAAAAATACCGATTAAATGCATGTTCAGCATAATAAAACCAGTAACAACCGTTCCGATTACAAGTGCTCTGTGCATAGAGCGAGTGTTTTTATAGGACATTGCACGTACTGCCATTTGCGGAAGTCCAACAACTCCTACTCCGACAAGTATCCAAAAGGAGGACACATACGCTGCTGATAAGTTCCCTTCATTGCCGTATGGCGTTACAAGGTTTGGATTTTCAGCAAGCAGGTCCTGAATAATATTTGGCACGCCGCCCCCAGCAATTATAACGGCAATCAATAATATCAAAGTTCCAATTACCATAACTCCACCTTGGACAGCATCAGTTACCGCAACTGCACGGAAGCCTCCGATTACTACATAAACCAATACAGACACTGCAAAAATAAATAAAGCTGTTGTATATTTCATACCAGTCAACGATTCGATTAAGCGACCACCACCGACCCATTGTGCGGTCATAGCTGAAAATAAAAAGATGATCATACTAATTGCTGCAAGCAACACAACGGCCGTGCTGTTATAACGAACTTTCAGGAAATCAATTAACGTGATGGCATTATATCGTCGAGCTAAAATTGCAAACTTCTTCCCTAAAATAAGTAAGACAAAGTAACCCGTCACTACTTGGGTCATCGCAAGCAAAACCCAACCAAACCCCATCGTATATGCTGTTCCTGGCCCTCCAAGAAAACTTGAAGCACTTCCATACGTTGCAACCATCGTCATTGCCAGAACAAAGCCGCCAAGCTCTCGTCCACCTAAAAAGTACTCCTGCAAAAATCCCCCTGTAGATGATTCCAGCTTTTTACTAGACCAAAATCCGATGATAAAAATAATTGCAAGAAAAATAATAAGAGGGATAATAACTCCAATATTCACAGCCCTTCCTCCTCTTCTTCAAACGAAACATCCTTCAAAACAAATTTCGCCAAAACAATAACCGTCACACATATGAGAATAAAACCAACAATACAGCTATAGAAAAACCAATCCGGAAAACCAAGAATATAAGCATACTCTTCTACCGGTCGAGATCCAAGCCCATATGCAAAACCAAACCACCATATAAAATGAGCAATCGCCAGTCCAACTCCAATTAGTGCTTCCCGATGTGCAATTTTAAAACGAGGATCCATCTTTCCATCCACCCCTATAATTTCAATTCATTACTTCAGTATAGCGAAGTTAAATTAACTTGTTAACAAGTTAATACCAGAAACTTAGACTTTCTAAATATTACAACAGTGTTACTGGTGCCAGGCACCCAAACAAACACGAAAAATAAAACAATCACGAAAGTTGAAACTTTCGCGATTGTTTAAACTAACATGAATGTTTGGGTGCCTGGCACTTGTCACAAAGTACTTGTCACCTTACATTTCTTACTTATAGGTCAAGTATCTGATGTAGTCTTTCCAGCCGACTGCTTTAATACTATTCCATGTTGGAAGGTCCATAGGGAATGGTAGGAATGCGGTTGAGTCATCTCGTTTTAGGTCTGCATTCATGATTACCATGTTATTCTCTAATCCTTCTGATAGAATAGCATATTGTTTTAAGTCAAATGGTACTGTTACTGGAGTGCGCACGATACGACCACTGTTTGTTAATGTGTATATTTCAGCTTTTTGTTCTGCTCTGTTTAGTAGCCATTTTGACTTTACTTGTACAGCGTTTTCCACTTCATCTGTTGTGATGACGGAATTTATGTTTGCGGCAAATGGTAATTCTTCTGGCTGCTCATTTAATTGAATTTTTACTTCGTATAGTGGTTCTTTGATTTTATTGTCTAATTGTTTGTATGCTTTTAGCCATTCTGACTTGTTGGCAGGCACTGCAGACTTAGTAAGTATACTACCTTCCGCTGCACCTTCTCGATGTGTCGAGTAGTTCATTACTTTTTGGCCTTCCATGATCTCATGCCATTCTTCTTCATTGGCAAATGTGAGTACCGACTTTTCATTCGTATATATACGAATGAAATAAATACCGTCTCCCTCTTCAATGCTCGCCACACTTCCATCAATAGGACTTAGTAATGAGAGATCGCCTGTTTCTTGACTAAGCTGCGTTGTGACAATTTGTAGCTTGCGATCGACTTCCGCAAGTTTTTGCTCCGCTTCTGCGATTGCTTGTGCGTAATTACCATCTTGCGGAACATTCACATCTACTTGGACATTGACGTCAATCACGTCATCGGTCGTCGTGCCTGTTGTAGAGCCTTCACCATAGGAAGTGGCGTCCGAGCCTGCACGTTCCGATTCAAGTGAACTTATAATTTGTTGAAGCTGTGACTGCTCCTGCATATATGCTTGCTGCTCTGCTTCCCAAATTGAACGCTGGTTATCGGCAGATTCTGTTTTTAATTGCGCAAGTTCTGCCCCTTGTTGGACAATATCCCCTTCCGCAACTTTGAAATCACTGATTGCCTCTGCATCAATTGTAACAACCGTTTCTTTCGCCGGAACTACTAGCGATTCTTTTTCTATTTCTTGAGCGTACGTATTCGCCTGAGCTCTGTCGTATTCTTCTATATAATAGCTTCTAGCCAATTGGCTTTTTTCTGAGAATAAAAGAATGGCATTCGCAGCAATAAATGTTGAGACAACGATTGCTATACCTATAGTAAATCCCTTATTCATACAGATTGCCCCCCTTCAAACCAAGTTTCAAATGGGATAATATGAAATCCTGCTGAAACGAGAGCAAGTACGATTTGGATAACCATTAAAATGATTAATAGTTTACGAGTGGACATTTCTGTGAATGAACGCAGAAAATGAAACTGAATCGCAATAATCAGTCCAGTGATTAACGTTAAATAATTAAAGAAATGAATGAAAAATTCATTATCTAAAAACGTTGCTGCCAGTGGTCCAAAAGACAAAATTGAAAATTCAGTTGTGTAGCCAACTATAGCATAAATGAAAAAATTTAAGGCTTTTTCGATTAATAGTAAAGCGACAACGAATAGTTGCAAAACAGCCGCTTTAGATAAATCAATACTAGTTATTTTATGTAAGAGAAAGGCAATTCCAAAAAAATGAAATGCCATATATAAGATTGCCCAAATGAGTACACCGATCAAGGAGACAATTCTCGCTACCGAATAAGTGTCCTCATATCCATTCGCGAAAATGGAGGTAAGTGCTTCTGTATTCATTCCCCATATATCTTGAAGTGCGAACAGGAGAACACCTAAAAGTGCGATAAACCATACTCTCTTCTCAAAGCTACGCATCGTTGTAGTCTTTAGCGAATCAATTAATTCATTTCTGTTGAAAAGATATTTCCAAAATCGAAATTCAAAAAACATTCCTTTGTTCCCCCTCTATGGTTGAACAGTTACTTCCACATAAGCACCGTTTTTCATCGCGGTCCCATTTTTCGGTTGAAAATTGGGATGGATGAGTAGTAAGTATGCTGCTCCTTTATCTAATGGTGCATTTGGTTTTACAACGAACTGCTTGGATGAATTTTGTTTAATCGTTATAGGCACGCCGTTGGTTTCACCAAGCTTTACTAACTCAATATTCTTTTGGTCCTTATTGTCTTTTATTTCTTTCGAAAAGGTAACTGTAAATTCTTTTGTGGCTGGTATGTTCGAAAGTGTACGAATTTTTTTATACGTTTTATTTGTTTCTAAAATTGTGTCTAAATGCGCTTGGGAAAGCTCCTTTCCTGCTTCCGTCACAACATTTGGAGTGACACCTGTTTTATTGATAATTGTCCCTTTTGGTCCAGTAAAAGATGCTACTGTCAACTTCAAGAAAGATCCATCTGACAACTCATAAAATGTCTGCATTGTTCCTTTTCCATACGTTTTTTGACCATAAAGTTTTGCAGATTTTTGGTCCAGTAAAGCGGCTGCCGTCATTTCAGAAGCACTTGCGCTATAGCCATTTACAAGAACCTTTGTATTTTTAGGAAATAAGGACGCATGCTTTACAGATTCCACAAGCCCAGAAGGACCTCTCGTTTCAAGATAATACGCGTGAGGACTATTTGGGAATAAACCAATAAGTTCCTCAGCAGTAGGCACATACCCCCCGCCATTATTTGTTAAGTCAAGAATAAATGAAGTAGCACCCTGCTTTTGCAATGCATTCTTTGCATCTTGAACGAGTTTTGCCCCATTTTCGGAGAATGAATTAATTGCGATATAGCCTGTGTTTCCATAAAGCAACTTCTTTGTCACAACAGGTACATGGAATTTTTTGCGTGTTAACGTATACGATTCTTTTTTATTCGTTTCTTTTAAAACGGTTAATTGAACCTTCGTTCCTTCTTTACCTGTAATGAGCGATGAGGCTTGCTGTATAGACATTTTTTCAGTAGAAGTACCGTTCACCTCTAAAATAATGTCTCCCGATACAATACCAGCACCAGCAGCTGCTCCACCATCAAACGTGCTAACAACCTGAATCCCTTTTTCATGCTCTTCAATAACAACACCTATCCCAGTTGTCGTATTGTTGATGGAGTTTGTGTACTTTTCGTATTCTTCCTTTGTAAAATATGTAGAATAAGGATCCAATTGATTCATAATGTCATCAATCGAAGTGGCGCTTTGCAGATTAGTCGGAACTTCTCCCTTATAATCCTCACGCACGATTTGCTTCACTTCATCAAGTGGAGCACCAAAAGCGGAAACTGGAGCAACCAATATACTAAAAATAAATAGAATAATTGCAAAACCAGAAAACCTCTTCATTCCATTTCCCCCTTTTAAAGCTTATAAACCTATCATAACCGAAAATCTTCCATTCTGCCGTAAATTTATTACAGATATATTACGAAAAAATATACAATATAAAAAAACCACTCAATGGAAGCGAACAAAATACAACATATCCCAAATTTCTAGGGTTTATTACGGAGGTGTTGTTGGTGACAGGGATGTTACTGGTGCCTGGCACCAGTAACATCCCTGTAATAATATATGAACCATAAGTCGTAAGTATCTATAGAAATAAAAACAATCGTGAACGGTTAGCTCTTCACGATTGTTTAGTGTGTTATATGATTTTAGGTTTTGCTTAGAAGTGGGCGGTCTATTGTTTTAATAGTTGCAAGATAGATTGGGCTTGTTGCATGTGGAGTCTTAACACATATTGGCCAGCTTGCATTAAGATATTAGCTTTTGTTAACGCCATCATTTCTTTAGCAATATCCGCATCTCGTATACGAGACTCTGCTGCTGTTAAATTTTCTTCCATATTTACCGCGTTATTATATGCATGTTCCAATCGATTCGTATATGCACCCATTCGCGAACGTTCACTAGACACTTTATTAATCGCTTTATCTAGTTCTCCAATCGCTTCATCAGCTTTTTCTCTTGTTGAAATCGAAAGATCATTTACTCCTATGCTTACTGCTCCCATATTTCCAAAAGTTAGCTCGATGTGTTGTCCGGCATTTGCTCCTGCTTGAATTTTTAATGAACTTTGGGAGCCGTCGAGTAACTTTTTCGTATTAAATTCAGTATCTGTAGATATTCTAGTAATTTCTTTTTTTAATTCCTCAAACTCAATGCCTAGTTGTTCTCGATCATTGTCTGTTAGCGTATCATTTGC
The DNA here is from genome assembly GCF_042055255.1 of Psychrobacillus sp. PGGUH221. Lineage (NCBI taxonomy): Bacteria > Bacillati > Bacillota > Bacilli > Caryophanales > Bacillaceae > Psychrobacillus > Psychrobacillus sp. PGGUH221. Next base: position 605,370 of record NZ_JAQMHQ010000001.1, read on the forward strand.
AGCTTGGACACTAAGCTCTCGCATTCTTTGTAAGATGGAGTGGGTTTCATTTAACGCACCTTCTGCCGTTTGAACAAGTGATATCCCATCTTGAATATTTCTTGCTGCTTGTCCAAGACCACGAATCTGTGCTCTCATTTTCTCGGATATAGCTAGACCTGCAGGATCATCTGCAGCACGATTAATACGGTATCCAGAAGTTATTCGCTCCATGGACTTATTTGCAATTGCCCACTGGGCGTTCATGTTTCTTATTATCGACAACCCAGTAGAATTCCACTTTCCAAGCATCTGATCATCCCCCGAAGCCCCTTTTTGTATATATCGTCTACTTCCAAATATTTTCAAGTTTTCTAGTAAATTTATTACAGGGTTGTTACTGGTGCCAGGCACCGGTAACAATCCTGTAATAAACCTGAAATATTGTTGTATTTTGAGGATTATATTTAACTATTATGGGTAAACTATGGAAAGTTATATTTATATTATTTTTTGCATTTATACTTTAGTGATATTTCCCGGGAAATCTACAAATATGGAGGACAAATGACATGAAAAACGACAAATTCATAGGTTTAAGCTGGGGGGATATTTTGTTTGGATTATTTGGTTCGAGCGCTTTCGTATTAATTCTCTACTTTTTTACTTCCTTTTAACTTTTGAAAACATAAAAACACCTATCGAAAATTACTTTTTTCGTTAGGTGTTTTTTATTTGGCTATTAGCTTCAAAGGTGGCATCCTCCATCAGTGTTCTTGATTTCTTGGATTTCATGGAATAATGCTTCGTTTCTATGGAGTAAAGAGTAATCAATCATTCTATCATAGTTTTCTTGCTCTAGCTGCTGGATGATTTCTTCCGCACCTTCTATTGAAGTCGAGACAGAGTCATTATTCGTTGCCTCAATTATTGACAGTAAGTGGATATGAATATCAGAAACAAGTAAGAGCTGGTAAAGTGGAAGACGAATGAATCGGTTTCCTTTTTGGAAAACGAATACTTCGGATAAATTCTCTACTTGCAGCGTAGTAGCATTAACTATTATTTCTTTTCCTTCTACAGGTATAAAGTGAAATAGTTCATCTTCTTTTCGAATGGAAAAATATTGATAAGCAAACACTAATTTAATTCTTCCAGCCTCGTGCTTTGTATAAAATGGTTTCATCAACTGTACTAGTAACATTTCATCCCCTCCCTCGTGTTTAGAATTTTCTGATTAATATTAGTTTATCATATTTTATGATTTACGTGTAGTGCATAACGCCAAAAAGCGAACACATTATTATGTATTCGCACTTCTTACTTCCATATATTATTTCAATGATAAAACCTTAGCTGACTGCGGTCTATTTCTTCCAGAACCATATAGTAAGTAGCCTACTTTTCTTTCATTGTATCGTACAGCAAATGTTTGAAACACTTTTTGAAGGATGACTGATTCTTGTGGCATGTCTTCGCTTTCTAAGTAAAAGGAAAGTATTTTAGTTTTGAAGTTTAGATGCAAATCATAGATTGTAAAATCATCTGCTACTATCTGTTCAATACGTGTCGTTTCTTGAGTAGGATAACCAATAAAATACTTAATATTACTTGTTTTAACACCGACTATTTTTACTTCTTCCAACCACTGTTGTCGCTCATGATCTAGAAAATCAAGCAATGAAGGTATGTAAAACTGTATTTTATTTACACCACTCACTCCCTTTCTTATTGATTTAATACCTAATTTTTACATCACTGTAATAGGATGTATGCTCTCTTTATACCTTATTAATTAGATGGTTTTATTAATATCGCCAATTTGGCGATTTTCATATTTCACTTTCAATAATTAGATATTCTAGGTTCAATGATAAGGGGGTACTCGGATGCCTTTTCATGAACATATTCGTGAATATCGGGAACAATTAGAAATCACACAAATCGAAGCAGCTGAGCGTTTAGGCATTGATCATTCCGTTTTATCTAAATATGAATTAGGTAAATTGGCGATTCCCCTCGATTTATTGCCAGACATTCGAAGAGTTTATGCTATTCCTAAGGAAAAATTTATAGATATGCTGGAAGACAAGCTTGGTAAAAGTAGAAATCCTGGCTTAGAGGCTAGAGAAAACAAGATTCGTTATGCTGCTGCTCTACAAAATGAATATATGCCATACATTATGAATTCAAAAGAGTTTCGACTTTTTATGACTAAATTAAACGCTTTAGACAAAAAAGATGCGAAGAAACTTTTAACTGAAGCTATAAAAAATAATTAAAGCTTATGTTACTTATTCTGCAAAAATTGTGGAATATTAAACAGCATAAGCTTTTTTTGTTTAGTTATTGAACTGAACTGTGTTTAGAAAATTGTCTCGGTTCTAGTTAGATTGGTCTCTGTTAGCACTTAATTTGTCTCGGTCTAAGCTGAATTAGTCTCGTTTAGTGACAATTTGGTCTCGCTTCCAGTGGAAATGGTCTCGTTCTGACAAATAATGTCTAATTTAAATATTATTTTTCATTACATGAAGTTAACTCTTTATTATTAGAAATGGTCTCGCCCAGCACTTAATTTGTCTCGGTACAAGCTGGATTAGTCTCGGTTTGCGACAATTTGGTCTCGCTTCCAGTGGAAATCGTCTCGTTCTGACATTTACTGGTCATTATGTTCCCCTTCTTTTTTGCCACTCACTCATCTTTTTACCTAGGTTTGGAGCTATGCCTTTTATTAATGACCGTTTATACGTATAATGGAAGGAAAGCCTTTTTTCTTAGGAGAGATTTGTTTGAACCTTACTTCTTCCCAAAAACTAGCAAACCATTATAAAGAAAATATCGAGAAGTCCATGCAGACGTTTGAGAAGAAGTTTCATCCTGCAATTTTAGAGGATGAGGAGCTTATTCGTCGTGCTGCTTTTTTTGTTCGTAACAATGCTGTGCTTGTAACGAATTTTTATCCACAAGATCACCGGGTGGATTTTATCGTGAGAGATGTCAGCAGTTTAGAGGTCTCTTACAATATTTTTGAAGATACTTTTCACTGTCCGTGTCCCATGCACAAGCCATGTCGGCATATTGTAGCGGCAGTTTTTTATTTGTATCAGCAAAATGAGTCCTTATCGACATGGATTTCTAATTGGCGTTCTACTACGGATCAGGCACAATTGAAGTTACTGAGAGACGAGCGAAGTCCAAGAAGCTGGGATATTCTGATTGAGAACTTTTTCCGTAAATTTATTTCCAATTATCCACCGAATAGCTTTTATCTTTTAGAGTTCGCGGTGCATGATTTACAGACGCAAATACGCAAATCTCGACCTTTTGAACGGGAATGGCAGCCGATTTTCGATGTGTATGTTAACTTTGTCGTCCTAATGAAGGTTTGGCCATATTTAGAACCATTCGCAGAATCCAATATGCGAAACCGTGTGCTTCATTTTCTGAACGAATATATAGAGGATTTAGATGACTCACTATCTCAGCTAGCTTCTAAGCCAAGACTATTTGCTGCTGATGCATTTTACGACGAATTAATGAAGCGTGTTCGCCATTTCTATTTTGAGATGGAAACACTGATGAGTTATCGAAAGCATGTCTATTTGTCTTTTTGGGATGCCCTAGTTACAGATAAGGCTACACGTGAAAAAGAAGTAGCTTATTTGCAGGCACTCGATAAAACAGAAGATGATATTCATCTAAATATGGTACTTCCATATTTTTATCTTACATTGTCTCGAATGGACGATTTAATAAAAGCTGCTGAACAAATGGAGTCAGTTCAGCTGTTGGAATGGGTCGAAGTTTGCGAGAAGGCACTTCATTCTTCCAACAAAGAACTTGCTAACCAGCTTGCTCGAAAGTTATTGTCACACATACCTACTTATTTAAATGAATATGCTCAAAATCCATCAAGAGTGATGTTAATTCGCAGATTGGAACTGCTTTTTGATGCAATTCAATTAGACACAAACGAAATGGAGAAGCTATACCAATCTTTTGGCCTATATGGAGTTCAGGCGTATTCAAATTTATTAATCAAAGAAAGACGTTACCTGGACTGGATGGCTCTGCATCATTCTGCTAACTCTTCACTAGAGTATGCCGAAGCTTGTGGACTTCCTATCGTCAAAGAAGAGGCACCAGAAGTATTATTACCGCTCTATCATCATTATGCGATGCGCTTTCTATTAGAAAAAAACCGCTATAGTTATAAACAAGCGGTACGAATTTGGAAGAAAATGAAGCAAATTGCGAAAAAAACAAATGACACGGATTATTGGAATCAATATGTAGATACTATCCGGGAAAAATATCGCCGTCTACGTGCATTACAACAAGAAATAGAGAAAGGAAATTTGCCATTATGATACAACCTTTATCTATTACAAAAGATCTGCCCTTGAAAATAAATGTGACAGAAAACGGGAACTTCCGCTTAATATCTATTGGTACATCAGCTGAACAATGGGTTCCTTCCTTATATATCAATCATCGCCAAAGTTTTTTTGGATTGCAGGCACAAATAGAAGAGAATGCTCTTATTGCTACTCCTGTTGAAATGATGGAGATTTTCTCAGGGAAAGCCCACCCTTTTATAACGTTTACAGGTGATAATCATGATTCTAATGAGTGGCTTCGAACTTTTAAAGATGCGGCAACTACTTGGTCCTCTCCTGATTTATGGAGCCAGCTTACGATTGATGGAGTTAACATTGAAGTAAATGCGCCTCTCGAGGAAAAAGGAAAAATACTTATTGCAAATGCTGTCAAACAAAAGCTTTTTCAAGCAGGACTGACAATGGAAGATGTCCCATCGCTTGTTCCTTTCTTCCAACAAGGTGGATGGCCAATTAAATCTCAGGCAACTCATCCAAGCTTAATGGTGGCTATACGGTTATCTGAACCCGATGAGTTTGATGATACATGGTTGTTGGAAACAGTAGTTCGTGGCAAAAAGAGCAGTGTGTATTGGACACCTTCCTTTCGGAAAAAAACTTTGCCAATTAAGGATGCTTTACCAGATAAATGGAATGCTTTTAGTGAATATATTGCTGAAACACAAGCTAAAATCTTCTCGCTCATATCTTCTATTGACCCATCTAACTTAGACATTTTCTTTTCTTCCCCATTGGCTGATGAGGAAGTACGTGTCTTCCTTAGAGATGACTTAGTGAAATTACAGGCGCTTGGATTCGAGGTTATCCTTCCTGCTTGGTTGAAAGCAGTGAAAGAAACAAAAATGCGTGTAAAAACCATTGCTCAAACAGCAAATACGTATAAAACAGCTGCTGGTCTCGATGAGATCCTAAAATTTAACTGGAGCTTTTCTTTAAATGGGCAGGAAATATCTGCAGAGGATTTTCAAACGCTAGTGAATGAAAATCGTTCTTATATTCAAGCAGGCAATGAATGGTTCCGAATCGATGCAGCATGGATGCATGAAATTAGGGAACTCATGAAGAAATCGGAGGATGAAAACTGGACGGTTAAAGAGCTTTTATTCCGAGAGATTCCCGAAGAAATTGCACTTGCATTAGATGATGATAATGATCAGTCAAATGAAGATCCATTATTCGAATTTGAAATGCAAAAGTCTCTGAAATCATTGATGGATCAGTTATCAGAGAAAAAAGGATTTCCTGAAATTCCGATCTCGCCAAATTTGTTGACAACATTGCGTCCTTACCAACAGCTTGGTCTTGACTGGCTAGTATTTATGCGAAACGATAAATTCGGAGCTTGTTTGGCCGATGATATGGGACTTGGGAAAACCGTACAGTTAATCTCGTACTTATTGCATGTACATGAAAAGGATAAACAGCCAACTCCGTCTCTTATCATTTGCCCTACATCTGTCCTTGGGAACTGGCAAAAAGAGCTTGCAAAGTTTGCACCATCTTTAAAAGTACAGACACATTATGGATCTGGCCGTACGAAAGAAATTGATATGACAGCGGATGTTGTCATCACCACTTTTGGTACTGCAATGCAAGATATCGAGTCATTGGAAGAAATCGTGTGGGCTAGTGTCACACTAGATGAGGCTCAAAATATTAAAAACATGCATACAAAACAATCACGTGCCATTCGTAAACTGAATGGTGCACATCATATTGCGTTAACTGGAACACCTGTTGAAAATAGATTGTCTGAGCTTTGGTCTATTTTTGATTTTATTCATAAAGGGTACTTAGGCTCTTTCCGAAAGTTCCAAGAAAATTACATTGTGCCGATTGAGCGCGATAATTCAGAATCCATTAAGCATAAGTTACGTGTGAAAATCCAACCTTTCTTATTAAGAAGAACGAAGCAAGATCCTGAATTACTTCTTAACTTGCCTGAAAAACTGGAGCAACGGGAATATTGTGCGTTAACTACTGAGCAGGCTGCGCTATATGAATCGCTTATACAAGAAACAGTTAGTAAACTTGATACGCTCAGCGGCTTTGAGAAAAAAGGACTTATATTGAAAATGCTAAGCAAGCTTAAACAGCTATGTAATCATCCTGCCCTTTATTTAAAAGAGCCATTTGATGATGCAGAAGATATGCTCGATCGTTCCGAAAAACTTGCACGTATAGTGACAATGGCGGGAGAAATCGCCGCTAGTGGTGAGCAGTGTTTAATCTTTACTCAATATATTGGAATGGGCCATTTGTTGCAGCATTGCCTGACAGAGCTATATGATATTGATGCTCCGTTCTTAACAGGCAGTATGCCAAAAAATCAACGTGACCATCTTGTTGAAGCGTTCCAAGCAAAAGAGTTTCCAGTCTTTCTGTTATCATTAAAGGCAGGTGGAACTGGATTAAATTTAACCGCAGCAAGCCATGTATTGCACGCCGATCGCTGGTGGAATCCGGCTGTTGAAAATCAAGCAACTGACCGTGCTTACCGTATTGGACAAACGAACTTTGTTCATGTGCATAAATTTATTACAATCGGTACAATTGAAGAAAAAATAGACAAACTTCTTGTTGAAAAACAAGCATTATCGGAAGAATTGATTCATTCTAGCCAATGGATTACCGAAATGTCCGACACCGATCTGAAGGATCTTCTTACTTTATCGATCTAATCTTACAGAAACCAAAACCTGACCGTGCTTCTTCGGTCAGGTTTTTCTCTCATGATTCAACGGTAATGCGTGCGGTCTGATAAGTATTTATACTGGAAGTTGATTTGTATGTGATGTTGGAAATTCGAAGTCTGATTCTATTTTCTTTTCGTACGGTTGATGTGGTTCTTGATCATCTCTTTTCTTCGTTACTAAAAATCGGATGTCCTCCACAACTACTTCAGTTACGAACACTCTCCCTTCTCCTTTTTCATATGACCTCGTATTAAGTCTACCTGTTATCCCGACAAGTGAGCCTTTGCCACAATACTTTACGGTCGTTTCTGCGAGCTTTCCCCAAATCGTGCATAGCACAAAGTCCGCTTCATCGGTTTTATATCCCTTGTTTACTGCAATTACAAAACTTGTTTGTAGCCTTCCTTCGGATAAATATTTGAGCTGTGGAGCTTTTGTCATTCGTCCGATTAATGAAACTGTGTTCACCATTTCACCTCCTTCTATTTGATTAGCAACATCATAAAGCTATTCCAAATAGTTAGCAAAAGTCGAAAATGGCATTTTAGGCTCGTTTTTTCATTCAAAATGCGATTCTTGTAACATTCATTTTTCTGAAACCTTCATAATACAAGCTTTATAAAAATCAAAAATGGAAATTTCGCATTTCTTTATTATTTTGCCAGTAGTTCCACCTATCCGTGCATCCTTCTTATGTTATAATATGGTTTAATTAAATCCTTCATAAGGAGAATGCAGATGAAAACTTTTAAAATGATTTCAATTGATGTTATTCGCGAAGATGAGATAGTTCCTATTTCTCTTGAAGATGGTATTGTGATCAATCAGGAAAATACAAGCCGTTCTTGGATATTGGAGCTATTTATCGATAAAAAATATGAGAATCTTTTTCAAGAATTTCAATCAACCAATGAAATCCTGAATGTGCAAGTTATTATTTCTTATCCTGAAAATGAACCCGCAAATTTTGAAGTTGTTACATATTCAGTGAAAGAAATTGGACAACATATTTCTGTATTGTTAAAAGGTACATTAAAGCACGTACGAAGAAAATATGCAGAATCGCTCCTTGAAGAATTGATACAAGAAGGACTAACTGGAGAAGAATTACTAGCTAAATTTGAAAAAAACATGAAAACAAGACCTAAGCTAAAAACAGACCAAATAAAAAAAAGCTGACTCAATGGAGTCAGCACTTTTTTTACTCATTTCTCTCTTTTATATCTTGTTTAATCGTTTGACCTGCTTCGTTGTTTGCCCCATTCATTTCAGGAACTACATCTTCATTAACACCATTGAAACCATTCGATTGATTTGGAACTGTATCTTGGTAACCATTATTTGTCCCATTTGTTCCACCTGTTCCATTCATTCCGTTTGGTCCTCTTGTCCCGCCATAACCGTTAGTACCATTGTTATTATTCCAGTCGTCCCCACCTCGCTGAACATCTTCCATTGGTGTGTCATTATAGTTAGGAGCGGCACCTTCATCGTTGTTATTACATCCGACTAATAAGAAAGTACTCATTGCTACTGCAGGAATTGCCTTTTTCCACATAAATAAATTCCTCCTTTTTATGTTCATCACATGGTTACAAGATGGGAGGAACTATCCCATGGGCTGTTATGCAAATTAATCTAATCATTGATCCTTGTCGTTTATTATTCCATCCATGTTGTTACCGTTGTTGCCATTATTGCCGTTGAGGCCATTGTTATTGTTGTTATCGTTGTTGTCGTTTTCACCGATTTCGCCATCGTCACCGTGGTCAACGCCATCATCGAGGTCTAAATCGTTATCGTTATTAGTATTTGTTCCACCCATACCATTTCCGTTTGTACCATTATTATTGTTATTATCCATGTCAGGTGTGATCTCGTCTACACCCTCTTGAACATCTTGCATTGGAGTTTCATTATCATCTGGAACACCATTGTTGTCGTTATTACATCCAACCAATAAAAACGCACTCAATGCTACAGCAGGAACGGCTTTTTTCCACATAAAAAAAATTCCTCCTTTCTGGATTATGTTCGTCACACTTTAGTGACTTACAATAGGTTATCCAGGAAAGGAAGGAACTATCCCATGGCAATAATGCCTGTTTTTTACTCCGTTATTTCTTTTATTTCTTGTTTCGTCGTTTGACGATTATTGTTGTTTGCGTTCGGAACAGTCTCGTCATTTACACCATTGTTAGTACCAGTACCTGCGCCACCATCATTGCCGGCTGGATTGTTTTGGCCATTATTATTGTAATTGTCATTCGTATTTGTTCCACCTGTGCCGTTCATTCCATTGCCATTGTTATTATTCATATCAGGTGTGAGATCATTTACATCTTCTCGAACTTCTTCCATTGGTGTTTCGTTATTGTTCGGAGCTGCATTATCGTTATTATTACATCCTACCAATAAAAAAGCGCTTAATGCTATAGCAGGAACAGCTTTTTTCCACATAAAAAAATTCCTCCTTTTATGTTCATCACACTAAGGTGATTTACGATAGATTGTCCAGGAAAGGAGGGAACTATTCCATGGCATAAATGCCTGTTTTTTCATTATTGATTGTATCAGATTGCTTTTACTTCGTTATTTCTTTTATTTCTTGTTGCATCGTTTGACCAGTATCGTTGTTTGCATCTGGAACTAAGTCTTCATTGATCCCTTTGTTTTCATTTGGAACTACATCATCTAGACCGTTGTCTCCAGCACCACCATTATATCCACTTTCATTCGTGTTAGTGCCACCTATTCCATTCATGCCATTACCATTGTTATTATTCACATCAGGTGTAAGGTCGTTCATATCAGGAAAGAGGTCGTTAACATCCTCCCCAACTTCTTCCATTGGTGTTTCATCATTATTCGGTGCTGCATTATCATTATTATTACACCCAACCAATAAAAAGGCACTCAATGTTAAAGCAGGAACAGCTTTTTTCCACATAAAAAAATTCCTCCTTTTCTGGTTAATGTTCATCACACTATGGTGATTTACAATAGATTGTCCAGAAAGGAAGGAACTATCCTATGGCATTCCTGCCTGTTTTTTTGATTGAAAAAATGAAAAAAGTATAACCCTCTTTTAGAGCGGAATACTATTATTGATTGTCTACTACTGGTCCTAATGCGAAGAGGATATCAGCCTCACAAACAAGTTCACCGTCTACTGTTGCGATACCATGCCCTTTGCCCATAGCTCCACGAAGTTTAACTAGTTCTACTTCTAGCTTTAATTGATCACCTGGTTTAACTTGGCGTTTAAATCTGCAATTATCAATACCAGTGAAAAAAGCGAGTCTTCCTTTATTTTCAGGAATTTGAAGAACTGCTACTGCTCCAACTTGCGCTAATGCCTCTACAATTAATACTCCCGGCATCACTGGGTATCCTGGGAAATGGCCATTAAAAAATTCTTCATTTATCGTGACATTTTTAAGTCCTACTGCTCGTTTACCTTCTTCTACTTCAAGAATTCGATCAATCATTAAAAATGGATAACGATGAGGTAAAATCGCTTGAACTTGCTCTGTTGTTAACATAATTTTCCCTCCGATATGTCCCTATTTACCGTCTTTAATATCTAAAATATGCTGATACGTTTCCCATTTGAGTGCGTCTTTCGAAGATCCTTCTCCAAGGACCCCGTATCCAACCATTAAACCAGCTGCAGCTGCTCCTACAAGGAGTGCGATAACTATTAGTATACGCAGCCATATTGGGAACATGCGAATTTGGACCCAATTGATTTTTTTCGTTTCAGTTTTAGTTTCTTGCGCTTTTTCTATTTTTCGTTGTTGTCTGCCAGAAATTTTAACTTCTTCTGTCATGAGCCCAACTCCTTACGGAAAAGATTATCTTATTCCATTTATTAGACCTAACATTTGGTCTGCTATCGTTATTGATTTTGCACTGAATTGGTAAGAACGCTGAGCAGTCATTAACTCAGTCATTTCTTTTGACATATCTACATTAGACATTTCCAATACTTGATTCGTTAAAGCTATTTCACGACGTTCAGCACCTTGAAGGTCAATTATCACATCTTGTGCATTGACACCTAACTCTGCCAAATTGTTCGGCAATGCAATGTACGTCTCAGAAAGCTGTTCCATTAACTGTGGTTTTTGTAAAACAGAAACAGCTAATTCTCTTTGATCAGTAGAACCATCTGGATAATTTGCTGTTAGTACACCAGATTCATTTACAGAAAAACTTGAAACGTTATCTGGAATAGTAATTGCTTGTCCAGCTGCATCTGCCACAGGATAACCATCTCCTGTTACTAGCATTAAGTTCCCATTTTCCATTGGCGAAACATAAAATGCACCTTGACGAGTGTAAGCAGTCTGTTGGCCATTTTCTCCATCTGGCATTAAAACATTAAAATATTGCTTTGGTTCCTGAAAAGCAAAATCTAAATCACGTCCTGTAGATTGGAGACTTCCTTGCTTCCAGTTCATGGATGCCTGTGCAAGTGATGCTCCAACACCATATCGGATTCCTACGGGTGATTGACGATCTACTTTGTCCAACTTGTCATTGTTAAATTGTTGGTATAGAAGCTCTTGAAATTTTACATCTTTCGCTTTATAGCCATGCGTATTGGAGTTCGCAAGGTTGTTTCCAATAATGTCGATTTGACTTTGAAGCTGTGACATTGTATTCGTAGCTGTAACCATTGTACGTAACATCTATGGGTGCCTCCTCTTAAATTTAGAAAGAAGAATAAATTTTTCTATATTGTTACTGTCTAGCTTCCGACTTCTGTTGCCTTACGTATTTCTAATTTACTCGTCCTACTTCATTTACTGCTTTTTGCATGCTTTGGTCGTATGCTTGAAGTACTTTTTGATTTGCTTCAAAAGCTCGGTATGCTGTTAACATTTCCGTCATTGTTTTAGCCGTATCTACGTTGGAGCGTTCAATATATCCTTGTTGCATCGAAAAACTAACGTTTTCCGTATCGTAAGCTGAAGGCAAGTTTGTGCCATCCGCAGTTTTAAATAAACCATTGTCTTGTTTAATCAATGTTTCTGGTTGAGTGGAAAAAGAAACACCAATTTGCCCGATTGCCGCATCTTCTACATAAATCTGCCCATCACCGGCAACACGAAAATCATCATTTTGAAGCTGAATACGTTGCCCATTTGAATCAAGAACATACAGACCTTGAGGATTTGTTAAAAATCCTTCTGCATCTAATGTGAAGCTCCCATTGCGAGTGTATGCTTCACCTTCCACTGGATGCTGTAAACGATAAAAAATGGCACCTGGTTGACCCGTTTCTGCATCTTCTGGTAGTAAACCATCAATCAAAGAAATATCCGTATTCAAGCCCGTTTCTTGCAGCTGACCTTGCTGCATCAAAGCGATTGTTTCTTGCATATAAACACCAGTGCCTACTGCTCCAACACCTGTCGCATACTTTCCGTTGATAGGAGCATCCGTTGGAATATTAGAAGGACCTAATTTGGATAAAAACATTTCAGGGAATGATCTGATCGCTGATTGATCCGCTTTATATCCAGGCGTATTTGCGTTTGCCATATTATTTGTCAGTAATTCCGTTCTACGCTGTTGCGCAATCATTCCAGATGCAACTGTATGAAATCCACGAAACATTAGAATGCCTCCTCTTTGTCCAGCTGCAGAACCAGCCAGTTATCTTCTTGAGATTCTATCAATATTATCTAACATGATTCCGGTGCCTATCGCTACACAATCCATAGGGCTCTCTGCTATAAATACTGGCACTTTCAATTCTTCTACAAGAAGATGATCCATTCCATGTAAAAGTGCTCCCCCACCAGTAATGATTACGCCACGGTCAATTATATCTGCCGATAATTCAGGCGGTGTCTTTTCTAAAACATTTTTTGCAGCTTGTACAATAACAGAAACTGATTCGCGTAATGCTTTTTCAATTTCTTCTGAACGAATGGTAATGGTTCTTGGAAGTCCAGTTACCATATCACGTCCACGAATATCCATCTCTTCATTACGACTATTTGGAAATACAGTACCTATCGTAATTTTTATGTTTTCCGCTGTACGTTCCCCAATTAAAAGCTTGTACTCTTTTTTTATATATTGAAGGATGTCGTTGTCAAAAACATCTCCGGCAATTTTAATAGATTCAGAAGTAACGATGTCTCCCATTGAAAGTACTGCAACATCTGTAGTACCTCCACCGATATCTACTACCATATTACCGCTTGGTTGGAAAATATCCATTCCTGCTCCAATTGCTGCAACTTTAGGTTCCTCTTCCAAATACACTTTTTTACCGCCCGATTTTTCTGCTGCTTCTCGAATTGCTTTTTGTTCTACACTTGTAATGTTAGTAGGACAACAAATTAAAATGCGAGGCTTAGATAGAAATCCTTTTACGTTTAATTTGTTAATAAAATGCTTTAGCATTGCTTCTGTCACGTCAAAATCGGCAATTACTCCATCTTTTAGTGGGCGAATAGCAACAATATTCCCTGGTGTTCTGCCCACCATTTGACGTGCTTCTTCTCCAACTGCAAGCACTTTGTTCGTGCTTTTATCTATAGCAACTACGGATGGTTCATTTAAAACAATCCCTTTACCCTTTACATGAATTAATACGTTCGCTGTTCCTAAGTCGATTCCTATATCCTTCGCAAACATTAACAATGTTTCTCCTTCCCTACCTAAACCTTTTTATATGTATAATTCCATACGTCTCTAACTTATAATTTTATCATAGTTTTGTCATAAAAACACTTTTTTTATTGACAAATAAACCCTTACTATTTTCCTTCTTTTTGATTTTTATTCAGCAAATGGAGAATTATAGTAGAACTTTATAACTAGTTCTATATCATTTGTGTAACGGTATTATTTTCTAGTTTACCATTCCATTCAGAATGGCAAAAAAATATTTTAACATAACAAGACCAATTTTGTTTAAAACCGAGACCAATTATTCTCCATTCGAGACTATTTGAGACCATTGATCATAAAAGAGTAGCAAAAGGCAACTATTCCAAAAGAAAAAAGCCGTGATTTATTACAAATCACGACCTTTCCCATCTTCCTTTTTTGTTTTCCATTTTCGTTTCGTTGCCTCTCCACCGCGTAAATGCCTGACCGATTTATGATACGCAAGTATTTCTTTGACTTCTTTCGCCAATTGCGGATCCACTAAATGGAGCCTCTCCGTCAAATCCTTATGAACAGTGCTTTTAGAGTGACCGGTCGTGCTCGCGATGGCACGGACAGTTTTCTTTGTTTCAATTACCATTTCCCCTAAACGTATGCATCTATGACGTATCGTTTCGTGCACTAACTCTTCCTTTCGTTAGTAAAGGAACACTTTTCATCACTTTATGCAATCGTATCGGTTTTTATGAATTTCAAATTCGACTTGAGTGTTTACTTCTGCAAAACGCAGAAAAGACTACATCGAATTTATTCAATGTAGTCCGAACGAAATCTTTACCTCCATTGGAGGCTTTAAGTCCACTTGATGCTTGAAACTCAGGTTTAACCAGAATTCCCCATTTCAGCACATTCACGCTAAAATTTAAATAAATAATGTTTAAAACGCTAGTAATGATTCCGGATTGACTAGGATACCCTCTTCGTTATAAACCTCAAATTGCAAGTGAACACCTGCAGTAGGGTTCCATTCATTTTCAGATGAAGTTGCAAGTGCTTGTCCTTGCTCCACAACATCTCCTACTTTTACTAGAATGCCAGTGACAGAGCGATATTTTGTTTGCATACCATTTGCATGGGATAAGACGATTTCATCTCCTACAAAAGGATCTACGTTGACTGCTTCTACTTTTCCACTCATTGCTGCAACTACTTCGAATGGTTCTCCATTCATCGACAGGGATACACCCGTATTCGCTACATAGGTTTGATTGAACACGAGTAATGATTTTTCACGTGTCGCTTCATCTGCTTCCATGTCATAATAGTGCTGTACGACTTCCATGCTATCCAACAAAGTTTCTTTGAAAGGATATTTCATAGATTCTGCTTGTGCATTCGTTTCGATAGTTACTTTATCAGGATCCTTACTAGCATCGGTCCATTTGGACTCCCCTGCTGTATCCGTGTCAACAAACACGTTATACCCCCAAATCATTCCTACGAATGCTACCGAAAACCCCGCATAAATTAGTGGCCAAAACCACGGTTTCTTCGGATTTTTATTCTTCTGAGAAGGCTTGTTTGATTGTTCTTCTCTCATTTTCATCACCTCAATTGCTATTATTTGCATTTGAAGGAGATTTTAAACACGTTGAAAAACTTTTTATTTCTGTTCCTTTATAATAGTGAAGAAGAATGTCATGTGCACCTACAGAATCGTGTGCCAGCACCTCTGCACCGTACTGGCTCATCCCTACTCCATGCCCATATCCGACCGTATCTACTATCACCTTATCATTCTTGAATGTAACTTTGAAATCCGTAGAGGGTAGTCCTAGTAATGTCCGAACTTCACGGCCTGTCCACGTTTTGCCGTTTATTTGTACTGACTCTACGCGGTTAGAATCTGTCTTCGTCACTTGAAATGTTTTCGCTATACTTTCAGACCACTTTAATCCAAAAGCATTTGCCCATTCCTTCTTTGTATACTCGAATTGCTTGTTTACATTTGGCGCAAACAGCTCTTCCTCTTCACTCGGTACAGAAACTAAATACGGAATCGCATACCCACTATAATTTTCCGCACTCTCTGTTTGTCCATTACTAGTCGAAAAGAACATAGCCGTGATTAGCTGATCCTTATAAACAATGATTTCTCCCTCGGTAGAAGCGACGACTTTACGGAGTTTTTCCTCATATTCCTCAAAGGAAGATCCCCATTTTTTCTTTCGTTCTTCTTCGCTTGCATACACTTGTTTTTGCACCGTTTTTTCAATAGGCGTTTCCCCATAATTCGTCTCGCGTAACACATACGTCCGAGCAGCGATAGATTGTGCTTTTAAAGCCTCTTCATGAAAAGAAATAGGCATTTCCGCAGCTACAACTCCTAAAACGTACGTTTCGAGAGGAATCTTCTGTTGTTCCCCTTTCACTTCGATTAGTATTGGACATTCAATTTCAAAATCTAGTTCCAATGAGGGTGGTGATTTTGCGTCATGCTTTTCTTTGATTAATAAGAACGGTAGTAACAGGAGGCATATGACAATGAATAATAAGAGTATGTTTTGTTTCATAGAGGTACTATATGCTAGAAAGAGAGGGAAAATGAACAAGCATTTTTAGATGGAAAACTAATGAGAAGGAATTATTTAACATTAAATAACGTTATGTGGCAAAGGGGTCCTAATTTATGTTTAAAACATATAATTAAATGCTAAGAGCGATCAATTTATAACAAGAGCAACTAAATCTCTATTTGAGCAACTATATCATTTTTAAAGTGCAAAAATCTTATTTTGAAACACTTTTAGTTGCAAAAATTCGATTATTGAATCATTTTCATACAAAATAGACCTCAAGAATTGCATTCTAGTGATTTCTATATTTTCATCCAGATATGGTAACCTATGTGCGAGGTGAGAGAATGATAGCCAAAAAATATTCAGCTTCTCAATATGTTAAAGCACTACGCACACTATATAAACGCTTACCAAAAAATCATCCAAAGTTTTTCAAAATTAAAAATGAATTTTATCAAAATCAGGCAGGTGAAATAGGAGAAGAAGCGGTAATGAAAGTTCTTGAAAAATTGAAGTTGCCCTATAAGTTCTATGTTTTTCATAATATTTCTTTATACTCTGATACTCTTTTTCAAATGGATATTATTATTATTACTCCCTACTATGCATTAATCTTCGAAGTAAAAAATATTAACGGAGAAATAATCTTCACCGATCAACAATTGTTAAGAAAGCTTGAGACAGGTGAATCTCATACTTTTGAAAATCCTGTTCTTCAATTAGAGGAATATGAATATCAATTAATACAACTATTTAAATCTATAGGAATTTCTTTACCTATCTATAGTGCAGTCGTCTTTGCGTTTACCTCTAGTTATATAAAAGTTGCTCCTGCAAATAAAGCCCTTATATTTCGAAGAGGAATCAAACCCTTTATTAGAAGTATTAATGTTGGCCTACCTATTCTTACTGATTCGCAATTGGATTCCTTAAAGAACTATCTGCTTAAAAATAACAAAGATTTTCAACCATTTCCTTTAATCAATTACTTTGGTATAGAACCTAATTCTCTTCTAAAAGGAGTAGAATGTGTTTGTGGATATATTGGAATGAAAAAAGTAATTAGGAGCTGGTATTGTCCAGCGTGTAAAACTTATAACAAAAATGCACATGAAAGTACACTTAAAGATTATTTTTTTGTATTTAAAAATACTATAACAAATCAAGAATGCCAACAGTTCCTGTTGTTAAACAATAAGCATGAAGCTTCAAAAATATTAAGAAATCCATTATTAATAAGTACTGGTCAGTCTCGTAACAGAAAATACTCACTAATAAATGGAAAAGAGCAACCATCTTTTTCTAAAAGCAACCAAACTTAAAACGTAAGCAATCAAATTATTCTTAAAAGCAACTAATTCTTCTTACTTAGCAACCAAAAATATCCTTCGACAAAAAAAGCACCATGCATGTATGAATGCACAGTGCTTTACATATATTATACAAGTTGAATTGCTTTCTCTGGGCTTTCGGTACCGATTCTTTCAATATCCGCACCAAGTGCTGCCAGTTTTTTGTCGAAATCAACGTAGCCACGGTCTAAGTGATAAAGTTCAGTTACACGTGTAATACCTTCAGCTACAAGACCAGCGATAATAAGTGCTGCTGCTGCGCGTAAGTCCGTTGCTGCGACTTCTGCGCCTTGTAAATTAGATGGTGATTCCATAATTACAGAACGTCCTTCGATTTTCATGTTGCCATTCATTCGTCGGAATTCTTCCACATGCATAAAACGGTTTTCAAATACAGTTTCCGTGATGATTCCTGTACCATGCGCAGTCATCATCAATGCCATCATTTGTGATTGCATATCTGTAGGGAAACCAGGATGTGGCATTGTTTTAATATCAACTGATTTTAATGGTTCTGATGAACGTATACGTAACCCTTGATTTTCTTCGGTTACTTCTACACCCATTTCTTGCAGTTTTGAAATTAGTGCTGTCATATGCTCTGGTACAGCATTTTCGATTAGCACATCGCCTTTTGTAATTGCTGCAGCAACCATGAATGTTCCTGCTTCAATACGATCTGGGATGATATGGTGCTCTGTTCCGTGTAATTCAGTTACACCTTCAATACGAATTGTATCCGTACCGGCACCTTTGACGCTTCCCCCCATTTCGTTGATGAAGTTAGCTAAATCGACAATTTCCGGCTCTTTAGCAGCATTTTCGATAATCGTGATGCCTTCAGCAAGCGCTGCAGCAGTCATAATATTTTCTGTTGCTCCTACGCTTGGTACGTCTAAATAGATTTTAGCACCTTGTAAGCGTCCATTTGTTTTTGCTTCTACAAAGCCATGTCCGAACGAAATCTCTGCGCCCATCGCTTCAAAGCCTTTTAAATGCTGATCAATAGGGCGTGAGCCTATTGCACAACCACCTGGAAGAGCAACACGAGCAAAACCATTGCGCGCTAAAATTGGACCCATTACAAGTATAGATGCACGCATTTTACGCACATACTCAAATTGTGCTTCACTTGAAAGTCTCTCTTGAGAATCAATTATTACTTGATTTAGTTCTGGATTGTATATAACTTTTGTATTTAAACTTTTTAACACTTCATTAATTGTCAAAACGTCTGCTAGTGTAGGTACATCTTTGATTACATTTTGTCCTTTGGTGGCAAGTAAAGCAGCAGCAAGAACTGGTAGAACAGCATTTTTCGCGCCTTCCACTCTTACATTTCCTTTTAAAGTTTGACCGCCCTTAACAACGATTTTATCCACTTCTTTCCCTCCGCGTTCTTATCCTCATTTGCTCATATATAATCGAAAATATGTATGATGTCATTATTAGGAATTACAAAACAATATACATCATACAACGAATTTCGAGTATATACAAGCATCAAAAACACTATTTTTCACTGCTAATTTAGTTCATTTTCATTGCTATAGTATACGTTATACCCAGTCTTTTCGTGTAGATAATCTTAAATTACCCCAGTATGTTTCACATAAAACCTAATCGACAAAATATTTCCCAGGAAATAAGAGGAGATTCTACATGCTCATACAAACTACTCCATTATTTGCATGAGCATAAAGAATCTTTTTCCATTAATTAAATAGAAATGGCAATTGATTTGACCAATTCGTTAGATTTAAGAAAAAATTAGCAACAATTGAACCGATCATTATACTTATTAAGATAAATAAAAGCTGTGCCTGAAAAACTTTATTTTTTTTAATTACCTTTTCAATCATAATTGCTTGTAGTGCATAAAATGAAATACCGATAAAAAAGATATTTGCTAAAATAGCAATGATTGCCTGTTGGCCATTTAATAAAAACATTTCCATCCTCCTACATTTAAACTAGAATAGTAGCAGCGTAGCCCTATAAGAAAAAAACGGACAGAACTAGTTCTGCCCGTTTGTTAAATCAGTTAAAATCAAAATTGCCTGCACGATAAACTCCCATAAAATCCGTGACATTCACAGGAGGCAGTCCTTATTTATCACAGGAATAATAAGGTTTAAATGTTACCCTCATAAACGTTGATACGATTCATCGCACGTTTCAAGGCAAGTTCAGCACGATTGAAATCAGTTGAATCTTGCTTATGTTGAAGACGTTCTTCTGCACGTTTTACCGCTTCTTTTGCACGAGCTACATCGATATTTGAAGCAACTTCAGCAGATTGAGCTAAAATCGTTACCTTTTCAGGTCGAACTTCTACAAATCCACCGTTTACTGCTACATACTCTGATTTTCCATCTTTTTTCAATTTAACTGCACCGATTACAAGTGGCGCAACCATTGGAATATGGCCAGGTAAAATACCGATTTCACCAGATGCTGTTTTAGCGATAATCATGTCTACTTCAGAATCGTATACCGGGCCGTCGGGAGTGACAATATTGACTATAAGTGTCTTCATATTTTTTCCTCCTGGTCCGAATTATTATACTTCTACGCCCATGCTTTTCGCTTTTTCTATAACTTCTTCAATGCGTCCCACTAAACGGAAAGCATCTTCTGGTAAATGGTCATATTTTCCTTCAAGAATTTGTTTGAATCCTTCAACAGTTTCTTTAACTGGAACATAAGAACCTTTTTGACCTGTAAATTGTTCTGCAACATGGAAGTTTTGAGATAGGTAGAACTGAATACGACGTGCGCGGTTTACTACCAACTTGTCTTCGTCCCCTAATTCATCCATACCTAAGATTGCGATAATATCTTGAAGCTCTCTGTAGCGTTGTAATGTATATTGCACTTGACGTGCTACATCATAATGCTCTTGTCCTACGATTTCAGGTGAAAGCGCACGAGAAGAAGAAGCTAACGGATCAACCGCTGGGTAAATACCCATCTCAGATAATTTACGTTCTAAGTTTGTTGTCGCATCTAAGTGAGCGAAAGTTGTTGCTGGAGCTGGATCCGTATAGTCATCGGCTGGTACATAAATCGCTTGGATAGATGTAACAGAACCAGTATTTGTAGACGTGATACGCTCTTGTAATTGACCCATTTCAGTAGCAAGCGTTGGTTGGTAACCAGCTGCTGAAGGCATACGACCTAACAGAGCCGATACCTCAGAACCCGCTTGAGTGAAACGGAAGATATTGTCGATGAATAAAAGTACGTCTGCACCTTGCTCATCACGGAAATATTCAGCCATTGTAAGACCAGTTAAAGCTACACGCATACGTGCACCAGGTGGCTCATTCATTTGACCGAATACCATCGCTGTTTTCTTAATAACGCCAGAATCGCTCATCTCGTGGAATAAGTCATTTCCTTCACGTGTACGCTCACCAACACCAGCGAATACCGAAATACCACCATGTTCTTGAGCAATGTTGTTGATAAGTTCTTGGATAAGAACTGTTTTCCCTACTCCGGCACCACCGAATAGACCGATTTTACCACCTTTGATATATGGAGCTAAAAGGTCTACTACTTTGATACCTGTTTCAAGAATTTCAACTTCTGTCGAAAGATTTTCAAATGTTGGTGCTTGACGGTGAATTGGATCACGACGCTCTTCAGTCGGAATTTCTTCTCCTAAGTCAATTACATCACCAAGAACGTTAAATACGCGTCCTAAAGTTACATTACCAACCGGAACAGAAATTGCTGCACCAGCATCTATTACCTCTGCACCACGTTTAAGTCCGTCAGTAGATGACATTGCGATTGTGCGAACAGAATCATCCCCTAAGTGTAAAGCTACTTCTAACGTTAACGTAGTAGGAGCTTCGTTTGGACGTTCAATAGCTACAGTCAATGCATTATAGATAGCTGGTAATTGGCCGTTGTCAAACTTTACGTCAACAACTGGACCCATTACTTGTAGTACTTGTCCTTTGTTCACTACTGTTCCCTCCTGTCTTACTTTCTTTCTTTACCTATTCTAGAGCCGATGCACCGCCGACAATTTCCGTAATTTCTTGCGTAATCGCAGCTTGACGTGCTCGGTTATATACTAATGTTAAGTTACTAATCAAATCAGTTGCGTTGTCTGTCGCGGATTTCATCGCAGACATACGCGAAGCATGTTCACTTGCTTTACCGTCGAGTAATGCACCGAAAATTAGGCTTTCCGCATATTGAGGAAGTAACACTTCTAGAATTGCCTCACTTGAAGGTTCAAATTCATAAGAAGCAGTTGTGCCTTTTTCTACTGCAATATCCGTAAGTGGCAGTACCTTTTTCTCCGTTACTTCACTGGAGATGGCACTGACAAAGTGGTTATAGTACATATAAAGTTCATCATATGTACCATCCGTGAACATACCAACAGCTCTGCGCGCAATTTCTTTAATATCAGAAAAAGCTGGTTGGTCAGGCAAACCTATAACTTCCCCGATTACATTAGAACCACGTTTTACGAAGAAGTCACGTCCCATACGACCAATTGCCAGAATTACATACTCATCTTTTGAAGCGTGACGTTGTGCTATTGCATTGGCAACAGCGCGAATAACGTTACTGTTGTATGCTCCAGCTAAACCACGATCAGAAGTGATGACAAGATATGCAGTCTTTTTTACAGGACGGGTAGTTAACATTGGATGTCCACTATCACTTGTACCTGAAGCAATTGCACCGACTACCTCTTGAATTTTACCCATGTAAGGAACATATGCTTTTGCATTCTCCTCCGCACGGTTCAACTTAGAAGCAGAAACCATTTGCATAGCTTTTGTAATTTGACTTGTTTTCTTAGTTGACGTAATTTTGCTTTTAATGTCGCGTAATGATGCCACTGGTATTTCACCACCTTATTGTTTTTTTCACATCGACAAAGATATTATTCAGATATTGCGAAAGTTTTTTTGAATGCAGAAATAGCATTGTTCATATCTTCATCTGAAGGAAGAGCTTTAGTCGTGCGAATATGATCTAAAACGTTTGTGTGGTTTGTATCTAACCAGCTATATAACTCTGCTTCAAAGCGACTGATATCTTTAACTGGGATATCATCTAAATGGCCACGTGTTAGAGCATATAAAATCATAACTTGTTTTTCTACTTTAATAGGAGAGTTCAAGTCTTGTTTTAATACTTCTACAGTACGAACACCACGGTTAAGTTTCGCTTGAGTTGCAGCGTCAAGGTCTGAACCGAATTGAGCAAATGCTTCAAGCTCACGGTATGCAGCTAAGTCAAGACGTAGTGTACCCGCAACACTCTTCATTGCTTTAATTTGAGCTGATCCACCTACACGGGATACGGATAAACCAGCGTTGATCGCTGGACGTACACCAGAGAAGAATAAATCAGATTGTAAGAAAATTTGACCATCTGTAATCGAGATTACGTTTGTTGGAATGTAAGCAGAAATATCTCCTGCTTGTGTTTCAACGAATGGTAATGCAGTTATTGAACCTGCACCTAAAGTTTCATTTAACTTCGCAGCACGCTCAAGTAGACGGCTGTGTAAGTAGAATACATCCCCTGGATATGCTTCACGACCTGGAGGACGTTTAAGAAGTAATGAAAGTTCGCGGTATGCAGCAGCTTGTTTAGATAGATCATCATAAACGATCAATACGTGCTTACCATCGAACATGAATTCTTCCGCCATAGTTACACCAGCATAAGGCGCTAGGTATAATAATGGAGCTGGCGCAGATGCAGATGCAGTTACAACGATTGTGTAATCTAAAGCACCTTTTTTACGAAGTGTTTCTACTACGTTACGTACAGTCGATTCTTTTTGACCGATAGCAACATAGATACAAATCATATCTTGGTCTGCTTGGTTAAGAATTGTATCAATCGCAACAGATGTTTTACCTGTTTGACGGTCACCGATGATTAACTCACGTTGTCCACGTCCGATTGGTACAAGAGCGTCAATCGCTTTAATACCTGTTTGAAGTGGCTCATGTACAGATTTACGTGCCATAACCCCTTGCGCAGGACTTTCGATTGGACGAGATTTTGTAGTTGCAATAGGACCTTGTCCGTCAACTGGTTGGCCAAGTGGATTGACAACGCGGCCAATCAATTCTTTCCCAACAGGAACTTCCATAATACGGCCTGTTCGACGTACTTCATCGCCTTCTTTGATGTCTGTGTATGGTCCAAGGATAACGATACCAACGTTGTTCGCTTCCAAGTTTTGTGCCATACCTAAAACACCAGTTGAGAATTCTAAAAGCTCTCCAGCCATGACGTTGTCGAGGCCATGAGCACGCGCGATACCGTCACCAATTGTGATTACTGTACCAACGTCGCTAACTTTCATCTCAGATTCATAATTCTCAATCTGCTGTTTAATCAAGACACTGATTTCTTCAGCTTTGATGCTCATGTATGTCACCTCTCAAAATTCATAATATTAACCGATCAAGTTACGTTTTAAGCGATCTAATTTAGTACTTAGAGTGCTATCGTAAATGCGGTTTCCGATTTGAACACGAATTCCACCAATAATAGATGGATCTACAATGTTTTGAATACGTAAAGATTGTTTACCTACATTTTTTGCAAATACAGATGAAACGCTTGCACGTTCTTCTTCTGTTAAATCACGTGTAGTGTATACTTTCGCTTCTGCAATACCTTGTGCTTCATTCGAAAGTGTCATAAATTCAGAAATAATGTCTGAAACTTCGCTTAATCTCTTTTTATCAATTAGCACTAAAAGTGTATTGATAACGATAGGATTTGCATTAGCAAAAACTTCACGAATCAACTCTTTTTTCTTGTCTAAGGAAAGCTTTGGAGATGTGAATAGAGTTTTCAAATCTTTATTGCCATTCCAGACAACTTTAAGTTCACGTAAATCATTTTCTACTGATTGAAGCTCGTTTTTTTGTTGTGCTAGTTCGAACAATGCGATTGCGTAACGCTGTGCTGCAGTTGATTTACTCAATTAACTTCGCCTGCCTTCGCAATCGTTGCCTCGATTAGCGCACGATTATCTTCTTCCGAAACTTCTTTTTCAAGAACTTTGGACGCTGCAAGTACAGAAAGTGAAACTACTTCTTGTCGTACTGCCGCAATCGCTCTTTCTTTTTCTGTATCAATTTCACGGATAGCAGATTCTTTTAAACGCGCTGCTTCAGAACGAGCAGTTGTGATAATTTCTTCACGAGATGCTTCGCCTTGCTTTTTCGCATTTTCTACAATCGCTAGTGCTTCCGTGCGTGCTTCTTTAAGTAAGTCACGTTGTTCTTCCAGTAATCGCTCTGATTCTTGGCGGCTAGATTCAGCTGCTTCAATTTCACTTGCGATTAATTCTTCACGTTGAGTCATAATCCCCATTAATGGACCCCAAGCTACTTTCTTTAAAAGTACAAGAAGTAAAATAAAGAAGAATAATGTAGCAAAGATATCCCAGGTGTTAAAACCACTATGGGCTTCAGCACCAAGTACAAGGTAATCAAAAGACACGATTGTTTCACTCCTTTCAAACGCTAATAAGAGATCTTGCTTCTATAATGTATAAATGTATTTATTGTTTTCTAATTCATAAAGAGAATGGCGGATAAAAAACCCGCCATTATAGATTTTGTAAGTGGTTATTATTTGTTTAATACGATGAAAGCGATAACTGCTGCGATAATTGGAATCGCCTCAACTAATGCTACCCCGATGAACATAACTGTTTGTAAAGCTCCACGTGCTTCTGGTTGACGAGCAATACCTTCTACTGTTTTTGAAACGATTAAACCGTTACCGATACCTGCACCAAGTGCACCTAAACCGATTGCTATAGCTGCTGCTAAAAGACCAACTGAACCTACCATTGTGTAATTTCCTCCTTGGAATGTTGTTTTTTTTTATTTATTTCTGCCTAGTTACCTAAACAGTTATATTAATGGTCTGACGACACTTTATGTGACATATAAACCATTGTTAACATAACGAAAATGAATGCTTGGATCCCACCTATAAATAGGGAGAAACCTTGCCATGCCATTGCTGGAATAATTGCTCCAACAAAGCCGAAAATACTAGAAGTTGCTAATCCTGCGATCAGTCCTAAAAGAACTTCCCCCGCATAGATGTTACCGTAAAGACGAAGACCAAGTGTCAACGTATTTGCGAATTCCTCAATAATTTTTAATGGAAATAAAAATGGAAGTGGTTTTAAATAAGTATCTACATTATATTGTTTAAAACCTTTCATTTGAATTCCGTAGTAGTGCGTTAAAACGATGATCATAACGGATAATGTCATGGTAATGGTTGGGTCTGCTGTTGGAGATTTCCACCAAAGTACCCCATCATACGTGATGGCAAATGGAAGACCTAATACGTTTGCTACTGCAATAAACATAATTAGCGTGATCCCAAGTACATGGAAACGCCCACCTGTTTTCCAGTCGAAATTACTTTTAATAATTCCCTTCACAAAATCCATAATCCATTCCATGAAGTTCTGCATACCAGTCGGTTTCATTTTCAAGTTTCTTGTCGCAATATAAGCAATTAAGAAAACGATAAGTGTAGTTACCGCAAGCATTAAAATGTTTGACCAGTTTCCATACAGTCCTAAAAACTTGAACGTTGGATTTGCATGTTCCACGATTCATTCACCTCTCTTTCACAATCTCATAGTTAATGTCTTGCATGAAACACAATTCTTTCTACTATTAGTAGAACATAGGGAATCATTAATCCGATAACTGTGCTGATCAGATGTATGTACTCTGGAAGGGCAAGGGCAATTGCAACAGCCGCAACACCTGATGCGAAGCGAAAAGTTGTGCCGAGACCTGCTCGTCCTTTTCCATTTGTCAACACTCGATCAAATTTCTCCATTCTACGTACTAGAATCCAGAAATTATACAGACCAAATAAAGAACCTAGTGCTAAGCCCGCAAATATTGTCGAATATGGGGTAAATCCCCAACCTAGCGCACATGCTCCGAGCAAAAAAAATATGTACTTTTTCTGCTTCGTATAAATACGTTGCATTTCCTGCATGGGTCTTCAGTCTCCTGAATCATATTTTCGAATGGTAGTAATAATAGCGAACACACCAACCGTAAGGCCAGCGAGTAAACATATTACTAAAAATACTGGAGTGGTTCTAAATGTATCGTCTATCCACATTCCTGTGAATATACCTATTAAGATAGAACCTACAAGCTGTGAGAGAATCGCAGAATACATCGCTATCCCTTGTAACGGACGTCTATTTCGACGCATAAAAGAGTCCTCACGTTTTTCCTATTTAAGTAAAAACTGTGAAACTAGTAGAAAGTTGATACGACAAGTGTTTCGAGCATGAAACCCCTATCATTGATATCCTTTGTAAGCATACAATAGGGGCAATTTGATGTCAATTAGAAGTAGTGAAATTCTTCACATATACTTCACAATTGACATCTTATCGACAAATTTAATAGAGTCAATTTACTGCTTTTTCTTAAAAAGTCATAAATGATTCTATTTACCCAATTACTTCGTACCGAATAGTCTGTCTCCTGCATCTCCTAACCCTGGAACAATATAGCCATGGTCATTTAGCTTTTCATCTAAAGCTGCAATATAAATATCTACATCTGGATGAGCTTTTTTCAATGCTTCTACACCCTCTGGAGCAGCAATCAGACACATAAATTTAATGCTCGTTGCACCACGCTTTTTCAAAGAGTTAACTGCTTCAATTGCAGAACCTCCAGTTGCAAGCATCGGATCTACAAGGATGAAATCACGTTCTGCTACATCTGCGGGAAGCTTTACATAATACTCAACTGGTTGCAATGTTTCTGGATCTCGATAAAGACCAACATGTCCAACCTTCGCAGCTGGGATGAGTTTTAAGATTCCATCAATCATTCCGATACCTGCACGTAAAATAGGAACGATCCCTATTTTCTTTCCAGCAAGTACTTTTGATTTTGTTTTTTGTACAGGAGTCTCCACTTCTGTCTCCTCTAATGGTAAATCACGTGTAATCTCAAACGCCATGAGTGTCGCAACCTCGTCTACAAGTTCACGAAACTCTTTAGTTCCAGTGTTTACATCACGGATATATGTAAGTTTGTGTTGAATGAGTGGATGATCAAATACAAATACTTTTGGCATATGGCGTATCTCCTTCACGTTTTATTTGCAATTCTACTAATTATAACAAAAGAATATGGTTACATACTAGTAATCCTACGTTCTTAATATTGCGTCTATTTTAAGCTGACATAGGATTGTAAATATATTGTCATTGATTGCCTTTGTTCTTTTTCCCACTCCTCACATATTGCCCAATAGTCTTTTTTAAAATTCATTCAAAAATAAAATATAGGAACATCCATTTTTCAAGTTGAAATGAAAGGTTAGACAGTATACAAGCGAAAAAGCTACTTTTCCAAAGAAAAGTAGCCTTCATATTACTAAACTATTAATTGTATAATGGGAATCTTGCTGTTAATGTAGAAACACGTTCTTTAGATTCTTTAAGTACAGCTTCGTCTTCATGGTTTTTCAGAAGTTTTGCAATGATTGAAGCGATTTCTTTCATTTCTTCTTCTTTAAATCCACGTGATGTAACTGCTGGAGTACCAATACGAACTCCTGAAGTAATGAAAGGACTAGATGTATCAAAAGGAATCGTATTTTTATTTACAGTAATTCCAACCTCATCTAATACATGCTCCGCTACCTTACCTGTTAAATCTAAAACAGAAACGTCTAATAGCATCACGTGATTATCAGTTCCACCAGAAACAATACGTATACCTTCTGCAGTTAAGCTATCTGCAAGAGTTTTAGCATTAGCAATCACTTGTGCTTGATACTCTTTAAATTCAGGTTTTTGAGCTTCCCCAAATGCTACAGCTTTTGCAGCAATTACATGCATTAATGGTCCACCTTGAATTCCAGGGAAAATTGTTTTATCAATTTTCTTAGCAAACTCTTCAGTTGTTAAGATTAATCCACCACGTGGTCCACGTAATGTTTTATGTGTCGTCGATGTAACGAAATGTGCATATGGAACTGGATTCGGATGAAGTCCAGCTGCTACTAAACCTGCAATATGTGCCATATCTACAAACAAGTATGCTCCTACTTCATCAGCAATTTCACGGAATTTAGCAAAGTCGATAGTACGTGAATACGCACTTGCTCCAGCTACGATCATTTTAGGCTTATGTTCTAATGCAATCGCACGAACATTTTCATAGTCGATCGTTTCTGTTTCTTTATCCACACCATAATCGATGAAGTTATATTGAATTCCACTAAAGTTAACTGGAGAACCGTGCGTTAAGTGACCACCATGGGAAAGATTCATACCTAAAATTGTGTCACCTGGTTGTAACGCAGTCATATATACTGCCATATTCGCTTGAGAACCTGAATGTGGTTGAACATTTGCATGCTCAGCTCCAAAAATTTCTTTTAATCGATCACGAGCGATATTTTCCACTACATCAACATGCTCACAGCCACCATAGTAGCGTTTACCTGGATAGCCTTCTGCATATTTATTTGTCAGTACAGAGCCTTGCGCTTCCATAACTGCTTCTGAAACAAAGTTTTCTGATGCAATTAACTCAATATTTGCTTGTTGACGTTTTTTCTCTGCCAGCATAGCTTCATGTACCGCTGGATCTTGTGCTAAAATCTTTTCCACTCTTAGTTCCTCCTCCAATATCATCCGTAAAATGCACGTTCTCCGCCAATTAGCTTTGGACGTGTTCTCGCAATCGTAACGATCGCTTCCCCAATATGCTTTGTGGACACGCGAATCGGAACAGCAACAGGTTTCAATTGCATACCAATAAGCGTTTGTCCTATGTCAATGCCGGCATGTGCTTGTACATGCTCGACAACTACAGGGTCTTGAAATTGAGTGTACGCATAGGCAGACATAGAGCCACCTGCACGAACAACTGGAATAACCGAAACTTCTGGTAATCGATAGAGAAGCTGGGTTTCTCTTTCCATTGTTATTGCTCGATTTATATGTTCACAACCTTGAAATGCTAAATGAACCTTATTTCGATCAGCAAAAGCACGCAAAGGTTCATATAAAACCTCGGCTACCTCTAAGCCACCAGCAGTACCAATTTTCTCGCCGATAATTTCCGAAGTTGAACAGCCAATAACAAATAGATCATTCTCTTTTAAGAACGCTTGCTGCTCAACCTCGAGTAGAAGCTGTTCTATTTGTTGTTTCCACAAACTTTTCGCTTCCATCTAATAATCGCCTTCTTCTATTTATAAATTAGTTCTCTAATGCCGAAATTTTTTCTACACGGCGCTCGTGACGTCCACCTTCAAAGTCTTGTGCAAGCCAAGTAGCTACGATTTCTCTAGCAAGTCCTGGACCTATTACACGTTC
This sequence comes from Psychrobacillus sp. PGGUH221, assembly GCF_042055255.1. Lineage (NCBI taxonomy): Bacteria > Bacillati > Bacillota > Bacilli > Caryophanales > Bacillaceae > Psychrobacillus > Psychrobacillus sp. PGGUH221. Next base: position 635,427 of record NZ_JAQMHQ010000001.1, read on the forward strand.
ACCCATTGCAAGAACATTAGAGTCGTTATGACATCTTGTTGCTTTTGCAGAAAATACATCATGCACTAATGCACATCGAATACCTTTTACTTTATTCGCCGCAATCGACATACCAATACCTGTACCACAAATTAATATACCACGATCAAACTTCCCATTTGCCACACCTTCTGCTACCGGCATTGCATAATCAGGATAATCGACTGAATCATCGTTTGCTGGACCGAAATCCTCATAGGAAAGTCCAAGCTCTTCTAATTGTTGAATAATTTCTTTACGGAGATTATTACCACCGTGATCGGAAGAAATCGCTATTTTCAAATCGTTCCCTCTTTTCTGTTCATATTCCTACTCATCATACCATTATTCTGCACAAAAAAATACAATTCACACGAAGTGAATTGTATTTTTTGACGAATTTCTGTCATTTCTTTTAAAATACTTGTTATTTTAATATATTCTTCACTAAAAAACGAACAATAACTATTATTATATCATTATTATTCGGTTTTTTTATTATACGAACAAAATGTATACATTATTTTGTATTACGATCAAAAAGGCTTATTACATTATATAATTCTTCAGATTGTTTCTTTAAATCAACTGATAAGTGATCGATTTCTTCAATAGAACGTGCTTGTTCATCAGTAGCACTTCGTACCTCTTCTGCTCCTGCGGATGTTTCTTCTGCAATTGCTGCAACCTCTTGTGATTGTTGGGCTGTACTTTCAATATTTGTTAACTGCTTTTCAACCAATGAAGATATTTCTACTACTGATTCAGCCATCTCATGTATTTTATTGGACATACCTTCTACTGCCTCGTTTGTCTCAGAAACACGCTTCGCTTCACCTACAGCAAAGCTTACTTGATTTGTCATTTGTTGAACGACAGTTTGCACATCCGTTTGGATAGCAAGGATAAGCTCAGATATCCCTTGTACCGCCTTAGCACTTTCATCCGCTAGTTTGCGAACTTCTTCAGCTACAACTGCAAACCCTTTTCCATGCTCTCCCGCACGTGCAGCTTCAATAGACGCATTTAATGCAAGCAAGTTCGTTTGAGCAGCGATATCTCCAACTAACTGAATAATACTTTCTACTTTTCCTGCGTTTTCTTCTAATTGATGCACATTTCCTAATGCTGCCTCACTGCCAGAAGCAATCTTCTGGATCCCATTAACAAGCGATTGTATAGCTTGCGTAGTTTGGGCTAGTCCATGAATCATTTCCTGCGATTGTACAGAAGACTTTTCAGCACGTTTATTTACTTCTGAAGCAAGCGTTCTTACGTCTTCTACAGATTCTGCTGTTTCTTGTACTGCTATCGCTGATTGTTCTGCACCTTGTGAAATTTGCGCAATTGTACTTGCGATTGCTTCCGCTTGTTCCGATGCCACAGATGATTGCGCTGATAGTTGTTGAACAGTATTATTTGTCTTCTCAAAGTTCTTTTCAATACCTTGGACCATTTCTCTTAAATTCACAAGCATCGCCTGAAATGCCACTGCAACGGATTGAATCTCATCTTTGGATTTCGGAACTTCCACATCCACTCCAATTTTTCCTTCTGAAGCAAGATTTGCAACTTTTTCTAGATTAAATAAAGGCTTAATAAGTAATCCACTAAAAAAGTAAGCCAATATACCAGACCATAAAATACCTAACGCGTACATAGCAATCTCAAAAGGTACAGATTTAGTAGTAGTATCAAAGATAAGCGGTTGTATAAAATTAATAAAAATAGCACTTGTTGTATATGTAATTAAAGCTAAAACAGTGACAAACAACACAATCTTCTTTTGTATTCCGAACGCATACTTCTTCTTTTTTTCTTTCATCCTTAATCCCCCTGAAGTTTTTTCACTAGTTCATCCGTTAGTACATTCAATTCTCTATACGTAGCTTCATATGTACGCAAGTCTCCACCATATGGATCAGATACATCACGTACAGCTTGGGGTGTTACGTACTCTGTGTACATGTAGACTTTTGATATCGCATGCGGAAATGCAAAGATGATAGCTTGTTTATGGGATGCCGTCATTGTTAATATGATATCTGCCCAGTCAACTATTTGTTCATTTAATGCGGATGATTTATGTTTAAACTGGATAGATTCATTCTCCAATACTTTTTGCCCATTTGAAGACATATTACCTCCAACCATCGCATAAATACCTGCTGAACGAACCTCCACACCATTTAAATGACGCTCTTTCAACAATGCCTCTGCAATTGGACTACGACACGTATTTCCTGTGCAAACAAATAATATATTCATCGTACTAATTCCCCATCTCTAGTATATAATAAAAAGTCCTATAATTGTTTTAAATTTTATGATTATTTTTGACTATATTTTGTGAATCTACATAATTCGGTTAATTATTTTGTAACGTTAAAATTCCCATTATTAATAAAATCAATCCCGCAAATCTCATGATGAAAGCACGGTTCATAATTGCATACTTATAAATTATATTTTGCGCAATAAACACTGCTAAAAATGAAAAAATTCCCGAGCTGAGTATGAATATAAACTTCTCTACTTTTAGCATACCAAATGAAATACTTACTGAAAAGGTATCAACGCTTGCTACGACGGCCAATAGAAACGGAGATAAAAGAGGAGCCTGCTTTGGAGATTGTGTAAGAATCATTTGTAATCCCAGTAATGAAAGAAGAACTCCAGATAAATAGGGACTTGCATGCTGAAGATAATTCTGCACGATAATCCCTGCGTAATAACCTATCAAAGGAAAAAGCATATGTAATGCTGCAACCCATGCAGCAAGAGTAAATACTTGTTTTCTATAAGATACAAGAGAAAACAATATTAGTACATCCACAGACATTAATACACCAGCCAAAATTTCACGCCACAAAAAAATCTCCCCCGTCCATTTGCATAATTAACTATATGCAAACTATTAGGAGAGAATACACTCAGACTGTATGAGAAACGCCTTCATTCTTCGTTGCTAGCACTCGTTGTAAGCTCATGAACTTAAGTTCTATTCACTTTCGACTCGCCCGACAAGCTTTTCCATTACAGTCTTAAAACTATTCCTCTACATCTATATCGCTGATACATAAAGAGATTTATTAACTATACCAATTACCTTTAGCGGCCTTTTCTAATCTATTCATGATCGCACTTCCAACTCCATGTTTAGGAAAAGCTGGTACAAGGACTAAATCAGCATCTGATTCATCACATTTTCTAAGGGCTTCATACAACAGGTGTGCAGCATCTCTTAGTTGATTTTCCTTGCCTAATGTAAAAAAGTAATCCGCATTACTTTCACTGTATAGGTCACTTGCAATTAGAGCTACTTTTTTATGATCACTATGTATGCTTTCCACTGCTTTTTGAACTTCAATTATAGAAGCTTCTATTAAATAGACTGGAGCATCCGGTGCGTAATGTGCGTACTTCATTCCTGGCGCTCTCGGAGCTTCTGCTTTGTCTGTCAATTTTGCTTCATTTACTGGACCAATCACTTTTTCAAGCATTTCTTTTGTAACTCCACCAGGACGAAGAATTGTTGGTTTGTCTGTTGTAACATCCAAGACAGTAGATTCTAAGCCAATCCCTGTTGTACCTCCGTCTACTATTAAAGGTATCTTTCCTTTTAAGTCATGTAGCACGTGGACTGCCTGAGTCGGACTAGGTTTTCCGCTTCTATTTGCACTCGGAGCAGCAACTGGTTTTTTTAAACGTCTAAGTAATTCTAGGGCTACTGGATGGTCAGGCATTCTCACACCAACTGTATCTAATCCGGCAGTAACGTTTTCAGCAAGAGTATCTGGTTTTAATGGCAAAATCAACGTTAGGGCTCCTGGCCAAAATGCATCCATACATTCCATTGCAAGCTTTGGTATATTCATCGTAAATGAATGGAGATCTTTTTTATCACCAATGTGAACAATTAATGGGTTATCCTGAGGTCTTCCCTTTGCCTCGAATATTTTTCGGACAGCAGCTTCTTTGGTAGCATCAGCACCCAAACCATAAACTGTCTCTGTTGGAAATGCGACCGTTTCTCCATCATTTAATAAATCCACAGCTTGTGTATAACCATGTTCTTTTGTGGACAAGTTATCCACACTCACAATTTGTGTTTTCATGTCGTAATTACTCCTTTCTCTAAATGTTGTCCACATTTTGTGTATAACTATTAATTATATGTGGATTATTATGTGGAAAACTTCTTTTTTAACCATTCCCATACAAAAAATTTAGGTTTCTCTTTTTTCTTTTCTTCATCCTTATAACAAACTTTTGGAAACAGTGCACACCACCAATTATCCCCACGACCACTGCCTATTGTAATAACAATCGAGTCTACGTGTGTTTGTGCTACTATCCCATCATTCCACACTTTCGGAGGAAATAATGCTTGTCCTGTGGATAAAGTGATTTTTTCTTCATATTTTTCTGACAACTTATCCACAACTTGCTCTAACTCGACATATGTTTCCTGTGGATTACTTTGGTACGTTCTTAAAATGGGCTCAATATTATCTCTTACTTCATTTTTAAATTGTTGATCTTCTACCGAATTGCTATTGGCAATAAGACGAAATCTTGTTCCATCTGTTTGCTCCATAGGTTGAAATAGAATAAATAAACAAAATTGAATAAGTAGCAACATCCATACAAATAAAATAACCGCGTCTATTTGTTTGCCAATCCTCGGTGCTCTTTTTATCTCGTAATCTGGTAACATATAACATTCCTCCCTTAGGAACATTGTTACCAATAGATTCATAACTTATTCATTGATTGTACAAAAAACAAAACGATTTTTTTTATTAATGTCCTTAACCACTTCTACTGCCGCATTAGGAAATGCTTTTTGAAGCATCTTTTGGACAGCCGCGCCCTGCTCGTAGCCAATCTCAAAGCCTATTAAACTTGGGATATTCATCATGGCAGGGAGCTGTTCTGCCATTTTTCTATATAATTGCAAGCCATCTTCTTCTGCAAACAACGCTAGATGTGGCTCGTATTCTATTACAGTATCGGAAAGGGAATCTGCTTCATGTTGTCCAATGTAGGGTGGATTAGATAAGATGATATCCCATTTTCGATTTGCAATAGGTGCGAGTAAATCACCTTGTTTAAATTGAACTTCGGCTTCTAAACGCTGAGCATTTTTCATCGCAACTCGGAGTGCTTCGGTCGAAATATCGGTTGCAGTTACTATAGTATGTGGCATTTCTTTTTTTATGGAAATCGCAATAGCACCACTTCCAGTTCCGATATCAGCGACCTGTATGACTTTATTGATATCGAACAATTTTAATGCACGTTTTTTTACATCTTCTATTAATTCTTCTGTTTCGGGGCGAGGGATTAAGACGTTTTCGTTTACTATAAAATCTCTCCCATAAAACGTTTCCTGTCCAATAATGTATTGAAAAGGACGACCAGTTGCATGCTCCTCCACATATGCCCAAAAAGTTTGGAACGCTTCTTGGGATATTTCTTCATACATAGCCATCATCAATTCGGAATAATTTTTCTTTAATACATGCTGCAACAAATAACGAGCCACTTCTTTTTCTCGATTATTCTCTTCTAAAAAAGAAGAAGCCCGGGTTAGGGCCTCATAAGTTGTTTTACACATTCGTATCATTCATTCTTTCTAATTTTTCTGCTTGATCCTCCAATATTAATGCATCCACTATTTCATTCAGCTTTCCTTCTAAAATCTGGTCAAGCTTTTGAATTGTTAAACCGATGCGATGATCCGTCACACGATTTTGTGGATAATTATATGTTCGAATTCGCTCTGAACGGTCACCAGTCCCGACGGCAGATTTACGAACTGCATCATATTCGGCTTGTGCTTCTTGACGGAATTTATCAGCAACCCGAGCACGTAGAATTTTCATAGCCTTTTCTCTGTTTTTAATTTGCGATTTTTCATCTTGCATGGAAACTGTAATGCCTGTTGGTAAATGCGTCATACGAACGGCTGACATAGTCGTATTAACGGATTGTCCACCCGCTCCAGAAGATGCAAATGTATCCACACGAACGTCCTTTTCATGGATATCAACATCCACTTCCTCCGCTTCCGGAAGAACAGCAACAGTTGCAGTAGATGTATGAATACGTCCACCAGACTCTGTTTCTGGTACTCGTTGTACTCGATGTGCACCGTTCTCATATTTCATTCTGGAATAAGCATTCGTTCCATTAATCATGAAAATAATCTCTTTGAATCCACCAAGTCCAGTAGGAGAAGATTCCATAATATCAATTTTCCAGCCTTGTGTTTCTGCATATCTACTGTACATTCTGAATAAATTCCCTGCAAATAAAGCGGCTTCGTCTCCTCCAGCAGCTCCACGAATTTCCATAATAACGTTTTTATCATCATTCGGATCTTTTGGAATTAATAGAACTCTAAGACGTTCTTCAAGCTCTGCAATTTGGTTCTCCAAATCATTTACTTCTTCTTTTACCATATCACGCATATCCGCATCGAGCTTTTCTTCTAACATTAGTTTTGCGTCATTATATTGACTTTTTGCATCCTTGTATTCACGGTACGCATCAACTGTTGGCTGCAAATCTGATTGCTCTTTTGAATATTCTCTTAGTTTTTTTGTATCGTTGACCACATCTGGGTCACTAAGCAATTCATTTAAATTATTATAACGATCTTCTACCGATTGTAATCGATCAAACATCGAGCTCACCTCGTTCATTTAAGTCTATATCATTCCTATTATAAAGAAAAAGTCTCTTCCTCGCTACTTTTTCTAATAAAATAGCGAAGGGAGACTAATTTGTCCGTGGGAGCAACCATTTCTCATACTCTGATATATTGCGTGTACAAAATGGCACTTCGAGCCTAATTACGTTGCAACCGAGACCGATTCACGGCTATACGAGACCATTTCCCTCTGAAACGAGACTAAATCCAGAGAAGTCAGGCCATTTCTCAAAATAAGAGTTATCTCACGTGAGATAACTCTTTGAAGTCCATTATTTATAGAGGTGGATTGGCGTGGCATTTTCGACATACAGGGTAATAAGTGTCATTGCCACCAATTTGAATTTGCTCCCCAGTATATACAGGCTTTCCTGCTTCATCAACACGTAAATTCATAATTGCTTTTTTATGGCAGAACCAGCAGATCGTCTTCATTTCCTCGATTTTATCGGCATAGATCAGCATATAACGGCTACCTTCAAATAACTCATTTTGAAAGTCATTTTTTAATCCAAAGCCCATCACCGGAATGTCTAGCTCGTCCACTACTTTAGTCAATTGTAAAACATGCTCTTTTTTCAAAAATTGTACTTCGTCAATTAACACACAATAAGGTTTTGGTGAATGCTCTTTTACCAATTCATATAAATTCGTATCGTCATATGTAGCTGTTGCTTTTCTCTTTAAACCTATTCTACTAGAAACATATCCTACTTCATCTCTTGTATCGATTCCAGGTGTAAAAATAAGAACAGGTTTATTTTGTTCTTCATAATTATGTGCAACCTTCAAAATCTCAATAGATTTTCCGCTATTCATTGCACCGTGCTTAAAAAATAATTGTGCCATTTGAATTCTCCTTGTGAATCTTCTAATTTTCCTCTATTCATTTATAACATAAAGAGGCTGGCATCTACATAGATAATAATCAAAAAATCAAAAATACCTGCAAAACACAAATGTGCTTTGCAGGTACTTGGTAATTAGTTATTAGCTTCTTCTTTGATACCGTATTTTTTGTTGAAGCGATCAACACGGCCATCCGCAGCTGCGAATTTTTGACGTCCAGTATAGAATGGGTGACATTCGTTACAGAACTCGACACTGATGTTTGATTTTACAGAACCAGTTGTGAATGTGTTACCACATGAACATGATACTGTTGCTTCTTTGTAATCGGGATGAATTCCTGCTTTCATCTCTATCTCTCCTCTCGCCCTGAACCATCTGGAACAGAGTTGGTTATAAAACTGATACCTTACACGATCCGATTGATTGCCAATCGTATATGTAGCAGAAAATTGTAAACTTACATTGAACATAATAGCATGTCTGATATTAAAATGCAAGTTCTTCGATTATAGAGAAACTTTCCCACTACGATGCGCTTTCATTTCTACTGCCAGTTGCTCAAAGAATGCTTCGTTCGTTTTTGTTTGTCGGAGTTTTTTCAAGAAACGCTCCGCAAAATCGGATGAATCGGAAAAAGTTTTGCGAATAGCCCAAAGCTTGTCTAATTGATCTTTTGGAATGAGAAGTTCTTCTTTTCGCGTACCCGAGCGACGAATATCGATTGCCGGGAAAATACGACGTTCTGCAAGACTTCTATCTAAATGAAGTTCTAAGTTACCTGTACCTTTGAACTCCTCATATATTACTTCATCCATACGAGACCCAGTATCAACTAATGCAGTAGCAAGAATCGTTAAACTGCCGCCTTCTTCAATATTACGGGCAGCTCCAAAAAATCTTTTTGGACGATGGAATGCAGCAGGGTCAATCCCTCCGGAAAGTGTACGTCCACTTGGAGGGATTACTAAATTGTATGCACGGGCAAGACGCGTGATTGAATCCATTAAAATGATTACATCACGTTTATGCTCTACTAAGCGCATTGCTCTTTCTAAAACAAGTTCCGCTACTTTCACATGATTTTCTGGAACTTCATCAAACGTGGAGCTCACAACATCCGCCTTTACTGAACGTTCTATATCTGTAACTTCTTCTGGACGCTCATCTATTAATAAAACAATCAGTTCCGCATTTGGATGATTCGTCGTAATAGCATTTGCGATTTCTTTTATTAATAACGTTTTCCCTGCTTTTGGAGGTGCAACAATTAAACCACGTTGTCCGTATCCAACAGGTGCTACCAAATCCATTATGCGAGTCGATAGTTTTTCAGGAACGGTTTCTAATTTAATATGGCGGTCCGGATATAAAGGTGTTAGAGCAGGAAAATGAACTCGTTCCTTCGCTATTTCTGGATCTTCACCATTTACTAGTTCCACATGAAGTAGGCCGTAATAACGTTCACTTTCTTTTGGAGGACGAACTTTTCCTGTTACTTTATCACCATTTCGAAGGTCAAATCTTCTAATTTGAGATGCCGAAATATAAATATCCTCTGAACTCGGAGAGTAGTTAATAGGACGTAAGAATCCAAAGCCCTCTTGTTGAATAATCTCTAAAACACCTTCCATGAAGAAGAAGCCTTCTTGTTCTGCTCGAGATTTTAAGATAGCAAAAATAAGTTCTTTCTTTGTAAGCTTGCTATACGCTGCAATTTTGAACTTTCTTGCAAGTGTATAAAGCTCTTTTAGAGTCATACTTTCTAACTCATTAATTGTTGTTTGTGTCATTGGCGTTGCACCACTCTTTATTTTATTTTTATGTTCCTATTTATTTTTGGGAATCAAATACAACAAGTTGAATTTACGACAACTATTGCTCTCCTTTAGATTCGCTACATAATTGATGGCTTCATCTAAATGGATTGTCTACACTTATCTATTTGTAACTGTTGATTAAGGTTAATAGGATTGAAGTTTGTTAAGAGGATAGATACCCAATCAGAATTGGCTGTAACAAATGCAGTTTTAGATGTCGTGAACTTAGAATACCTCGACTGACAAGCGTTTTCAAGACTTTTTGAGGTCCGACCTTCTGATTTATGCATTTGTCTCCAAGATGGCCTAATCTGTTATGGAGGATATTCATGTGAGAAGTTTTATTTTATCACGCTTTATGTAAGACTCTCATGAAGGAAGCACAACAAAGGTTATGTTGACAGGCAACATCTTTGAAAGCTTCCTAAGAGTCTAAACTACTAATCATTTTAGAATTGAATTAAGCGATAAAAGTTATTCTTATAGAACTAAATTCGGTTTTTTCTTTAAGCTGTGTCTTCCTTCAACAAAACGAATTGTACCTGATTTAGCTCTCATAACGATTGAGTGCGTTGAACCAAATGCACCTTTGAATTGTACTCCACGAAGAAGTTCACCGTCTGTTACACCAGTTGCTGCAAAAATCGCATCGTCACCTTTTACTAAGTCTTCCATACGTAAAATTTTGTTTACGTCTAGTCCCATTTTAATACAACGAGCAAGCTCTTCATCATTTTGCGGCACTAGTTTTCCTTGTATTTCTCCGCCTAAACATTTTAATCCAACCGCAGAGATAACTCCCTCAGGAGCTCCACCCATTCCAAATAAAATGTCAACGCCAGTATTATCAAAAGCTGTGTTAATAGCTCCAGCTACATCACCATCATTAATTAGCTTAATACGTGCACCAGCAGCTCTAATTTCATCAATAATTTTTTGATGACGGTCGCGACCTAAAATCGTTGCAACTACGTCTTGTATGTCTTTATTTTTTGCACGTGCAACTGCTCGTAAATTATCAATAACAGGTGCGTTAATATCAACTTGACCAACAGACTCTGGACCTACTGCCAGTTTGTCCATATACATGTCTGGAGCATGAAGTAGATTTCCACGATCAGCAATTGCAAGAACTGCAAGAGCATTCCATCCACCTGAAGCTACAATATTTGTACCTTCTAACGGATCCACTGCCACGTCAACTTGAGGACCACCAGTTCCATGTCCAAGCTTTTCTCCGATATATAACATCGGTGCTTCGTCCATTTCACCTTCCCCAATTACTACGACACCTTCCATTGGAATTGTGTCAAAAACTGTGCGCATTGCAGTAGTTGCTGCGTCATCTGCTTCATTTTTTAATCCGCGTCCCATCCAGCGTGCAGATGCGATTGCTGCTGCCTCTGTTACACGAACTAATTCCATTGATAAACTACGTTCCATTTAATATATGCCTCCCGTTTTACGGTTTATATTCCGGTCTGTGTTTCTTCCTGTACCATTGTAGCATATTTGTCAAATAAGAAAAGTAAGGCGCCGGTTATCAGCAACGAGTTTGTTAACATGCAAAATGGGCATTTTGCCTTGTGCTGATAGGCGCCTATAGTCTGAGTGGAAGTACTTTATTCTGAGTTTACTTCTATTTCTTTAATTTCCACTCTTCTAATATCTGCTCCTAGTCCTCGAAGCTTTTCAATAATGGAACTATAGCCACGTTCTATATGGAAAATATCTTGAATCTCCGTATCACCCTCAGCGATCAATCCAGCAAGTATAAGAGCTGCTCCAGCTCGCAAATCACTCGCTCGAACAGTGGCTGCTTCTAGCTTGGCTGGCCCCGTAATAATAGCTGTTCTACCATCCACTCGCCCATTAGCGTTCATACGGCGTAATTCATCAATTTGCTTAAATCGAGCTGAGTAAATAGTATCGGTAATAACGGAAGTTCCGTTAGCTTGCGTTAACAACACCGAAAAAGGTTGTTGTAAATCCGTAGGAAACCCAGGATACACAAGAGTTTTCACATCGACAGCTTGTAAATTTTGAGCTTTTGGAATGAATATCTTCTCTTCATGCTCCTCCACTTTTACTCCCATTTCTCGTAGTTTTGCTGTTAATGCTTCTACATGAAATGGAATCACATTGTCAATCGTGATACCGTCACCTGCTATAGCAGCCATAATCATAAATGTTCCGGCTTCAATTCGGTCTGGAATGATTGTGTGCTTCGTCCCGTGTAATTCTTCAACACCGTCGATTCGAATGACATTCGTCCCAGCACCTTTTATATTCGCTCCCATATTTGATAGCAATGTGGCAACATCAATGATTTCTGGTTCTTTTGCAGCATTTTCAATAATCGTTCTACCTTTTGCAAGTACTGCAGCAAGCATTATATTAATAGTTGCCCCAACACTTACGACGTCTAAATAAATTTTCGTGCCAACCAATTTTTCTGCACGTAAATAAATAGCGCCATGCTCATTCGATACGTTAGCACCTAATGCCTCAAAGCCTTTAATATGCTGATCTATTGGGCGAGGTCCCAAGTGGCATCCTCCAGGTAATCCAATAGCCGCTTTATTAAATTTTCCAAGAAGTGCACCCATTAAATAGTATGATGCCCGCAACTTTTTAATATTGCCATTTGGCAAGGGCATATCTACCACATTTGTAGGATCAATTGTCATCGTTCCGTCTTCAAATGTGATTTTTGCACCTAATTCTTCTAGAATATCTTTCAATGTCCATACATCTAAAATCTCTGGCAGGCCTTCAATAGTTACTGGAGAGTTCGCTAACAAGGAAGCAGGAATTAGCGCTACTGCACTATTTTTTGCCCCGCTTACCTTAATCGTACCATGTAAACGATTAGCTCCTTTTATTTTATAAACTTCCATACGTTTCTCCTTCGTCTTGTTACTCGCTCTTACGATTGTTCCAATCCGCTAGAAATCCTTCAATTCCTTTATCTGTTAAAGGATGATGGAATAGTTGTTTTAATACTTTAAATGGAGTTGTAGAAATATGAGCACCATTTAAAGCTGCATACGTAATATGCTGAGGATGTCTGATAGAAGCTGCAATAATTTCTGTATCAATGTTGTGAATAGCAAAGATTTGAGCTATTTTCGCAATCAGTTCCATTCCATCATGCCCAATGTCATCTAAACGGCCTAAAAATGGCGATACATATGTTGCACCTGCGCGAGCTGCCAATAGCGCTTGGTTTGCACTAAAGATAAGCGTCACATTTGTTTTGATTCCTTCTGAACTAAAAACTGCGCATGCTTTTAACCCTTCAGGTGTCATCGGTAATTTCACCGTAATATTCGGTGCAATTGCTGCAAGTTCTCTACCTTCTTTAATCATACCCTCTGCATCCAATGCGATTACTTCTGCACTTACAGAACCATTTACTAATGCTGTAATTTCGCGAAGGCGATCATGAAATGAGATATTTTCTTTCGCTACTAGCGAAGGATTCGTCGTAACACCGGATAAAATACCCCATGCGTGTGCTTCTTTAATTTCCTCAAAATTAGCTGTATCTATAAAAAATTTCATCTTAATAAGTTCCTCCTTATGATGGAAAAATAGGAGAAGCTTCTGTATGTTCACTAGAAGACTTCTCCCCACATTCTATTATATCTTACTGATTTATGCTTTATTAGAGCTTCCAAATTCACGCATTTTACCGATAACGGTTGTTTTAATAGCATCACGTGCTGGTGTTAGGTATTTACGTGGGTCATACTGTTTTGGATTTTCATCCAAATATGCACGAATCGCTTTAGTAGCAGAAATTTGGTTTTCCGTGTTCACATTGATTTTAGCAGTCCCTAATGAGATTGAGCGTTTAATATCATGTGTAGGAATACCTGTTCCACCGTGTAATACTAATGGAAGATCTGCTAATTTTGAAATCTCTTCCATTTCTTTAAAACCTAAATTAGGTTCACCTTTATAAGGCCCATGAACTGAACCAAGTGCTGGCGCTAAGCAATCAATTGCAGTACGTTTCACTAATTCCGCACATTCCGCAGGGTCTGCATAAATAACACCATCTGCTATTACGTCGTCTTCCTGCCCGCCGACTGTACCAAGTTCTGCTTCTACAGAAACGTTGTGTGCGTGGGCATAATCCACTACCTTAGAAGTAATTTCTACGTTTTCTTCAAATGGATGATGAGAAGCATCAATCATAACAGAAGTGAATCCAGCATCGATTGCTGCTTTACATTTATCAAAACTTGAGCCGTGATCTAAATGAATTGCCACTGGAACTGACGTTTTATAGTCTTCCATTAGACCTTTTACCATATGTACAACTGTTGTAAAGCCGCCCATATATTTTGCCGCACCTTCGGATACACCTAATATAACTGGTGATTTTTCTTCCTCTGCCGCTTGTAAAATAGCTTGAGTAAATTCAAGGTTATTAATATTGAATTGCCCTACTGCATAACCTTCTTTTTTCCCTTTTTCAAGCATTTCTTTCATCGATACTAAAGCCATTCCAATGGACCTCCTCTATTTTCATACACTCTCATTTGTACATCATTTTTCTCTCTATTTTATCTGTTGCAGACGCCTGTTATTCAAGTTACAGAAATATTAAACTGCGTCCTCCACTTTTCATCATAACAAAAAAAGGCCATGTTTTCCACTGCCTGCCTCTGTACTACTTCTTTAATATATTATTTACTGCATCACGCACTTCGAATATATCAAAAGGCTTAGTAAAGTAAAGAGAAGCACCTAAATCCTTTGCTTCTTGAATTAGGTTTAACTCTCCATATGCTGTCATCATCATGACAGGTAAATTTGGATACTTTTCTTTAAGTAAAGTTAAGATTTTTATTCCATCCATACCTGGAATTTTCATATCTAATAATACACCATCTAAACTTTCCTCACTAGCAATATCCAAAGCTTCTGGGCCGTTAGCCGCTAAGCTCACTTCGTAGCCTTCCTGTGAAAAAACTTCTTTTAAGAGCATTCGTATTCCTAGTTGATCATCTACGATTAATATGTGTTTCATGATGTACAAACCCCTTTTATTAAATTTTCCCCTTCTATACTATTCGCTATTAATATACATTTTCCTTCTTGAGATTCTAAAAAATACCCATTTTACGTTTATCTTTTCCTACACTATAATAAAAATTGAGGTGAAAAAAGAATGAAAATGTTAACGACACAACTGACAGGTCTCCTCCAAAGAATAGTAAATTCGGAGGAAGAAAATATTGAAGAAACTGCTAGACTTCTTGCACAAGCGGCTGCAAGAGAAGGCTTTATATACTTTGCAGCATTCGGTGAAATGGAAAGTATTACGATAAATGCAGAAAATGCCGTAGAAAAATTCCCAAGTTTGAAAGTTTGGACTTCAGATACCGAACTTACAAGTGCAGATCGCGTTTGGATCATCGCTAGATCTAGCGAAAACGAAGATGCTCTAGCGCTTGCAGAGAAATTAAGTGCAGAATTTATTCCGTTCAGTGTACTTGCTGCTGAAAATCATAATGATGAAAACAAGCTAGCGAATCTTGCTTATACATATATTTCTTTAAAACTTACCAAAGGCTTACTACCTGCTGAGGATGGCAGTAGAATTGTTTTACCTTATGCGCTAAGTGCAATGTTCGTATACGAAGCTGTCAAAATGAAGCTAGACGAGATTCTTTTAAGCGAAGATTAAAAATTAGCTATATATGCCCATGGAAACAAGAAATTTTCGTGGGCATTTTATATTAATTTGGATTCGAAGTGTACAACCTAAAGATTAGTCGGAGTTTTTATAGTTTAGTTTCATGGTTAATAAATTTTTTTGAGAAATTGTCGTGCGTATGGTGGAAATGGTTGCCTTTCAGACGAGAATTGGTCTCGTTCAGAGAGTAATTGGTTGCTCTAACGCCAATATTGGTCGCTCTTTGCCATTTAATGCCTAATACTGGACTCTTGCATAAGAAATCCATTTCTCAAGTGAAGTAAACTCTTTATTGTGAGAAATGGTCGCCCTTATGATGGAATTGGTTGCTTTCATACGAGAATTGGTCTCGTTCATAGTATAATTGGTTGCTCTCACACCAATATTGGTCGCTCTTTGCCATATAATGCCTAATTTCTAGACTCCTGCATAAGAAATCCATTTCTCAAGTGAAGTAAACTCTTTATTGTGAGTAATAATCGCTCTTATGTTGGAATTGGTTGCTTTCAGTCGAGAATTGGTCTCGGTCAGAGAGCAATTGGTTGCTCTCACACTTAGATTGGTCGCTCTTTGCCAATTAATACCTATTTACCTGGCTCCCGCATAAGAAATCCATTTCTAAAGTGAAGTAAACTCTTTATTGTGAGAAATGGTCGCGCTTTTGGTGGAATTGGTTGCTTTCAGTAGAGAATTGGTCTCGCTCAAAGAGTAATTGGTTGCTATCACACCAATATTGGTCGCTCTTTGCCATTTAATACCTAATCACTAGGCTCCAGCATAAGAAATCTATTTCTCAAGTGAAGTAAACTCTTTATTGTGAGAAATGGTCGCGCTTATGATGGAATTGGTTGCTTTCAGACGAGAATCGGTTGCGCTCATAGGGTAATTGGTTGCTCTCACACCGATATCGGTCGCTCTTTGCCGTTTAATTCCAAATAAAAAAGCAGTTCGACAAGTCGAACTGCTTTTTCTTTTTTATTCTCCTACGGATGCTTTGATGAACTCACGGAATAATGGTTGTGGACGCTGTGGACGTGACACAAATTCCGGATGGAACTGAGAAGCTACGAAAAATGGGTGATCTGGTAGCTCGATAATTTCGATTAGACGACCATCTGGGCTTGTACCAGAGAACATAAATCCTGCAGCTTCAAATTGTTCACGGTATTCGTTATTGAATTCATAACGGTGACGGTGACGTTCATATACAAGTTCTTCACCGTATGCATCATGTGCTTTAGAACCAGGAGTTAATTTACATGGATATAATCCTAGACGAAGTGTTCCACCTAAATCCTCTACGTCTTTTTGTTCTGGCAATAAATCAATAATAGAATGTGGAGTTTTTGGATCTAGTTCAGTTGAGTGAGCACCTTCAAGTTCCAATATGTTACGAGCAAATTCAACTGTTGCTAGCTGCATTCCTAAGCAAATACCTAAGAATGGTACATTGTTTTCACGAGCAAATCGTGTAGCTGCAATTTTTCCTTCTACGCCGCGGTCTCCAAATCCACCAGGAACAAGGATGCCGTCTACATCTGAAAGAATTTCTGCAACATTTGCATCATTTACTTCTTCCGCATTCACCCATTTCACTTCTACATCCGCATCAAATTTGTAGCCAGCATGTTTCATTGCTTCTACTACTGAAATGTATGCATCTTGAAGCTCTACATATTTACCAACTAACCCTATGCGAACTTTTTTAGATAAAGATTTCACTTGATCAACAAGTGCTATCCAATCTGTCATATCTGCTTCTTTCGTAGTAAGTTGGAAATGATCCACAACAATTTGATCTAAATGTTGCGCTTGAAGATTTAATGGAATTTCATATAATGAATCCGCATCAATACATTCGATTACTTCTTCTGGTTTAATGTCACAGAAAAGAGCAATTTTGTCTTTCATATCTTGAGGAACTGGCATCTCTGAGCGAACAACAATGACATTTGGTTGAATACCTAGACTACGTAACTCTTTAACACTATGTTGCGTTGGTTTTGTTTTCATTTCACCGGCAGCTTTTATAAAAGGAACTAATGTACAGTGAATGTACATTACGTTGTTACTGCCAACATCACGTTTCATTTGACGGATTGTTTCTAAGAAAGGTAGTGATTCGATATCTCCTACTGTTCCACCAATTTCAGTGATAACAATATCCGCATGTGTTTCTTTTGCAGCTAAGAATAAACGATTTTTAATTTCGTTTGTAATATGTGGGATAACTTGTACTGTTCCACCATTGTAATCGCCACGGCGTTCTTTTCTTAGTACAGAAGAATATACCTTCCCAGTAGTGATATTCGAGTATTTATTTAAATTAATGTCAATAAAACGCTCGTAATGACCTAAATCTAAATCTGTCTCTGCCCCATCGTCAGTTACAAAAACTTCTCCATGCTGATACGGGCTCATAGTCCCTGGATCTAAGTTGATGTAAGGATCAAATTTTTGAATTGTTACGTTTAATCCTCTGTTTTTTAATAAACGACCTAGAGATGCAGCCGTAATTCCTTTACCTAGTGAAGATACAACCCCACCAGTAACAAAAATAAATTTAGTCATGCTTGTTCCTCCTAATATAGTATCTATTTCGCCTTGGTCTTTTAAGCTCAGATTTTACACTCAAGTAAAGATGATAACATATTACATTGCACAGAGCCCAATGATTTTTTCTTTACATAATCTGTAGCATTCGCCTTAGGCTATAACCTTATTCAGTAGGACTTAGATGAATAAGGTTATAAAATAACAAAAAGCGCCCCACCTGCTTTTGGCAGGGGAGCGCATATGCACATGAGTAATGTCTCTTTAAAAAGAGCCCAATAAAATCTTATAGCGTTTGCGTATAGAAGTCAAGAATTATTCTTCTTCGTCTTCTAATTCTTCTTCATCTTCCAACTCTTCGTCATCGATGATATCAAATTCATCTTCTTCTTCGTCGATTAAATCCTCTTCGATTACTTCATCGATTTCTCCTACGAAATCAATTACTGGATCATCGTCATCTTCGTCTTCATCCTCATCATCGTCTTCGATAAATTCATCGAATTCTTCTTCGAAGATAATTTCATCTTCTTCTAGTTCAAGATCTAAATCGTCATCGTCTGAAACTTTAGCTTTCTTTTTACGGACTTTAACAGTAGGAGCAGTCTCTTCTTCAATTTGTTCTACAGGATACCATTCTCTTAGTCCCCATTGATTTTCTGCAGTAGCTAAAAAGCGTCCATCAATATTCATATCTGTATAAAATTGAGGTTTGCGAGCTGCCATTTCTTCATCTGTTAAACTATTCAGTTTTTGAATTTCACTAAAAAGTTCAGATAAAGTTAAAGAGTTTTTCTTATCTTCTAAAATCGCAAATCCTAAATCTATTAACGATTCTTCTTGTAATTGTGCTGTTGTCATTTCACGAAAATTCAAATCGTGCACGTCCTTTCTATGTCCGTTTGCATACTTCCCATTATATACAAACAAGTATGTTATATGCTACATTCATTTATTCTTTTTGAAAAGGAATAATTTATTAAAAGCTAAGGTGAATAAATAAAACGAAAGTAATAGTAATGGAATAGCTCCCAGTTGTTTATTATAAAGGAGAATGGTTAGTAATAGGAATATTATAATGATCATTATGTGTATTGGGGTTTTCATTCCATATCTCCCTCACTACTTAATAGTTCCATTATACAAAATAAAAGGAAAAAAGTGTTCCGATATATGATCGGAACACTAATTTTTTTTACATGTTTCTTCGATACTGGCCACCCACCTCGTAAAGAGCGTTCGTTATTTGCCCAAGACTTGCTTTTTGGACAGTTGTCATAAGCTCCTCGAAGATGTTTCCTCCAGTCATTGCTACTTGCTTTAGACGATTAAGAGCTTCAGCAGCTTCTAACTCATTTTTCTTTTGAAAGCTTCGAAGGTTCGTTATTTGAGTTTCTTTTTCTTCCTTTGTTGCACGTGCTAGTTCCATATTATCGATATCCTCTTCAGAAGCAGGATTCGGATTTAAGTATGTGTTCACACCGATGATCGGAAGTTCGCCCGTGTGTTTTTTCATTTCATAGTACATAGATTCTTCTTGAATTTTTCCACGTTGGTATTGTGTTTCCATTGCTCCAAGAACACCACCGCGGTCATTTATACGATCAAATTCAGAAAGAACTGCTTCTTCTACTAGGTCTGTTAGTTCTTCTACAATAAATGCACCTTGTAATGGATTTTCATTTTTTGATAATCCGTGTTCTTTTGTAATGATCATTTGAATTGCCATAGCACGACGAACAGATTCCTCAGTTGGTGTTGTTATCGCTTCATCATAAGCATTTGTATGAAGAGAGTTACAGTTATCCTGAAGTGCCATCAACGCCTGTAAAGTTGTTCGAATATCATTAAAGTCAATTTCTTGCGCATGTAGACTTCTACCAGATGTTTGGACGTGATATTTTAACTTTTGACTACGGTCATTTGCACCGTATTTATCACGCATCACAACTGCCCAAATACGACGGGCAACACGTCCGATAACTGTGTACTCTGGATCCAACCCATTTGAGAAGAAGAAAGATAAGTTTGGTGCAAAATCATCTATATTCATACCACGACTCAAATAGTACTCCACATAAGTAAAGCCATTTGATAATGTGAATGCCAGCTGAGAAATTGGATTCGCTCCAGCTTCTGCAATATGGTATCCAGAAATAGAAACGGAATAGTAGTTACGAACCTTATGGTCAATAAAGTATTGTTGAATATCCCCCATCATACGTAAAGCAAATTCAGTAGAGAAAATACATGTGTTTTGACCTTGGTCTTCTTTTAATATATCTGCCTGAACAGTACCACGAACTACTTGGAGTGTCGCAGCCTTTACTTGTGTAAATTCTTCCACAGTTAGAGTACGTCCAAGCTCCTCCTCGCGAAGGCGAACTTGCTGATCAATTGCTGTATTCATAAACATTGCCAAAATGATTGGTGCAGGACCATTGATTGTCATTGAAACGGATGTTGATGGTGCACATAAATCAAACCCGTCATATAGCTTTTTCATATCCTCTAACGTACAAATGCTTACGCCAGATTCGCCGACTTTCCCATAAATATCAGGTCGATGATCTGGATCTTCACCATACAATGTTACCGAGTCAAATGCAGTTGAAAGACGTTTTGCATCGTCATCTTTAGATAAATAATGAAAGCGACGGTTCGTACGTTCTGGTGTTCCCTCTCCTGCAAATTGTCTCTTTGGATCTTCCCCTTCTCTTTTGAATGGGAAAACTCCAGCTGTATATGGGAATGAGCCAGGTACATTTTCTTTGTAAACCCATCTTAAAATTTCACCATAATCAACGAATTTTGGAAGTACAACTTTTGGTATTTTCAGCCCTGATAAGCTTTCTGTACGAAGAATCGTGCGAATTTCCTTATCACGGATTTTAGTTACGAATTCATCTCCAGCATATGCTTCTTTTAGAGCTGCCCAGTTCTCCAGTATACGTTTTGATTCAGCAGTAAGTTCGTCTCGTACTCCGTTAGCTAATGATTCTAGTGAGTGAATTAATGCATCATCTGCCGCTCTTTCTTTTACTGCTTCTATTGCACCTTCTAATTGGAACAATCTTCTTGCAAAAGCTACTTGTTCCTCGGATTTTTTATGATATCCACGAACAGTATCTGTGATTTCACGTAAATAATAGCGACGATCATTTGGAATTATTACGTTTTGCTTTTGAGTTTTCACAAATTGCTCGTAGGTTGTCTCCCAGTTGGTGCCAGTTTTTTCATTCATTACAGCAACTAAAGCTGCAAATAAAGAATTGGTGCCTTTATCATTAAATTGGCTAGCAATCGTTCCATAAACTGGCATAGTATCTAAATCATCATGCCATAATTCACGGCTGCGTTGATACTGTTTTTGTACTTGACGAAGTGCATCTTCTGAACCTTTTCGTTCGAATTTATTGATAACAATCAAATCTGCGTAATCGATCATATCAATCTTTTCTAATTGAGATGGTGCACCAAATTCACTTGTCATTACATACATAGAAACGTCTGATACATTAGTGATTTCTGCATCACCTTGCCCGATACCACTTGTTTCTACAATTATTAAATCAAAGCCCGCTACTTTAACAACATCAAGGACATCTGCAATCGCACCAGATAATTCTGTACGAGATCCACGTGTTGCCAAACTACGCATAAATACACGTTTATTGAAAATAGCATTCATTCGGATACGGTCACCTAGCAGTGCCCCACCAGTCTTTTGTTTCGTCGGGTCAATGGATAGAACGGCAATCTTTTTATCCGGTAATTCGTGTAGGAATCGGCGAATTAATTCGTCTGTTAATGAACTTTTCCCTGCCCCACCAGTACCCGTGATACCTAACACTGGTGTACCTTTTGATAAAGCTTTCGCTTGTTCTAGCATTTCTTTTGCTTCAGCATCATTTGTTTGATGTGCTTCCTCTGCTAATGTAATCAAATGAGCTAGCACTTCCGGTTTCTCCGTAGATACTTCGGAAATCTCGTCTTTTGCTCCTGAAGCTTTCGTCGGAACATCACATTCCATAAGCATTTGATTGATCATACCTTGAAGGCCAAGTTTACGGCCATCCTCTGGAGAAAAAATACCTGATATACCGTATTCTTGCAGTTCTTTTATTTCTTTCGGAATGATTACTCCGCCGCCACCGCCAAATATACGAATATGAGGCGCACCACGTTCTACGAGTAAATCCTTCATATATTTAAAATACTCAACATGTCCTCCTTGATAGGAAGATATGGCAATCCCTTGAACATCCTCTTGAATCGCAGCATTCACCACTTCTTCTACCGAACGGTTGTGACCTAAGTGGATTACTTCCGCTCCGCTAGCTTGTAAAATACGTCGCATAATATTAATCGACGCATCATGTCCATCAAATAGACTCGATGCTGATACAAAACGGACATGATTTTTTGGACGGTATACTTCTACAGTAGACATGTCGTTCCCCCTTTGTTTGAATTAGTCTTAATGTCTAGACTCTAGGCACTTGCGCTTTTCTTATTTCCTCATCCCATTTAGTACAAATTCTATTTGTAGTTCCGTAAATTGTTCAATTGTAAATTCCTTACGCAATGCCCATCTTCTAAATGCCCACATTTGACCTTGGACTACAAGGGTATGCGCGTAAAGTTTTGCTTGGGCATCTGTCAATTTCAGTTCCCCAGTTTGTATACAACCATTAAGAATTTTATGGAAAATATCAACCATTTCTAATTCTTTCTTTAATACGTAATCTAGTGCGTTTTTTGGCAAGGATTTGGATTCTTGATACATGACAACGAACTCATCTTGCATGTCATTAATTACCCCATAATAATGACGGATAGCATTTTTGAGGTCGTCTATCGTACCATTCTCCAACGTTATTTGCGAGAGCTTGTCATGTACTTCATTGTATATACTATCGCATACTAAATAGAGGACATCTTCCTTTGTGCGAATGTATTCATACAGGGTACCTATACTAAACCCGGCTTCCTTTGCAATTTCTCGCGTTGTTGCTCGGTGAAAGCCTTTCTCTTTGAATAAAGTAACAGCTGCACGAATCATTTGGTGACGTCTTTTTTCAATGAGGTTTTCATCTTTCACCGAAGTCTTTACTTCATGCTTTTTTTCCATAGGCATCGATTACTTTGTTAGCATACGAGAAATAACAAGGCGTTGAATTTCTTGTGTGCCCTCGTATATTTGTGTAATTTTTGCATCTCGCATAAAGCGTTCAACCGGGTAATCTTTTGTATATCCATATCCCCCAAATACTTGCACTGCCTCTGTTGTTACTTTCATGGCTGTATCTCCAGCCATCAATTTTGCCATAGCAGATTCTTTCCCATAAGGAAGTCCGTTGGATTCTAACCAAGCTGCTTGATACGTAAGCAGACGTGATGCCTCTGTTGCAGTTGCCATATCAGCAAGCTTGAATGATACACCTTGATTTGCAACAATTGGCTTTCCGAATTGAACACGTTCCTTTGCATAACCTACTGCTGCATCAAGTGCTCCTTGCGAAATCCCCACTGCTTGCGCAGCAATACCATTACGTCCACCATCCAATGTTTTCATCGCGATAATGAAACCTTCACCTTCTTCACCAAGAAGATTTTCTTTTGGTACTCGGCAATTATCAAAAATAATTTCTGTTGTAGGAGAAGAACGAATTCCTAGTTTCTTTTCTTTTTTCCCAACAGAGAATCCTTCGAAATCAGCTTCTACAATAAATGCGCTTGTGCCTTTATGTTTGGACGTTGGATCAGTAACCGCAAAAACGACATAGATGTCTGCGATACCACCATTCGTAATAAAGATTTTAGATCCATTCAATACATAATGATCGCCATCTAATTTAGCTGTTGTTTTCATCCCACCAGCGTCAGATCCTGAACCTGCCTCTGTTAAACCGTATCCACCAATTTTTGTACCTTCTGCCATTGGACGAAGATATTTTTGTTTTTGTTCTTCATTGCCATATTTGAAAATCGGCCATCCTGCAAGAGAGGTGTGTGCAGAAAGGGTTACTCCTGTTGATGCACAAACTCGGGATAACTCTTCTACGGCGATGCAGTATGCAAGGTAATCAGAACCAATTCCGCCGTATTCTTCTGGCCAAGGAATACCCGTTAAGCCTAGCTCAGCCATCTTATCGAAAATTTCACGATCAAAGCGTTCTTCCTCGTCGCGCTCTGCAGCAGTTGGTGCTACTTCGTTTTCTGCAAAGTCACGCACCATTTTACGAATCATTTCATGCTCTTCGGATAGTTGAAAATTCATTGTTTTCCCGCCTTTTTAGGTATATTTTTATATTCAGCTTCAATTTAGTCGTTCTCGATGTAGAATTAGTTGTTGCTAATAAGAAAGGTTTGGTCGCCCCTCTCCACTTTTAGGAAAAAATTAATTAATCACATGCTTCCCAATTACGATTCGTTGAATTTCACTAGTTCCTTCGTAGATTTCCGTAATTTTTGCGTCACGGAAATAACGTTCTACCGGGTAGTCTTCTGTATAGCCATATCCGCCGAATACTTGAACTGCCTCTATTGCAACGTCAACCGCTGTTTTGGATGCGAATAATTTAGCCATTGATGCTTCTTTTCCGCAAGGAAGACCTTGTTCGCGAAGACTTGCTGCTCGGTAAACAAGAAGTCTTGCTGCCTCTACTGCTGTCGCCATATCAGCAAGCTTAAAGCCAACACCTTGATTTGCTGCGATCGGTTTACCAAATTGTACACGCTCTTTCGCATATCCTACTGCCGCCTCCAGTGCTGCTTCCGCAATGCCTAATGCTTGAGTAGCAATTCCGATACGTCCAGTATTTAAATTAGCCATAGCGATTTTAAAACCTTCTCCCTCTTCACCCAGTCTATTTTCTACTGGTATTTTCATATCTTCAAATGTGAGTTGGACTGTTCTTGAGCCATGCAAGCCCATTTTCTCTTCATCTTTCCCAACAATAAACCCTGGTGTATCCTTTTCTACGATGAATGCAGTAATGCCTTTTGACCCTTTGGATGTATCTGTTGAAGCAAACACGATGTTAATATCTGCTTCTCCACCATTTGTGATAAAAACCTTAGAACCATTCAAAACATAGTGGTCGCCCTTCAACACTGCTTTTGTTTTTAATGCACCAGCATCCGATCCAGCTGAAGGTTCTGTTAAACAAAATGCTCCAAGGGATTCTCCAGAAGCAAGCTTTGGTACGTATTTATTCTTTTGCTCTTCATTTCCAAAATAGAGTATCGGACTTGTTCCTACGGATGTATGAACGGAGAGAATCACACCTATAACAGCACTTACCTTTGAAAGCTCGTTGATCGCTATAACATAGCTCGTAAAATCCATTTCAGAACCGCCGTATTTTTCAGGAACCGTGATTCCCATCAAGCCAAGCTCACCCATTTTTTTTATAATTTCACGGGGGAACTCTCCTTGCTCCATTCGTTCAATAAAAGGCTCGATTTCCGTTTTTGCAAAGTCTCGAACCATATTGCGCATCATAAGTTGTTCTTCTGTGAATGTTAATTCCATGATTCACGCTCCTTACTCGTATATGTAGAAACCACGGCCTGACTTCTTCCCTAACCAACCTGCTTTGACGTATTTTCTAAGTAGTGGACATGGACGATACTTACTATCTCCAAAGCCTTCGTGCAAGATTTCCATAATGTATAAGCATGTATCTAAGCCAATAAAATCTGCAAGTTGTAGTGGTCCCATTGGATGGTTCATTCCCATTTTCATCACATCATCGATTGCTTCTTTTGAAGCGACACCCTCATATAGTGTGTAAATAGCTTCATTGATCATCGGCATTAGAATACGGTTGGAAACGAAACCTGGAAAATCATTTACTTCAACAGGTACTTTTCCAAGTTTTTTTGTCATATCTTCAATCGCTGCATACACTTCATCAGAAGTTGCTAAACCACGAATAATTTCCACTAGTTTCATCACTGGAACTGGATTCATAAAATGCATACCTATTACTTGCTCGGGGCGATTCGTTACTGCTGCAATTTCTGTAATTGGTAGAGAGGATGTATTTGTTGCTAGAATCGTATGCTTTGGTGTGATTTCATCTAATTGCTTAAAAATAGATTGCTTGATTTCCATGTTTTCAACAGCTGCTTCGATAACGATATCCACATCGTTAGCATCCTCAATGGAAAGGGATTTTGTAATGTTACTTAGTACTGCTTGTTTTTCCTCTTCTGTCATTCGTCCTTTTTCTACATTACGTGACAAGTTTTTGGTAATCGTTTGGATTCCACGATTGTAAAATTGTTCCTCACGGTCATTAAGCTTTACTTCAAAACCTGCTTGTGCACAAACTTGAGCAATCCCTGATCCCATTTGCCCTGCCCCTATTACCATTACTTTTTGGATTGTCATGCTTCTTTACCCCCTGTTTTTGGAACTTCAATCATAATAGCGTCGCCTTGACCACCACCGGAACAAATAGCCGCAATCCCAATCCCGCCACCACGGCGTTTTAATTCATATGCAAGTGTAAGAATAATACGGGCTCCGGATGCTCCAATCGGATGTCCAAGTGCCACAGCTCCACCGTTCACGTTTACTTTTTCTTCATCTAGACCAGCTATTTCACTGCTTACTAATGCTACAGCAGCAAAAGCTTCATTTATTTCAAATAGATCGATATCTGCAAGATTTTTCCCTGTTTTATCTAACAATTTATTAATCACGATACCAGGTGTTTGTGGGAAGTTTTCTGGTTCAATCGCTACCTCTGCATGACCTAAAACGTATGCAAGTGGCTCTTTTCCAAGCTCTTTTGCTTTTTGTTCATTTGTCAAAACGATTGCACATGCCCCGTCATTTACTCCAGGTGCATTTCCTGCTGTTATCGTTCCCTCGCTACCAAATGCTGGCTTTAGCTTAGCTAGTGACTCTAAAGATGTATCACGTCGAGGTGCTTCGTCCTTCTCAACAACGATTGGTTCTCCCTTTCGTTGAGGTATTTCTACTGAAACAATTTCCTCTGCTAAAATGCCATTATCGATTGCTTTTAAAGCACGGTCATGACTTCTAAATGACCATTCATCTTGCTTCTCACGTGATAATTCAAAAGATTCTGCTGTAGAGTTTCCGTACGTTCCCATGTGTACATTTTTTGGATGGAATGAACAAGAAAGTCCGTCATAAACCATTCCATCTACTATTTGGCCATCCCCCATACGAAGGCCAAATCTCCCTTTTGGTAAATAATAAGGAGCATTAGACATGGATTCCATTCCACCTGCCACGATGATTTCTTCATCACCTACACGAATTAATTGATCCGCAAGCGTGACACTACGCATTCCAGAAGCACAAACTTTATTAATCGTTTCTGTTTTAACAGACCAAGGAATACCTGCTTTTGTTGCCGCTTGTCGCGAAGGAATTTGACCTTGACCTGCTTGTAATACAGACCCCATTATGACTTCATCCACTTGATCTGCCTCTATACCAGCACGAGTTAGTGCCTCTTTAATAGCTACTCCACCTAAATCAGAAGCCGTTAAACTACTCAGTGCTCCCCCAAACTTTCCAAAAGCTGTACGTGCTCCATCTAAAATAACTGTCTTTACCAAAATAGCCACCCCTCACTTTAATGAAATCGCTTTCAAATAAAATAAAAAAATTTAATTGACTGAACGCTCGCTCGACATGAAATGTTAGAAAAAAGGGAGTAAAAATACTCCCTTACTATTAATTCTAGTTTACGAAACTATAAAAATATTTGCAATATAAATATGTCTTGTTCGATCCGCTCGAGACAGAAGCGAATAGAAGTGCCAGTACGCTCACTTGCTAAATTGAGCGGGAATATTATTGAACAGTTGGTGCTACTTCTTCATCTTCCGCTGATGGCATAATTTCTCCGAAAATAGATTTTTCTAGAAGCTCGGCGATATCGTATGTTCCAACTGTTTCTTCGACTTCCTTCGCTTTCGTGCCATCTGAGAGCATTGTTAAGCAATAAGGACATCCAGAAGAAATAATCGTTGGATTTACTTCTAAAGCCTGTTCTGTTCGAGCAACGTTGACTCTGTTTCCAACATGCTCTTCCATCCACATCAATCCGCCACCTGCTCCACAGCACATTCCTTTTTCACGGTTACGATCCATTTCAACTAATTTCACTCCTGGGATTGCTTTTAACACTTCACGAGGTGCGTCATAGACATCATTGTATCGCCCTAAATAACAAGAATCATGGAATGTAATTGTTTCTTCTACTGCGTATTGTGGTTTCAAGCGACCAGCTTGAACTAAATCATATAGCATTTCTGTGTGGTGAAGAACTTCTCCATTCCATCCAAAATCACTATATTCATTTTTAAAGATATTATATGCATGTGGGTCAATTGTTACTATTTTAGTTACCCCAGCTTTTTCAAATTCTGAAATATTGTTCGATGCTAGCTCTTGGAATAAAAACTCGTTCCCTAGGCGACGTGGTGTGTCTCCAGAGTTCTTTTCTTTATTACCAAGAATCGCAAATTTCACTCCAGCCTCGTTCATCAAGTGTGCAAACGATAAAGCGATTTTTTGTGAACGGTTATCGAAGGATCCCATTGAGCCAACCCAGAATAAGTACTCAAATTCTTCTCCAGCTTTTGAAACTTCTTTCACTGTTGGAATATGAATATCTGGACGTGCATCTCTCCAGTTTTCTTTTTCTTTACGATTTAATCCCCATGGATTACCTTGACGCTCGATATTTGTCATCGCGCGTTGTGCATCTGCGTCCATTTTTCCTTCTGTCATTACTAAATAACGGCGAAGATCGATAATCTTATCGACATGCTCATTCATTACAGGACATTGATCTTCACAGTTACGGCAAGTTGTACATGCCCAAATTTCCTCTTCTGTAATAACATCTCCAATTAGGGATGGGCTATAAATGTCTTCGATTACTGCTCCTTCTGCCCCAGCAGCCATCGCAAGTTGATTACCTTTTGTTCCTTGGAACGCAAGTGTAGGTACCCAAGGTTTTTTCTTCGTTTCTACTGCACCAGTTAATGTTAAGTGATCACGAAGCTTCACGATCAAGTCCATTGGAGAAAGCATTTTACCTGTTCCCGTTGCTGGACACATATTTGTACAACGACCACATTCTACACATGCGTAGAAATCAATCATCTGTGCTTGAGTAAAATCTTGAATGCGACCTACTCCGAATGAAGGCATTTCATCTTCATTTGCTTCTTCGTCTTCTTCCTCTTCAAAATTTATTGGACGTAGCTTTCCAACATTGTCTAATCGGTGGAAGTACACGTTTGCCGGACCAGTAATCAAGTGGAAATGCTTTGATTGCGGTACATATACTAAGAATGTTAATAGGAATAAAAGATGTACCCACCACATTGCATAGAAAACTACTGCTGCAGCTGTCGGTGGAACAAATCCAAAAAGGATTGCAATAGAAGATGCAATTGGCTCTGACCATACAGCCTCATGACCATGCCAAATCATTCCCATACCATTACCTACTAAAACAGAAACCATTAACCCGCCGATGAAAATCAGAACTAGTCCATTTTTCCAACCGCGTTTTAAACGTACTAATTTTTCAATATAGCGTCTGTAAAATGCCCACAAGACAGCTATTAAAATAACAAATGTCACAATTTCTTGGAAGAACGTAAACGCTGGATACAATGGACCTAATGGTAAATGTGAATCTGGCGCTAACCCTTTCCAAATAAAATCAATTGCTCCAAACTGAACAAGTAAGAAACCATAAAAGAACATAACGTGAATCGTTCCACTTTTCTTATCCTTTAAAAGCTTCTTTTGCCCAAACACATACACCCAAATTTTGCGAAGTCTTTCCTTCACATTGTCTTCAAATTCGACTTTTTTCCCCAGTTTGATATATGCATACCTCGTTCTAAGTAGATATACGAATAAACCAATTGCATACAAAGTGACTGCGATGAACAGTAACCAGTTTGCGATTAATAATGGACTCATCTTATTCTCCCCCTCTAAGATGTAAAATGATATCATGGATAGAATACCATTAGGTTAATAGATTTATAAAGAATTAATTTAATATTAAAACTGAATGAGCATTCAGTCAACACTTATTTATTCTAAATTGCGCGAAATTAGTAGAAAATTTGTTTTAGTAGTTCGGAAATGCTAGGTGATCAAATAAAATTGTACAAGACACTACTTGTACAATATATGTTTCAGAATATGTAAACTTGCCTGGGATTATTTTCAATTAATTGGTATTATACGTCACTTCGAGACCAATTGCTCCCTAACAGCAACCAATTGATAACTCAACGAGACCAATTTACAACAATCCGCAACCAATTCCTACACAAGCGAGACCATTTCTCGTAATAAAGAGTTATGTTGATGTGATAAGAGTTAATTACTACTGACCTTATATTCCTTCTGGAATTATTTTCCGTTAAAAGTATCTATACGGCACTTCGAGACCAATTGCTCCCTAACAGCAACCAATTGATTGTCCAACGAGACCAATTTACACCAATCCGCAACCAATTCCTACACAAGCGAGACCATTTCTCCAAATAAAAAGCTATCTCCGTATGAGATAGCCCTTCTTTTCATCGAATCTCTTCAAAATATTTTTCAAAATGATTTTTCGCATCTTTTATTTGTTCGCTTGGAACTCCTAGTAATACAGAAGTAGCCGGGCCAGCCGATTTTATTATGTCCCACCCTGTTATTTCACCGCGCAAACCAAGTCGCATGCATTCGCCGGCAATTCCATTAGAACCGACCGGCCAAACTCGTTTGACAAACCCTCTTTCCATCGCATTCCATATCTTTTTTAAATCAGCAATTTTATCTGCATAATCCACTACCTCTTGCCCGACACATGGTTTCCCGTACACAAACCATGTAATTTCTGATTCACTGGCCCATCGCTTTTCGCCAATCATCGTAACAGCCATCGCAGATTGCATTGTCTCCATATTGGATTCCGTACTTCCGGTAATTGTTGGGCAGGGCCACTCTATTTCTTGAAACGCTTTTTCTATTCCTGCAACATATTTATCCCAGCTTTTATTGCCAGTAAAGTTGTGTACGATAACGGAGATTGGATGTGCATCTGCAGACCACTGCTCCAACAAAGCAACCCTTGTAGCAAAATATGCAACGATTTCGTCTTCCACTCGAACAATATCGTCCACTTTTTCTCCGATTCCCGCAGAATTATCAGTTGTCAAAACTAGCCCATTTGGCAATAAAACCGCGTTACGCATGCATTCTCACTCTCTCCATTACTCGCTCAACTACTGGAGAGACAATCATTGCGATTCCTGCATTTAATATAGTTGCAATCGTAATTCCAGGTAACGCTCCAGCAAAAAATGCAGGAGAAATGATCCAGTAAAATGGAAGTGTTGCTAGCAAACTATTGGCAACGATGAAAAATACCCATTTCATGAAATAATGGCCGGTTTGATGTAACTTCGTAAATACGAATAAAATAAGAAACATTTCTACTGCAATGATTATATGCAACGGTCCAAGTGGAAATCCTACGTACAACGACGAAGATAAATGTCCCACGAGTGACGCTGCTCCTGCATAAACGGGAGGCAGAAAAGCCGCTGACACTAATGCAGGAACCGTATCGAGTGCGGCACTTCCAATTCCAACTGGAATTTTCACGAATGCACCTATTGTAGATAGGGCTGCAAACATTGCTGCAAGTGTAAGTAAACGAAGTTTCATCGCTCTTACGCCTCCTCTTTTTTCACGCTTCCTACATTTTTGAATACTTTTGCACTACGCACATATTCAACATCAGACACATTTTCTCTAGCATTTGCAACCCTAGCTGCTGCAAATAAATAATCGGATAAACGATTCAAATAACGTTGTACAACTGCAGGAACGTCATCTTCCGTTTTCATTAGTGTCACCATTTGGCGCTCAGCTCGTCTCGTAATAGTACGCGCAATATGAAGCGTTGCTGCTGCAGGAGTTCCTCCTGGTAAAATGAAGCGCTCTAATACCGGGCCTTCCTCTACTAGCACATCAATACGTTTTTCCATTGCCTCTATTGGGGCATCCGTCATTTTATACACTCGACGGTTTGATACGTTCGCCAAGTCACCACCGCAATCGAATAATTCGTGTTGAATCGTTTCTAAGTCTTCTAAAATATCAGCAAAAATAGTAGAATCCAACTCTGTCACTGCTTTTCCGATAAAGGAATTTACTTCATCAATTGTCCCATATGTTTCCACTCGAATATCATCTTTATCTGTTCTTCCTCCGATTAATCCTGTTTGCCCTTTGTCACCTGTTTTTGTATAAATTTTCAACTCCATCATCTCCCTTTTATCGTTTGTGAAATGCCATACCAAATTCTTGTGACACGTTCTGCCTTTGTAAAAAGCTGCTGATAAAATCTTCCGATGTCATCTCGCAGTTTACGCATGCTCGCTTCCATCGGGACGATGCCTCGCCCAATTTCAGTCGCAATAACAATTACCTCAAAATTTTGATCCCATTGCTCCATATGCTCAAATAACTTATTCAATTTGTCTTCTAATACATTTTCTACTCCAAAAACAATTACAACTTCAGCTTTTGAAGATACAATCGGAAATTCCTCTGTAGCATCCAACCACTGTGCTTCTTTATCTTCTAGTAGTTGCTCTACATATGCTCTTTTTCCATTAAATGCTCCACCGAAAATGACGTGCACCGCATTCCCTCCAGTACATCTTTCTTTTCATTCCAATGCATTTTATAGCTGCAACCATGCAGCACTTTCCACTCCCAGAAGCTCTTTTCCACACTCCCAAACTTTGTTAATAAAAAACGAATGGGACCACCATGTGTAATAATTACTGGATTCTCATATTCACTAACAACATCATATAAACCTTGAAGCACACGCGCTTCCATCTTTTCAAGTGACTCTCCATTTGGAGGTGCTGCTTGCCGAGGGTTATCTAGCCATGCTTGATATAATTTATCGTCTTTTAATTCATTATATGTTTTTTCTTCCCAATCACCAAAGGAGCATTCTCGGAGATTTTCATTCGTCATATAAGGAATTTCTTTAAATAACAGTTCTGCTGTTTGTTTGCAGCGTGTCAGATCACTGCCAATAACTTGTTTTATTTCTGGAGATAATTTCTTCGTTTTCATTCCAGCTAAAATGGGTTCATCCGTCCAACCGATATACTTTTTCTCTAGGTTTCCTTGCGTTGGCAAATGTCTTATGAGAGTAATAGTAAAAGCGTCAGCCATAATACCGCCTCCGTAATTTCAACACTCGCCCCTAGAATATCGCCGGTCACACCACCAAAATTTTTAAGTGACCAATTGCGATACAAGCAAATAAAGAAGAGCAACACCGCTGCAAATGTAACGGGAATAAACCAACTTGACGACATCCATCCAATTAGAAAAAGACCAATAAACGTATTACATATAGTCGCTAGAATAACAACTTTCACATTCATCTTCTGCTTAAAAAAATATGCAAGCCCACTCTCTTTTGCGCTTCGCGTTAACCCAAAAAGCATTGCAAGTGTTGCTCTTGAGAAAAATGGGAGAAGCAATACAAAAATCCAATGAAACGATTCCGCTGCCAATACTTCTGAAACAATAATCACTTTGCCGACGATTAATAAGACAACTGCCATCACTCCAAATGCTCCAACCCTTGGATCATCGAGAATCTCAAACCTTTTCAATCGATCTCTATAGGAAAAAAATGCATCCGACGTATCTATAAAACCATCCAAATGGAGACCCCCAGACAATAGAATTCCAACAAAAACAATACTGAACCCTGTCATTAATGGACTCCACTGGAAAGATAGTAATACACAAGCAATTGCTCCTATACTCGCACCAATCCACGGGAATATGCTATACATTCCAGAGATTTGCCGCTCTTCCATCGGTAAATTTTTATGAACTGGAATGATTGTGAAAAACTGAAGTGCCAATAAAAGACTATTCACTTGCCCACCTCTAATATATCCACTATTTTTTCCCATTTCACATGCTTCCGAAAATGTGCTGCCCATTCCTCTATTTGTTCATCGGAAGCAGCGTTCGTACTCTTTTCAACCCCGTCCTCTTCCTCCAATTCATTTGGAAAGTAAGGAACAGTGCCTAAAACCATTACTCCAGTATAATTTTCAAGAAAATCAATTCCATCTTGAAATAGTGTAATGTCTCCTTGAAACTTATTAATAATAATCCCTTTCACTCTTGCTCTTTGCGATACTGGTAGCAATGCAAGGGTGCCAACGATGGAAGCAAACACTCCACCATATTCAATATTAGCGACTAATAGTACAGGTACGTCTGCCAAGTCAGCAACGCGCATATTCACTAATTCTCGATCTCTTAAATTCATTTCGACAGGACTTCCAGCACCCTCCAAAATCAGGTACTCATAGGAATCTGAAAGCTTCTTTAAACTTGTTTTAATAAGTTTTTGTCCTTCTTCAAAAAACTGTTCACGATAAAGCATTCCATTCATTTTATTTACTTTTTCGCCTAAAACGATAATGTCTGTTTCCATATTTCCATTTGGCTTTAATAATATTGGGTTCATCTCAGGCAAATAAGAAGTTTTAGCTGCTCTTGCTTGTAATGCTTGCGAAACGCTTATTTCAAGGGCATCTTTCGTTTGTATGCTTAAACTGGACATATTTTGTGATTTAAAAGGTGCCACTTGTTTCCCTTCGTTCGCAAGTAATCGGCAAATAGCTGTACATACTAAGCTTTTTCCTACACTTGAAGCGGTTCCTTGCACCATTAGTCCTTTCACTTATACCCCTCACTTCCACTGATGACTTAAACCATATTCCATCTCAAAGGCATAATCTGCTTTCGCCACAAGCCGTTGATGAATTTGTCCGATCCACTTTTGATAGAGGATAACCTCTTCATGGTTGGATAACGGTTCATCCAGCACTTCATTTGAAACAATGACCATAACTTTTGCTTTTTCTATAACTTGATTAATTGCATCATGGAGACGTTCTTCTATCAACTCCATGTCTCCCTCATAGAGCTCATTGGCAAGCCAGGTGGTAACACAATCCCATAGGACTCCGTCTCCATCCTGGATATGGGAAAGGATTTTCTCGAAGTGTCGAGGCTGCTCAATGGTCACCCACTCGACCGGATAATTTTCGCGATCTTGCTGATGCCGTTCAATTCGTTTCTTCATTTCTATATCCACCGCAACTCCTGAAGCTACATACACGTTGCGTTTAGCGTGCTCATTCATCAAATATTTCTCGGCAAAGCTACTTTTTCCGCTACGTACACCACCCGTTATGAAGACCAGTTTCCCTCGAACCATTTATTCATCTCCTTCTGCAATCGCTCCATGTGTATTTCTTCCTTCATTCCTACACGAAACCATTTACCATCCAGACCTTTAAAGTTCTCGGTATGTCGAAGTACATAGCCCTTTGTTAATAAATACGTAAAAAATTCCATAGAACGTTCAGGATTAGAAAGTTGAAAGCAAATAAAATTCGTTCTTGATGGAAGTACTACACAATGCCATTTTTCAAGAAATATAGTAAATTTCTTTCGCATTTCTTTCGCAAATGCAATAGCCTGTAGTCGATAATCCTCTTTCTTTAGGCAAGCTGCACCTATCGATGTCGCAATGGCATTACTATTCCAATGCGGCATGGTTGTACGAGTTTCTTTAATAATTTGTTCACTAGCAATTGCATAGCCAAGTCGCAACCCAGGAATTGCATACATTTTAGTCATCGAACGAACAACGATAACGTTCGGAAAATCTTTTAAATGCGGTATAAAGGATTCTCCTTCATCGATAAAATCAAGAAAAGCTTCATCTAAAATGACTTCACATTTATATCTTTTCGCATACTCTGCAATTTGTATAATTTCTTTTAAAGGAATTAAATACCCAGTAGGATTATTTGGTCTGCAAATATAAATAACTTCTGCAAATTCTACTTCATCCAATACTTCCTCTAAAGGTAAAGCTTGTATGGCAATAATTTCTTTTATGTACACGTGATAGGGTGCTAACGTTGCAGCATATTCTGAAAACGTAGGATGGATCAAAACGGCACGCTTGTTTACATAGCGTTTTGCAAGACTTGAGAATATTTCAGCAGCCCCATTCCCTACTATCACCTGGTTGATCGGAACTTTATGATATGTAGCGGCAGCTGATAAAAATGGCTCTCCGTGTGGATCAGGGTATTTAGTGATTAAACTTGCATATGATGCCCAATTCTCTTTAACAAAAGGTGGTGGTCCTAGAGGGTTCACGTTTTCACTATAATCTATTATTGCTTCAGGTATGTTAATCCCAAGACTTTCATAGAGATGATGAGCATTTGCACCATGATTAGGTAATGACAAGTAAAACTCCTCCAATCACCATCAACCAAAGCCAAAATAGAAATACTGCTGTATTTAAATGGGAGATGGTACTTAATATATGACTAGGGTTAAGCGGAATCTCTCCAATACCCATTAATGCCCGGTTAGAAATGATTCCTTTATATGTATTTATTCCACCTAGTTGAATTCCAAGTTGATAGGCAGTCGCAGCTTCTAAATAGCCACTATTTGGGCTTGGATGTTTTTTCGCATCCAGCCACCATCCTTTCATCCGCTCTTTAAAAGGAAGTGTGCTTTCTTTCTTACCCCAAAGCATGATGATATAGCCAGTCATGCGACTTGGAATGTAGTTTGCAATATCATCAAGTTTTGCAGATGCATAACCGAACTCCTCGTACTTTTCATTTTTGTACCCGACCATTGAATCTAGTGTATTAATTGCCTTATAGACCCAAAGTCCAGGGGCACCTGCAAATAAAAATGCATAAAAGAGAGGAGCGGTGATCCCATCGCTTATATTTTCAGAAACGGTTTCTACGACACCTCGCGTGATCTCCTTTTCATCTAATTTTTCAGTATCTCGACCAACAATCCACGAAAGTTTTTGTCTTGCTGCTGGTAAATCTTTATCCACCAATGGTTTATAAACTTCCATCGCAGCATCCTTCAAGCTTTTTTGCGCTAGCCCAGAAGCAATTAATATACTTTCCAAAGCAATCCCTACAATTACGTGAACAGAATAAGCAGCA
Organism: Psychrobacillus sp. PGGUH221; assembly: GCF_042055255.1. NCBI lineage: Bacteria > Bacillati > Bacillota > Bacilli > Caryophanales > Bacillaceae > Psychrobacillus > Psychrobacillus sp. PGGUH221. The sequence goes on from NZ_JAQMHQ010000001.1 coordinate 672,244, forward strand.
ATTAAAACAACTACTGTAAAGATGAAAGTAATTCCTACTACGATGAAAACAAGTAAAAACCCTTTTGCTTTCCGTCCATTCCCTCTATTTAGCAAAGCAGTAAGCTTTGAAATGAGATTACCAATCCATCGAACGGGGTGAGGCCAATTTGGCGGGTCACCTATTATTTTGTCTAGTATTAGACCAATTGCTATGGCAATAATATGCGGACCCATCCTACACCCAGCCTTTTACTTTTTTATAAGTTTGGATTGCTTCTACGGTACATTCAAACACACCGAGTCCAATTTTCTTTCCTATTTCTGTGATTGGCCCAGCATATGGAATATAGCTCCCTTGCTGCGTCGCAGCCACTAAAATGCTATCTGTAGATGTACCAGTTGCGATTGTGCCTGTTCGTGGATCCATTACAGATTCAGCGGTTAGCGCTTTCGTTTTTGCTTCTGTTGCAGTTATCACTGCTTGTAGAAATGCTTCTTCAGCAAGAGTTCCGTTTATTATAATCCAAGTATTAATAGTTCCTACTACCGGAAAATTTTCAACTTCATACGCTTTTGATACATCTACTGCATTTCCAACACCTGCTGTCACCATGATGAAGACAGAACCAAAGTCTCCTTCATACTCCTTAATAACAGCATCTTTCGTTTGAACAGCTGTCATCATTCCAACTGTCTCTGTTTCAGAAAAACCATGATTTGCAAGGAACTCCTGCATTTCCATCTGAGCATTATCAATATTATACTGTGCATCTACTCTTCTATTTACAAATGATCGATACCAGCCACTTCCTGCATTTATGACAGCAGATGACCATGTTCTTAGCTGCTTTTCTGCTTGAAATACAACGAGCTCATCTGTAACCTGAAAGTTTTCGGTTGTTATTTGGTCATTTACTATCTTTTCATTCACATCAGGAAGAATAGTGATCTGCGGCTTTGGAAGTTCTGGATGTGGATTCGTACTAACTCGTGCTTGGTACACTGTTTCAATCTGATTTTTCTTAACTACTTCATGAGGCTCTCCGATTGCTTTAATTTCCCCTTGCTCCATTAATAACAGCCTATCACAATATAGGGATGCAAGGTTTATATCATGAAATACACTTATGACGGTAATTCCTTTTTCAATTGTTTGCGTTTTAATAGTATCGAGTAATTGTTTTTGGTGTGCAATGTCTAAATGGTTTGTCGGTTCATCGAGCAAAAATATTGGTGCTTGTTGTGCAAGTGCTTGAGCAACAAATACTCGCTGCTGCTCCCCACCGGATAATAGGTCAAGTAATTGATGCTCGTACACTTCCATTGCTGTTAGTTTCATTGCTTCCTTAACAGCTACTTCATCTTCATGTGACCAAGAGGAAAACCATCCGCTTTGGTGCGGATATCGGCCAAGAGATACTGTATCCCTAACCGTATGTGAAAATGCTTGACTATGTAATTGTGGCAAAACTGCCATTTTTTTAGCTAGCTCTTTAGATGAGTACGATTGCAGTGATTTCCCCTCTATTAATACGTCCCCAGAACTCATTGGTAAAATCCCACTCATCACCTTCAGCAAAGTAGATTTCCCACTTCCATTGGGACCAAGTATTCCAAGCATTTCACCCTTTCCAACTTCAAAGGAGACGTCCTTAACGATTAATTTATGGTCGTAACCACCTGACAAGTTTCCTACCTTCAACATGTTAAACGCCTCCTTTTTTTCGCTGTCTAAAGAAAATAAATGCGAACACTGGTGCACCAATAAATGCAGTGATTACTCCAATTGGTAGCTCGGTTGGTGAAATTATTGTACGAGAAACTAAGTCGCAGATAATGAGTAAGGATGCTCCATTGATGAAGCTAAGAGGTAATACATGTCGATGATCCGATCCAAATAAAAGTCTCGTCATATGTGGAACAACAAGCCCAACAAAACCAATTGTTCCAGATACTGCTACTGCTGTTCCCGTCAACATAGACCCGCCTATCAAGATCATCATTTTTCTTCTTTTTACATTAACTCCAAGATGCTTTGCACGTTCTTCACCAAATAACAGTGCATTTAATTCTCTTCTGTTTAAAGCTAATAAAATCGAACCTATGACGATAAAAGGTAATGCCATCTGTACATAGCTCCAGCCTCGCATCGATACACTACCAAGCAGCCAGCCGATGATTTGCCTAAGCTCTTCTCCTGTTAACGCAATCATTAATGATATAACCGAGCCTAAAAAAGAACTAAAAATGATTCCAGTTAAAATAATCGTCTCCATTTTCATCGCACGATCGACTAATTTGGCAAATGTAATGACAAGAAGCATCGTAACTAATGCACCTATCATACTGAAAATGGGTAACGTATAAATTCCTAGAAATGGTACCGAAATACCGAAAAAGAGCGTAGCCACAGCGCCTACTGAGGCACCGGACGACACTCCTAACGTATAAGGGTCGGCAAGCGGGTTTTTTAATAAACCTTGAAACGCGGCTCCTGCAATGGCTAGTGATGCACCAACTAACCCTGCAAGAACAACCCGCGGCAAGCGAATTTTCCAAACGATATTGGTCGCAATTTCATCTGCTCCCCTATCCCATAATGTGCTGATCGGTACCTTTACGGATCCGACCGATACACCTAGCCATATCGCCACTAAAAGAGCAATAATAGACAAGGTGTAGCCGATCATGGATTTACTCACTAAAAGCCTCCGGATAGATTGCTTTCGCTACTTCTTCTAATCCTTCTGCAAGACGTGGGCCTGTTCGACTAGTTAAGTTTTCATCAACCTGTACTACTGCATCATTTTTAACAGCATTAATCGTATCAAAACCATCACGTGCCTTCACACTATCTACAATTCCTTCTACGTAGCTATACATTACGATAATCACATCTGGATTACGGTTTACAATTTCCTCTGGAGCTATCATAAACCAGCCCTCTTGATCAGCCGCAATATTCTCCGCATTTACCATATCTAAAATTTCTTGCATAAATGTCCCTTTACCAGGTGTATAAATTTCCGGAACATCAGAAGTTTCAACGAACACAGTTTTCTTTGTTTCTACATTCGCCACTTTTGCTTTTACTTCTTCTACTTTTGCTTTCATATCTTCCACAATTTTTTGTGCCTCTGGTAATTTTCCTGTAGCACGACCAATTTGTTCGATAGTTGTATATGTTTCATTAAAATCAGCCGCATTTTTTACGACAAACACTTTTACACCAGCATCACGGATTTGTTGTAAACCTGCATCGCCAGCTCCCAACATTGACTCATGTGCAAACACGATTTCTGGATTCATGGATACAATTTTTTCTACGTTGAATTCCATACCGCCGATTTTCTCTTTTTCAAGCGCTTCCTCAGGGTAGTTATCGTAGTCATTTACTCCAATAATTTCTTCATTAAGTCCAAGCGCAAATAAAATCTCTGTATTACTTGGCAACATCGAAACGATTGTTTTTGGTGCCTCTTCCAACGTTATCTCATTGCCAACCGCATCGGTCATCGTAATCGGGAATTCTGTTTCTTCTATTGTCGCTTCCTCTTGAGTAGTGTCCTTGTCTTCAACAGGTTTTGCTTCTTCTTGAGAACATCCAACTAACAATAATACTGCAAGTGCGGATGTCATCCATAATTGCCATAACTTCTTCATCTGTAATTCCTCCATTTTTGTGCAAATAAAAATCTCTCGTTCCATGAACGAGAGATAGAATAGGTATAAATCTGCTAGGTTAAAACATGCCAAGCGGACTTACACATAACCTATCCTCGTAGGTAGTAAAGTGTAAACGCATAAAGGCAGGTTTTCTGACTTGTGATCATGTACAATCACTTACAGTGGCGGGACCGCGCTGGACTTGCACCAGCTTCCCTTTTAACTTACTAGTAAACTAGCAAGCACCTTTATGTTCAAAATATTCTTGATGCATCGATTTCATTATACCTTAAAACATTTTATTGTCGACAGAAGTTTTCATAGTATTCGACTGATATTAGTTGTATTCAACCGATTATCGACTTTATTCAACCGATTCATTTAAAATATATTAGAAAAGCGCAAGCGAGCCCTTTAAAAAGCAAAAACTGGTTACAATTGTTTTCGGATTGCTTTGGACAGACTTTGGCTTCAAAGTTACCGCAGGATTATTTTGAAGGGTTGGCCGTGACTGTCGTCAAGATCAACCCTTCTTTTTTCGGTAATATTGTTGCTGCAGTCTGTTCGTCGCTCTCCTTTAACTTTTGAAAACTGGTTAATACCTTTTTGGATAATTAGTGAATAGATGCTATCTTATTCAATTGCAAGCTACCGAATGCCCCACTGAAGAAAAAAGGCAGTAGGTTAATTGATATCGATTTTTATTTTGTTTTTTTGTCCATTTTATTGGTTTGGAAGGCGGCGACTCCAGCCGGAATAGCATGAGCTGAAGACCCTGGACTGAGCGGAGCGAGGGAAGCGGCTGAAGCCATGCCGGCGGAAAGCGTCCGCCTGGAACGGAAATTAACGGTTCCAAAATTAAATTCGAGTTGTTATACAAAACTTTCAGTGAAAACGTTTTCATGATACTCTAATAAAAAATCTATTATTTTCAAGGGGGCGCAACGGGTTGTTTCCTTTTAAGAAAAAAAGAAGAGTGCATACACAAACTAAGAAGTTGTATTACAGTTATTCATTAAATTCTTCGACAGAAGAAGATATGAATGAGATGTCTTATCTGCTTAGTACATTATGTGAGACTGGCACCATTGATATTGTCTTTTTATGTATTGGGTCAGATCGATCGACTGGGGATTCTTTCGGTCCCTTTGTTGGAACGATGCTAAAAGAAAAAAACTTTCCATATCATGTATTCGGAACAATCGAAGAGCCCGTTCACGCACTAAATTTAGAAGCTGTATTAAAAGAAATTAATAGCCAGTTCAATGAACCAATTATTTTTAGTGTGGATGCCTGTTTAGGAGATAATCACCAAATCGGATCAATTATATTAAAAGATGGTCCCCTCATTCCTGGAAATGCTATTAATAATCCGCTTCCCGAAGTGGGAAACTATCAATTAAAAGCGATTGTAAACTATTTAGATCCGAGCTTTCCTACATACTCTTTAAATAATACGAGATTAAGCACTGTTATGAGCCTTGCAAAAATTACGTCTGCAATTTTATTGAAGTCAGTCCAAAACAAGAACAATATAAAAATGACAATGAATCCTTTTTGATTCATCGTCATTTTTGTTTTATCCAATTGTTATAACACCTAGAATGAAGTGTTCATTATTACATTTTTTCAGGAGCAGCTACGCCAATTAAACGTAGAGCGTTTGAGATTGTTTGACGAGCAGATGTCACTAAAGCAAGTCGAGCTTCTGATAATGCCATGTTTTCTGCGTCCAATACTTTATCGGCATTGTAGAAGCTATGGAATGTTGCAGCTAGCTCTTGAATATATGTTGCCACTCGGTGAGGTGCACGAAGTTTTGCAGCGTCCGCTACTACTTGTGGGAAGTCACCTATTTTTTTCAATAAGTCTAATTCTTTTTCACTTTGTAATAACTCAAGTGAATCGGTCGACGCTTTCATCTCTTGTGTTTCAGCTGAGCGTAGAATAGAGCAAATACGTGCATGCGCATATTGTGCATAATATACTGGGTTTTCATTCGACTGGGAAACAGCTAAATCAAGATCGAAATCCATATGAGAATCACCAGAACGCATACCGAAGAAATAACGAACCGCATCCAGTCCAACTTCTTCTACAAGCTCGCGCATTGTAACTGCCTTCCCTGTACGCTTACTCATTTTCATTTTTTCGCCGTCTTTATACAGCTGAACCATTTGAATAACTGATACTTCCAGTTTTTCACGTTCGTATCCTAGTGCCTCGATTGCCGCTTTCATACGTGGGATATAACCATGGTGGTCTGCTCCCCAAATATTGATCAGTTGGTCGAACCCACGAACTAATTTGTCCTCATGGTATGCAATATCCGGTAATAAATACGTGAAAGAGCCATCACTTTTAATTAATACACGGTCTTTGTCATCTCCAAAAGTAGTAGAGCGGAACCATGTAGCTCCTTCTTCCTCAAAAATATGTCCGTTTGCTTTTAATTTATCTAAGGCAACGTCAATTTTTCCTGTTTCATATAAAGAAGTTTCTGAGTACCAGTTATCAAATCCAACTCGGAAATCAGCTAAATCCTTTTGTAATTTAGCAAGCTCTACTTTTAATCCATGCGCACGGAACGCTTTATAGCGCTCTTCATCTGACATAGAGACAAATTTATCGCCATGCTCTTTCACAAGTTCTGCTGCAATATCGATAATATCTTGTCCACGATAGCCGTCTTCTGGCATTTCTCTTTCTAGTCCTAATGTTTCAAAATAACGAACTTCAATGGACACTGCCAAGTTATGAATTTGATTACCAGCGTCATTAATATAATATTCGCGTGCAACATCGTACCCTGCAAAATCAAGTACATTACATAATGAATCCCCTACAGATGCACCACGAGCATGACCTAAATGTAAGTCACCTGTTGGATTCGCTGACACAAATTCTACTTGAATCTTTTCTCCAGCACCTGAAGTAGTACGTCCGTAATTCTCTTTTTCCGCAAGGACCGCTTTTACAACTTCTTGTAAATAATCTTTACGAACTGTGATGTTCATAAATCCTGGTCCAGCGATGTCGACTTTCTCCATCATCGTGCCTGACATATCCAGATTTTCAACAATTGCTTCTGCAACTTGACGAGGATTTCTTTTCGCAAGCTTTGTTAATTGCATCGCAATATTAGTTGCATAATCGCCATTGGCTTTATCTTTTGGTGTTTCTAGATGAATAGAAGGAATTTGCTCTACCTCTACTAATTCCGCTTTTATAATTGCTTCTTGCAATGCCGTTTTAATAGACTGTTGTACCTTTTCTACTGCGTTCATTTAATCCGCCTCCGTATAAATTAGTTCCAATGTATATGTACCAGCAACCTCATCATTGATCAGCAGTTCATATTCGACATGAAAATAGCCATCTTCAAAATGTAGATGCGTTGTATTTGTAGTTATCATTAATGTGCCATAAACCGTATCGTAGCTCCCAGTTTGAAGCTCACCGCTTTCAAACGGTAATCGCATTTTGACTCCACCACTTCGCAATATAAGAGCAGATTTACCGCCAAGCTTGACAGTTGTTCTGACAATTTTCTCATCCTGGACTTCCTCATAAACTAAATAAGACTGATTTCCTTTTAGCGCTAGTTCTCCAGTCGTTTCAATATCGAATGTTTCCTTCTCGACATTTGGATGACAAATGGTGGATTTTAAACGAACATGTACTGATTTTTTTAATGGTTGAGCCATTGCTTTCATCCTTTTAACATTTTTACGTAAAATATCTCTTTTATGTACATTTTAAATAACTCATGGATATATATAACTTTCACATTATATCTTAAAATTTACTTATGTGACAACTAATCCAAAAAGGAATACCTTATTCCACCTGAAGAGGTTATAATAGACGCAATCTGTCATTTGAGGGTGAATAAATGCTTTTAGATATCATCATAAATTTTTGTATATTATTTACATTTGCTATTCTTACATATATTCCATTTCAAAATAAGTTAAATCTTTTCATCCCTTCCACTAAATATCATCCGTTTATACTTGGGATTTTAAGTGGTTTAACTGGGTGTATCTTAATGTTAACAGCCATAGCTGTATCAGAACATGTAATTGTTGATGGTAGAATGGCTGTCATTTCCTTATCAGCGGTCCTAGGCGGGCCTATCGCTACCTTTATTAGTGCAACGATTATTGGTATTTTTCGGATGTTTCTGTATGACTTTTCAATAGACTCTTTAATTGCTGGCGGAAATACGATTGTTATAGGAATTATTATAAGTTTATTTATTAGGAATAAACCAATTGAACTTCGTATTCGGTATGTTCCCTATTATTTTGCATATTCAGTTATTCAAGCTTCTTTGGTAATTTGTTTATTAAATAACTGGTCATTTACTAGTTATTTGGCAGTCTTCGGTTTCGTCATATATTCTATTGTGTCATTTTCGATTGTTTTTATTATTTTAAAGCAATTAAATAATCTTTTTAATAAAATTCGCCAAATAGAAGAAATGTCCGTAACTGATTATCTGACAGAATTAAATAATAATCGGAAATTTCAAGAATATGCTCAAAATCTATTGAATACGAATGATAGATTTTCACTAATATTACTAGACATTGATCATTTCAAAAAAGTAAATGATACATACGGTCACCCGATTGGAGACGAAGTGTTAAAGGAATTAGGGCTTCGATTAAAGGGTGCATCGAATTTTTGGGGAGGAATAGTTTCTAGAAATGGTGGCGAGGAGTTTTCTGTCCTTCTTCCAAATGCAACGGTAGAAAGTAGTTTAGAAGCCGCTGAAATAATTAGACAAGCTATTGAGAAGAGTCCTTTTCATGTTTCAACGGGAGATAATTTACATATCACCGTCTCAGGTGGAATAAGCTCCTACCCCGAAAATGGTGACAAAGTGAATGAGTTGTATAAGTTGGCTGATGATGCTCTTTATATCGCAAAGTCATCTGGAAGAAAAAAAGTGATTCATATCCTACAAACATAAAGTCAAAATTAGAAAAACGTGATGTCCATTTAAGGACATCACGTCATACTGTAGACAAACTCAAAGAAATTTGAAATTGTCTATAGTATTTTTTATTTACAATACATACAAAGAAATCGTCGATTTCCGTTTCAGGCGCTACGCTTTCCACGGGCACGGCCTCAGCCTTCTCCCTCGCTACGCTCAGTCCGGGTGCTTCGGCTCGTGCTGTTCCCGTAGGAGTCTTCGCGCCTTCCACTCTCTTCCGCTTCTCTTCGTTCAGCTCCGCAATAAAAAAGAAAATTGCTTTCTATTTCACCCAGCCTAAGATCATTTCTCTTAGTAATTTACTAGCAGTATTCGCTGTTTGCTCCTGCGCAAAGCTCGTCGCAGTAACATGGTTATTTTGCTTTCTATTTAACCCAACCTAGAATCATTTCTCTTAGTAATTTACTAGCAGTATTCGCTGTTTGCTCCGATGAGTCGTAAATTGGGGCTACTTCTACTAAGTCAAAACCGACTACATTAACACCTGAGTTTGCGATTGCATGGATTGAAGCAAGTAGTTCGCGACTTGTGATACCACCGCAGTCTACTGTTCCTGTTCCAGGTGCATGAGCAGGGTCAAGTACATCTATATCAATCGTTACATAGACAGGTCGTCCTTCTAACGTAGGAAGCACTTCTTTCAAAGGCTCCAATACTTCAAATTTAGCGATATGCATACCATTTTCTTTTGCCCAGTCGAATTCTTCTTTCATTCCAGAACGAATTCCGAAAGAATATACATTCTTTGGACCAATGTGTTCCGCAATTTTACGAATCGGTGTGGAATGGGAAAGTGGTTCTCCTTCATATTGCTCGCGTAAATCTGTGTGAGCATCCATATGAATAATCGCAAGGTTATCGTATTTGTCCGCTACTGTTTTCATAACAGGCCATGATACTAAGTGCTCTCCGCCCATCCCTACAGGAATTTTACCATCTTGTAGCAGCTGACGGATAAAACCAGCGATTAGATCCAGACTTTTGGAAGCATTTCCGAAAGGAAGTGGAATATCGCCCGCGTCAAAATAGTTTACATCATCTAGCTCACGATCTAAATATGGGCTATATTCCTCTAAACCAATTGATACCTCACGAATTCGCTGTGGACCAAAACGAGAACCTGGACGGTAGCTTACTGTCCAGTCCATCGGCATGCCGTAAATTACAGCTTGGGCTTCTTCGTAGTTTTGATTACTTTTGATAAATACATTTCCTGAATAAGCTTCATCAAATCTCATCGGCTTACTCTCCTGCTAGATCCTTCACAAATTTCGGTAAGACGAAAGCTGCTTTGTGAAGCTCTTTTGTGTAATATTTTGTTTCAATATCAAAGAATTGCTCGTCCGGCACTTGTAATGGATCGTATTTTTTCGAACCAATCGTGAAGCACCATAGACCACTTGGATATGTTGGGATGTTTGCCAAGTACATATTTGTAATTGGGAAAATTTCTTTCACGTCTTTTTGCACTTGTCTGATTAAGTCAGCCTTGAACCAAGGGTTGTCCGATTGTGCAACGAATATCCCATCTTCTTTAAGTGCTTTGGAAATCCCAGCATAGAAGCCTTTTGTAAATAGATTCACAGCAGGTCCCACTGGCTCTGTAGAATCAACCATAATTACGTCGTATTCGTTTTCAGATTCTGCAATGTGCATGAATCCGTCTCCAACTTGAACGTCCACACGTGGATTTTCTAACTCACATGCGATTTCAGGTAAATATTTTTTAGAATACTCGATTACTTTTCCATCTATATCAACAAGCGTTGCTTTTTTCACTTTCGGATGCTTCATAATTTCACGAATTACTCCACCGTCTCCTCCTCCAACAACTAATACGTTTTCTGGATTAGGATGTGTAAATAAAGGAACGTGCGCAACCATTTCATGGTATACAAATTCATCTTTTTGTGACGTCATTACCATTCCGTCTAAAAAGAGCATGTTCCCCCACTCTTCTGTCTCTGCCATCTCTAACAGTTGAAAATCCGTTTGCTCTGTATGAAGTGTACGTTTTACCTTCATTGTGATGCCAAAATTCTCGGTTTGTTTTTCTGTAAACCAAAATCCAGCCATTTATCTATCTCCCTTGCCAATATGATTTTTTGTTATTTGTAGTTTATCAAAAAAATAAATACAAAGGAAAGTATAGAGGTTTTTGAAGAAAGTGCAATAGTTTTTTCTTTCTCTGTTTAATTTGAATCTATTGTTCTCATACTAATGAAAACATCGAAAAAGAACGGAGTAGATTTTTATGCGTCGTGCACAATACCGAAAAAAAGCCAGTCGTTCAAAACGCATGAAAAGGATTATTCTACTAAGTGTTGCTGCTATTTGCGCGTTTTTCAGTGCATTTATTACCCTTCGTATTTATGCACAAATCGTTGGGGCTCCTATTATTCAAGTACCAATTTCTTCGGTCTTTTTAGACAATCAAGGTAACGTGATTGGTGACCGATTTAACGAACAACGTCGTTATTGGATTTCCTTAGAAGAAATGTCGCCTTTCGTTGCACAAGCTGCTATTGCAGTAGAAGATCAAGAGTTCTATGAACATAATGGATTTGATTATTCTCGAATTGCTTCCGCATTATTAAAGGACGTAAAAGCGGGCAAAAAAGTAGAAGGGGCCAGCACAATAACCCAACAATATGCACGTAACTTATTCTTAACACACGAAAAAACATGGAATCGTAAAATTAATGAAGCATTATATGCGTACCGATTAGAAATTTTTTACGAAAAAGATGACTTACTTGAAGGCTACTTGAATACCGTCTACTTTGGACATGGAATGTACGGTGTAGAAGCAGCAAGTAGATACTATTTTGGTAAAAGCGCAAAATCACTGACACTTGCAGAATCCGCTTTATTAATGGCTGTACCAAAGGGGCCAACCCATTATTCTCCGTTAGTAAATGAAGAAAAAGCAGTCACTCGACAACAGCTTATCTTGAAGCTAATGGAAAACCAAAAATTCATATCAGCAGATCAAAGAAAACTGGCATTAGAGGAAAATTACGTCTTAAAAGCAGAAGATTCTATTTTAACAAAGAAAACAGCCCCATATTTTTTAGAAGAAGTTTGGAAAGAAGCAAGCCAAATTGTTAAAAGCAAAGGTCATCGTATAGAAGAAGGTGGCTGGACAATTCAAACAACTTTAAATAAGCACCATCAACAAGCAGCTGAGGAAAGTATTGAAAAGTGGATGCCAGATGGCGAACTTCAAATTGGTTTTGTTAGTATGGAGCCGAAAACAGGTTATGTTACCGCAATGGTAGGTGGACGCAACTACGCAGAAAGTCCATTTAACCGTGTGACCCAAGCAAAAAGGCAGCCTGGTTCGATTATTAAGCCATTATTATATGCAACTGCACTCGAAAACGGCTTTTCCCCACTCACCTATTTGAAGAGCGAGCGTACAATTTTCACTTATGATAGTGGGCGTCAAGAATATGAACCTAAAAATGTGAATGGTCAATTTGCAGATCATCCTATTTCTATGGCACAGGCCCTTGCAATTTCTGATAATATTTATGCCGTAAAAACACTAGAAGAAGTTGGGTATAAACGATTCCAACAATTAGTTGAACGATTTGACATCAATATGAAAGTTGCTGATACACCAGCAACTGCTCTTGGAACATCGGAAGTTTCTTTGCTAGAAATGACAAAAGCTTATAACACTATTTCTGCAAAAGGAATTCAAAGAAAACCAACTTTTATAACTAAAATTACAGATAACGAAGGCAAAGTTATTTACGATGTGGAAGAAGAAAAATTGAAAGAGAAAAAAGTGCTGCTAGAACAAGATGCATTCCTTTTATCCCATTTAATGACAGGAATGTTTGACCCTATTTTTAATGATTATTCTCCGGCAACAGGCATTAGCATTCGTGCGAAGCAATCTCGACCATATGCTGCAAAATCAGGGACGACCAATACTGATCAATATCTAGTCGGATTTTCTCCTCAATTAACTGCAGGTGTATGGAATGGCTATGACCAAGGAAAACAAGTAAGTGATGCAGAAGCTAAGCAAGTTACAAAGCAAGTTTGGATTGAATTTATGGAGAAAGCCCATCAAGGATTGCCAGTGGAGCCATTTATATCTCCACCTGGTGTTCGAGGAGTTATTGTCGATATAGAAACGGGTGGAATTGCAACTTCTGCTTGCAGCAAGCAACGACTCGTCTATTTGAAAGAAAAAGATGTTCCCAAAAAGTTATGTACAGATCCTAAATTGAAGCAACATACATTTGAAGAAAATGAAGATGACGATCCGTGGTCCCTATTTCCTTTCTCCTTTTTTGGGGAATAGATAGCTTAACTAAATAAAGCAAAATAAAAAGCTTTCTAATACCTAAATTAGGTAATAGAAAGCTTTTTCTTAGTTAAGTATCTTGCAGAAAACTGTAGTAATCGGGATTGGGTTGTCACAATTCCACTAGTTCTTACATGGTGACTTTCACTAAGGTGTCCTAGCATTACTTTGAAGTAAGCTTTAAGTAAATTGTACTTTCTTTTTTGCATTAATTCAACCATATTAAGCATAAAACTGAAATGTCACAATTTCCATGCAATAATTTAAGTGTTCAAATCTTTGTGGAGCTTTTCTTCGCTTCGATCCCACATTTCTTTATTGTGAGATTGCAGAAAGTCACGCAAAATAGCTTTGGAACGATCGTCCATAAAGTCTACAAGTATATGGCGTTTCATTGATTTATCCATTCGGTTTACGTGATCCGCTAACATTTTATAGCCACGACGTTTTTCTCGGTTAATAACCATTTCACATGCCGCCACTCCAGCGTAATAGGGGCCATCTTGTTTGTGATCTATCGTCACCCATACAAGCCAGTACCCTTTTCCCCCCTCAGAATCCTCACGATTAGTCGTAAACTTGATACCTCGCTCTGTATCACTTCTTGCATGCATCGCTCCAATTTCTACTCTTGCAACGCCTTCTTCTATATCAATAATGACTGGCGACACGTTCTCTAATGATAGAGAACCTACCCCAAATCCTTTATGTCCGTCCGTCGGATCATTTTTAATAATGGTAAAGCCCATTTTTTGTTTTGTTTTTTCTTCATTACCCATTCGAAAGTTCCCTCCGTTCTGTTATGATATTAGTATACAGAAAATCTCACTAAAGGAGGAAATGAAATGCCATACGTAACAGTAAAAATGCTTGAAGGTCGTACAGAAGAGCAAAAAAAGGCATTAGTTGAAAAAGTAACAGCAGCTGTTGCAGAAACTTCCAATGCACCTGTAGAAAATGTAGTAGTCTTCATCGAAGAAATGCCAAAAAATCATTATGCAGTAGCTGGCAAACGCTTTAGTGATCAATAATCAGATTCGAACCCCTTTCTATAAGGGGTTCTATTTTATTTACAATAAAGTTGGCTTGTTGATCTTCGCTGGCGGACGCCTTCCGCGTGCGGGGCCGAGCCGATTCCTTCGCTCCGCTCGAAGGCAAAAGTCTATAGAATTTAATTTTGCTAAACAATGTCACCGATAAATAAGAAAATCGGTGAAACGGCTCCCTTTCCGTGGGCGTTGCCTTAGCCTCCTCGCTGCGCTGCAGTTCATCTTCGGCTAACGCTATTCCCACAGGAGTGTCGCCTTTTTCAACGATTTTCTATAAATACTAATTGAAAAACGTAATTAAAAACTTGTTCTCTTAATGGCATGATGATTTTCTAATTGAAAAGCGGATAATAGTTTATTGGAGTGGAAGGCGGCGACTCCAGCCGGAATAACATGAGCTGAAGACCCTGGACTGAGCAGAGCGAGGGAAGCGGCTGAAGCCATGCCGGCGGAAAGCGTCCGCCTCGAACGGAAATTAACGGGTCCATTAATTCGACAATTTCGATATTTTCATGAAAATTAATAAAAAAAGCTGCCCTTATTGGACAGCTCGTTCATTCATTAAATTCATTACAAAAGAAAATGCCTCTTCAATTTCTTCTTCCGAAAAATTAAGTTTTCCTTTAACAACGTGAAGCTTTTCTATTTGCTCATCTTTTGGCAGATGGTCGAAGTACAGCAAAGTGGAAACTAACTCTAAGAATCTAGAGCTTTTGTCTTTCATCTGCGTAATACAAGAAACTAATGCTGGACTTGCATCCTCTAATTGGGCCATTTGAGCAAAGTGCTCTCCCTCGTCAGTCATTTGGTATTTATACTGTACGTATGACCCTTTATCTTGTCTTTCTTCATTCAAAAATCCCATATTGCATAGCTCTTCTACACGAGTTGTTAGCTCCACTGAATAGGGTCCATATACATGAAATTCATATTTTTCTTTAAATGAAAACTGTAGTTTTTTCGCTATATATACCATCTTTTGAAGTTTTTTTCTTCCAGTAATTCCGTCAGCTGCTCCGATAAATTGTACAATTTTTGCATGTTCTTCTAGCAATTTGACCCCACCTTTATGTTAACAAATCTAATATTTGCTTCTTCAAAGCTTTTTTCTTGCCGTCTTCTGTTAAAAAATCTTCTGGAAAATATAATTTATGGTCTGTTCGACGTTTTCCTGATATTGCTTCGACTATTTCTGATTCTCGGGAGAGCTCTCGAATTTCACCATTTGGCATAAGTAGATGAATCGGAATTCTTTCTCCTTCTTCGCCAGGACGATAAAAATCGTATGGTAAGTCTGATGACGAATCAAAAACTAAATAATACTCTGGGTCTATACCCGCTTTTTTAAATAATAACTCCAACTCTCTCATCTTCATATAATCCTTAGCCAAATCAAATTCAATGTATTGAAACAGCTTACGATTGACAAAACGATCACATAAATCAGCTAAAATCGAGTCTTTTTCCGTTATCCATAGTTGAAAGTAAGTTAGTAAAACTCCCTCATCTAATGCGAGGTATTCTTTTAAGGAAAAAGTGCCATCAAAAAAAGATTTAAAATGAGTAGGTTGTTGCTCGAAATCATAACCACTTTCACTTAAAGCCTTTGCACGATGTAAAATTTTCGTTAAAATTACTTCTGCACTACGAGATACTGGATGAAAATACACTTGCCAATACATTTGATATCTACTCATTATGTAATCTTCTACCGCATGCATCCCACTTGATTTTATAACTACTTGGTCTTCTCGAGGTCTCATGACACGTAAAATACGTTCCATATCAAAGTGACCATAGCTAACGCCTGTATAATAAGCATCACGCTGTAAATAATCCATACGATCTGCATCGATTTGGCTGGATATCAAGCTGACTACTTGTTTGTTTGAATAGGTTTTTGCGATGACATCTGCTACTTTTTGCGGGAAATCCTCGCTTACTCTCTGTAAAATTTCATTTACTTCCGTATCACCAAGCAATATTGCCCTCGTAAACTCTTCGTGATCAAGATCAAACACATTTTCAAACGCGTGGGAAAAAGGGCCATGTCCCAAATCGTGAAGAAGAGCCGCACATAATACTACAAGTCTTTCAGATTCATCCCATTCGAGTCGATTTTTAAAACTATCATCCACTATACGGCGAACAATTTCATATACTCCGAGAGAGTGATTAAAACGACTATGTTCTGCGCCATGAAAAACTAGATAGGTAGTTCCAAGCTGTCTAATTCGACGAAGTCTCTGAAATTCCTTCGCTCCAATTACGTCCCATATTACTTGATCACGGACATGAATATACCGGTGAACTGGGTCTTTAAACACTTTTTCTTCTGCTAGCTTCTGCGATGCATAGCTCATATAGCCACCTCCGTGATTTAAAGCATAAGCACCTATCTCTACCAAGGTGCTGAGCTGTATGTATTTCATCTATTATAAAGAAAAAAACCGCTTTTTGAAAGCGGTATAGGTTCTATTTATGCTTCAAGTTTGGCTCGTACTTTTTCCATTAATTCATCTTCGGTCAAGGCAGCAACTGGACGGTTATTAATAAAGGCGAACGTCTTTTTTCGACCTGGTCCACAGTATGATTGACATTCATTAATTTCAATTTCTGCCTCTGGATCTATCGCTTTGAGCTTTGGAATTAACGTTTTTAAATTAACGGCCTGACACTCATCGCAAACTCGAAAATGGTTTGCCATATTGTCCACAACCCTTTCTATATATAGTAATAGTCTACAGGTCATTGTATCTTAAAGTTTATATTGCTATCAAGTGTATTTTACGTGAATAAAAGAGCACTAAGTTGTCCATTATGTTAATAGAACAACGAAACTATGAACATGGTAGGAGGACAAACATGGTAAAAATAAGACAAGACGCATGGATGGAAGAAAACGACGAAATGCTTGCAGAGATGGTGCTACGACATGTACGAGAAGGCAGCACACAATTAAATGCATTTGAAGAAGCTGGGGATGAATTGAATCGTACAGCTGCTGCATGTGGATTTCGCTGGAATGCAGTAGTACGTCATCAATATGAAAAAGAATTGAAAGAAGCAAAAAAAGAACGCAAAGAAAAACTTCGTCTATTAGGAAAAGACTATAGACGTAGAGGAAATGGTATTTATCTAGCAAAGCCAGTTGAAAGCGGTGAGCGTCCAGCTTCTATACCAGTTTCTGCATTATCAATTGATATAATCATTGCGTATCTTGTTCGATTACAACATAGTGATTCAGACATTTCAAGATATCGCCATTTAGCAAACGTTTCTACTGAGAAAATTAGAAAACTAGAAAGTGAAATTGCGAAGCTGGAAAAAGAAAATGCTGCAATTAAACAAGATTACGAGCAATTCGTTCAAATTATGAACCGTGCTAGACGATTGGTTACATTGAATGATGAAGACGCACCAACTACTCCAGTATTTCAAATGGAGAAAAACGGTAACCTAATATCAAAAGAACCACCAACCATTTAAAAAGTTGGTGGTTTTTTTCTTACTGTTGAGAAACACTTTCACTTTTCCTTGCTTGCAATAAATCGCGTTTTGACTTCGTTGTAAGCTCATGAACTTATGTTATCTTCGCTTCCAACTTGATTGACAAGCTTTTTCGTTCAGACTGAAAGTAAAACTACTTATCAAGCATCTTTTTGTTTCGATCTACTACCCGCTGCAAATAAAACATGTAGAGTTCCATTTCTTCTTGTGTGGCAGATTGAGAGACAACGTTAGTAGATAGATGTTGTAAGATTTGTTGGGTGCGAATGACGATATCTTCCACTGTAAAAGAGGCATCCAGTAATTCATTTAAAGATGCCATGACTTCTGGTTTGATTACTGGATAACTAAATTTAGTTTCTTCCCCTTGTACACCAATTTCATAAAATTGACGGATTAAATCTGCTCGCTCGCTTCCACTACCTTCCACACATAAATAAACTTGAACGGCGATTCCTTGACGCAGTCTTCTCTGAGAAATTCCAGCAAACTTCTTTCCACCAATACTTAAATCATATGAACCTGGACAATACGATCCTACAATTTCATAAGCTTCAATTTTCCCTTCTGCTTCTGGGAATAATAGACGAACAAATTCAAGCATTACTTCATATCCAGTAGGAATATCAATAGACTGATCGATTTCAGATAAGACAATTGAAATATTAAGAACTCCTTCATCCAAAACAACCGCAAGTCCACCAGAATTACGAACTATCGGAGAATACCCTCGTGTACGTATGAAATTCTGTGCATCCTCTACAAACGGGAGACGATGATCTTGAATTCCAAGCACAACCGTATTGTCGTGTACCCATGTTCGAACCGTTGCGGGGGACTGCCCTTGCCCAACTAAATGGCATAGCAAATCATCCGAAGCAAAGGACTCTAAGGCAGAACGACTTTTTCCACTAAGCGATTGATCCCAAAATCGCCATGTTTCTTGCTGTAATAAATCTTCTATTTGAGACATTTAGTTAACTCCTTAATTCAACACTTGTGCTGCTGTAATGTAAGCCAGCTTATATACATCCTCTGCAGAACATCCGCGTGACAAATCGTTTACTGGTGCATTCAATCCTTGTAGAATAGGTCCAATTGCTTCAAATCCACCTAAACGTTCCGCAATTTTATATCCTATATTCCCAGCTTCCAGTGATGGAAAAACAAATACATTTGCATCCCCTTGCACAACCGCTTCAGGTGCTTTTTTTGCAGCGATTGCTGGGACGATACTAGCATCAAATTGCAATTCACCTTCTATCGCAACATTTGGGGCTAATTTCTTTGCCATTTCTGTTGCTTTCACTACTTTCTCGGTCTCTTCTGATTGTGCAGAGCCTTTGGTAGAAAAAGATAGCATTGCAACTTTTGGTTTTATTCCGAAAGCTGCAGCAGTTTTCACACTTTCTACTGCAATTTCTGCCAAATCTTCACTCGTTGGGGCTATTGTAATTGCACAATCTGCAAATACATAACGAAGGTCGTCTTTCACCATAATAAAAGCCCCGCTTGTTTTAGAGATACCTGGCTTTGTCTTAATAATTTGAAGTGCAGGTCTCACCGTTTCAGCTGTTGTATGTGCTGCTCCACTTACTAATCCGTTCGCTCTCTTTGTATACACAAGCATAGTTCCAAAATAATTAACGTCTTTTAATAGCTCTCTGGCCTCATCTTGGGTAACTTTTCCTTTACGTCGTTCTACTAATGCCTGCACCAGCTCATCTATTTCTTCATACGTTTCAGGGTCAATAACGGTGAGATTTTTAGGAAGACTTTGAGAAGTGCCAATTACAACCGGCTTTATTATTCCTTCTTCTTGAAGTTTTAATGCAGCTTCAATAATACGTTCATCCGTTCCTTCAGGCAGCACAATGGATATATTGGCATTTCTTAATTTATCTTTTAACTCTTGAAATAAATCTGCCATATTTAGCCCTCCTACTATCTTTTTCGTTAATTCAAGCATACACGACTTTGTCACACATTGTCATGCGTAAGTGCATGCTAAACGGGAAAGTTTGGCGGTTGTATGATACACTAAAAATGCGAAATTTTAATTAAAAGGAGTGTCTTACTCAATGAATGAAGCAGCAATTACACTAGATGGTTGGTACGTATTACATGATTTCCGACAAATGGACTGGGCATCATGGAAGCAAGTTGATCCAGAACTTCGTAAACAAGCTACGGATGAATTTGTCGCATTCCTAGACGAATTACAACAAGCAGATGACGCAAAAACAGGCGCACATGCATTTTACACAATTGTAGGCCAAAAAGCCGATTTCATGTTAATGACATTACGTCCAACAGTGGATGAACTTCAAGAACTAGAAGCAAAGTTTAATAAATTAACAATTGCGGATTTTACAATCCCTGCTTACTCTTATGTTTCTGTAGTTGAATTGTCTAATTATCTTGCTGGCGAATCTAACGAGGATCCATATCAAAATCCACATGTACGTGCTCGTTTATACCCAGAGCTTCAACGTTCACAATACATTTGCTTCTATCCGATGGACAAGCGTCGCGATGGCAATGATAACTGGTATATGCTTTCTATGGATGATCGCCGTGCATTAATGGCTAGTCACGGGAAAATCGGCCGCGGTTATGCAGGAAAAGTAAAACAAATTATATCTGGTTCTGTCGGATTCGATGATTTCGAATGGGGCGTTACTTTATTCTCAGATGATGTACTTCAATTTAAAAAATTAGTATATGAAATGCGTTTTGACGAAGTAAGTGCTCGTTATGCAGAATTCGGTTCATTCTTCATCGGTACCATTCTTGCAGGAGAAAAACGCTTAGAGTTTTTCAATATTTAATCGTTACAAAAAGCTGCAGCTTATGCAGCTTTTTTTATTTAGCATCCATGCATTTCGGTATGATGATAGATCTCCTTGCATAGTGTAGTGTAGGAGGTGATGCGTTGGCAGTAATCCAATACAATGATAAACAACTGGATTTACTAGCAAGGCTAATGCGTGCTGAGGCAGAGGGTGAAGGCGATCTGGAATGCTTATGGTAGGGAATGTCGGAGTGAACCGAGTTCTTGTCTACTGCCTAGATTTCAAAGATATCCGTAACCTGGAAGAAATGGTTTTTCAAAGTCCTGGTGGATTTGAAGCAATACAAAAATCCTATTTTTATCAACGAGCACGGGATTCTTATAGCTAAACGGGTTGTTCAAGGCGAACGCTTTTATCCTGCAGAACGCTCATTATGAATTTTTGAACCCCCAGGCGATTGTCCTCCCCAATGGTATAACCAATGGAACGCCGGACGTTATAAAGCACATTGCTTCTACTCTCCTACAACTACAGATTGTCCAAATATCTAAAAAGAAAGGATGTATGAATGGTTCAATATTATTGGTACCCTGGAGGCTATCCACAACCACAACCACAACAACAGCAACAAATGACCCCACCAAACATTCAACCAACCACACCCGCAGCCGCTCGTCAGGAAGAATCCTACATTGAAAACATTTTAAGAATGAACAAAGGAAAGCTTGGTACCTTTTATTTCACTTTCGAAAATAATAAGGAATGGAACGCCAAAGTGATTAAAGGCTATATCGAAGCTGCTGGTCGAGATCATGTCATTCTTAGTGATCCTAGCGGAAAAAGATACTTAATGCTTATGATTTACTTAGATTATGTAACATTTGATGAGGAAATCAACTACAATTTATAAAATGAAAAGCTTATCCGTTTTCAAGGATAAGCTTTTTAATTTGAACTCGACTAACGAATTGGTATCTCTTATACAATTATAGAATATCTCACTTTAAGGATAACTATGTGAAATGGTCTCGGTTATGTGGATATTGGTCTTGATTATGCTAGAATTAGTCTCGCTCCTGGACAAATTAGTCTCGTTTATCGGTGAACTTGTCTCGTTCCGCCATTTTCTAATAGTTTCTAGAAAATAATTACAAGCCAAGAAGTCTCGAGAATAAATTCTGAAAATTTACTGCATGTGATGAATTTTTAGATTATGATTACTAACAGGGAGGGAATTACATGGAAACTTTCTTAGCAATTTTGCCATTGATTTTTTGGTTATTGATTTTTGTAGTGATAATTATTGCCATTGTTCGGGCTACAAAAAGATCGAATAGAAGAAGAATCCTTGAATTGGAAGAAGAAAATAAACGACTTAAAGAGAATCAAAATATATAAATAAAAATGGAATATTAAACGGGTCAGCTCATTTAAATGGGCTGTTTTTTGTTGTAAAAAAACACCGCTATAGGCGGTGTTAAAATGAATGTTAAGATAGTATTCAACTTAGCGTTTAAAATTACCTGTCTTTTCAATACATAACGGGGATGATTATTTTTGGCCTTCCAATTAATTAACTTGCATATTTTACTGCAGCAACGATTAACATGATCCATCCGACTAAAAACGCTACGCCACCGATTGGTGTGATGGCACCAAGAACACTAATACCTGATAAGCTCAATACGTATAGGCTTCCGGAGAATAAAATGATTCCTACTAAAATAAGATAACCTGCAGTATTCAAGGATGACACATGACCGATTAATTTTTCACTCATCAATATGCCAATTGCCACTAGTGCAAGTGCATGAAACATTTGATACTGTACAGCAGTTTCCCAAGTAGCTAAATATTTTTCTGATAAAGTTGCTTTTAAAGCATGTGCACCAAATGCCCCTAGTGCAACCGAAAGAAATCCATTGATAGCCCCTGCAATGATAAATAATTTCATATTGACCTCCTACTTTCTATTAAAAATCAAATAATGATTCTCCATTTGCATCGTCTTCTTTTAATACACTCGATTGCGTAGATACTTTTGGAGCTGTTGGAACCGTGCTTAAAACAGGAGGTAAAGTTGCCGAGGAATCTAACACGACATCACATAATGCACGAATCGCAACTAATGCCTCTCTTGTCGATTGTTCATTCGTTTCCATTTTTGCTTTATGCACTTGTTTTTCTATTTGCATTAATATTTGTTCACTAGAAATCATTTCTTATGACCCTCCCCTTGCTTCGGTTCAAATTTCAAGCACTCCATCCCAGATGTACGTTTCACCAATACAGACGGAAGCTCTTTCGTTTTAAACCCATAAGCCCTACAGCCACGTGGATGACCTGCATCCCATGTAGTAAAAAAGTGTCGGCATTTAAAACAGTTTACGGCCAATTCACTCCCCCACTTTCCATTCCATATACTAGCATAACTAGAGGCAAAAATCGATTGGCTTCTCTCCCCATGCTGCTAGCTGTGCATTTATTTTAGAATAGGGCTTGCTTCCAAAAAAACCTCTATGTGCACTGAGTGGGCTCGGGTGTGGGGCTTCTAGAATAACATGCTTACTTGTATCTATCAGTTTCTTTTTTAGTTGTGCCGGCTTACCCCACAAGACAAAAATGATCGGCTCTTCTCTATCAGATAGCTTAGTTATAATGGTATCCGTGAGTACTTCCCACCCCTGTCCTTTATGTGAATTAGCCTCTCCTGCACGAACCGTTAAAACCGTGTTGAGCAATAATACTCCTTGTTTTGCCCAGCTTTCTAAATAACCACTTGTAGGAAGAGGACAACCGATATCTTCCAAAAGTTCTTTGAACATATTGCGTAAGCTTGGTGGAATCGCAACTCCTGGCTTTACAGAAAAACTCATACCATGGGCTTGTCCCGGCCCGTGATACGGATCTTGACCAAGAATTACTACCTTCACTTCGTTAAAAGGCGTGGCACGAAGAGCACTTCCGATATCCACCCGTGCTGGATAAATAGTATGTTCTGTGTACTCCTTGTCTAGAAAGTCGTTTAGTTTTAAGAAGTATGACTTACTACGTTCTTCGTCTAATATTTCTTTCCAAGTTGTCATGACACATCACTCCTTAAATTCAACCTGTACATCAAAATCTACCAATCCGAACATTTCTTTTACAGATGTTGCAGCATTTTCTTCTGCAAGTTGCAATAGACCTTGTCCTGTTGCCTCTTCTATCATCATTTCCTTGGCAGTTTCAGCAAGCTCGTATGCTTCTTCTATATCCGCTTTTTCACGGAATAATCCTTCATAAGAAAATACTTCTACTTGATCAAATAAAATTTCTGGTCCTCCTAAAAATTGAGCTTTAGGTAATGTTAGTTCTGCAGTTTTATTTTTCTCATCCACTTTTATATCAGCATTTGTTACTTGAGAGAAGTCCACTCCTGCTTTTACCGAACCAGGGACAACTACGAGTAATTGTCTTTTTGTTCCTGGCAAATCAATACCGATTTCTTTTCCAAATACCGCGTTATCTTGTCGTTCAATAATTACTTTTGTAAATGCTTGAGCAGTCGATAATTCATTCAAGGCTTGTACCTGCTCCAGAAACGATCCTTTGCTTTCCGTGAATGTACTTCCTTTTATTGCCCAAAAAGCAGCAAATGGTAAGGCAGCTAATAATAGAAGAACAGCAATAACTAAAACCATAAAAGTTTTAAAACGCAGATTGGATAAAACACGCGGTACCTTCCAAAATCCGAATCCTTTTCTAGTTGGATTTTCTACAATGGTAGCTGCTGATTCTTTCTGTGCTTTTAACTCTTCTAATAGTTTTTCCATTTCACGAATTTTTTTATCGTCGTTTCGCATGTCATCCCCTCTTTTCCTCTTAATCTCTTACGTTTAACAGTACCGAAAAGTTTCTATATTAACAACTATCCAATACATGATAGGATAATAAAAAGGAGACATGCAAATGGCCGATTTACATTTTCGTGAAAAACTAAAAAATATAGAAAAAGCTGCTAGTACGTCGAATGAAGTTCCAGAAAAAGCTAAAAATATTGGAATGGGTTGCTTTACTTTGGGAATGATTCTATTAATAGCATTTCTTATCTTTTTAGCATTTTCTTTATTTATAAACGGAATACTCATAGGATCTAGTATTTGTTTTATCATTGCAATTATTTTAGTATTTGTTTTAATTAAATTATGGACTGCTCCAAAACTACCTTAAACAAAATAATGATCTAATCTGTTATAATTAAAAATATTATATAATGCAAAGAAAAAGGAGAAATTACACCATGTCTATCAAAAAAACATTAACGATTGCAGGCTCTGATACTTCAGGCGGCGCTGGAATACAAGCAGATTTAAAAACGTTCCAAGAGCATGGAACTTACGGAATGAACGTATTAACTGTTATTGCTACGATGGATCCTGACAATGGATGGAGCCACGGAGTATACTCTATTCCCGTTGAGGAAATTAAGCGTCAAGCAAAAACAGCATTATCAACAGATGTTGATGCTATAAAAACAGGAATGTTAAGTACAGAAGAAATTATCGAGACAGCTGGTAATATTATTGAAGAATCTGGAGTAAGCAGTGTTGTTATAGATCCGGTGATGGTTTGTAAAGGTGAGGATGAAGTGTTGAACCCTGGTACTGTGGATGCAATGATCGAGTTTTTACTTCCACGTGCTTTAGTTGTGACACCTAATCTGTTCGAAGCTGGACAACTTTCTGGACTTGGCGCATTAAAAACTGTGGAAGACATGAAAGCTGCTGCCGAAAAAATACATGCACTTGGTGCAAAAAATGTTGTAGTTAAGGGCGGTAAACAATTAGCACATGAAAAAGCAGTAGACTTATTCTATGATGGACAAACTCACACATTATTAGAAACAGAAAAAACAGAAACAACTTACAATCATGGTGCTGGTTGCACATTCGCTGCTGCAATTACAGCAAACTTAGCAAATGGACTGACAGTGTCGGATGCAGTATTCGAAGCAAAAGAATTTGTTTCTGCAGCAATTACACATGGTTGGAAACTAAACCAATACGTTGGACCTGTTCTTCACGGAGCGAAAGGTAAATTCGGTGCACCCGAAGTTACCACTACTATCGTTTAATATTATTTCTAATTTCTCGCAAAGTCTCTTTGGCTTTGCGAGTTTTTTGTTTTGATCATTAATAGCTCAATCATTCGCATCAAAAACATTTTTTCATTATACTAATAAAAGACAGTATGCTAGGAGGCTATTTAAAAATGGAACTTGTCCATGTAGAGCAGTTACAAGAGCTTTTAAATAATTTTGCAAACGAAGATGTTTATATACATTTAGAAACAACGAATGGTGCTTATGCAACTCATTTTAATGAGAATGTTTTTAATGCAGGTGCTTTTATTCGCAATGTGGTTATACGTTATGAACTTGGAAAAGTAGCCGGTGAGGCACCACATCGAGTTGGCCTTAAACTTCCGCACGGTTGGGTTTATGCCCAAGGAATCACACATTATGAGTTAGATGAGCATGGTCGATTATTAATGGCAGGTCATGATCAAAGCGGAAAACTTGCAGTTGCACTTCAAATTAGCAGAACACCATTCACTTATTAAGGAGGAATTGAAATGACTTTACCAATGGAACGACACGTTTTGGTCGTATTCCCTCATCCAGATGACGAAGCTTTCGGTGTTTCTGGTACGATTGCTACATATATAAAACAGGGAATTCCCGTAACATATGCTTGCTTAACGTTAGGAGAAATGGGAAGAAACTTAGGCAACCCTCCGTTTGCAACACGCGAAACACTACCTCAAATTCGAAAACAAGAACTTCTTGCTTCTGCAAAGTCTATGGGTGTGACAGACCTTCGAATGATGGGTCTTCGAGACAAAACAGTAGAATTTGAAGATGATGAAAAAATGGTAGAACTGATGGAGAATTTAATAAAAGACACAAACCCCTCTCTAGTTATTACATTCTATCCAAACTATGCAGTACATCCTGATCATGACGCTACTGGTCGTGCGATGATACGAGCTGTCCGTCGTATGCCAGAAGAAAAACGTCCTACAGTGTATGCACTTGCGTTTTCAAACAATTCAAGAGAAGTTCTTGGAGAGCCAGACGTAATTCATAATATTAAAGAATCAAAAGAAGAAAAAATGGGTTCCATGAGAGCACATATTTCTCAAACAGCTTGGATGCTCGAGGAAATGGAGAAACGGTTAGCAGATGGTGAACCAGAAGCAGAAAATTGGCTTCATTATGAACGTTTCTATACGTACAATTTTAGTAAAGATTTCGAATAATGGAACATAACGCAATCCTATAGACTTCCCATATTAAATGAATTAATATGTATGAATGATTACACCAAACGCATATTTATTCATTTACAGAAAGTTGGTCTAACACTTTGAAAAAGTTTTCACTGTCTACTTGGTTTCTATTCCTACTACCTTCTATAGTAGGTGTAATATTATTTATGATTCCTTTGCCAATTGAAGGAGCAACACAAATTCCCATTGCTTATTTTGCTAGTCTTCTTGCAGGAGTATTAGAACCAGTTATTCACTGGGTTTCTCTCGTAACAATGTCGATAGCAGCAATAGGTTCAGTGATGTTTTTATTCGTTCCTAAAAAGAATACATTTATTAATAATCTCTTTAAAGTAACCCCATTTTGGACCGTGACTCGTGTCATTGGAGCTATTTTTGCTTATATGATTGTTTTTGAAGTGGGACCGGAAGTCGTTCGTAATGAAAATACAGGTGGAATGTTATTAAGCCCTGATGGTTTGGTGTCCTTCCTATTTACTATTTTCTTGTTTGCGGGATTATTACTACCACTCTTATTGAATTTCGGATTACTAGAGTTTTTTGGTACGATGATGGTGAAAATCATGCGTCCATTGTTCAAACTTCCTGGTCGTTCTGCAGTTGATGCCTTAACTTCATGGGTAGGCGATGGAACAATTGGGGTTTTACTAACAAGCAGACAGTATGAGGAAGGTTACTACACGAAAAAAGAGGCGGCAATTATCGGTTCTACATTTTCAGTAGTATCCATTACATTTTGTATCGTCGTTCTCGAGGAAGTGGGACTATCCAATTACTTTATCCCTTATTACTTGACTGTTTTATTGTGTGGGGTTGTTCTAGCTTTTATTATGCCAAGAATCTATCCACTTGCTGGCAAGGAAGAAAACCATATTGACGGTCGACCGTTAGATTTAGAGGCGGAAAAGCACCCAGAAAATTATAATGCAATTACGCATGGCTTAGAAAATGCATTGAACACTGCGAATCGTAATAGATCTATTTATAAATTCTTTTCAGATGGCTTTAAAAATGTAATTGATATGTATATTGGCGTGGCACCGGTTGTTTTAGCATTCGGTACGATTGCATTAATGCTTGCGGAATATACTTCTGTCTTTACTATACTTGGTAAACCATTTGAGCCTTTGTTAATGCTATTCGGAATTCCTGAAGCTGCAGCAGCAGCACAAACGATGGTCGTTGGATTTGCTGACATGTTCTTGCCTTCTATTTTAGGTGCATCTATTGACTCTGAGATGACTCGTTTCTTTATCGCAACCATGTCTGTTACGCAGTTAATATACATGTCTGAAGTAGGCGGCTTGTTACTCGGCTCGAAAATTCCTGTTAACTTTAAAGATTTAATCGTTATTTTCTTGCTGCGTACACTTATTTCATTCCCTATCATTGCATTAGTTGCACATTTACTATTTTAAAAATCGTACACTTTCAATATTGGTTTCAATCGTTTCAACTTTGAAGGGTTGATTCGTGACTATCATCGCGACCAACCCTTCTTTTATCTGTAATCTTGTGGCGTACGTCAAAAAAAGCAGCGAGTCCTTTTACAAGGAACCCGCTGCTTTTTTCATTGTCAATTTTTCAAGCATATCTTTCGTCATCGCATCTAAATCATATTTATAAGTGAATCCCCACTCTGCTTCTGCTGCTGATGCATCAATCGAATCTGGCCAGCTATCTGCAATCGCTTGACGTACTGGATCTACCTCGTAGTTGATTGTAAATGTCGGAATAACCTTTTTAATAGATGCTGCAATTTGCTCGGGCTCGAAACTCATTGCCGTAACATTAAAAGCGTTACGATGAATTAACTTAGCCCCATCTGCCTCCATTAAATCCACGATAGATTGAAGCGCATCAGGCATATACATCATATCCATGAATGTCCCTGCAGCAATATAGGAAGTGTATTTCCCTTCCTTTAATGCCTTATAATAAATATCTACTGCATAATCGGTTGTACCCCCGCCTGGTAAAGTTTCGTTTGAAATCAAACCTGGAAAACGGACGCTTCGAGTATCTAAACCAAATTTATGAAAGTAATAGTCACAAAGAAGTTCTCCTGATACCTTATTCACTCCATACATAGTAGTTGGACGTTGCAGAGTATCCTGAGGTGTATTCTTTTTAGGTGTTGAAGGTCCAAATGCACCGATAGAACTCGGTGTAAAAAACTGCATATTTAAATCGCGAGAAGCTTCCAGTGCATTCACCAATCCACCCATGTTTAAGTTCCATGCAAGCAACGGCTTAGCTTCTGCAGTAGCCGATAAAAGTGCTGCCATATGAATCATCGTAT
The DNA here is from genome assembly GCF_042055255.1 of Psychrobacillus sp. PGGUH221. Classification (NCBI taxonomy): domain Bacteria; kingdom Bacillati; phylum Bacillota; class Bacilli; order Caryophanales; family Bacillaceae; genus Psychrobacillus; species Psychrobacillus sp. PGGUH221. Next base: position 701,212 of record NZ_JAQMHQ010000001.1, read on the forward strand.
CTGCTTGAAAATCTTTTGCCAACTCATGCATTTTTTCTCCATCTGTTACATCGAGAATTTTAAACGGTCCACTTTCGGACACTGCTGATGAAATGTTTCTTACATCGGTCGCCAATACATTATCAGCACCATACTCATTTCGAAGTTTTGTGACTAGTTCCGAACCAATCTGTCCTAAAGCACCAGTAACCATTATCTTTTTCATATAACTTTTCTTCCTTTCAAAAACATTTGTATTTATAGAGAGTACACAAATTATCTTAGGAACGTTGATATAACAATATTTTAATAAATTTTATTATACGCTGTTCGTTGGTGATATACAACAAGTGAATTTATTTAGTTTTGTATGTAGCTTATGCAAAAGGTTTAATTTAGAAACAATAGAAAAAGCAGCCATATCAATGGCTGCTTCCGAATTGTCGACAAAAGGTATCGAAAGGCTTTCCTCTAGATATCTCTTTTGACATTATTTATGTATTTTACCGGTGTAAATATTCCCAAATATGACGCTGCGTCAGCATCTCTAACTGTTCACGGTCATTGATTAGACTTATTGTCTTACTAACCCATCAGCTCTAATGATGTGTTTTTATGTAAATCCTTAACTTATATCATTATGTAATCATCCAATATATTGATTGGAGCGGAGGCGGCGACTCCAGCGGGAAAAGCGGGACAGTCGAGTCCCTGGACTGAGCTTTGCGAAGGAAGCGGCTCGGCCCCGCCCGCGGAAAGCGTCCGCCGGGGGCGGAAATCGCAATTCTATTAATCAAATTTTTTATTTTAGATGAAAAAGACTATAGATAAACTCAAAATCCTTAGAGTTTATCTATAGTCTGAAGCAGCAATATAAATGGCTGCTTTCCTTAGTTTTTTTATGAAATTACCCCAAGCTCTTTCCCTACTTTTTCATATATACCTAATGCTTCGTCGAGCATTTCTTTTGTGTGTGCTGCAGTGGGCATGTTCCGAACTCGGCCTGTGCCTTTTGGTACGGTTGGGAAGACGATAGATTTTGCGTATACACCTTCTTCAAATAATCGTTTGGAGAATTGTTGCGTCAGTTTTTCATCTCCAATGATACATGGTGTAATCGGTGTCTCAGAAGCACCAATATTGAAACCAAGTTTAGATAATCCGGCTTTCAAGTAGTCTCCATTTTCCCAAAGCTTATCGTGTAACTCTGTAGAGTCTATAATCATTTGAACAGCAGCTGTAATTGCTGCTACGTCACCAGGTGGTAGGGCTGTGGAAAATAAAAACGGACGGGAACGAACTTTTAACCAGTCGATTAAATCCTTTTTACCTGCAACATATCCACCTACTACTCCGATTGCTTTAGATAACGTTCCGATTTGGAAATCGATTTCTTTCTCTAAACCGAAATGCTTTACAGTTCCTTTCCCTTTTCCTGTAACACCTGACCCGTGTGCGTCGTCAACATACGTAATGAGGTCGAATTCTTTTGCAATTTCTACGATTTCAGGAAGTTTTGCAATATCCCCGTCCATAGAAAATACGCCATCTGTGATGACCATTACTTTATTGTATAAGCCAGATTCAGTTGCCTCTTTTGCTTTTGCACGTAAATCATCCATATCCGAGTGGTTGAAAGCGATTATTTTCGCTTTCGAAAGTCGGCAACCGTCAATAATTGATGCATGGTTTAATTGATCTGAAAGGATCGCATCATTTTTGTCCATAACAGCTGATATTGCGGCCATATTACAGTTAAACCCTGATTGATAGGAAATTGCTGCTTCCGTTCCTTTAAACTCTGCCAGCTTTTTCTCTAGCTTAATATGAAGATCCAAAGTTCCATTAATTGTACGAACTGCTCCTGCTCCTACCCCGTACTTGTCCACCGCGTCTTTTGCAATACGTTTTAGTTCTGGGTTCGTTGCCAGACCCAAGTAATTATTAGAAGATAGGTTTATCAGTTCAGAACCATTTACAGTTATCTTCGCTCCGTTTGGGCCTTCTACTGGGTCGATTTCGTTATATAGCCCTTGGTTTTTCAATGCATCTAAGTTTTCTTTTAAAAAATTGTTTAATACGTTTGACAAGGTCATCTTCCTTTCAAGCGAAATAGTCTTTTCTATCTTACCATGATTAAAGCAAAAATAAAAAAACCGCTGACTAACATCAACGGTTTTGTGTTTGATAGGGAAATGGTTAGTTAAAATATTCTTCCATATTCCTCAAATATCTTAAGTTGATTGAAGCATGCTAATAAGTACCAACAGTCTCTATCATTTTATTTTGCAATTCTGTCCATTTATCTTCATCAATTGCACTATCGTATAGTTTCTTAATAACCTTTAAATCTCCTGCATACGTCGATATATAGTCTTGTGCTAGTTGCATCTCTTCTGAATATCTATGTTTCACTTCTGCAATCTTTTCTTCATTCACTAAGGATTGGTCTATATGAGGAAAGAAGTCAACTATTTCATCCCCTTCTCTTTCAGGCTCGTAAACGTGTGGACTGGTTGCGTCTACCAAACACATTTGTAACTCTGGAACGACAATTCCGTCTACGCTATTTGAATCCAACCCGCACCAAATAAGACGAGTATCTAATCCATGTTTCGTAGCTTCTTCTCCAAAGCTTTTGATGAAAGAAGACTTTCCACTACCAGGTAATCCCTTTATAAACAAACGAGACTTTAAGTTTTTAGAAATGGATTGTAACGTATCCTTAGCACCTACTGGAGTAAGTGATCCCATTAAACGATGCGTTACTGTTGGTTTCTTTTGTAGTGCTACATTACCAATCGCTGTCTTTTTTAATTGTGTCAGCAAATTGTTTATGCCATCCCATTGAATAGCAGGATGTGTGAGTTGCTCCCACTCATCATGAATTACCTTTGCACGACTTAATGCTTGGAGCCCTTTTGTTAACCATACCTCATTCGCAATTTGCTTATCACGAACGAGTGGACCGATATCATGAAGTTTTCTTTCATCGTAAGCATTATAATAAGGCACCCACTCATGTCCTGCGCCATAATAAGATGGATCTAAAGTATCTGTTTGTATATAAAGGGTTTTAGTATCCGTAATATACACTCCATCCAATACATCCTCTTGAAGGGGATCATAAAACCACTCCATATTATTCCCTCTTCGTAATGCTACATAGCCAATTTCCTTCAATATTTCTGTCAGTCGATAAGAGGTCGGTCCCTTTAAAAAGTAAACTTTTTTAGCTTCGTGTATGATTTCTTTATAAAAACTCTTAACTCCTTGGCCCGTATACGATTTCCCTATATAGTGTGTAATAGTACCGTTCATATCATCATCCTCTCTATCTTTCATTCAATGGATAATGTATGCTCACAAAAGTAGAATTATGAAAAAAAGCACTAAAAATCATTCCTGATTTTCAGCGCTTACTTTTGCGAATGGTAATGTATAGCCACATATTTTAAATAATAACTTTTGAGAGAGGGGCAAAGCATAGTGAACCAATTGTCCGAGTAATAATGCAATAATTACAGTACCTACTCCAACTGGTCCTCCAAGAGCCCACCCGACAAAGCCCACAATCACTTCTATGCCTGTCCGTACTTTTTTTATACTCCATCCCGTTTTTGCCATGATTAACAACATGAGAGAATCTCGCGGTCCAGCCCCCACATTAGGAGATACATAGACACCGACACCAATGGCCATGACAATCACTCCGAGTATGAAAATAATAAGTTGACCTATAAAACTAGTGATGTCTGGCAATAACCAATTAAACATATCTATGAAGGAACCAATGAAAAGTATATTTAGCCAGGTTCCTAATTGGGGCAATTTCTTCGTACCAATCATTGTTACGATCACGATAAATATACCTGTAAGTATAGCCCATGTTCCAATCGATAACCCTAAGTGTCTATATAGCCCAACATGCAAAACATCCCATGGACTTATCCCAAATTGTTGTCCTTTAATTGTCATCGAAATGCCTAACGACATGATCGTAACGCCTGCCACAAAAAATGCCCAGCGCCAAATTAATTCCTTTTTCATCAATAATCAACTCGTTTCATCTTTAAAAAACTATAATTTTAATTATATCTTTCTAGAGATGAAAAGCTAATCTTTTTCATTTTTACTTATTGCAGCAACTTTTCCTTTTGTCATTTTAAGCAAATCGGCTAACGTAAGTTTTACTTGGAGTCCTATTTTCCCACCACTTACAATGATAAACTCCATGTTATTAGCACTTATGTCAACAAGAGTAGGAAATAGTTTTTTCATTCCGAAGGGGGAGCATCCACCTCTTATATATCCTGTAGTCTGTAGCAAATCCTTTAGTGGTAGCAATTCTACTTTTTTCTCCCCTACTACTTTTGCTACTTCCTTTAAATTTAGTTCTTTATCTACTGGTATAATACAAACAAAATATTTTTGTGGTCCTGCGGTGACAATTAATGTTTTGAACACAACAAAAACGGGGTAGCCAATTTTTTTAGCTACAGATACCCCGTCTACTTGATCTCCTGTTAACTCATATTCAATTAAATCAAACGATATTTTTTGCTGTTCCAACATTCGAACAGCATTTGTTTTGTTTTTCTTCACCATATTTTGTTACTCCTAAGCTATTCGAAAGAAACTAGGCTGCATATCTGTAAAACCATTGCGTTTCATTTGTACTTGATAGGAATATTTGGCAATTGCCTGTTCTATTAATCGTTTTTTCTGTAAGTTCTCCAAATCCTCTTCTAACACTTTTGGAGATTGAAAATCCGCTTGAACAGAGCGATTGAAAACAGCTGCTTCATCTTCGATTTGTCTTTTTACTTCCAACTCTATTTGACGGTTTGCTTCTTGATTTAATATAATCTGTGATTGTACTTGCTGAATTTTTGCAGTCGCGCTAGCAGCAATTCTTACATCCTGTGGAGTTGGATTGGCTGGTTCTAGTGCTGAGCTCCGTACTTTTTCTAAAAGCTCAATTGTTCTTTCAGGTGTTGGTCCACCAATCGTTTGCACAGAAAGGCTTGGTCCTTTAATGTCCAGAATATTTTGCTGTTTACTAGTAGCACTCTCTATTTGTTGAAATTCACGGACTGCAGCACTTACTTCTGGTGAATCAAGTTCTCTCTCTTTATTTCCTAGTAATAAATCCTCTAATTCTGACAATGTAGGTACTTTCGGTTTAAAATACTCAGCTTGTCTTCGATATGCATCTCCTGCATCTTTACGTTGTATAGCTCTTTTCCTTTCTTCCAAGTTAGCAATCTGATGAGACATACCATTACCAGTAGATTTAACTATATTCATATAGGGTCACCCCTTTCTTAAAATTCTCCTATTTATCATTCTACCACTTTATCTGAATAATCAATCTTACTATAGTCATAAAGTTGTTCAAGCATATTTCTAGGACGAAAGAATCAAAAAAAGATGTTAAAAAAGCCTCTCTTCGACTTTTTTAACATCTTTTCAAGAAATATTGACTTAAAGACTTCTCATGCGACACGCTTCTGCACATTTTAGGCAAGCTTCCGCACATTTTTTACAATGCTCATGGTCGTGTTTCGCACATTCACGAGCACAGCTTTCACATATATCCGCACAAAGTCGACAAATTTCTTTTACAAAAGGGCTATTTGTAGTCATTGCTTGTATCGCAAATGCACAGGCATCCGCACACGCACGGTCTAATTGTATACATCCCGCCATCATTTTAATGTCATCTTCTCTTAAACAAGCATCAAAACATGTATTGCAAGCCTTGAGACATTCTATACAAGCTTCTAGACATTCATCATATTTAGAATTCATGTACTCACCTCCTAATAGTATAATTTCCTATAAAAAATGAGTTCAAACCGAATATGAAGAGTTATTTTGATGTTAGCTCACTTTCTGTTACCCATTTATGATTTTTTACTTCTTCTCCACCAGTCGTTGGAGTGTAATCTACCATATATACAGTAGTTTTTTCAGATGACTCTATTGTTCCTTTTGCTCCATCCATCCCTTCCATATGACTGGCCTCTATTGTGACTTCGGTTCCTGGTTCTAATGTTTTGCGACCAGCATTTTTAATTTCTTCTTGAATGATCCATTTATGGTTCTCTACTTTTTCACCTCCAGTAGTTGGAGTATAAGAAATTACATAAGCAGTCGTATTATAAGCTCCTACAATCGTCGCTTCTGCATCTTTCATGCCATTCATGTGATCCGTTTTCAAAATTGCTTTACTTTCAACCGGGTAGGTCGGATTATCTGCCTCTTTTAAACCAGCAGGAATCACGCCTGAGCTAGAATGATTCATTTCTGAATGGTTCATCTCATGACCCTCAGTTGTACTTGGCTCCTCTTTGTTATTTCCACATGCCACCAACGTAAATATAGTAAATAGCGAAACTAATCCTAACAAAAACTTTATCTTCATCGTATTCCTCCTTATAGCTATTTTTTACCTTTATTAATTTTAATAAAACAAGAAAACTATTCCTTTTATGGATACGAGTTCTTCACAATAGTAATTGCTCGTTAAATTTATTTCTCTAGCTTGACTCGTTGTAATCGTAGAGCATTGAGAACAACCGATACAGAACTGAAAGCCATGGCTGCACCGGCTACCCAAGGTGCCAATAACCCTACTGCCGCAATTGGAATACCTAAAGTATTATAAGCGAATGCCCAAAATAAATTTTGTTTAATATTCTTCATTGTTTTATGACTCATAATGATCGCATCCGCTATACTGTTTAAGTCTCCACGTATCAATGTAATATCTGCCGCTTCCATCGCCACATCTGTCCCTGTTCCAATAGCCATACCGATATCCGCTACTGCCAACGCTGGCGCATCATTAATACCGTCACCAACCATAGCAACTTTCTTGCCACTCTCCTGCAGTTTTTTTACTTCATCCGCTTTTCCCTCAGGAAGTACTTCTGCAATAACATGGTCAATTCCAACCTCTCTACCAATTGCAGTAGCTGTTCTTTCGTTATCACCTGTCATCATAATAACGTCAATATTCATTTCTTTTAACCGTTTAATGGCTTTTTTAGAAGAGTCTTTAATCGTATCAGCGACTGCAATAAGTCCTGCATATGTCCCTTCTATACTTGCTAACATCGCTGTTTTTCCGTTAGCTTCTAATTCCTCCATAACAATTTGAATACCGGAAATGTCCACATTATATTGATTCATTAGCTTTCTGGTTCCTACAATAATCTCTTTTCCATTTATAGTTGTTTTAACGCCATAACCAGGGATAGCCTCAAAGTGTTGAACGCTTTCAAGCTGTATATTACGCGCTTGAATCCCTTGAACAATCGCTTCAGCAAGAGGATGTTCCGACTGTTTCTCCGCTGCACCAATTAAAGCTAAAAATTCTTCTTCATTTACTCCATCAGCTACGATTACATCGGTTAACTCAGGCTTTCCATTAGTTACTGTTCCCGTTTTATCAACAATGACCGTATCAATATGATGAGTAGTTTCTAAATGTTCTCCACCTTTAAATAGGATTCCAAACTCTGCAGCACGACCAGAACCAGCCATAATCGAAGTTGGCGTCGCAAGTCCTAAAGCACAAGGACATGCAATGACTAGAACTGCAATTAGCGCTTCTAATGCAGGTGTAAATTCACCTGGAACAACCCATATAATCCACACTAAAAAGGTAATAATCGCAATACCGATTACTATAGGCACAAACACACCTGAAATTTTATCAGCAAGTCTCTGAATAGGAGCTTTAGAGCCCTGCGCGTCCTCTACCACTTTAATAATTTGAGCAAGAGCAGTGTCTCTGCCAATTTTGGTTGCTTTCATTTTAAGAAAACCATTTTTATTTATAGTAGAACCAAACAATGTATCCCCAATTGTTTTATCTACAGGAATGCTTTCTCCTGTAAGCATTGACTCGTCAACAGCTGTGTTTCCTTCTATTACCTCACCATCGACTGGAATCTTTTCACCAGGCTTTACTAAAATAATTTCCCCTGTGATCACTTCTTCTAGTGGTATTTCTACTTCCGTTTCATTTCTAATGACTAATGCTGTTTTTGCCTGTAATCCCATCAGCTTTTTAATAGCCTCAGAAGATCGTCCTTTAGCTCTAGCTTCAAACAATTTTCCTAATAAAATCAAGGTAATTAATACAGCACTTGTTTCAAAGTAAAGCTGAGCACTATGATGCTCACCTGCCATAATAATCGCTTGATACACACTATAAAAATAGGCAGCGGATGTTCCCATTACGACAAGTACATCCATATTCGCACTTTTATTTCGCAATGCTTTATACGCGCTGACATAAAACTGTTTACCAATGATGAATTGAACAGGTGTAGCTAGCGCCATTTGAACCCACGGATTCATTAGAATGTCGGGCATATAAATGAACGACGTAAATGAAAAATGTCCAACCATAGTCCACAACAAGGGTAAAGATAAAATAGCAGAAAGGATAAATTTTCTTTTTTGTTTCTGTATTGCCTGCTCTCTATAATCTATTGCTTCCTTTTCATTCTCTTTATTGTGTGCCTCATAGCCAAGCTTTTCGACACGAGAAATAATATCCATAACGGAAACTTGAGATGGATTATATTCAACCGTTGCATTTTCGAGAGCTAAATTGACATTAGCACTAGATACACCTTCCAGCTTACTCAGTCCCTTTTCAATTCTCGTTGCACAGGCAGCACACGTCATTCCTGTAATAGCAAACTCCTTTTTCTCTTTGGCAACACCATACCCAAGATCTTGAATTTTCTTTTCGAAATCTTTGTCATTGAGTTTTTCAGGATTAAATTTAATCACTGACTTTTCAAGTGCCAAGTTTACATTTGCCTCTTCCACTCCATCCATTTTCTTTAAGCCTTTTTCAATTCTTGTTGCACAGGCAGCACATGTCATCCCTGTAATTTGAAGACTTGTTTCTTTTAACCCACTTCTCATCCTTTTTCACCTCTTCTTTATATACGGTTAGGGGGTATATTTTAATGTAAGAAAGAGAGTGCTCCAAGAAGCACTCATAATTTATTGAACATCGTATCCTTGATCGTCGATTGTTTCTTTAATTTTTTCTACAGTTACTTTTTCATCGTTAAATGATACATCTACTTTTCCTGATTCTAAATGAACCTTTACTTGTTCAACGCCATCTAACTTCCCAACACTACCTTCTACTGAGTTAACGCAATGACCACATGACATTCCTTGTACTTGTAATGTAACTTGATTTACCATTTAAATTTCCTCCTTTATTTTTTCATTAGTTTTTGTATTGTTACTAACAATTCATCTAGAACTTCGTCGTCACCCTCAGCTAGCCTATCAACCACACAGCCCTTTAAATGACCCTGTAAAAGTACCTTCGCAACACTGTTTAGAGCCGACTGAGTTGCAGAAAGTTGAGTAATGATATCGTCGCAATAGACATCCTTTTCGACCATACCTTTAATTCCTCTTATCTGCCCTTCAATACGATTCAAACGATTCGTTAAGTCTTTTTTTACATGTTCAGGGTGATGACTTTTTCTACAAGAAATGTCAGATGCATTTGTACTTTCTTCTAATACATTGTCCAACTAAGCAACCTCCTATCCTTGCACTTATTATATGATACCTATAAGGGGTATGCAACAAAAAAGATTTATTTTTTGAAAAATCTTCATAAAATGTGTATCAGCAACTCAGAGAATTGAACACGGGTGTGCGCTTGCCGTACGCTACGCATGAGCCTCCGCAGGATGAGTCGCTCCTTCGTCGCTCCCACATCCTTTACGTGGTCTCATTCTTCGCGCTCTTGCGGCCTGTAAGGCGCACATCCTGAAGACATCAAGATGATTTTGAAATAATTTAGAAGCAAACCTACACCCTATTTTCAGGATTATTGATTAACAATACATTTAAATAGAGTCATACTTAATTCGTTATTAAGAGAATTCACTGGCATTCGCGCCTTGCGAGCCGCATGACGTGCCGTATGAGACAGCGAAATGCGCTTGCGCATACAGCGGCTCATGCGGACGTGCGGCCAGCGCGAATGCCTATAGTCGGTAATGTTTTTTTTCAAGATATTATTGGTACACAGAAATCGGAAACACTGATGTGCGCTTGGCTATCGATTAATACTGTATTCTTACCCATCTTTACGTGTCTACAAATTAAACAGTGCTTTTTGTCTTAATAGATGTATTAACTACAAAAATGGCGTTCATATAGTTAAAGCTTTAACTAAAATGAACGCCATTATTTATAACTATGATTAATTAATTATATGCTGGGCATGATTTGCTCCATATAACGCTTAATGGTTTCTTCACTCATTTCGCCTGTAATTATTTTTTCTATTTTCCCCTCTGGGTTTACTAGAAAGGTTGTAGGTAAAGGATTGATATTATAAGTTTCCATTACACTTTTATTATCATCAATTAATACAGGGAAAGTTAAGCCTTTACGATCTACGAACTTTTGAACCTGAAAATCTGATTCACCAATGTTTACTGCTAATATTTGAAGGCCTTGGTCTTTGTATTCTTGATATTGTTTGTCCATGAGAGGGAATTCTCTTTCACATGGTTTACACCAAGTTCCCCAAAAATTTAGAAAGACACCTTGTCCTTTATATTCCGATAATTGATGCTCTTCTCCATTCATATCAACAAGCGCAAAGTCAGGAGCATAATCCCCTACCTGCAATATAGCATTTTTTTCTTTAGTTAAATTTGAATAAATGGTTAAGCAGATAGCTCCAATCAATAATCCTAATATAACTAGACGCATGTAAAACCTTTTTTTCTTTTTATCCATAGTTATCACTATCCTTTCTGGTTTTCTGAGATGCTCCGGGATTTTCTGAGATACACTCGAGATTTTCTGAGATTCACCCGAGATTTTCTGAGATTCCCTCGGGATTTTCTGAGATACTCCCGTGGTTTTCTGAGATTCCTTGAGATTTTCTGAGATACTCCCTGGATTTTCTGAGATTCACCAAGATTTTATTTCCAAATAAAATAGTTATTTACGTTTCCAAAGCATTAGCATCATAATTGTAATAAAAGTAAAAGCTATGAGTGCCAAAAAAGGAATCGTCACAAACCCGAACCAGTTAATGTATTGACCTGAGCATGGAACTCCGCTCGTACACGAACTAAATTCATGCATGGAAGGTATCTTTTGAAGTGCATAATGATAACTAGAAACCAACATCCCTATAACAGACAAAGGTAAAATATACGTATATATTGTTCTGTCATTTCTATAAAAAGCAATACCTAAAAAAATAACAAGAGGATACATCAAAATTCTTTGATACCAACAAAGTGTACATGGTATAAAGCCCATATGTTCGCTGAAGAACAAACTTCCAACCATCGCTATAATGGAGACAACCCATGCAAACAGTAGAGGCTTATTTACCATCAGAAGCCGCCTCATCCACCATCTTCGCTAAATCGTCCATTGTTCCTCCAGTAAATTCTTTTCCGCCGACAAAGATTGTTGGAGTTGCTGTGACACCTAGGCTGTCTGCTGTACTCATATCTTTATCCCATGCTTCTTTGCCTTTGCCTTCTTTAAATGCAAGCATTACTTTTTCTGTTTCCTCAGGATTTGCAACTTCTGCTAATACTGCCTTTAAGAAGTCTTCTGTCATTAAATTCGTTTGCCCAGTTTCTGTTGTTTGATTTGCAAATAATAGGTGATGGAATTCCCAAAACTTTTCATTTCCAAGCTCTTTGTAAACCGTTTCAGCAAATTGTGCAGATGTCGTTGAATCAGCTGCAATAAATGAATAATTCATAAAGTAAAATTTCGCTTTTCCTGTTTCAACTAATTCTTGATTTATTATAGGAAAGAGACTGTTATTGAATTCCCCGCAATGTGGACATTTGTAATCACCGAATTCAACTATTTCAACTGGGGCAGATTCTTCCCCTATAAACGGCTGTCCTTCGTAATTAATATCGACTGCCTTTTCTTTAGCATCCGTTAACACAACAATCGCTATAAGACATACCGCAACTATACCGATCACCCAAAATATTTTCTTAGACATTTAAAAAACACTCCTGATTCAAACTACATTGTGTAGTGTAATATGGTAAAAAATTTACGCTAAAGCGTAAATAAAAAATATACAGATTAAGATAAAAATAGCTAACGACAGGAACGCTTCCCTCACAGGTACCTTCCACTCAACATCCTTTAAGGGATTTAAAATATATTGAATTCGATAATTTACAGATGTATCCGCAAAGGATGCATAGGTAAAAGGCATTTTTTCTTGCTTTCCAACTTTCAATATTTTTAACAATGCACTCCCTAAGTACACAGATGTCTCTTGTTTCTCGATTGCGAATTCATCTGCCAATACTTCCTGAATGATTCTATATTTTTGATTAAACCACTTAAGAATTGGAATATAGCGAATTGTCGAGGAACATAGTGAGAGTAAAAAAATCTTAAATGGATCACGATTTTCTTGATGAAAATTTTCGTGAGCTATTACAGCTTTTAGTTCTTCCTCGTTTAATAGATTAATCAAACCTGTTGAAACGACAATTTTAGGTCGTATAAACCCCATAGTTATTGCGATTGGACTTGGGTAAGAGATGACTAAAATATCCTCTTCTCTACTACCATACATCTTATTCATTTTGGTTGTCAGCTTTTTCTCTCTGTATTGCTGAAACCTTCTTTTCATTCTGGATGCATGTATTATTTGTGACCCCATTTTCCAAAGGACAAGGAGAACGGTATAAACAACAAGTGCATCAAGGACATATTCAAGTGAGGATAATCCAATTGCTTTTAAGGTACTATGACAAACTGCAACTATATTAAACTTAACGTTCCATCCTGCTAACATCGAGATAATATATAGAGCCATTTGAAGAAAGATTATTCCGGAAATGACAAGTGATACGATGAACATAATTGATGATTGACGTTTTGACATAAATTACTTATCCTTTTTTAATTCTTTAATTTTTTTCTCGAGTTTAGCGACTAAATCGTCATCAACGTCTTCTAGTGCATCTAGCATATGACTAACGACAACAGTTCCAAATTCATCCATTAATTCGTTCGTCATTTCCTTTGACTGCGTATGTAAAAACTGATCTCTCGATAGAACTGGTTTATATAATGAAGATCTTCCTTCAGTCCTCTTTTGAAGAATCCCCTTTTCGACCAGTCGATTCATAACAGTCATAACCGTGTTAAAATTGGTCCCCTTTTCACGGTCCAGAACTTGTTGAACATCTTTTATTGTCATTTCAACATCGTTCCATAAGATATCCATTATTTTTGCCTCAAGCGGTCCGAAAAAGCGGTTCAACCCACTTTCATTTTTGTTAAACTTTCGAATCAACACGATTTTATCACCTCACATTACTCATTGTAGTGCAAATATCTTTCGAATGAAAGTGTTTTATACTCAAAAACATTGTAAGATCAACAATTTTATGAATTACATTATAATCTTGATTTTCGTTTACCATCGAATATAATCGATTGTTTGGGGGAACTCCAGAAGCCGCTCAATATGCTATCGATAACATTGTGTTCGATTGGAAAGAAAACGCATTAAAAACGGCACAATCATATGCAGAAACTATGAATATGTCAGATTCAGCTATTTATGATCAATTGATTTCGGAATACGGGGAAAAATTCACTCCGGAAGAAGCACAATACGCAATAGATAATTTATAATAAAAACAAAAACAAACCACCTTCCATATCACTGGTTGGTGGTTTTTCTTTATTCTAATACTACATTTCCATTTACTAAATATCTCTCTACATTAATCAATGTGTAATAATCATCTACCTTTAAAACTCCTGGATTTACTCTCTTAGGTTTTTTATTTGTCTTAAATTCTCTAGCGTAACCTTCTATATACTCTACCAAGACAGTATACTTTTTATCCATCATCTCACCCCTGCTGAATACTATTCGAGATGAGTGTTCTATACTTTAGACCTACACTCTGAATTATCCCTCCACGAAGAATAATTTCCCCTTCCTTCCACATCTTTATAGTTACCTCAGAATTTCTTTTAATCGCTATGTTTATTGTTTCTTCTATTGCGTGTAAATCCCATTCATCTAATTGTGGACGAGGTACTTTCTTTTGTTCTTCATTATAACTTCTTAATCATCTTCAAATGTTCTAGCATCATTATGGTATCCACTTTTTACTTCCTCTATCCTTCACATTGGATAAATCTAATTGGTGATTATCCATCATCTTATCGAAAAATTCTATTTGGATCACCCTATTTTCTAATTGATAAAATATGTAATTAGCAATTCCTCCGAACGATCACGGAGTTGTGTATTCAAATATGAGTTTCGTTCTTCCCATCCCATGTGGATGAAAACATAATCTGATTGTTCTTTGTTCATATTCTCTCGTATCAGTTTCATGTTATGTCGTTTCAAATAAATTTCCGTTTTCTTTAATTCAGATCTAACATTTTTTAAGGCATCTTCAACCAAAGCGATATATGGACGATACAGTTTAAATGGTAGCTTCATTATCAATTTAAGGTAATGTTCTAATCCCTTATTCAACATAGGAAGGTCATACAAAAGAGGTAGGGAATCCTCTTATTTAATACTCATTTCGACGCAATATGTTCCGTATAGGTTTTATGAATACTTGAAAGTCTTTTAAAATATGCTGATACATGTTAGCTCATAATGAAGGAGGATGTTTAATGACAAAATTTGCTTTAAGCCACAAAACACCTAACAAATATGAATCGTACTTCATTACCAATGGACCTCAGGAAGACGGTACCTATATAGTAAGCTACCAACAAACTAATTTTGAAATTCTTCATTTGTCCAACTGTAGTAGTTTAAATGAATGCAGAATAACAATTTCGAATTTTATACTCGAAATATTAAATGAAACTACAAACACTGTTTTTAATCAGCTTTGTAAAAAACCCGGACGTGAAAAAGACCGATGGGACCAATGGAGAGTTTCCCAATTTATATAAACAGGGTCAGCCCCTGTTTAGTTTATGCTGCGTTTAATGTTGTTATTTAACTGCATTTAATATTATTCGAATCCAACCGAAAATTGAAATCCATAATATTATGCTAAAAATTAAGCCATTAAAGAGCCCCACGAAAAACCTGTTCTCCATATTTAACCCACTCCTTATAATGTAAAGGATTGGCAAATGTTTAAGTTTTTAAGCACCTTGGCTAGTTAAATTTTATAACTACTTCACACTTATCAAATATAATTTTCTTGTTTGCAAAAGCCGTCTCATTTCTTGGTGCCAGTAAACTGTGGATGGCACAACTGAGACGGTTGGATTTTCCCTTTGAAGAAAAAGATAGTTACATACTTGTAAAAGATCCATCAGGAAATACCCTTGAAATTATAGCTAAATAAATCATAAGAACGTTATCCCTTTCTACAAAATAACTCGTTCTGTGCTATATTTAAATTCAATGGTTACCCCCGAAAGGATGTATTAAAATGAAGAAAAGTGTAGTAATCGCAGAAAAACCTTCAGTTGCTCGTGACATAGCACGAGTATTGAATTGCCATAAAAAAGGAAACGGCTTCCTAGAAGGCGACAAATACATTGTGACTTGGGCATTAGGACATCTCGTAACACTTGCTGATCCTGAAGCATACGACAGTAAATATAAAACATGGAACTTGGAAGATTTACCTATGCTCCCTAACGACTTAAAGCTTGTCGTGATTAAGCAAACGGGCAAGCAATACAATGCCGTGAAAAGTCAATTAGTCCGTACAGATGTGAGTGATATCATTATCGCAACAGATGCCGGTCGTGAAGGTGAATTAGTAGCAAGGTGGATAATCGACAAAGCTAAAGTAAATAAGCCCATTAAACGTCTTTGGATTTCATCCGTAACAGACAAAGCAATTAAAGAAGGCTTTCAAAATTTAAAACCAGGTAAGGCTTATGAAAACCTTTATCACGCTGCAGTTGCCCGCTCAGAAGCAGATTGGTACATTGGATTAAATGCAACAAGAGCACTTACGAGTAAATTTAATGCACAGTTATCATGTGGACGCGTACAAACCCCAACCGTTGCAATAATAGCGCAAAGAGAAGAAGAAATAAAAAACTTCAAACCCAAAACCTATTATGGAATTGAGGCTCATACAGATCAACAACTAAAACTCACTTGGGTCGATAGTAAAACAAACGATACGCGAACATTTACGAAAGAAAAAGTAGAACAAATAATAGCAAAAATAAATAAGAAGCAAGGTACAGTTGTGGAAGTGGATAAAAAACACAAAAAAAGCTTTGCACCGCAACTCTATGATTTAACCGAATTACAACGCGATGCCAATAAAATATTTGGCTATTCTGCTAAAGAAACGCTTGGTATTATGCAAAAATTGTATGAGCAACATAAGGTGCTAACATACCCACGAACGGATTCCAGATACCTTTCAAGCGATATTGTAGAAACTTTACCAGAACGCTTAAAGTCATGTGGCATTGGACAATACAGACAACTAGCAAACAAAGTTTTACAAAAACCAATTAAAGCAAATAAGGCTTTTGTAGATGATAGTAAAGTATCCGATCATCATGCAATCATCCCAACAGAAGAAATTGTAAATCAAGCAAACTTTACGGACAAAGAACGAAAAATTTATGATTTAGTTGTAAAACGCTTTTTAGCAGTTTTGTTTCCTCCTTTCGAATATGAACAAATCACAGTGAAAGCTGCTATTGGAGATGAAGCATTTGTAGCAAAAGGGAAAACAATTCTCTCATCAGGCTGGAAAGAAGTATATGAAAATCGTTTTGAAGAAGATGACAATGCAGATGATATGAAGGAACAAATACTTCCTCGCATGGAAAAAGGCGATAAATTATCCATTAAATTTGTGACAGAAACTTCTGGTCAAACAAGACCTCCAGCTAGATTTAATGAAGGAACTTTACTTACAGCTATGGAGAATCCAGCAAAATATATGGGTACCCAAGATAAAGAATTGGCAAGAACACTCGATAAGACGGGTGGTCTTGGAACTGTTGCGACAAGAGCAGATATTATTGAGAAGCTGTTTAATTCTTTCCTTATGGAGAAAAAAGGAAAAGATATATATATCACATCAAAAGGGAAACAATTGCTTGATTTAGTTCCAGAGGACTTGAAAACCCCAGCCCTTACTGCGGAGTGGGAGCAAAAGTTAGAAGCAATCGCAAAAGGAAAATTAAACAAAAATGTCTTCATCAGTGAAATGAAAAACTATACAAAAACAATTGTCAGTGACATCAAAAAGAGTGAGAAGAAATTTAAGCATGACAATATCTCCTCGAAGACATGTCCTGATTGCGGTAAACCTATGCTTGAAGTGAATGGTAAAAAAGGTAAAATGCTCGTATGTCAGGATCGTGAATGTGGTCACCGTCAAAATGTAGCAAGAGTGACAAATGCTCGCTGCCCACAATGTAAGAAAAAGCTTGAACTTCGCGGTGAAGGCGAAGGGCAAATTTTCACATGTAAATGTGGCTATCGCGAAAAGCTCTCTGCTTTCAACGAACGTCGTAAAAAAACCTCCGGAGGAAAAGCAGATAAACGAGATGTACAAAAGTATCTGAAAAAGCAAAACAAAGAAGAAGAGCCTGTAAACAATGCGTTAGCAGAAGCTTTAAAGAATTTGAAGTTGTAGTTTAAAAAGAGAGTGACTTTTAAGTCACTCTCTTTTCTTTAGGTTTGTAATTGGTCTCGGTTGTTCTTATTTTGGTCTCGTTATTTAAAAATTGGTTGCGATATTGCATGAATTAGTCTCGGTTTTATTGAAATTAGTCTCGTTCATGCATTTAATGCCAATTTTATTACTTTATCTTAATTGATACAGAACCATCTAAGTAATTAGGATATGCAGTAAAATCCAATCTTACTGGATTTTTGACATCCTTTGCTTCTAAAGTTATTTCTGAAAAATGATATTCTCCATCGCCCGAGGTACCTTGCGTTGGTATATCGACTACTTCTCCGAGTGCGTTCTCACCATCTGTAAAAAGAGAATACATATGGTTTTCCCGTATAGGAGCATATTTTACCTCAAATGAATTACTATGAATCCCCGTAACTTCAATTTTACCTTCGGATGGCTGTTTCAAAACTTTCTTCTTTCCAAAGTCGATTAATAAATAACTATCGTCCTTAGGGAGCGCCTGCACTTTATCGAATTTAAAATAAAGCTCTTTTGGCTCTTTAAAATAATTGCTTTGTATAAAGTAGGTTCTTTCTTTGTTTCCTACTCCCCCAAAACCACTTGTTCCATTTTGAATGGAACTCCAAACTTCACCGTTTTCATCTTCGATTCGCATATCCTCAAACTGTAAGATTTCCATATCATTTTGTTCGTCAAACTCTATAGAAACTGCTACACGTAGAGGATAAACCTTTATTTCTTTCACGAGTATTTTCTGACCATCCATCTCTACTTCTTCATTTAATGAATATACTTTTCCATTCTTCCATTCATTTTTAACAGTGAACGGAACTTGGAAGGTTGTATTTTTACTATCCATTTCTACTTGAAACGTAATCTCAAACTCATTAGAAGTAAATTTCTCTGTCTCTGTAAAAACAAAGCTGAATTTATCTTCCTTCCGGTTTGCATGCTCCTGATTTGGTGAATCGTGTCCAATAGAACCAATTAGACTTCTATCGTCATTTAACAAATCAATTTTATTATAGTTAATATTTTCAATAGAATGAGGGGCTTCTAACGTATAGAAAATCTCTGCTCCCGTTTCATCTATAATCACTCCATCAATCGTAAACGTCATATTGTCTTTTATTTGGCTAACGCCGATTGGCTCGTAATAGTCTTTTTCCATAATTGCTTCTAACCCTTTATCAAACTGAATTAAATGAACAAATCTCTCCATTCCAGGAATAGATGAAACTGCGTTAGCAAATGCAGGAGATACTCGGATAGATGTCACTAATGTAAGCATTAGAATTGCTACTACAGAAAGCATTGAGATTGTTTTTCGACGATTTCTTTTTTTGTTTTTTGCCTTTTCGATGCCTTCTTGTATGGCATCGTTTACCCGCTGTTCAGGAATCTCAATTTGCTCCAATCGCTGTTTTGATTGTATGAGCATTTCTTCTTCTTTTTCATACATGATCTATATCCCCTTTCTCTGTCAGGAAATTTCTCAATGACTTTAGCGCTTTATGAAGTCTCGATTTTACGGTTCCTTCTGGAATTTTTTTTATCTCAGCTATTTCTTTAATTTTTGTATCTTGGAAGTATTTAAGGAATATTAACTGCTGCTCTGCACTAGACAAGGAGGCAATGGCTTCCTCCATTTCTAGATTAGTATTGTCTGTGTAGTAGCCCATTTCTTGTAGAAATTCATTGGAAATATATCGTTTGTTCTTTTTTAAATGATCCTGGCAATAGTTCATCATGATTCGAATAAGCCATGTTTTCATATATTGCGGCTCTTTTACTGTATGTATTTTTTGATAGGCTCTAAATGTAACTTCTTGCAATGCTTCCACTGCGTCATGTTCATTTTTTAGAAAGGCAAATGCTGTATGATATAGTACCTTTTTATGCATCTGTATTAACTGTATAAATGCTTGTTCTTCCCCTTGAATAGCTTTACTCGCTATGTCTAAATCCTCCACGCCAACACCCCATTTCATCCCCTCTTATACATTAGACATTTGAACACCAAAAAAGTTCATTTGTTTTAAAATAAAAAAAACGGATGCCCCAAAAGCTTTGGAGACATCCTTCTATCTAATTCATCAATGCGTATCGATTGGTTCTTTACAAAGTGTTTTACTCATTTCTACGTATTGTACAAATACACGAGCGAGTTCTCGGAGACGTTCATGTACGTCTTCTTCAACAATGACGTTATTTTTGTCAAAATGGCTAGAGTGTGTGTACACATAATTTGGGGTGACAAGGCATCGGAAGTAGTCCAAAATTGGTTTAAGCTGATTTTCGATTACTAGGTGATGTTGGTATGTCCCGCCATTCGCTACAATAGATACTGGTTTGTAGCGCATTGTTTTTGGATGTAAAAAGTCAAATGTATTTTTCAATACTCCAGGGATAGATCCTTGAAAAATAGGTGTTGCAATAATATATCCGTCAGCTTGTTCAAACTTACTAACAAGCAGCTTCATGTCATCGTTATAGTTTTCAAATGGTCTACCATCCACAAATTGATGTTCATAATTCGCTAGACTTACAATTTCTAACGTATAATTCTTGTTGAGATTTTCTATATAGTCTTTCACTTGTTCTAAAATAACTCCTGTTTTCGTACCAATAATTGTTCCGTCTACAAGTAGAATTTTCATTTTACAGAACCTCCTTTATCCGCTTCTCATTGTATCAAAAAAGGAGGTCTAATTTCGAAATAAACTTTCATTTTGACAAAGTTCATCCTTTTGACTGAACCCCTCTTTCCTCGACTTTCTAATTAATACAGTATATGCATGAACCCAATGAGCTGTAATTTGCTTTAATCTTCTATTTTTTCCTTTTCTACAAATATATCTTTTCGATTTTCCCAATTAAACAATTCTTCTCGCGGAATCGGCTGCTCATCCTCTTCTATAATTGGTTTTGCTTCTAAAATAGGTAAAGCTTTATATATATTCACTTTATTTTTATTTCCATGGACTGCATAATGGTATATTGCAAAAGCTAATTGTTTACCTTCAATAGAACGAAAGCGCTTAAAGGGGCCAATCAATAGTGGATTGAGTAGTTGGAATACTCCTTCCGCAAGCCTTTCCCCAAATCGAAATTCTCCTCGATCCCCTGTAAGTAAGGTCGGACGGAAAATGGACAGCTGCGGAAGATTTAAGTCCATAAGTTCTTGCTCCATTTTCCCTTTTATACGGCTATAAAAAAACGGAGATTTTTTGCTAGAACCCGCTGCAGAAATGACAAGCACATGCTGTATCCCCCTTTTTTTTGCCAACGAAGCAATTTGAAGAGGATACATAAAATCCACTTTTTCAAAGTTCTCCTTCGTTTTCGCTTTTTTCATCGTTGTTCCTAAACAACAGAATAGATCATCTGCAATTTCTAAATCCTTTTCTTCCAACATATCAAAATCCTTAATTGTTACATCCAGTTTTGGATGCTTATATGTAATGTCTCTTCTAGCAATAATTGAAACTGCAACATATTCTTCACTTTCACATAACTGTTTTACTAAAAAGCTTCCAGTAAATCCCGTTGCACCAACAACGATAGCTGTTCTTTTTTCCATTTCACTATGCCACCCATCCAGTAATAAGTAGAGATCTGAGCCTTTCGTTATTCTTGCAGTCATACACACCTGTCCCTTTCCATACAATAAAAAGTATAGTAAGGAAAGGATGATGAAAATTGAAACTAGCTTATCTTTTAAATACACTTCCTCACCGCGGATTATATCCTGCTGATCGAGCAAAAACACTGCTCCCTGCTTTAAATACTACAGATTGTAAATTTTTTGTACCTAGTTCGAATACAAGCCTAATTGCATATTTAGAAACGCTAAATATTAAAGCTGTTTTATTTAGAAATAATGCTAACCTATTAGAAGAAATGAAACTTTTTAGTCCTAATTGTATTATTCATGATAGTGGGAACTCTGAAAAAGATTTGATTCGCCATTTAAAAACATTTAACTGTCCACTTATCCATTTCGATGATCATGGGGATGGTGGAGCATTAGCTGACATTGTTTTTCAGGCATTATATGAGAATCCAAAGGACATTTCCAAAGAAAATTATGTATATGGACCTACTGGATATATTCCAGCACATAAAATTGTCTATAAAAATAATAACATGTTACAAGATCCGCCACATATTGTGGTAGCCTTCCCTCATGAAGATCCGGAGAATTTGACGTATCGCACGTTAAGGCATCTTGTCCAGCTGCACATCCCTTTACAAATTAGTGTAATTGTTGATGAAAATTATAAGCATGACATAACAGAGCTGAAGCGGTTTGCGCTTACTCGAAAATCCATCAAAGTTATTTCCACCAAAGAACCAGAATCTTATATATATACTAGTGATATCGTCATTACTTCTGGTGCTTACACCCCCTTCCTTGTAGCACAACTTAAAATTCCTTGCATTATTTTGTGTGCACATGAGGAAGAGATGAATTATGCATTCCCACAAGAAGTAAATGGCTTTGCCAATTTGGGATTAGGACGCAAAATCAAGCAATCCTACCTTCAAAATGCTGTGATGGAAATCATTTTGCATGACAATAGAAGAAAAGCATATATACAGAAGCAGCAACATATTCAATTTAGTTCTAATTTAGAAGATGTTGTAAATCTTATCAATGAAACTATAACGAAAAAAATAGAACAAGAAGAAATAGCGCGTTAAACAACTTTTTATGCTACAATTAGGCAAAAAGCTGAAGGTGATTTTTCATGACAAAACAACAACTACAAGCGCAGATAGCTGAGTTAAAAATGGATTACATCCGTTTACAAGGAGACATGGAAAAACTGGAATCAAACGGCCATCCCACTCAAATAGAAAACGCCGAACGTAGACTAGCCAAAATGGAAGAAGACCTTGCAGAACTAAACAAACAGCTCGCGGAATTGTAAA
Organism: Psychrobacillus sp. PGGUH221; assembly: GCF_042055255.1. Lineage (NCBI taxonomy): Bacteria > Bacillati > Bacillota > Bacilli > Caryophanales > Bacillaceae > Psychrobacillus > Psychrobacillus sp. PGGUH221. The sequence continues at coordinate 723,837 of NZ_JAQMHQ010000001.1, forward strand.
ACGTTAATTATTCAGATTCTGGCAGATAAATTTCGAAGCTAGGTTCCCAGACTGACTTGAAAACGCTTGTCAGTCGAGGCAACTTAAGTTCGCGTCATCCTTGTCGCAACGGTTGCATGACCCAATCCTATGGGACTGCACGCCGGCTCGAGAAGGAAGCTCGATATAGTTTTTATGAGCTTACAATGGTGTGCCAGCAAATGTTCTTTCTGCGACGAGCTTTGCGCAGGAGTAACGAAGAATGAGAGCGTTTGACAACAGTCTAGCGAGCTTTCTTTATGGAGGAAACAATAAATGAGCTTATTAAACGTAGAAAATTTGGGACATACATTCGGAGATCGCACGCTTTTCAAAGAGGTTTCTTTTCGTTTAGTGGAAGGAGAACATGTTGGACTAGTTGGTGCAAACGGGGTTGGTAAATCCACTTTGATGAATATACTGACAGGCGAAATCATTTATGATGAGGGCCGTGTAGAATGGTTGCCTGGCACTCATTACGGTTATTTGGATCAGCATACCCGTTTACAACAAGGACGCTCCATGTTCGACACACTTCGAGATGCCTTTTTGCCTCTTTATAAAAAAGAGGAAGAGTTAAATGAAATCATCGCAAAAATGGCGGATGCCACTCCAGAGGAATTGGAAGAATTACTAGAACAAATGGCGGAAATCCAAGATGCTTTAGATGCTGGTGATTTTTATTCATTAGACATGAAAGTGGAAGAGGTCGCTCGTGGTCTTGGGTTAGATGCTATCGGATTAGACCGTCCAGTTGAAGCACTATCTGGTGGGCAGCGTACAAAGGTGCTTCTAGCTAAGCTTTTATTAGAGAAGCCAAAAGTATTGCTATTAGATGAGCCTACCAACTATTTAGACGAAGAACACGTTTCTTGGTTATCTAACTATCTGAAAAACTATCCATATGCGTTTTTATTGATCTCGCATGATACAGAATTTATGAATGGTATTGTTGATGTCATCTTCCACTTAGAGTTTTCAAAGTTGACTCGTTATACAGCATCCTATGAAAAGTTCTTAGAGCTTGCGGAGTTAAACAAAAGACAGCATATTGATGCTTATGAAAAGCAACAAGACTTCATAAAAAAACAAGAAGAGTTTATTGCAAAAAATAAAGCGCGCTATTCTACAACGGGACGCGCAAAATCTCGCCAGAAACAACTTGATCGCATAGAGCGTATAGACCGTCCAGAAACAGCAGCAAAGCCTGAATTTAGTTTCAAAGAGTCTCGTAGCTCTGGTCGTTACGTGGTAGAAGCGGAACATTTAGAAATCGGTTATGATAAGCCTTTACTCCCTCCTTTAACGTTCACTATTGAACGCGGAGAAAAAATTGCACTTGTTGGAATGAATGGTATTGGTAAATCAACTTTACTTAAAACGATGTTAGGCAAAATTCCTTCACTGGGTGGAAAAGTAACTCGTGGGGATTTCTTATTTCCTTCTTACTTTGAACAAGAAGTAAAAGCGGGTAATATTACACCAATCGAAGCCATTTGGGAAGTTTACCCAAGCATGGAACAAAGCCAGGTACGTGCGGCTTTAGCTCGAACTGGTTTAAAAAGTGAACATATTTCCCGTCCACTTTCTAGTTTAAGTGGTGGCGAGCAAGCAAAAGTACGTTTATGTAAACTGATGATGGAAGAAAGTAACTGGTTAATTTTTGACGAACCAACAAACCATTTAGATATCCATGCAAAAGAAGAATTAAAACGTGCAATGAAAGAATTTAAAGGAACTATCGTACTTGTAAGTCATGAACCTGAATTCTACGAAGGCTTAGTAACAAAAGTATGGAACGTAGAAGAATGGTTCTCCACTGGAAAAGAAGTAATAGAAGAATAAGTATGTTCGATTGCCCTGAGTTTAGTTAGCTCAGGGCTTTTTATTACATTGGCTCTGTAATTTTTGTTCTTTAATAAATTTGTACATATACTACACGAATATGAGCAAATGTATTCTTCATATACTTCATTCGAGCAATTTGGTACTGCAATCTCTCGAGCTTATATATTTTCTCTTGTGTTTCTAATCATGATATACCTGGATATTTCCAACCCAAGCTATTACCCCAAAATCATCTGCACCAGTACCATTGATAGGCATTTTACCTCTACCAAACCAATAATCTAAATAAATATCTAACTGAAACAATTGAGTTCCTATTATTTCTATCTTTCAACACAGATCAACATAGTTGGTTATTAACTCCAATAAAAATATCACACCTATCTTTTCTAATATTTGACTTCTATAGGTAACATTAAAAAATAATATTCATTTACTTGTTTCCAAACAAATTTATGTTGATTATTAAAATTTATTTTTACACTTGCTCGACTTTTTAACTTGGGTATTAATTCAAAATTGGATTTAGTTATATAATTGTTACACATTGAAAAGCTATATGCTGTACTGTCTAATTTTTTTGATTCTTTTGTGTAAGAACCGTTATCAGTTATCATAAAAAAATAAGCTAGATCATAACCCGCGTTTAAACACCCTTCAAGTGATTGTATGTCAGAGTATGCATCAATCCTAGCCTCATCGTCTGCACCTTGTGACTTCTTTTTAAATTTCAGTTCAATTGCTGATTTTGAGATAATTACCCCATTTTCAAGTAGGTTACATGTAATATCAATATACTTATTTCTTCCATTAATATTTATTTCTCTTACTTCTAAATCTACATAAAATTGCTCTGTACGAGAGAAACAATGTAAATCTCCAACTTGCCGCAATATGTTGCCAAAATTATGCTGAAAAGGCGCTTCTTTAGAGACAATTAACCTACCGTTAGTAAATTGACTTATAAATATTTCCCAAGACTTCACTATTATCATTTTGAGTTTTTCTGTTGCGTTTGATGAATACATCGTAAAACACTCCTACAAAGATTTTTTTCGATTATAGTATCTTTGATATTATATCTTTTTTTTATTTTACCTCTATCTATTTAATAGATTATTAATGTTCCTAAATACCCTTCTCCACATTACACTTTTTTTATTCACTTTTAAAACTAGAGCGGAAAATCATCGTCCGACACTTCAATTGGTCCCTCGCTATTTGCAAAAGGATCTTTACCCACCCTTCTATACTTCTGGTGAAGCTGAGTTGTCGGAGCATTGTTTTGTGAGCCTGTCCATTCCTCGGTCCTAAGAATTGAACGCTATTTGTAATAAAATAAATGGACAATGGGAACCAATTCGTACTGAGAGCGTCCAATATATTAAGTAAAGCAAAAAAAGCCCCCATCACTGGAGACTCTCCTCTTTATTATGCTAAAACTAATGATTCTTTTGCTATATCATCATTCATAATTAATTCTTTCAAGCGTTGTTTCGCTCTAAATAGTCTTGATTTTACCGTACCAATAGAAACCTTCATCACTTCAGCAATTTCAATCAATGAATACTGGTGAACATAAAAGTATAAGACAGTTTTTTGATAGATACCATCTAATTCGGCAACTTTAGAACGAATGATTTCACCTACGTCCTCTTTCTCCAGTTGCTCTTCTACCGATAAAACATCGGAAGCGATTAAATCTAGAATAGAAACATCCAATTGCTCGGGTTGGTTTGCAACATATTTGCTACGTCGCACTTGTTTACGATAACGATCACGGAACGTATTCATACAAATAGTTGTTAACCACGCTTTTAAATGGTCAACCTCTTTCATATAAGATTCGTAACGTACGACCTTCATCCAAACTTCTTGCATTAGATCTTCCGCATCTATTTGATTTTTAGTTAATTTTAAACATAAGTAGTATATGTAACGGTTATATTCTTCATAAACATTTTCTAATTTGACTTGCATGGTTATTCCTCCGCTCAGCTTTTGTTGATACCTTTATAATGCCAAATATCAACCTTTCACTCCATCGGATTCTCTTTCAACTCTATTACAAACGTGTAAGAATAAAAAACGCAAGGAGTAATTAACTCTCTTGCGTTTCTGCTTCTATCGCTTCAGTTATAATTTCTTTTTTAATAATCGTTAATTTAGCAATACGGCTCCGATCCATTTCGTTTACCTCGAAAAGAAGATTTTCATATGTAAACTGTTCATTTTCTTCCGGAACATGCCCTAGCTGATCTAGGATAAAACCACCGATTGTATCATTTTCATTTATGATGTTAATATTAAACATTTGATTCACTTCTTCGATTTCCAAACGTCCTGCGCAGATTAATTGATTCTCTGTCATTTCGTGCACTAATATTTCTTCATCATGATCGGTTTCGTCTTCAATTTCCTGCCCAATCATTTCTTCTAATAAGTCTTCATGTGTCACAATTCCAAGTGTTCCACCATATTCATCCAATACAATCGCCATATGCTTTTTGTGCGTCAACATCAGTTTAAAGACTCTTTCGACACTCAATGTCTGCACTACAAATAATGGCTCTTTATCAATTATTTCCTCTAAACTTGTAGATGGAACCATCGACCATTCAATCAGCTTTTTCGAATAAAACATTCCCACTATTGTATCCATATCCTCATCGTATACAGGATATCGTGTATAAAAGTGTTCTAATATCGTATCTCGTACTTCTTCATATGTGGCTTGTAAAGGAATTGCAACCACTTCCGTTCGGTGGGTTGATAAAACGTCCGATACATCTTTATTCGGAAAATCGAGTATACCTTTTAAACGCTCTGATTCTTCTTCTTCGAATGTCCCATTTGTAGAAGCTATATCTACCATATTTAATAATTCTTCTTTTGAAATGGTTGTTTCCCTTACAGCCCCATTAGAACCAATACGAATAATCATATTGATTAGTCCCGCTATTAAAAACGTTATTGGTCTTAGCAGTTGAACTAGAAGGCGTATAAAAGGAGCAATTATGTAAACAATTGATTCTGAAAAAGTACCAGCAATTGTTTTTGGTAAAACTTCAGCAAACAGTATTATCAAAACCGTTAAAGTGACAACTGACCAAGCAATATTCCATTGGTAATTCTCTGCTATCAGGATTAACAAAACAGTTGCCGCTATATTTGCAATCGTGTTTCCAACTAAAATTGTTATGATCATTCGGTCCGGTTTCGATAAAAGAACAAGTAGTTTCTCTGCTGCCCTCTCCCCTTGTTCAGCTCGTAACCGAACCTTCGTCCTATTAACTGTCGTTAAAGCTGTTTCACTTCCTGATAAAAAAAATGAAACAAGCAGTGCAAAACCTAATAGTACAAATTCTATGTACAAGTGTGTTTCCTCCTAAAATGATTAACTCGAACAGTATTTCTTTATAACTATAGCATACTGTGATTTTAGTTGTCACAAATCTTATGCTATACTATTTCTATTCACGAAATTTTATGAAAAGAGGGGTTTTAGTGAGCCAATTTTCAGTTTTAGATAGTTACTTTACAGAAAAAAGAGAAGCACATTTAGAAGAACTAAAGCAATTCTTGCGCATACCAAGCATTTCTTCTTTATCAGAGCACAAAGAGGATATGCAAAAAGGTGCACAGTGGTTAGCAGATTCCTTTACTAACGCAGGATTAGAAAATGTCGTTATTGATAAAACAAGTGGTCATCCTGTTGTTTATGCAGATTGGTTACACGCTGAGGGCAAACCAACTATCCTTGTTTATGGTCATTATGATGTGCAGCCTGTTGATCCCTTAAACCTTTGGGAATCAAAACCATTTGAACCACAAGTGAGAGACAATAAATTGTACGCTCGTGGCGCTAGTGATGACAAAGGACAAGTATTTATGCATGTAAAGGCAGTGGAAGCACTTCTTCAAACAGAAGGATCACTACCTGTTAATGTAAAATTTTTGATAGAAGGCGAAGAAGAAGTCGGTAGCCCTAATTTAGAAGAGTACATTGAAAATAATAAAGAAAAACTTGCTGCTGATGTGATTGTCATTTCAGATACTGGTATGCAAGGTCCTGGTCAACCGGCAGTTTGCTACGGCTTACGCGGGCTTTGTGGCGTACAAATTGATGTAAAAGGTGCAAAAGGTGATCTTCACTCTGGACTTTATGGTGGTGGAGTTCAAAACTCTATTCATGCACTAGTTTCTATTTTAGATTCATTCCGAGATGCAGAAGGTACAATCGAAGTGGAAGGATTCTACGAAAATGTCCGCCCTCTTCTAGATGAAGAAAGAGAAGCATACAAAGCACTTGGTTTTGATGAAGAAGAACTGAAAAAAGAAGTAGGTGTAGATGAACTTTTTGGTGAAAAAGGATACTCTCATTTAGAACGCGTGTGGGTCCGCCCTACTTTAGAAATCAATGGTGTATTCGGGGGATTCTCTGGAGAAGGCATTAAAACAGTCTTACCAAGTGAAGCAGGAGCAAAAATCACTTGTCGTTTAGTACCAGACCAAGATCCAGACGAAATCGTTGCTAAACTAAAAGCTCATATTGAGAAAAATAAACCAGCTGGTGTCACAGTAACACTAACTGAGTTTGACAAAGGAAAACCATTTATCACCCCATTCGATCACCCTGCAATTCAAGCAGCTGGTCGCAGCTATGAAAAGGTATATAAAGTACCTACAGCATACACTCGTGGTGGAGGATCTATCCCGATAGTAGCAGCATTCGATGAAATTCTAGGATTACCAGTAGTATTAATGGGCTTTGGTCTATCTACTGAAAATTTCCATGCACCAAACGAGCATTTCCATCTAGAAAACTTCGACCAAGGCTTACGTGTAATCGGCGACTACTATTACGAATTAGCAGAGCTTTCTAAAGAAAACTTAAAAAAATAATAATTCTTCTAAAACACATGGGTTTATAAAATCCATGTGTTTTTTTCACAAAGAATGGTTTATTTGAATATACGAGAAATAACACCAGATGATGCAGAGAAATTTGTTGAGTTAATAAGCTATATAACAAATGATAAAGATATCAACTCTACTTTTGTTTCTTAATTAATATTCTATGAGAAATGGTCTCGTATATCGTGGAATTGGTCTCTCTTATGAGTAATTTGGTCTCGGTTACACTGCGATTTGTCTCGGTTCCCTCTGAATTGGTCTCGTTTAGACATTTAGCGACATTATAAGTAAAATAATTCCAAACTAATTTTACCTATTTCACACAAAGACAGCTATCAATTACGATGAATGGTTGCTCACTTTAATGAAATGGCTACCCTTTCGCCATTTTCTCTGTTCCACTGAATTTCACTTCAGAGTAAATAAAAAAGCTATCTCGAAGTGAGATAGCCATCTAAATATTATGCTTGTTTTTCAAATACTGTAACGAACTCTTCTATACTGTTTCGTGGTCTTGGCTTAGGCATTTCATCAAAGTAACCGACCTGTAGCATGCTAATGATTCGTTCACCATCTTTTATTCCAAGTGCTTCGCGGAATTTAGGGTTGTCTAGAAATCCAGGTGTTTTCCAGCACGATCCGATGCCTCGGTCCCAAGCTAGTAATTGCACATTTTGTACAAGCATACTAGCTGCCGCATAGTCTTCCAGTCTTTCCTTTTGGCGTGCATCTTCAGGAACGATAACAAATACATAACCGCCAGCTAATGTATATTTTTTCATTTGTTTCTCTAAATCTTCGTCTGAAAGCTCTTTCCACTTTGGTAATCCAAATTCTTTTAATACATCGTATAAATCTACTAGTTCTTTTCCGCAAGCAACAACAAATCTCCATGGTTGTCTTAGCTGATGATTTGGTGCCCATAGAGCATCTTCTAAAATAGATAATAATACTTCTCGCTCTACTGGCTGTCCATTATATAACTTGATAGAACGTCGCTGTATAATGGCGTCGCGAATACTTAATGATTGATTCATCATTTTTTGAAAAACTCCCTTTTAATAAACATGAATGATTATTATTATCATACCAATTATGGCATTACAATAAAAGCCTTGTCTTTCTTAAAGCAGTGTTACTCGATTTTTCCCATTTTTCTTTGATTGGTAAAGTGCTTTATCTGCACGATCAATCAGTTCGTCCTTCTTTTTAAAAGCATGCTGCTCGGTAGATGAGGCCCCAATACTTACAGTCACATAACTATTGTCTTTACCTAGACTAAATTTCTGTTCCTCGATCAATAAGCGGATATCCTCTGCAAAATTTAAAGCATTTTGTATAGATGAGTTTGTTAAAACAACAGCAAATTCTTCGCCACCATATCTTGCAACAAACGTATCTTCGGGACACATCTCTTTTATTAGCTGAGAGCTTTTAATTAATAATTCATCTCCTGCTACATGCCCATAATTATCGTTATACACTTTAAAGTTATCAACATCGATCATTAAAATGGATAACGGACTATTATTCTTAAATGATTCCTCAAAATATTTACTCATATATTCATCAAAGTATCTACGATTATAGATTCCTGTTAACCCATCAATTAATGTCAATCGTTTCAATTCATCGTTTTTTTGCTTCAATTCCTCTGTTCTCGCTTTTATTTTCTCATCTAAAGAGGAATTCAGAACTTGTAAATCACTAGATAATCTTTCTGCTTCTTCAAATTTTCTTGCATAGTCTTTACTTAAGTTAAATGACTGAATTAAAACATATAAAAAGAATCCACTTGTAGATAATGGTATAGAAACAATCCAATTAAGCGTAAGTAACACATCATTGAGTACTGTTACAAAGTAAACAAGATTAGCTATTAAATTGACACGAGCAGTCGGACGTTTTCTTTTGTACGCTACAATAAGAACATATAAACCATAAAGGACATAAAGTATTATGATTTTAAAGATCAAATCTAATAATGGTCTGAACACCAATGGTTGCTCAATTAAGGTAAAAATTATTGAACAGAATGCTATGATAATTCCAACTAGAGTTGGTATTTTTTTCATTTCCTTCGGATACATCGCTTTTATAAAAAGTAAATAGAATAAGAATAAAAGATATATACAAATAATTTCAATTCGATATACCCATATCCATTCCATGGAAGGAAAAATTTTATTTAAATAAAAAGGTGATTTCACCATTGTATAGATGGAAATTAGGATACTAATTAAACCAAAGTAAAAAAAGACAATCTCTTTTCTTCTAAAGAAGAAGATAATAAGTTCATATATTCCCATTACTAAAATGGCACCAATAGAAAACATTGTATACGCAAGCGTCGTACTATTGGTTTTAGAAATTTGTTCAGATGTCCCTAAAAATATAGGCTTCGTGGCTCCTCCTACTGGATGGTCAAAATTAGCGACATGTAAAACAATATTTAATTCCCTGTTTCTTGGTGTAAAATAAACTAGTTGGTTGGAATATTCGGGTTCACTCGTTTTGGCACTAGTTCCTACAAACCCATTCGATGCTACTCTTACCCCGTTTACCAATAAAGTGTAAGAGGTGTTTTGATTTGTAGTTGTAAGTGCAAGCGTGTTCCCTACTTTTTCTTCAGGTATAGTAACCTTTAAATAGTATGTACCGTAACCCAGAGATGTACCCAATGTATTCTCCCAATCGGATGGTACCAAGAGGTTGGCATAATCTCTTTCTATTAATCTCTTTTTAATTTCATTTTCAGAAAGCAATTCTTGCCAAAAAAACTTCCATTCCCCATTTAATTGAACTGGGCCAGAACTTGCAAAATCTTCAATCGTCAAGTTTAACTTCCCGTTTTGTGCAGTAACAGGAGGAACTGTCTCATTTGAACAAGATGATAGTATAAATAAAAAAGGAATCAGTAGTAGTAAAAAGCATTTTTTCATACTTTGCAGCCTTTCTACTTTCACAATCAAACCTAATTGAGGTGATGTAATGTTTCTGTATTGGATTATTTGTTATATAGTTGGCACCTTCCTAACCGCTTGGTGGGTAGGAAAATGGAAAAAAACTGATTTACGAACACTTCGAAGTGGTAACCTAGGTGCAAGAAATGCTGGTGCAGTTCTTGGAAGATCAGCCTTTTTAGTTACTTTTTTAGGTGATGCCTTTAAGGGTGTTTTCGTTATCTGTATTGGCTTTTATTTTCAATTTTCCTATGAATACATTGCAATCGGAGGATTATTTGTTATATTAGGTCATCTTTTTCCATTTTGGTTAAAATTTAAAGGTGGTAAGGGGATAGCTACATTCATTGGTGTCGCTCTTACTTATAATACACTATTATTTGGAATATTTGCGTTACTTTTTCTTTTATTAATATTAATTCTTCGAAGTGCAACCTTGAGCATGATCGTTGCCTTTTTCGCATATGCTTGCATTTGTTTGTTGTACCCAGCTTTTCAAGATGCTTGGCCACTTTCTATAGCTATTTTTATTATCTTGATACGCCATCGATTTGACATGATTGAGTCATGGAATGAAAGATGGTGGAAAAAGACTATTTAATGTTATTAATATTATAACAATTTCCCAAGAAGTTCTGAGTATACTATTAATCTGTATGCTATAATTATTATCATTTAAATAATTTATTGAATAGGATGTTTAATATGACGAAGAAAAAAATAGCATGGGTTGTAGATAGTAGTGCATATGTAAGTGAAACATTAAAAAACCATCCAGACGTTTATGTGATCCCGCTTAATATCCATTTCGGTCAACAGGAATTTATAGATGGTGTTGACTTAACTTCAGCACAATTATACGACCGACTTCGTATAGAAACGGAGTCCATCAAGACATCTCAACCGTCCGCTGGCCAGTTTGCTGAGCTATATTCAAAATTAGACAAGGAATATGAGTCAATCATAGCAATCCACGTTACCAACAAATTAAGTGGAACAATTTCAGCCTCGATGAGTGGTGCTCAAATAGCGAAAGTAAATGTGGAATGTGTTGATTCCCTTTCATTATCTGCTGGGATTACTGGTCTTGTTGATAAAGGACTACTTTTACAAGAACAAGGATTATCCTTTGAAGAAATAGCCATCCAATTAAGAACATATGCTACTAAGTTTCGAAATTATATTCTAATAGGTAATTTAACTCGCCTTTACAAAAGTGGAAGACTAAGTAGTGTCCAGTTTTATCTTGGTAATCTTTTGAAAATAAAACCTGTTATACAAATTAACAATAAAGGTGAGCTTCAAGAATTAGATAAGGTTCGTTCTCATAAAAAAGCAATACAGTATTTGATAAATAAAGTAGTGGAATCCGTACAAACAGAAGGAGCAGAAATAGTTTATATTATGCATGCTAATGCTTTGGAGCAGGCAGAGAGCTTAAAAGATGCCATTCAGATGCAAGTACCTAACTTACAGATCACTATTGGAGAAATAAGTACTTCACTTGCTGTGCATGCTGGAGAAGAAACACTTGCTGTACTTTGGTACGCTACCTAACAAAAAAGAGGGTCACCAATCCATCCTGGTCACCCTCCTTTGTTATGATTAAAAATTGTCTTTAACGTGGAAGAAAATATAACTAGTTTTTGAAGTATGCGCATAGGAATCTGCATAATTCCAATACCTATTTCGACTGTTATTCGTATGAGCGTTAACATATGGCATTCCATTTTGAATACTTGTAACTATAGTAGAGTGATCGTATCTTCCGTCCCCTTGAAAATCATAAAAAATTAAATCACCAGGAACAAGTTTTGAAGGTGAATTTACTTGTGTTGCCTGTAATCCCTTTGTAGATCCCGCTAAGTACCAACGTAACGAATGTGGGGTACTCCAACTTAAACTCCATGAATTACTACTTAACCACCAGCCTCTCTCTCTGTTTGGCTGTCCTCTCATCGGGGCACCTCCCGCAAATAGACATTGTGAAATGTAATTTGTACAATCCACATCAAATTTTGGAAATTTCGGATTATAACTATTCCACCACTTTTGTGCATATGCCACAGCTGCATCACGATCATACTTAACCAATTTTCAACCTCCCTATACTTTGTTTATATGATTTCAATGAAAATATATGCTAGTATTGATTCAATGAATCCTTTTTTTAAGCAAACAAATAGAAACTGAGTAGAAAAAGTGGACTGAAGCTCGGTTTTAGAAAGGAAGATGGCTGATGCCACAACATGCAGAGAAAGAAATTACAGTACCTACCCTGCTTTGCGATGATAAGGGGAACTTGAATCCTAAGGCAATTGGATATGCTAAAAAACCAATTATTGAAAGCAATCTAAAGGGGCACTATATGCGGAAAAAGAAGTGGAATTATTGGTGCGTGTTCGGGGATGAAATTCTCTTTTCTGCAACAATTAGTCATTTAGATTACGCAGCAGTTTGCTTTGTTTACTTTTTAAATTACGAAACGCAACGATTTGTGGAGAAAACGGTAACCATTCCTTTAGGAAATAAAGTCAAAATGCCAACACAAATTCTAGAAACTGTTCAATTACATTCAAAAGAAATGTCCATCCAGCTTTTATATATACAGAATGAGACACATATGACTGTGACTATCCCTAACTTTGATGGAGATCTCTTGCATGCTGACTTACATATTTCACATCCTGTAGAAGATGAATCATTAAATGTTGTAATTCCATGGAGTCGTACACAATTTCAATTTACGGCAAAGCATCATCTATTACCTACAAATGGTTTTGTGAAAATTGGTGAGGCTCGTTATTCTTTTCAAGGAGAGGATAATTTCTCGGTGCTTGACTATGGAAGAGGAGTTTGGCCACGAGAGGCCACTTGGAACTGGGGATTTGCATCCCAACGTGTAGGTCTAAAAAGAATCGGGTTAAACTTTGGCGGTAAATGGACCGATGGTACAGGGATGACGGAAAACGCTATTTTTGTAGATGGGAAGATGACAAAAATACATGAAGATTTATTGTTTTCTTATAACCCACATGATTTCATGCAACCTTGGACTATTAAAACTAAATTTTCCAATGAAGTGAATTTAACCTTCACCCCATTCTCCCACCGTATTGCTAAAACTGATGCAAAGCTAATTTCCTCCGAAGTCCATCAAATGACAGGTTATTATAATGGGAAAATCCAACTCGAAAACGGCCCAACTCTGAATATTCGGGAATTGCTCGGTTGTATTGAAGAGCACAAGGCCAAATGGTAATAATTATATGAAACGCTGTTTCCTGAGGCATTGTCTACTCAGGAAGCAGTGTTTTTTTGGCTGTGTTGACAATGGATGGTTAGTTGGAATAACCCTTTTCCTTAAATCAGTTGTTTAATCAATTCTTTATTTCTCTCCTTAAATACTTCGTTATGAGAGGAAACCATTGCAATTTTACTTGCATCTGGTTGAATATATTGTTTTGCACAATTGACTGCATTAGCAGCATCATGGAAAGTTCCTGCAATTAAATGTAGTTTACCAGGATGATGAAGAATGTCCCCAGCCGCAAAAACACCTTCAACAGAAGACTCACTTAAACTATTTCCAGCAACATAAAAATTCTCTGCAATGTTAATATCTACGTTACTATTCTTCAATAAATCTGCATCTTGTTCATACCCATGATTGATGACCACTTCATCAATTGTTAAATACGTAACCTCTCCAGTTTCATGATTTGTTAAAGCAACGCGCTCAATTACGTCATGATTATCGTTAGCTATTAGCTTTGATATAGTTGTATTAAAATAACACGTTACGGAGCTCTCGAGAAGTTGACTTATTTGTGCCTCATGACCATTCAACGCATCTTTTCGATAAGTAACATAAACTTTTTTAGCAATTGGCTCTAGTTCATTTGCCCAATCTATCGCTGCATTTCCTCCTCCTGAAATGACAACCGTTTTATTTTTAAATCTTTGTCGAGATTTCACCGTGTAATTTAAATTACTCACTTCATATCTTTCTGCCCCTTCAATCTCTAGCTTAATAGGATTGAGTATTCCACTTCCAACTGCAATAATAATGGTTTTAGAGAAATGCTGCTGCCCAGATGTAGTATGCAAAACAAATAATCCATTTTCTTCACGAGAAATCGATTCTACCTTTTCATTTAATACGACCTCTGGATTAAACGTTAGTCCTTGCTGCACCAATTGACCAATTAGCTTTTCACCCGAAATTGGCGTTTGTCCTCCAACATCCCAAATCATCTTCTCTGGATAAACATGTATCTTCCCTCCTAAATGAGGCTGATATTCGATAATCTTTGTTTTCATCTCTCGCAACCCACTGTAGAAAGCAGAATAAAGTCCTGCTGGACCTCCACCAATAATCGTTACATCAAAAATATTATCCATTCGATCCCGTCCCTCACTAAAAATTATTGTTGACATCGTTCATAAAGTTACATATAGTTGCATATATGATAATGATAATCGTTATCAATTATAAAAGCAATCTTTAGTTTGGAGGTTAACATATGGTTCGTCTATATACAGATGATTTGTCTATTGGCTATGGCGATCGATTAATTGTGAAAGAATTATCTGTTGAAATACCCGACCAAAAAATTACAACTATTATTGGGCCGAATGGATGCGGTAAATCTACTCTTCTAAAAGCTATTACTCGTATTATTTCGCACCAGTCTGGCGCAATCGTCTTAGATGGAAAAAGCGTTTCAAAAGAAAACACGAAGAATCTAGCAAAGAAGTTGGCCATTTTACCTCAAACACCTGAAAGCGCTGCTGGTCTAACTGTTGGTGAGCTCGTTTCGTATGGTCGATTTCCCTATCAGACAGGATTTGGACGTCTTTCTAAGAAGGATTTTGAGGTAATCGATTGGGCACTAAGAGTTACAGGTACAAGTGAATTTAAGCACTACCCCGTTGATGCTTTATCTGGAGGTCAACGCCAACGAGTTTGGATAGCAATGGCGCTTGCTCAAGAAACAGAAATTATTTTCTTAGATGAACCTACCACCTATTTGGACATGGCCCATCAGCTAGAGGTCCTTGAGCTTTTACAAAAGCTGAACAAAGAAGAAAAACGAACAATTGTCATGGTATTACACGATCTCAATCAAGCTGCTCGATTTGCCGACTATATAATCGCTTTAAAAGCAGGGCAAATTGTTAAGGCAGGAAGCTGCAATGAAGTGATTACAGAAAAAGTATTACAAAATGTGTTCCAAATTGATGCTGAAATTGGTATTGATCCACGAACAAGCAAACCTATGTGCATTACATACAATTTACTCAGAGGAGAATAAGAACATGAAAAAATTATTATTATCTATTTTATTTTTGACCGCCTTCGTATTAGGGGCATGTAATAGCGAACCTACAGAAACAAAAGCAAGTGAAGAAAAAGAAGAGCCTACTACTATTACTTATCAATCTGAAGAAGGTCCAATAGAAGTTCCCGCTAATCCGAAGAGAGTTGTTGTTGTATCTTCATTCGCCGGGAATGTTGCAGCGCTTGGAGTTAATTTAGTAGGAGTAGATTCTTGGTCTAAAGAAAACCCTAGATACGAAAGCTATTTAGCAGATGTGGAGGAAGTATCAGAGGAAAATCTTGAGAAAATTATCGAACTAAATCCAGACTTAATCATCGGTCTTTCAACCGCTCAAAATTTAGATAAATTAAAAGAAATTGCACCAACTGTAACATTCACTTATGGAAAAGTAGATTACTTAACACAGCATTTAGAAATTGGAAAACTATTAAACAAAGAAAAAGAAGCACAGGATTGGATCAATGATTTTAAAGAACGCGCTAAATCAACTGGGGATGAAATAAAAGGAGTAATTGGTGAAGATGCAACCGTTTCAGTAATTGAGAATTTCGATAAACAACTATATGTATTTGGTGATAACTGGGGTCGTGGAACGGAAGTACTTTATCAGGAGATGGGCTTAAAAATGCCGGAGAAAGTAAAGGAAATGGCATTAGAAGCTGGATACTATGCTTTATCTTTAGAAGTATTACCAGAATTCAGTGGAGACTATGTCATTTTTAGTAAAACAGCAGATCAAGACAACTCTTTCCAAGAAACAGATGTATACAAAAATATCCCAGCTGTGAAAAATAATCGGGTTTTTGAAGCAAATGCAAAGGAATTTTATTTTAATGATCCAATCTCATTAGATTTCCAACTTGAATTCTTTAAAGACCACTTCATAAGCAGTAAGTAATAATGACGGAGGATCCTAGTAATGGATTCCTCCCTCTTTCATGAGAAAGGATAAGTAGTATGAAAACTTCTGTTCAGTTTGGTATAAAGTTTTTCATAGGGTTGGCCATGCTTCTGACTATGTTTATCATTTCTGTGGTGTTTGGTGCAGCAGAAACAACAATGCAAGATGTGTGGAGTGCTATTTTTACAAATATGAAGAGCGATGAAATTAATATTCTTCGAGAAATTCGTTTACCTCGGGAAGTTGCGGCAATAATTGTAGGTGCTGCTCTTGCTGTTTCTGGAGCCATTATGCAAGGTATCACCCGTAACCCTCTTGCTGATCCTAGTTTATTAGGATTAACTTCGGGAGCCAACGCAGCACTGGCTATTACAATCGCTCTGTTACCTGTTACCAACTATTTAGGGATAACAATTGCATGTTTTATAGGAGCTGCTATTGGTGCATTAATGGTTTTTAGTCTCGGTGCTGTAAAAAAAGGCGGTTTTTCTCCATTTCGAATCGTTCTTGCAGGTGCGGCAGTTTCCGCTTTTCTATATGCTATCGCAGATGGTGTCGGAATTTACTTTAAAATTTCAAAGGATGTTTCGATGTGGACAGCAGGAGGTTTAATCGGTACCTCTTGGAAACAACTTGCAATCATAAGTCCTTTTATTGGTGTAGGCATTTTAATCGCCCTACTACTCTCTAGACAACTTACTATTTTAAGTCTCAATGAAGAGGTTGCAGTTGGACTCGGACAAAAAACTGTTCAAATAAAGATTATCTTATTCATTGCCGTTATTTTACTAGCCGGTGCTTCAGTTGCAATTGTCGGTAATATGGCGTTTGTGGGATTAATGGTTCCTCATATTTTACGCGCTGTTGTTGGCACCGATTACCGTTACATAATTCCTATGTCCATTGTTGTAGGAGGCATTCTCATGTTGATAGCGGACACGCTAGGACGAACAATAAATATCCCTTATGAAACACCTGTTGCTGCAATTATTGCAATAATGGGATTACCTTTCTTCTTAATAATAGTCCGTAAAGGAGGAGGCATATTCCGATGATTCAATCTGAACTAATAAAAAAACAACGTATAATTCTGTTTAGTTTACTTACTCTACTTTTATTTACAGCTTTTGTAAGTGCTGGACTTGGGTACTCTTCTTTATCATTTGATCGTCTTGTACAGACTATCTTAGGGAATGGGACATTCAAAGAAGAATTTGTATTATTTTCTATACGATTACCAAGAATTATTATAACAATTCTTGCCGGAATGGCATTAGCACTTTCTGGAGCAATATTACAAGGAATTACACGAAATGATTTAGCAGACCCAGGTATTATTGGCATAAACTCAGGGGCAGGAGTAGCAATCTCTTTATTTTTCTTATTCTTTCCCATTGAACCAGGTTCTTTTGTTTATTTACTACCTGCTGTTGGGTTTATTGGAGCATTACTTAGTGCAGGTTTTATTTACCTTTTATCTTATAATCTCAAAGAAGGTTTGCAACCAGTAAGATTAGTTCTTACCGGAGTAGGTTTTTCCATGGCATTATCTGGTTTAATGATTGTGCTTATCTCCTCTGCCGAGAGCCAAAAGGTAGATTTTATCTCAAAATGGATAGCGGGTAACATTTGGGGGGCTGATTGGCCATTTATTTTTGCCCTCTTACCATGGTTAATTATTTTAATCCCCTTCACTCTTTATAAAGCCAATAAGTTAAACCTTTTAGGGTTAAGTGAGCCTGTAGCGGTCGGTGTTGGCGTCTCCATAGAAAAGGAACGTATTGTTCTGTTATTGGCAGCTGTCGCTTTGGCAGCCTCTGCTGTTTCTGTTACTGGAGGTATTGCTTTTATAGGTTTAATGGCGCCACACATAGCTAAGTCATTGGTTGGTCCTAGACATCAATTATTCGTACCAATAGCGCTTTTAATAGGCGGTTGGCTTTTACTCTTTGCAGATACAATTGGTCGAAATATTATTGAACCAAATGGAATTCCAGCAGGAGTCATGGTCGCCCTCATAGGTGCTCCATATTTCATGTATTTGTTATGGAAGAAATAATTTGGAAGAAAAAAACACGAACGGCTGTAGCCGCTCGTGTTTTTACTTTATTGTCTAATAATTCTCTCGTCCTGTTTTATATGTTTAACATTTGATGATCAATAAATTGAATTATATTACTTGAGCAGTGTCTAATGTATTTGCTATCATCAAATAGCTTGCTTAGCATTACACCACCTTCTATCACTGCAATAATATAGGTAGATGCCTCTTCTGTATTTATATCTTCTCTAAATTCTTTATTCTCTATCCCTTTTTGAATAATCATAGTTAATTTTCCGATAAAAGTTTTCATTGCTTGCTGAGCCTTCTCTTTAAGGAAAGGGTGTCCATCGTCGCTTTCAATGGCTGTATTTAATATCGGACATCCTCCTTCCAAAGAGTCGTTTTCAATGACATCGATATAGACGTTGCAAATTGCTAACAAACTTTCTTTAGAATTACTTGCATTCTCTAGTGCTTTGGTAAGGAAAGACAGAATTTGCGAAAATGAATAATCAAAAGCCGCCAGAGCTATTTCATCTTTGTTTTCAAAGTGATTATAAATGCCACCTTTTCTTATACCACAACGCTCTATAATCTCTGAAAGAGAAGCGCCTGTATATCCTTTTGTATTAAATAAACCGGCCGACTCGCGGATTATATGTTCTTTTGTAATTTGTCCCTTTCGCATTTATCATACCTCCCATAAAAAAGTACCGTTTAGTCTCAAGACATTATACTACGTTTTGAATAACAATCAATAAATGCGTAAATTTTCCGGTAATTAAAAATTGTCTTGCAGTCTAGTTTGCAATATGATAAATTAAAACAGACCGGTCGGTACTAAAATAGAGAGAGGATTTGTTTATGCAAAAGAAATGCTTAACAATTCGAGGCAGAGAAGTGTACTTTTTGGATGATGGTTTGATAAATGCCCCTGCTGTACTTTTTTTACATGGTTTCCCGGAATCTTCATTGCTTTGGGGAGAAATAGTCACGTCTGTACAGAAGGCTGGTTACAGAGCGATTGCCCCAGATTTACCTGGCTTTGGTCAAAGCGAAGCTTTTAATGAACCTTCTACCTGGGAGAGATATATGGAATTTATAAGTGACTTTTCAGAAGAGCTTTCTCTAGAACAATTTCATCTTGTCACCCATGACTGGGGAAGCCTTATAGGAACAAGATGGGCATGTAGCAATCCTGAACGTGTTCAAAGTTTAATCATTGCAGATGCTACTTTTAGTCCTGATTTTGTTTGGCATAAAGACGCATTAATTATGCGTTCTCTTGGTGGTGGAGAGCAATTTATTGAATATCTAAAAAATAAATCAGTATTTGAGGGTTTTATAAAAAAATCAGTTCCAAACCTTTCTCAAGCAATTGTGGAGGATTTTTATAAACTATTTTCAGATCCAACAAGAATTAAAATCGCTCTAGAATTATACCGTTCGGGTGATATGGACAAACTAGAAATTTATCGTGGACGTTTAGCAGAATTTCTTTCAATGCCGGTTTCCATCATTTTCGGCGAGCACGATACTTATATACTCCCGGAATATGGTCGAAAGTTAAAAGATGAAGAGTTACACCATGCCAATTATCACATCATTTCAGGGGCAGGTCATTTCACTCCTTTGGAAGCCCCAAATGAATTTATAGCTATTCTCACAAAACATTTAAAAAGCGTATAACTGTAATTCCCATAAACATAAATAATGGACTGCATTATGCCGCAGTCCATTCTAACTTTATTTATTCAAATAATTATACATTTTTTCTGGGTAATCTGTAAAAATCGCGTCCACTTTGACAGCTCTAAGCATATCTGCATATGCTTCTTCATTCACTGTGAAAACACGAAGCTTTCTTCCGCTAGCAACCGCTTCTATTCCCATCGGTCTTAGCGCAGTCGGGAAAAAGGCATGAAGCGCATCAGCTCCAACTATACGCGCATAATCATGTGGAGCGATCATTACTTCCATAAATAAAATGGCCGTTTCTATTTGAGGAGCCAACTTCTTAAAAATTCTGACCATTTCATGATTGAAAGACGAGATTACAACACGGTCCTCTAATCGATAATCCTTCAACATTTCCAGAACCTTTCGTTCCATCCCCTCATATGGAAAAACATCTGATTTCAATTCAATATTTATATGATGATGTGTATCTTTAAATACATATAATACTTCTCTAAGTGTCGGAATTTGTTCTCCCTTAAACTTAGAAGAAAAACTCTTACCAAAATCATACTTTTTCAGCTCTGCCAGTGTCATGTCCTTGACGAAGCCTTTTCCGTTAGATGTACGGTCAATTGTCTCATCATGAATGACAACTAGCTCCCCATCCTTTGTCATATGAACATCAAATTCTACCCCATGTACTGGAAGAGCTGCAGCTGCTTTGAACGAAGCAATCGTATTTTCTGGATGTGTCCCTGCCGAACCCCTGTGTGCATACACTTTCAAGTGAAGACCTCCCATCAATATTCTTCCTTTTATATACTTCCTATTATACACAGTTAGAACCTAATAATAAAAACGCCATCTCCAAAAGGAAATGACGCTATATAAATTAATCCCTTGGTGGGATAGGAATATATTTTAACTTAGGTGGTCGTGCTTTTTTAAGAATAGTCCATTGTAGACTTGTTTGAACCATTTGTCTTAAGTGAGTGAAAGGCAAAGATTTTAATCGTTTATTCGAAATTCTCAATGTTACATTGCGTTCGTTTAAACCCAATATGTATCTCTCCTTTTCGATTGAACGATGTCTTCATCATTCATCATATAGATAGTTTATGAAAGAGATGTGAATGTTATGTTTAGAGTTTGTTAATCTAGTGGCTTTCCAATATATTTGGTAGATTTCGTAAGGGGATTGGTTGCTTTGCTTTCCTCCAATTCGACTTCTGTTTTTAAGAAATGCGCTTGTAACGCACTTTAATAGCCACCTGTTTTCAATCGTTTTCCGGAGTGCTATGGACAGACTTTGGCACCATTATTACCGTAGAATTATTTTGAAAGGGTGGTCGTGACTGTCGTCACGACCACCCCTTCTTTTTTCGGTAATCTTATCGCTATCTTCTGTCCGTCGCCCTCGTGCAACATTTGGAGACTGGTTTTGAAAATAAGAGAATAGATGCTGCCTATTTATATTGTAAGCTCCCGAAGATGCCGTTTCGGTCGATATCGTTCTCCTCTATTAGGTGAGTGCTTACTATTTTTCTATATTCAACATGATAGTAATTCCCTTCTTTAGGATATTTATTAGTGACTGATTTATACCTCAAACCTTATCGATACTTTGTTTAGTGTTATCTCTGCAGGATAGTAGCATGGCACTGAAAAAATCTATAGAATTTGACTTTACTAAAAAATGTCGTCAGATAAATAAGAAAATCGTTGAAACGGCTCCCTTTCCGCGGGCGTTGCCTTAGACTCCTAGGCCAACACGATGTTGGTCATGCAATCGTTGCCGCAGGATGCGGCGAACTTAGATTGCCTTCCCCTCAACTGCGGGGTCTTCGGCCAACGCTATTCCAGCAGGAGTGTCGCCTTTTTCAACGATTTTCTATAAATACTAATTGAAAAAATTCACATGATAAAAACATGCTCTTTTAATGGCATGATCGTTTTCTAATTGAAAGGGGGTAATAGAAATTGTAGTGTAAGGCGGCGACTCCAGCCGGAATAGCAAATGTTTTCTGCACCGAAAGCGAAGCGTCAGGTGCATGAGCTGAAGACCCTGGACTGAGCGTAGCGAAATTAATTTTTGCGACGAGCTTTGCGCAGGAGCATTGTTTTTTGCGACGAGCTTTGCGCAGGAGCAAGGGAAGAGGCTGAAGCCATGCCGGCGTAAAGCGTCCGCCTGGAACGGAAATTAACGGGTCCAAAATAAAAATTGAGAATGTGAACAACTTGTCGATTGAGGACTTTTTCAGTGTCCTCAGCGTAAGAAAGGAAAGCTAATTGCTCCTCGTCAAATGGAAGGTAAACTAGTTACTAAATTAATATTCTTTCCTACTCTTTAAAAAAAGGATGACCCAATTGGGATCATCCTTTTCTATAAAAATGAGTATGCTGGATGGTTTGAAATCCTGCTTTCATATAGATAGATAATGCAGTTTCATTATCTGTTTCTACGTCTAAATATACGAATGTTTTTCCTAAGAGATATGCTTCGTTTTTGGACCAGTTTAATAATGCAGTTGCTACCCCTAGACCTCGTGCTCTTTCATGAACAGCTAGTCCAGTTACCCATAACTTATCAGAATCATCTACTAAAGAAACAGTGCCTACAACGTTATTATCCATTAATGCTACGATGAGTTGTCGATTTGGCGTGATTGTATTAAATGCAATTAGTTCTCTAGCTTCCTCTTCAGTGTCTCCAAAAGCACTTACTAACACTTCTATTACTGCGGATTCTTCGTCCTTGTAGGGAATAATTTTAATATCATTTGAAACGGAAGTAATTTCTGCATTTGCTCCCATCGTTCTCTCCGAAAAGTCATGGGTGTACCCAAGCTTCGTTAGCAAATGTTGACCTGCTTCTGCAGTTTCTGGAGTTATTGCTAAATCGGTCTCTGCTCCTCTAAGCTCTAAGTTTCTTATCAGTTCCTTTACAAGTTGATCCCCAATTCCTTTACGACGGAAGCTCGGTAAAACTACTGCACTCCACTCGAAATCCGATGTAGCGACGCGGTCTATAGCAGTTGCTAACCCAATTAACCTATCTGATTCGTCGTTGTATGCTAACACGCAAAAACCTTTTAAATGATAATCCGTCAGTTCATCTATACTTAACAAAGAAGTATAGTTTTCTTTATCTTCCATAGATACTTCTTGTATCAATGCTTTTATTTCTAGCATCGTATCAACATCTAATGGTATTGAAACAGTCATAAAAGAAATATGCATATTTCCTCCTTAAATTTTCGCATTGGTCAACATATTGTAATAGCGACCTTTTTGTTTTAATAGATCTTCTTGACCTCCAGCTTCTACTAGCTCTCCACCTTCCATTACGAATACAAGGTCAGCTTTTCTAACTGTATTTAATCGATGGGCAATAACAAAGCTCGTTCTACCTTCCATTAACCGCTCGAGCGCTTCTTGGATCTTTAGTTCCGTGACTGTGTCAATACTAGAAGTTGCTTCGTCTAATAAAAGTAAGGCCGGATCCGCTACTAATGCTCGTGCGATCGATAATAGTTGTTTTTGTCCCTGGCTAATCTCTCCACCATCGGCCGTTAATATCGTATCATATCCATTTGGCAGCTTCATAACAAAGTCATGTGCATTAGCTTCTTTTGCTGCATTTATTACTTCTTCATCTGTTGCATTTAATTTGCCGTACCGAATATTTTCTTTTACCGACATCTCAAAAAGAAAAGGATCCTGTAATACAAATGCTGTTTGGCTACGTAATGTATGTCTAGGTAATTGATTCATAGGAATCCCATCAATCAATATCCGCCCATCATTCACTTCATAAAAACGTGCTAGAAGCTGCATTATAGTAGTTTTACCAGCACCAGTTGCACCAACTAAGGCAGCAGTTTTCCCTGCTTCTACATGGAAAGACACATGCTGAATAGTTGGTTTTTCTTCCTCTTGGTTGTATCGAAACGTTACATCCTCGAAAGTGACATTTCCCATTAGTTTATAGTCCTTATTATCTACAGCAGCATCTAATTCTTCCGGTTCATCCATAATTGTAAAAACGCGTTCCGCCCCAGCAATAGCAGAAAGAACCGTATTAAATTGATTGGCTAAATCATTTAAAGGTCGAGTAAATTGACGAGCATACTCCGTAAAGATAACAATTTCGCCAATCGTCACATAGTTATAATATGCTAAGACACCACCTGCTGCGGCTACAAGTGTAAAGCTTACATTATTTAATAGGTTCATCACTTTTGGAATAAAACCCGAGTATGTAAGTGCCCAAAATCCAGTTCTTTTCAATCGATCGCTTTTCACTGAAAATTCTTCTAGCATACGACTTTCTTGTGAGAATGCCTTGACGATTCGTTGACCAGAAATAGTCTCTTCAATCATTCCATTTAATTCGCCGACCGCTTGCTGCTGCTCTTTAAACAATTTAGATGTTCGTCTCGTAATCCATCTCATTGCAAAATACATAAATGGAACAATTGTTAACGTGATTACTGTAAGTAAAGGGCTTAAAAAAAGCATGACAGCGGCAGTGCCTACTAGTGTTAATATACTTGAGAACACCTGGATGAAGGAAGAATTCAACGTTTGGCTCACATTTTCAATATCATTTGTCATTCGGCTCATTAGCTCGCCATGCTGTCTTCTGTCAAAAAATGATACCGGTAATTTTTGTAGCTTATTAAATAGGCCAGTTCGCATTCGATAAATCGTTTGTTGAGAGATTCCAATCATCCAATAACTTTGCAAGTACATCGTGATCGATAAAAAAACATATACAATGACAAGAATTCCAATTATCTTTGCGAGACCTGCAAAATTACTTTTAGTTAAGTATTCATCTATTATGACACCAATCAAATAAGGACCTAGTAATGCTAAAGCGGAGCTTGCAACTACCAATACAAGCACGATTATTAATAAGAATCGCTGTTCATCAACTAATTTCCATATACGTGAGAGTACACCTTTCCAGTCGGATGCTTTCTCTACTTTCTTCTTATTGCTTTTCTTCAAATCTTCCTTAGTTACTATAGGTTCATAACCAAAAGGCTTACGAATGAAGTTCAACATAATTGTCTCCCTCCTGCTGTGATTCTGCTATTTCTCTATATAGAGATGAGCTCTCCATCAACTCATCATGGGAACCATATGCTGAAACTTTTCCTTCTTCTAATAATAGTATTTGGTCTGCACCTTTAGCAGTCCTAATTTTTTGAGTAATCACTAGCATAGTGGCTTTTTCATCCTCTAATGCTTCCCATAAAGCATTTTCTGTCGATACGTCTAATGCACTTGTGCTATCATCTAACAATAGAATTTCTGGTTTTCGAACTAAAGCACGTGCAATCGAAAGTCTTTGCTTTTGTCCCCCAGAAAGATTCACTCCCTTTTGACCAACTCTCGTATCATATTGATCGGGGAATTGCTCAATCGAATGATGAATTTGAGCTTGCTTTGCCGCCTCTCTTAATAACTCCTCCGTTGCTGTAGAGTCTCCCCAACCTAAATTTTCTTCAATACTCCCGGTAAATAAAATCGATTGCTGTGGGACAAGCCCTATTACCTGGCGAAGCTCCTTTAATGGCCATTCCTTTACATCTACTCCATTAATTAAAATTTCTCCTTTTGACACATCAAAAAAGCGGGGAATTAAATTTAACAGAGTTGACTTTCCAGAACCGGTTGCCCCCATAATTGCTAGTTTTGATCCAGGTCTGACAGTAAAAGATACATCCTTTAAAACGGGAACATCTGTTGTAGGATAGTGAAATGATACATGATTAAATTCAATTTCCCCTATTCCAGGGAGAGAATCAGGAGTATCTGTCTCAATTTCTTCTATTCCTTCCTTCACTAATAGCACTTCTTCCATACGCTCGGACGATGCCTTAGCACGCGAGAAGAAAATGATGATAAAGGCAAACATGGAAAAAGCACCAGTCATACGCGTTGCATAGTTCACGATCGCAACCACTTCACCCATCTGGGCATTTCCGACTTGTATTTCCTTTGCACCAAACCATAGAACTGCCATTAAACTTACATTCATCACAAACAGAAGGACTGGTAAGATTAACTCCATTATGCGAAAGGCAGTTATATTATCTATTTTGAGACTATCTGCTACTTTGGCAAATCGAGTGGCTTCGAAATTACCACGTAAATATGCCTTTATTAAACGTACTGCCTGCAAATTCTCTTGGATTTTACTAGTCACACGGTCTACACTTCTTTGCACTTTTCCAAAAAGCTTTAATCCCCTTCTACTCATCCAATATAAGAACACGACTAGAAAAGGAGCACCAATTACTAAATATAGCGCTAAATAAGGATGAACTACAAAGGACATAATAATACTTCCAATAACAAGTAAGGGAGCTCTTAACATGATGCGAAGTCCCATAAAGATTAAGTTTTGCGTAATGGTCACATCTGTTGTTAATCGTGTAATTAAACTGGAAGTAGGAAATTTTAAAAAGGTTGCCATCGTAAACGATTGAATCTTTTTAAATAGCGCTTGCCGGATGTCATATCCATAGCTTTGCACTGCATGAGAAGCGATGTATGTATTAATAATCCCTGCCAAAAATGCAATGAAAGACAGAGCAAGCATAATGCTTCCCCAAAAAATGATTGTTTGTTGATCTCTTGCTAATATTCCATCATCAATAATAGTTGCTATTAATAATGGTTGAATTAGCTCTACGGATAGTTCAGTCAGCATAAAGAACAAAGCAGTAGCTACAAGCCACTTATATGGAGATAAATAAGATAAAACTGTCTTCATGTTTCATACACCCCTAGATTCTTCGTTACACGAATTAATTATCGGTATGACCTATTATGCCATAATCAATCAAGAACAGATAGAAAAAGATGACTTAAAATTCAAGTCATCTCAGATTATTCTCATTATTTTAATAATTGACCGGTAGGTTAGTAGAAATGTTTAACTTTCAATCCCTTCCGTTACTTTCTTTTTCCACTTAATTTCTCCTGCAACCGAGAGCCATGTAACAAAAACAAGCATCACTACTACTCCAAAGTATTGCCACGCTCCTAGTATTTGTCCAAACCATATGACAGAAATAATCATGGCCGTCAAAGGCTCTAAGCTAGAAAGAATACTTGTTTCTACTGCAGTTATGTATTTCATACTGGATAGAAATAGAACAAATGCAACTGTACCGATTAAGATAATAAAAACAATCATCCAATTGAATGGAGATTCCGCTAGAAAAACCCATTCATCTGAACGCCATAATTGAGTGATTGTCCCTAGCAATACACCCCCGATTAACATTCCCCATCCGACAACAATCAGTACTCCCCATTCCTTCATGAGTCTTGCTGGATACACCGTATAAAACGCAAAAGTAAGACCTACACTTAACCCCCAAAGTAAAGCTTCGGTACTTATTAATAAATTGTTCACTTCAGCATTGGTCAACAAATAGAAAAGTCCAATGAGTGTGCCGATTATACCGACTACCTGATATTTTGGTGGGAACATTTTACTTTTCCAAGAAACAAATAGAATAATATAAATAGGTCCTAAAAATTGCAGTAATGTTGCTATAGATGCATTACTAGCATCAATTGCTGCTACGAACGTGTACTGGACACCTAGCATTCCAAAAATACCGAATATAATTAATTGCCTCCACCAGCTAGGCTCTTTCCAAATGGCAAAAATTTGTTTACCACTCAATCGCATAAATAATAGAAGAAAAAAACCTGCTACAGTTAATCTTATAGTTAGGAAAAAAGGAACAGACAACCTGCTATTGTTGAATACCCACTCCATCATCGGACCTGTTGCGCCCCAAAGCATAGAACCACTAACTATTAATAGTATACCTTTCCAGCGATTCACTTTCTTCTCACCTCATTTTTAACGTTGTTGTTTTATGTACCAAATATTTCGAAAGGACTATTTAACTAGTATTTTTTACAATATGATTATTTTGTTCTAGAGTAATGACTAATTTACCTATATTCTATATAATTATAAATAAACAAAATAGATTACTATGAAAGGGGTTGAAAAGATGTATTCGATTGAAGCAACATTAGATTCAAGCAGCTCTATTTTCAATAATATACCTTACCCAGCCTTTCTTACAGATAAAGAAGGTAACATAATTTGGTGGAGCAGAGAAGCTGAAAGACATTTTGGTTTTAGTCATGATGATGTAAAGGTAGAAAACCCACCTTTACTTGACAGTAGTGTAAAAGAATCTTTTTCTGATATGTATCATACTTATTCACACAATGAAGATCCTGTTCGCTTTGATTCTATTCTGCTATATCATGAAAACGGTGAAAATTCTATTGCTTCTATTGTGGCAAAATCCTTTACTATAGACCATCATTCGTTTGTTATATTTTTAATAGATCTTGATCATTTACCTAAATCCGAAGAAGCTTCTTTTTTAGAATTACAAGCAATTAAAAAAAGCTTATCCGATTCCTATATGGTTGTTTACTTAGACAAAGAAGGTTTAATTACTAATGCAAATTCTCAATTTTTAAAGAAAAGTAATTGGACGCCAAAACGTATTTTAGGAAAATCATTTTGGCAAATGTTTCCTGACACTTCCGAACATCAATTGGTTGCCACTAACATTATGAAATTACTCCGAAAAGGAGAGAGTTTCCAAGGCACCATCGAAAAAATAACAAAAGATGGAATTAATTATTGGGTTGAATTGCTTGCTATCCCAGTAAGAGATACCCAAAATAATACCCTCTACTATTTATTATTGGAAGAGGAAATTACTGAAAAAAAATTATTCCAGTCTCGTTTAGAGAAAATTGCATATGTAGATACAGAAACTGGACTTATGAGTAGACACCGCTTAGAGGATATTGTAACAGAATATATAGAAGAGAAGAGACATTTTTCATTTGTTTTTATTACAATTGATCAATTTTATACATTAAGAGAAATTTTCAATGATCAAACCGAATCCAAACTATTAATTGAGTTTGCGAAAAGATTAAAAGTATATTTTGAAGACACTACGATCGCTCGTGTCGGAAGAGATGAATTTGCACTGATTACTCCTTTAAGTGATTGGTATATCCAAGGATTTACGAATTATCTTAGACAAAACCCTATTTATTTAAATAATAAAGTCATTCCTATTACAATAAGTGGGGCAATTACAAAATACCCAGAAGCCCAGCATTCTTACTTACATTTAATAAAAGCTTCCAATACAACAATCCAAAAAGTTAAGCAAGAAGGCGGTGGAATGATAGCCAGTCTTTCTCAATCTGAACATAATAAACTAAGTCGAACAATACAAATTGAGAAACGTCTTCTAGAAGCATTAAATCATCGAGATTTGCATGTAATGTACCTCCCACAAAAAGATTTGGAGTCAGGAAAAATAACCGCTGTCGAAGCTCTTGTTCGATGGGAAGATGAAGTACTTGGAGTAATTTCGCCTGAGGAACTTATTCCAATTGCTGAAGAAACTGGTCTAATAAATGAAATTGGTACCTTTATGCTTGAAAAATGTTGCGAACAAGCAGCGATTTGGCACAATAAAGGATTTCCAATAAAGGTTAGCTTCAATTCTTCTATAAGAGAATTCCGAGACAAAAATATGGTGAAAACCATCCGAAAAGTGTTGGAGAAGTATGATTGCCCACCTGAAGCATTACAAATAGAATTTACTGAGAAATTTGCATTAGAAGCAGAAGCAGAAAAATCTATTATCCAACAAATGCAAACGCTCCAGCAAGATGGTGTGACATTCGTACTGGATGATTTCGGAACTGGCTATGCATCGCTGCGATACTTGCAACTTCTGCCAATCAGCCAACTGAAAATCGATAAATCATTTATCGGTTCACTTTTACAACAAGAAAAGCTCCAACAGCTTGTGCAAGGACTAATTCAATTTGGACACTCCTTGAGTCTACGAGTAGTCGCAGAAGGAGTAGAATCAGCAGAACAATATAGCCAATTAGAACAAATAGGCTGTGATGCTTTACAAGGGTATTATATAAGTCGTCCGATTTCTACTAAAGAAGTGGAAAATTTGTTAAACAAAGAAGCAAAAACCGTGAAAAACATATAAGTTTTTCACGGTTTTAATTTTGGTTGTTTTTTCGTTTTTAATAGCAGCTTTGTAATTATCTCTGCAAATACTAAACCTACTGCAATCGCTCCTGAAATCATTAAAGCATGTGATGCATACTCAATAGCAACAGCGTAATCCTGCTCCACAATATGTCGCATTGCGTTATACGCAACTCCCCCTGGAACCAATGGGATGATTCCTGCAACACTAAAAATAATCATTGGCATTTTAAAGTGTTTGGCCATTAGATGTGCGACAAAAGCTATTGTAAATGCACCAGCAAATGAGGATTTGACTGGATCATTACTTAATTCATTTATATACGAGTAAATTAGCCATCCTGTCATTCCAACTAAGCCACAATAAAAAAGTGAATTTTTGGGAGCATTAAAAACTATTCCAAATGCTGTTGCTGCAATAAAGCTTAGTATTCCCTGCAATAAATAAGACATGGCCTTCCTCCTTAGAATGACAATACAATTGCAACTCCTGCCCCTATTGCAAATGCAGTAAGAAATGCTTCCGCTCCTTTTGATAATCCAGACATAAAATGTCCTGCCATTAAATCACGAATAGCATTTGTAATGAGCAGTCCAGGAACAAGCGGCATTACAGAACCTATAATAATTTTATCTATATCCCTTCCAAGACCATATTCAACTGAAGCAATAGCTATTATGCTAATTATTAATGCAGCTAATAATTCTGCAAAAAACTTAACCTTTGTTTTTACCTGTAGCGTTTCAGATACGGTGTATCCTATTCCTCCTGCTAACATGGCTAACGGTATATCAGTAGGATTTGCACCGAAGAGTAAGAGAAAAGCCCCCGATGCTATGGACGCCGCGATTATTTGTATCCAAAAGGGATACTTTTTATGTTCTTCTTCTATTTTTTTTAATTCTAAATACGCTTCATCCAAAGTAATTACTTTATTGGCTAAATTTCTGGAGACAGCATTAACGAGTGCAATTTTTTCTAAATCTGTTGTTCTATTACTAATTCTTGCTAATCGAGTTGGAATAGCTCTGTTTCCGCTGAAAAGAATGCCTGTTGGCGTCACAAAGCTTTGCGATTCGGTTAATTGTTGCGACTGAGCCATGCGATCCATGGTATCCTCTGCACGGTAAGTTTCCGCTCCACTTTCCATCATTAATCGACCTGCAAGAATACAACACTCTACTGCTAAATCATAATCAGGTCTCAATCGAAACACCGTCCTTCCTCTATTTACGATAATCTTATCGAACGATGAACATAAAAACAATCCAGTTTATTACTTTATCATATATTCATCGATAAATTCTAATATAATATTTATGCAATAATAATCCTTCATATAATACTTCAAGCTTCCTCAAAATAAGCCGTTCATATACCCTCGTTTATCGCTTTGCGGGTATTTCGACCGATTCCCCGAATTATATTTTTATCCGTAGTAGGAAGCTTTTCCTTAAGTGCTGTTGCAGACATTTGTTCGTACTAAAAGGATAGCGGAAATTCATTTATTCTCAAAATCTTTAGGGCTTTGTACAATGTCGTGAACAGACCGAAAAAAAGGATGAAGTCAACCTTAGCGGTTGCCTTCATCCTTTATGCTAGTATTTCAATTTTCCTATTTTCTCAAATTTATTTAAGTTATAGCTTGTGATTTCCCTTACTGCTATCGTGTACAAAGAATTCTCAGCATACAACATTCGTTGAATACTACTTTCCCAATTTTCATAGAGCTGAGAAGGATTGTGGGGATTTAATAAATTTCCTTTCATTACAATCCCTTTTTCTGGAGTTATTTCATAAATTAAAGCTCCGTCTTGCTTAAACTGAGCATACTCTTGACCAACGCCTTGCTCATAAATAGTAATTGGAAAACCATATAGATTTTTTTCACGATGTTGGAACAAAGCATGATGATCGTATTGAATAGGTGAGAAAGTTCCTTGCCCTCCAATAACTTCGGTATCCACTTCTTTAGGATTTGATAAATTACTTACATCAAACAAAGACACTTTCATGCCCTCTGTCATAATAAGAGGTTCTTTAGAGCCCTGTTGTGGGACAATCTTTGTTTCATATCCAAATCCTATTAGGTGATTTTCGTCTAATGGATGCAAATAATTACTAAAGCCAGGAATTTTTAATTCTCCTAAAACTTTCGGTGCAGTTGGTGTTGCAACATCGATGACAAATAGCGGATCTGTTTGCTTGAAAGTCACCATATATGCTTTATCACCCATGAACCTTGCAGAATAAATACGCTCATCTTTTGCTAGACCCGTTAAGGACCCAACTATTTTCATCCCTTTATCTAAAATGAAAAGATTGTTTTCGGAAGGTTCATTTTCATCCCAGCTACTCCCTTTCGTTGTTACAGCTCTGAAATATCCATCATGTTCATCCATGGAAAACTGATTCAATATCGTACCCGTCAAACGACTTGATGCAATAAATTGAGCGGATGTTTCGTGAAGAGCAAATTTAAATACTTCCGTATCCATTTTACCTGGATTCCATATAAATTTTTTAGAATTGGAATTTGTTGATTCAAAAATTGTTGAAGTTAAATATAAATTTTCCTTGGACATATATAACTGTTCACTTCCTCCAAGGTACCCCTTTGTCATAACGGTATTATCTTGTAAGTTTTCTACATTGATTGCTGATATAATACTATAATTTGCTTGCATGGAACTAGGAAGAATCGCAATGTCATCATAGTTCATAGGTTTCGGTTCTTTATCTGTCTTGGAATCATATACGCTTGGACGTAGCTCTATATCCTCATTCTCTTCCATCATCCAAAACTTTGGATAGACAGTTGTTACATAATACAGGGTATTATTTGTTAAACGTGCGCCATTCATATATCCTTCTGTGGCAATCTCCCTAGACAGTTTAGGTGATGCAGGGTTTGTAATATCATAGAAATACACACTCGTCATGGAATCCATTGGCATTCCAATTCTATCAATATTTTGTTTACTGTCTGATTCTAGTGTGCGAAACACATTCTTTTGCCCAATGATTATTAACGTATCATTAGACAATAATAGTTGAGAAGGATAAAAATCATTCGTAAAGCGGATTTTCGTTTCTTCTCTCATTTTCTTGGGATCTTTTACATTTACTATGATTACATTATTTTCACTAATCGAAAAAACATGGGAACCATTTGTTTTTACCATATCAGCTTCATCTACACCATCTACCTGGTTATTTGTAGTAGAATAATCTCCTCCTTGAGCACTGGAAGATTCTTTCGATTCTGTCTCCATAGTGTCTTCCATAATTGTGACTTCTTCATACCCTTGAGTTTTTTTCGCTAGCTCAAAATAAGCTTTTAGTTCTTCCTTTGATTTTACGGATTGAAGTTCTTTGTACACCGTGAAAGGAAATTTCGTTTTCATAAACTTATTTTTTACATATAAGCTATAGGTACCTTCTTTTAAGCCGGTTATTACAACTACCTTCCCATTATTAGATACACTATGCTTTGCATTTACTTTTTTCCCTTGTTGGTCAGTTACATACATTTCCCCTTTTTTGAATGCATCCTCACTAACTGCCGAAGACAAAGTAACGATAAATGGCTGGTTGGATAATACAACATCCTGAGCACTCACGGACGTTCTAGCTGAAAAAAATACTATGACCAATCCAACAATTAATGCCGTACCAATTATCGACATAATCCACTTCTTCATATGATCTCCCTCTCTTTTCCTTTGTTAAACCATTAGACTTCCTTTTATGTAATTCGTTTCACTTTTTCCGTTATATTTTTTGAATGTAGAGAATTTACTGTTATTAGTCTATTATTATATTTGCAACATAATATTTTACAAAGGAGGGAATGTTGTGAAAACACTTACTAGGTTTTCAAATGCATTAATGGAGAGGTATTTACCCGATCCATACATTTTTGTAGCAATATTAACTTTATTAGTATTTTTATTGGGGATAACTTTAACAGATACTACCCCATTAGAGATGGTATCTTATTGGGGTGATGGTTTTTGGGGATTACTATCTTTTACTATGCAAATGGTTGTCGTTTTATTAGCTGGACATGTTCTAGCTAGTAGTCCAGTGTTCAAAAAGTTACTAAGTACCATGGCGAGCAGCGCTAAAACACCTGGTTCCGCAATAATTCTAGTATCTGTAGTTTCCTTAATAGGTTGTTGGATTAATTGGGGTTTTGGATTAGTTATTGGGGCTTTATTCGCAAAAGAGATTGCACGTAAAGTAAAAAATGTGGACTATCGTTTACTTATCGCGAGTGCTTACTCTGGATTTATCATTTGGCATGGTGGGTTAGCAGGATCAATCCCTCTGTCTATAGCAACAGAAGGTCATCCGTTTGCAGAGAAAATGGGTGTTATTCCTACAACTGAAACTTTATTTACAACCTATAACTTAGTTATTGTAGTAGTACTGTTAATTTCAGTTCCATTATTAAATAGATGGATGATGCCTAGCAAAGAAGAGACCTTTTCAATTGATCCAACTCTTCTCGAGGAGGAAGTAATAGAGAATAAAGAGCCATTAACAAAAACTCCTGCTTCCCGATTAGAAAGTAGTTATATTATATCGATTTTAATTGGCTTACTTGGGCTTGTATATTTAGTACAACATTTCATTACTAAAGGCTTTGATTTAAACTTAAACATCGTCAACCTAATATTCGTAACACTAGGTATTATTTGTCACGGTACACCTAAGCGGTTTTTAATTGCCGTGAAAAACGCGGCTAAGACAGTTGGAGATATCGTCATTCAATTCCCTTTTTATGCAGGGATTATGGGTATGATGGTAGCCTCCGGGTTAGCAGGGGTTGTATCCAATGCTTTTATCAATATTTCAAATGAACATACTTTCTATCTTTTTACTTTTTACGCCGCTGGTATTGTTAACTTTTTTATCCCTTCAGGTGGTGGTCAATGGGCTGTTCAAGCACCTATTATGTTAGATGCTGCCTCAGCATTGGATTTAAGCTACGCTAAAACAGCTATGGCAATTGCTTGGGGTGATGCTTGGACTAATATGATCCAACCATTCTGGGCATTACCTGCATTAGCAATTGCTGGATTAAAAGCGAAGGATATAATGGGCTATTGTGTCTTTGTCCTGTTATTAAGCGGAATAGTTATTAGTGTTGGACTTTACTTTTTTTAAAGACCATTTTTAGCAATAACGACCCCTATCAAAGTTCAGAAAGGGGTCTTTTTGTTTTATTCTTCTATTTTATTTCCTCTAGTCAATTTTTCGAATTCTTCCATATCTCTGTCCCTTTTTGGGAGGTAATTAAAAGGATTTCTTTCCTGTGCAAATTCCTCTCTTGCATTAACTTGGATACCGATTTTCGTTCCAGCAGTTGCTGTCGGATCATTATATATATTTTCCTTTTCTCCATCGAAATGTGGAGTTGCTTCGACATGTTTGTTATCACTTTTTCGAGTCATCAAATCATCTCTCCTTTAAAGATAATATGATGTTGATGAAGTTGAACTATTCCTTTTACTTTTAAGACTATAATAAAAATGCTGATTGATCCTTTTTATTTAATAAGATGCAAAAGGATATAGCACTAACCAGCTAAGAGAAATGAAGAACATTTTATTTATTCATAATGAATAATTATTGAAACACTTAATAGAGCAACTTAGAGAGTAGAACACAGATGTTCGCTTGCCGCATGCTACGCATGAGCCTACGTAGGATGAGTCGCTCCTTTGTCGCTCGCACATCCTGGTACATCCGCAATACAGCCTCATTTATAAAAAAAGGTTTTCTTGATCAAGTCAAGAAAACCTTTTTTTATAGTATCTAGTTTTACAGTAGTTTCCATCTCACTCTTCGAAGGCACTGAAAAGTCCTCAATGAGATTTCATAACAGTATGTGAACGACAAGTTTATAGAAAATCGTTGAAAAAGGCGACACTCCTACGGGACTAGCGTTAGCCGAAGACCCCGCAGCGCAGCGAGGAGGCTAAGGCAACGCCCGAGGAAAGGGAGCCGTTTCAACGATTTTCTTATTTATCGGGCAACTTTATTTAGTAAAGTCAAATTCTATAGACTTTTTCAGTGTCCTATCACTCTTCTTCGAATGGCCATTTTGGTAGCATATGAGAGAGTGTTTTATCTTCTCGGTAGCCAAGTACATATTCCGCTTGCATAATGGTATGGATTTCACGTGTTCCTTCATAAATTACAGGTGCTTTGGAATTACGTAAATATCTCGCTACTGGATATTCATCTGAATACCCATAAGCACCATGAATTTGGACAGCATCATCTGCAGCTTTATTTGCAAAGTCGCATGCTTGCCATTTTGCAAGTGACGTTTCACGTGTATTACGAACACCTTTGTTTTTTAACTCTCCTACACGGTAAACGAGTAATCGGCTCATTTGAAGTCCTGCTTCCATCTTCGCCACCATTTGTTGCACGAGCTGATGTCTTCCAATTTCCTTACCAAAAGTTTCTCTTTCATGACAGTACTTAACACTTGCTTCTAAACAAGCTAAAGAAAGTCCTACTGCTCCTGCTGCTACCGTAAACCTTCCATTATCGAGAGCAGACATAGCAATTTTAAACCCTTCTCCTTCTTTTCCTAAAAGATTCTCTTTCGGCACTCGCATATTTTCAAAAAACAGTTCACCGGTATTTCCGGATTTAATACCGTATTTCCCCTTAATTGCTTTGGAGGAGAAGCCTTCCATTGTTCGTTCTACGATGAAAGCACTTATACCGTGGTGCTTTTTAGATTTATCCGTATAGGCAAAGACGATAAAATGATCAGCCGCATCACATAATGATATCCATGTTTTTTGCCCATTAATGACATAGTGATCCCCATCGAGCACTGCAACAGTCGACATGGCCGCTACATCTGAACCTGCACCTGGTTCTGTTAATCCAAAAGCTCCTATTTTTTCTCCCTTTGCTTGGGGAACTAAATATTTTTGTTTTTGGTTTTCCGTTGCCCACTGCATAAGCGTCATAGAATTTAGTCCTATATGCACCGACACGGCAGTTCGAAAAGCCGTGTCACCACGTTCTAGTTCTTCGCAAACAATCGCAAGTGAATTATAATCCATTCCACTTCCGCCGTATTTCTCCGGAACACAAACTCCCATTAAACCAAGATCCGCTAGACGTTTCCAGATTCCTTTATCAAATGCACCTTCTATTTCCCATTTGGCTATATGAGGAATGATTTCACTATCTACAAATTGACGAACTGTTTTTCGTAAAAGGACTTGTTCCTCCGTTAATTCGAAATTCATTATTCTTCACCTCTCACAACGGTCTCTACAATATCAACCCCACGAGTTGCCATTTCTCTAATATATAATTCTCCTGGGACGATCAATTCAGGTGGGTATACGCCTCGTTTAGAAATAACATTATTCCCAATCATTTGTGCTACTACAGAAATTGTATTGGCAGTTGCTCTTGCCATTGCAGTTGTCCCAGAAAGTTTATCTTTTTTCGTAGACAATTCATATGAAAAAGTTGTGTTTTCCCCTTCTTTTATACCTTTAACGATTACACGTAATAAAACAGCATCTTCTTTATCACCAAGTAATAATTGTGGTGTTAATACTTCTTTTAAGACATCGCGAGCCTTCACCATATTTCCGTTTACATTCACAATGGTTTTTTTATTTGTTAATCCTAAATCTACAAGCAATTTAAACTTATCTGCATGCCCTTTGTAACGTATCGTTTTATATTCCAATGTGTCGATGTTCGGAAATGATTTAGGTAATGTTGAAGTTCCACCTGCAGTATGGAATGCCTCTAACTCACCATACTCATCAAAGAATATCGGCTCTATCTCTGATAGAGATTCCACTTCTTGCAGTTTACCATCCCGGATTACATGGGAAGGGTCAGTATAATGGTCAAATACACCTTCTAATGAAAAGACGATATTATACTCGAAAATCCCTTCTGGTTTTACTGGTATTCCACCCACGTATAAATGGATTCCTGAAACTTCATCTAGTTTACTAGCTCCATACCCAGCAAGAATATTAATCATACCCGGTGCTACACCTAAATCTGGGATTAGTGTGATCCCTTTCTGCTTTGCCTTTTCATGAAGTGATAGAACTGTATCTGTTGCTCCTCCAATATGGCCACCTAGATCGATTGAATGAACACCAGCATCTACTGCTAGTCTAGCTACTTTTTCATTGAACGAATAAAACAATGCATTAATGACTACATCTACCTTTTCCATGATCTGCAGTATATTCGCATCATCATTTGCATCTAATCTTAAAACATCTATTTTCGAGTTTTGTAGTCTTTCTTTAAACATCGTTGCTTGTCCCACATCTAAATCACATAATAGTACCTTTTCCACATTAGGGCTCTTCACTAAATCCCGAGCTGCTTCTTTTCCCATTAATCCTGCTCCCAATACAGCAACCTTCATGTAATCATCCCCCTATTATTCTGTATCTATTTGTGCTCTTTGCAATTTCCCACTAAAGTCTACATAAATGCTCTTCCATTCCGTATATACATCTAATGCCGCCACACCTGAGTCTCGGTGTCCATTTCCGGTACCTTTTGTCCCACCAAACGGCAAATGAATCTCAGCTCCTGTAGTTCCAGCATTAACATAAACAATTCCCGTATCTAAGTCCCGCTGAGCACGGAAGACTTTATTTACATCTCTAGAAAAGATAGAACTTGAGAGCCCAAATTTCACTCCGTTATTTACTTCTATTGCTTCTTCCAAAGAACCTACTTCAATAAGTGAAACAACTGGACCAAAAATTTCTTCTTGCGCTATTCTCATATTCGGTTTAACGTCCGTGAAAAGGGTTGGAGCATAATAATTTCCGTTTGCTAAGTCCCCTTCTTCTAATACATTTCCACCGACTAGAAGATTAGCCCCTTCCTCTTGTCCAATTTTGATGTAGGAATGAATTTTATCTAACGCTTTCTTGTTAATAACTGGCCCAATTTTGACTGATTCATCTAAGCCGTCTCCAATTGTCAACTTTTCCATTTGCTCTAGTAATTTAACTTCTAATTCTTTCTTTACATCTTTATGCACGATTACTCGACTACATGCAGTGCAACGTTGACCTGCTGTTCCGAATGCACTCCATAAAATCCCTTCTACAGCAAGAGACAAGTCTGCATCTTCCATCACAATAACAGCATTTTTTCCACCCATTTCAAGAGACACTTTCTTTAAATGCCTTCCTCCAAGCTCTGCTACTTTACTACCTGTTTCAGTAGAACCTGTAAAGGAAATCACTTTTACATCCGGGTGCTCAATCATTGCGGTTCCAACTTCCGAACCAGAACCAAAAACTATATTTGCTACCCCATCAGGTAAACCAGCCTCTTCAAATATTTTTGCCATTTCATAAGCCATCATTGGTGTTTCAGTTGCAGGCTTCCAAATGAAAGTATTTCCTGCTACTATCGCTGGAAATGACTTCCACGTAGCTATGGCTACAGGAAAATTCCAAGGTGTAATCAGTCCAACTACTCCAATTGGTGCGCGCACGCTCATCGCAAATTTATCTGCTAGCTCAGATGGTGTCGTTTCTCCAAATAACCGGCGACCTTCCCCTGCCATATAAAACGCCATGTCTATTCCTTCTTGTACTTCCCCACGGCCTTCTTCAATTACTTTTCCCATCTCTTTCGTTAGAACCTGTGCCAGATGTTCTTTCTTTTCTTTCATTAGCCTACCAATTTCATATAAATAATCTGCACGTTTTGGCGCTGGTACAAGTGCCCATTTTTTTTGTGCTTTCGTAGCAGCCGCAATAGCTAAATCTACATCCTCTTTTGTTGACATCCTTACTTCCGCCAACTGTTCTCCACTCGCTGGGTTTAAAACAGCTGTATATTTTTCCTCGCCAATATCTTGCCATTTCCCATCAAAAAAGTTTGTGAGCTTCATAATCCTATTACCTCTTTTCCTTTTTTATGAAAACGCTAACATAAAGAATACATTCTCTATTACTTGTAGAATCCCTTTAATTTTTTCTAAAAATAAGAATTTTCAGAGTGAAACTTTTCATAACATGATTCGTATTAATAAATATTGAATATGAGGAGGAAATAAACATGAACAATCACGAAATAGATTACAAATTATACGGAGACGATATGCAATTTGTAGAAATTGAACTAGACCCTCAAGAAACAGTAGTTGCAGAAGCCGGCAGTTTAATGATGATGGAAGACGGCGTTTCTATGGAGACGATCTTTGGTGACGGCTCCAGCTCTGGTGGCGGCGGTGGTCTAATGGGCAAATTAATGGGTGCAGGTAAACGTATGCTTACAGGTGAAAGTTTATTCATGACAACCTTTACGAATACAGGCAGCGGAAAGAAACATGTTTACTTTGCTTCTCCATACCCAGGTAAGATCATTCCAATGGATTTAAGCGAACATAGAGGAAAAATAATTTGTCAAAAAGATGCTTTTCTTGCAGCAGCAAAAGGTGTTTCTGTAGGGATTGAGTTTCAACGAAAATTAGGAACTGGATTCTTCGGTGGTGAAGGTTTCATCATGCAAAAGCTTGAAGGTGATGGGCTTGCATTCATTCATGCTGGCGGAACAATCCATAAAAAAGTTTTACAGCCAGGAGAGGTTTTACGAGTAGATACTGGATGCCTAGTAGCTATGACTGCTGAAGTGGATTACAATATCGAAATGGTTAAAGGTGTAAAAACAGCTCTATTTGGTGGCGAAGGGCTATTTTTTGCAACACTTCGTGGACCAGGTACAGTGTGGATTCAATCCTTACCATTTAGCCGTTTAGCAAGCCGAGTGTTTGCAGCTGCTCCTCAAACTCCAGGTGGAGGCTCACCAGGTGAAGGAAGTATTGCTGGAGGACTGTTCGATCTTTTAGGCGGAAAATAATAAATAGTGGCCTTTCTAGTAACGGGTTCGGTTGATGGGTAGAAAAATACAGGTAATTTTCATACTAATGGAATATAAATATTTAAAGGTTTAATGGAGCTACAGGGGAAAAAATAAAAAGAAGTTTAGACTCAGATGTTATTCTGAGTCTTTTTGATTTACTTCCCACAAATAAATTATTATCTAATAGGAGTTTACAAATATCTAAAGGAATTGCAAAAAAGGAGGTATAGGTAAATCTAATTTAACTAACCTTTGGTTGGTTTAGTTAAAGAAATTTATTATCTATTATTTTAGAGTGTCCTCGTCACTTCTGTATTCTAAAAGATCTCCCGGCTGACAGTCTAAAGCCTTACAAATTGCTTCTAACGTGGATAGTCGAATCGCTTTTGCCTTTCCATTTTTCAATATAGAAAGGTTAGCCATTGTTATTCCAACCCTCTCCGAAAGTTCTGTTACGCTCATTTTCCTTTTAGCCAGCATCACATCAATATTGATTATTATTGTCATGTTATTCACCTCAGACTATTAAGTCGTTCTCTGATTTTATATCGATGGCTTCTTGTAAAAGTATTTGAAGAACGG
Source organism: Psychrobacillus sp. PGGUH221 (assembly GCF_042055255.1). NCBI lineage: Bacteria > Bacillati > Bacillota > Bacilli > Caryophanales > Bacillaceae > Psychrobacillus > Psychrobacillus sp. PGGUH221. The sequence continues at coordinate 765,149 of NZ_JAQMHQ010000001.1, forward strand.
CCGCAAAAACAGCAATCACCATTGGAGCAAAAATCATCACCATTCCGATTAGTACGAGACCTGGTGCGTCATCTATCTCCGCTAGGATAAAGACGAATGGTAGGGCTACCGCATACAAGCCACTGATTGTGATAGCACAGTTTTTGATTTTCTTTAGAGCTCTTACAGATAATTTCGAGAAAGCTTTGTTCTTGTCAATATAGCTTAAAAGGTTAAAAGATTGATATAAAGCAATGTAAAACGGGATCGCCGAAACATACATAACCATTAAAATGCCATATACTACATAAGCTAAATCTGAACCTCGTTCTGCTGCTTCATTTGCTTCATTCGCTATCTGAGGCAACAAAAATAGACACAAAGCAAGAACCGGAATGCCAATAAAAATAACAGCTACCTTTAAAAAGAGTGTTGAACTTCGTTTCATAAAACGCACCTCATTTATTTATTGTTAAATTGAATTTAACACATTATTTATTGTTTTACAACAAAAAAATATTAATTATAATTACATTATTATTGTTTATAAAAATTATCAGTTTGTTTTAAACGAAATAAAAAGCACTTCTCATTACAGCTAAATGCTCTATAATTCATTTTAAAACCATGGTGCCATAGAGCCTATCCTTTAGTCTAACTCCAACGACCACGATTATAAATCCTGCCATTGTTAAAACGCCATCAATTTATATTCGTATTGATGTGCTAATTAATTTGTAAAATCTACTAAAGCATTGATATAACCACAAAAAGGAAGACACCAACTCATATGTATTGCTTCCCTTATTAGGTTGTTATTAATATTTTCTCCCCAATAACCGAACCGTTACCATTCTAGGATCCTCTTTTTCGTGTAATAAATAATGCCTGTCCGTCTACATTTTTCGGCAAATTGTTTATTTTTTATCGAACACCCCTTCATATACTATGAGTAAGATCAATAATGTGGATATTACGTTTCTATTAATTTATTGATCTTTAGTATAAAAAAGGAGGTGTTCGACATGAAAGCTTCTTTTGGTATGTGGATTGGCTGGGTGGCTATTATTCTTGCTGTAATAGGGTTCTTTTACTCACCTATTTGGTTCGGTGGAGCTGCAATAATTTTAGGCCTAATCAGCTTAGCTTCCCCTCAAAAGTTCCTAGCTTGGAGTGCAATTGTACTCGGAGCAATTGCGTTCTTTCTTCCGATGCTCTTTTAGATAAATGGTAATTATGTATTTACGGCATGTCCGGGTCAAGTTACCGCACATGCCTTTTTATATAAGAGAAGCACTAATCACGAACTTCTTTTTATATGACCGGATAAAAATAAATGTGTCCAGATACCGGATAATAATTTATCTGTCCACATAAAAAGATTTTTGACTGTATGGCATCTTTTCAATTATTTAAAAAAGCTCAGTAAGTGTTTTACCACTTACCGAGCTTTTCTCTACCTATTTGCTTGCTTTATATGCATCTAAGAATTCTTTTGCTTTTGCTGGATCTGCTACTAGCTCATTTCCAGTATCAACAAGTGGACTTACAGTGGAAACTGCTTTCTTTTTGTTTCCTTGGTAGTAATTTAAAATTTCATCTTGGTTAATTGAATAAAGAATAGCTTTTCGTAGGTCTTCGCTATCGGATACTTCACGATTTTTTGTATTAAATAACAAATAAGATACGGCATTACTATCACTTTTTTGAAGGGTTAATTTACTATCTCCTTCTACTAAATCATACTTTGTTTCTGGAACACCATTGAAAATATGAATTTCTCCATTACGTAATGCGGAAAGTGCGCTGTCAGGATCTTGAATGAAACAACAGTTACATTTGAAATTTTAGCTTCATTTTCAGTACCTGCCATATAAGCTGGGTTTTTCAAGAATATTGCCTCGTAGTCATTTTTATGAGATAAGATGTACGGACCGCTTGCATATAACGTATTGTTATATTTGTCGCCTTCTGTAACTGTGTTTTGATCTCCGTAAGGAATATCTTTATTTACATCAAATGATGCCACATCATAAGTATTAATGCTTTCTACTTGTTTTTTAGAAACAATTCCTGCAGATTGGTGAGCTAAATAATTTAGTACTTGTGGGAATGGATTTACTGTTGTAATTTTCACCACTTGATATTTGCCTGCCGCATTATCTGCATTAGTTTTGTCTTCTACCAATTCGGTAATTTTAGCGTCTAAGCCTTCTTCAAGCGCTTCTCTTACAGTAACATCGCTTCCAGATTGTTTAACATCAAGCTCTGATAAGTCAGTTACTACTTGAATGTCTTTCATACTTTCATGCAAGCTATATGTGCGGTGATCTGGAACTGAGTTTTTATCCTTTGCACGGTTTAAAGAGAATACAACATCATCTGCTCCTACGCGTTCCCCAGTGTCAACTGCTTTTTTATCTGTAACGGCAGCAAAGTTTATATCATCACGAAGAAGGAAGTAATATGATTCATTACCTTCAGCGATTGCGTGATTAAGTGATAAAGAACCATCTGAAACCACTTTATCGTCATCAGTTAAATTAACAAGTCTTACATACATATTTGTATTTAGTGTATTGATAGATCCATCATTACCTTTAATCGGATCTAAAGAAGTTAAAGTTCCGATTGCTTGTTGCATAATTAATGGTTGTGTTGCTCTTTTTGAAGTGTCTGTAAAATCAATCGTTTCCCATGCAATTGCACGTGAAGTTGCAAGTCTTACTGTATCTGCATTTAAGATTTCTTTATTTACACCTTGAGCTTTGAAAGAATTATAAAGCGGTGCAATATATGCTTTATCCAAAACAAGACGTTGCTCTAATTGTTTATATGTTTCGGTAAATTCCTCTTCTGTTTCTGTACTTGCTTGATCAATTAATTTATCCACTTCTTCATCAGACATAATACTGTTATCTCCATCTGATTTGAACAGCGAACGAACTGCGTAGTCAGGGTTTCCTGTAACCGTTGTCCAGCTAGATAAAGCTAAGTCATAGTTTCCTGCATCTTTTTGTGCAGTAAAGCTACCGTAATCAGGTTGAATATTTAACTTCACATCAAAACCATTTTTAATCAGTTGGTCACGGACGATGTTCATATCCGCTTCACCTGTACTCATGCCTAAAAGTTCAATTTCTACCTTACTTTGATCCGTGTTAGCGTCTTTATTATCATTTGCTTTATCGGCAACATCCGATTTCGTATTTACACATCCTGCTAAAACCAAAACAAAAGCAATCAGGATAGCTAATATACTTTTCTTCATACTATTTCCTCCTAAAATATAATTCTTTTTAATCCATTCTTGGATCAAAAGCATCTCGTAATCCATCACCTAAAAAGTTGAAGGATAATACTAGGCCAATAATAGCAAGCCCTGGTATTACAGCAAGATACGAATGTGATTCAAGATAGGTACTTCCTATTTTTAAAATATTTCCCCACTCTGGAATATGTGGTTCCACTCCAAGACCTAGGAAACTCAAGCTACTAGTAGCGATGACGGCTCCTCCAATTGTCAAGGTTGCCTTGACAATCATTGGGGCTAGCGAGTTCGGCACGATTTGCTTAAAAATAATAGACAAATCAGACGAACCAAGTGCACGCGCAGAATCGACAAATTCATAGTTTGAAACCATTAGTACGTTAGCTCTCATCGTTCGAGCATAGGTCGGAATTGATCCGACACTTAATGCCAAAATTAGATTCATAGTGTTTGCCCCAAATGCAGCAATAATAGCTATGGCAAGTAAAATTCCAGGAACAGCGTACAAAATATCTAGAAGACGCATAATCACATTATCTGCACGTTTCGTATAATATCCTGCTAAAGCTCCTAAAAATCCACCAATAATCGTTGGAATTATCGTGGAAGCAAATCCAACAATAAGTGAAATTCTCGCTCCAAAGACAATTCTTGAAAACAAATCTCGTCCAAAATTATCTGTACCAAATGGATGTTCCAGACTAGGATTTTGAAGTAATTCTCCGTAATTATTCTCAACAGCCATATCATAATCAAACGTGAATTTACTGCAAACCGACAATGAAAACATTAGAATGATAAAAAACATTCCTAATATTGCCGTTGAGTTGCGAGTAATTTTGCTCCACATGGTATTCCACTTCAGAATTCTAGATTGATCATGACTACGTACTTTTACAATTAAACTAATACCTAATAATAAGTTAAATATATTTCCCGTTAGGGAAGTAATTATTAACAGAATGGCAATAGCCATCATCCATGACGGTGCTAAGTTATCTTCCACATGTTTGGACACGAGAACTAGCGTTATGACTTGGAATATTAATATTCCTATCAAAATGCCCATTGCCGGTAAAAAGGTATCTGTCACATATGGTTTAAACAAATTGAGGGCCGAAATAGCTAGGATAAATATTTGTGTTAACAACATATACACAGCAAATGTGTACTCTGGTGTTTTTTTCTTTTTTATTATGTTAAATGCAAATGAAGCTATAAATATATTTGCACTCAATATGCTAAGAAGTTGAATATAGCCGAGTTTTCTCGTTTTGCTTTGTATCTCACCTGTACTCAAAAGGTCCCTCTTCATTTTCCATGTAAGGAAAAGTTGAAAAACTGTAAATACAAAATAAACAAGAAATACAGTAAAAACAGCACCCTTCAACGTCCCCTCTTTAAAGTTGAAACTGTTTACTAATAAAAGAAGGGTCACGATAAGAGAAAGAATCCATGCAAAGTTTGCTTGTGTATAATCTCGGGATAACTTCAACGCATGTTTTTGATTTGAAATCACCTTTACACCTACTTCTCTTTACAGTTGCTTCATCTTAGAACGAATGCGAGGATCAAAAAACGCATACAAAATATCGATAAGCACGTTTACTAAAGAAATTGTTATGGCAATATAAATTACCCCACCCATAATCGCTGGTATGTCTGGAACGAATTGTTTATCAACAATATAACTCCCTATACCACTAATATTGAAGACTTTCTCGGTTACTGCTGCTCCTCCGAGCATATCTCCAAACAGTAAACCAATTACTGTAATAATAGGAATCATCGCATTTCCAACTGCATGTTTCCAAAGTACCTGTTTTTCATTTAACCCCTTGGCTTTTGCTGTAATAATATAATCCTCATTAATGATTTCTAACATGGAGGATCGTGTCATCCTTGCAACAGATGCCGTCAGTCCAGTTCCAAGAACAATGACCGGCATTATGATCGACAACAAATTTTGAGGATTATAAGTTGCAGGTAACCACTGCAGTTTAATCGAGAAATTTAAAATAAATACTAAACCTTGCCAAAAGTTAGGAATAGATAATCCAATTAAAGCAACAAACATAAAAGAATAATCTAAAAACGTATTTTGCCTAGTAGCTGAAATTATTCCAACTGGTATTGCAATGACAATCGCCATTAACAATGAAAAAATTGCAATAGTTAAAGTAATTGGGAATTTATTCGCAATACTTGTGGCTACTTCTTCATTTCCAGTAAAAGAAGCTCCTAAATCAAACATAGCTATTCCTTTTATTGCATCCCATAATTGAGCCAAGTAAGACTGATCCAAACCATGCATCTGATTGAAAGCTGCAATTTGCTCTTTCGTCGCTGCTTCTCCCAAGATATTGGCTGCAGGATCAAAAGGAGATAAATATAGAATAGTAAATACTAGAATGGATACACCTGCTATAACAAATATACTCATAATTAGTCGTTCAAAAATAAACTTAACAAAAGCATTACTATACAAAATAAGTAATAGATACATAAGTATTCCGGGAATACATGAAACAACTAAAAATGCCTTTTTATTAAGTAAACTTTGAAAAAAGGAAACATAGGTTAGCTTTTTTAATCCATTTTGCTCATATTGTTCCTCTATCTTTTCAGAGAGCACTTTTGTGTATCTTTCCTCTGCAAGCTTTTCTACTTCTCTCTCCATTTCCTGTTCACTTACTTTTTCACGAAAGAAAGCATGCTTGCGCACATATTGGTTTGCAAATTCTCTCTTCAGCTCTTCTTTAAGACCCAAATTTTTCAAGGAAGCATTCATTTTTTCATAAATAATAGAATATGTATCGTTCTTCTTTTTCAATTGATAATAGAAAAAAGTGATAAAATGCAACGGAAATCCTAAAATTATCAACAAGAATTTAAACGGCGCTCTCTGCATCAATTTCCCGAAAATGAATGCAAGATGATGGGATATATCAAAATTGACAGATGGCTCTTTATTTAACCCCAACGACTATTTACCTCCTTTCCTATATTGTATAAATCCAAGTGGTATAGTATAGTATAGATTCGAACTTTTATTAAGTCAATGGATTTTAATTAATTACATATAGAATTAGGAAGGTGTTTATGTTGGAGACGGTTTTAAAAGTAAAAGATCTACATATCTCGTTTCTAACCAGCGACAAAGAATTTGAAGCTGTACGAGGTGTCAGTTTTGACGTGAAGAAAGGAGAAACTTTAGGTATTGTTGGAGAATCTGGTAGCGGAAAAAGTGTTACTGCCCGTTCCATTATGAGACTTCTTCCCTCACCTCCCTCCTTGTTGAAAAACGGAGAAATTGAGTTCCTCGGTGAAAATCTGGTAAATAAATCAGAAAAAGAAATGGAAAGTATTCGTGGAAGAGATATTAGTATGATTTTCCAAGATCCTATGACCTCTCTAAACCCTACTATCCGAATTGGAAAGCAAATCGCTGAAAGCTTAATTAAACATCAAAAGTTATCTAAAAAGGAAGCATACAAGCAAGCAGTTGAACTACTTAAACTTGTAGGCATTAAAAATAGTGAAGAACGTTTTAATCAATATCCACATGAATTTTCTGGGGGAATGCGTCAACGTGTCATGATTGCAATTGCACTTGCATGTCGACCTACTTTACTAATTGCAGATGAACCGACTACAGCACTAGATGTAACGATTCAAGCACAAATATTAAATCTGATGAAAGATATGCAGACACGTTTTGGAACATCCATTATTTTGATCACCCATGATTTAGGAGTTGTCGCAGGTATGTGTGACAGGGTTGCAGTGATGAAGGATGGGGAAATTGTTGAAACTGGAACAACAGAAGAGATCTTTGAAAACCCTCAACATGCTTATACCAAAAGATTGCTCAATGCCCTTCCTCGTCTGGATCAAAAGAAAAAACCTAAACGTCCCCCTCTTCGCTCTATTGGAATAGAAGAAGGAAAACCATTACTCGATGTTAGGTCTCTAAAACAACATTTCCATACCGGAAAAGGCAATGTATTAAAAGCAGTCGATGATATCAGCTTTTTCATAAAACCGGGAGAAACGTTAGGTTTAGTTGGAGAATCTGGATCAGGAAAGTCTACAACCGGTAGAGCTGTTTTACGACTTCACGAGCCGACAGATGGAGACATATTATATCAAGGTATAGCCATTAACAGATTAAACAAAAATGAATTGAAAACAATGCGACGTCATATGCAAATGATCTTTCAAGATCCCTATTCGTCTTTAAACCCACGCTTTAAAGTCCTTGATATTATAGGGCAAGCATTAGATATTCATCAGTTGAGTAAAAACAATGAGGAAAGAAAAAATAGAGTAGAAGAATTGCTTGTAATGGTTGGATTAAAACCAGAGCATGCAATGCGGTATCCACATGAGTTTTCAGGTGGGCAGCGACAAAGAATAGGAATTGCTCGAGCACTTGCAGTAGAACCTGACTTTATTGTTTGTGATGAACCATTGTCCGCATTAGATGTTTCTATCCAAGCACAAATAGTTGAATTACTTGAGGACCTTCAACATCGGTTGGGACTTACCTATCTCTTTATCGCCCACGATTTATCGATGGTCAAGCATATTAGTGATAGAGTGGCAGTTATGTATGCTGGAAAAATTGTCGAGCTTGCAGAAAGTGAAGAATTGTACTCTAACCCATTGCACCCATACACAAAATCATTATTAGCAGCAATTCCAATTCCAGATCCTAAAATTGAAGCAAAGAAAAAACGATCACTAATGGAAGAAAATCGGGAAAAAGATCGATATCAATTATCACAATCAGAATTAGTAGAAGTCTCCAAAGGACATTGGGTTGCTATACCGAAAAATTAAGCACCTCCTATTGTACTATTTAGAAATACACATAAAAAAAGACCTTGTATAAAAATTCATCCCGTGATAAACTTACCTAAATTAATTTTTTGAAAATTTTATATTTTATTTCTTATCAAGAGAGACGGAGGGATTGGCCCGAAGATGTCTCAGCAACCAGCCGAATAAAGGTGTGGTGCTAATTCCAATAGACGTTCTACGTCTTGAAGATAAGAAGACTAACTTCAGTATTTTATTGAGGATTCTCTTCTTATTAGAGAATCCTCTTTTTTTATTTTTGGCAGACTCCAGCGCACTGCCCCTCGAGGTTATATGTGAAATAGCTGCTCCAGCGCAAAGCTCGTCACAAACACAGACGACAATAACTTTTGCGGTGGCTGAAAAGCTGCCTCCTAGGTCTTCTGGGCTCGGAGATGAGGGTCATGCATCCTTTACTACAGGATGAGGTGAACTTAAGATGCATTCTTTTCACATTTGCTTGTTGGGGCAAACATAGGCGCTTGCGCATTTATAATTTAATAGTAAAGGATGAATAATGATGTCTAAAAAGAGTATAGAAACTCAGCTAGTACAATTAGGGAACCATAGTGATTCGAAGACAGGAGCTGTAAATCCACCAATCTATTTATCTACCGCTTACAAGCATGCCGGACTTGGTCAATCAACTGGTTATGACTATACACGTACAAAAAACCCGACAAGAGCTATATTAGAAGAAGGCATCGCGAAGCTAGAAGCTGGAGAAGCGGGATTTGCCTGTAGTTCCGGTATGGCTGCAATTCAATTGGTATTATCTCTATTTAAATCAGGAGATGAACTGATTGCCCCAGAGGATCTTTATGGCGGGACTTATCGCTTATTTAATCAGTACGCAGATTCCTACAATATACGCACATCCTATTCAAAGTTTGAAACTGTTCAAGAAGTAGAAGCCCTCATTACTAAAAACACAAAAGCAATCTTTATAGAAACGCCTACTAACCCGTTAATGCAAGAAATCGACATAGAGCAATATGCGACATTAGCTAAAAAGCATCATTTATTATTAATCGTGGATAATACATTCTTAACCCCTTACTTACAGCGCCCAATTGAACTTGGTGCCGATATTGTTATTCACAGCGGCACAAAATACATTGGCGGCCATAACGATGTTCTTGCTGGTCTCGTTGTTTCTAAAGGCACCGATATAGGTGAAAAATTACTAATAAATCATAATGCAGCAGGTGCAGTGCTTTCTCCATTTGATTCATGGTTATTAATAAGGGGGTTAAAAACACTTCACTTACGTATGAAACAGCATGATGCAAATGCAAAAAAGATTGCTGAATTCTTACAAAATGAATCAGCAGTAAAGGATGTTTTATATTCTGGAAAAGGCGGAATGCTTTCTTTCCGCTTACAAAAAAGTGAATGGATTAATCCCTTTCTTGAAAACCTCCAATTAATCGTTTTTGCAGAAAGCCTTGGAGGAGTGGAAAGTTTTATCACCTATCCCGCAACTCAAACACACGCGGAAATTCCAGAAGAAGAACGTATAGCACGTGGTGTAGATAACAGCCTATTACGCTTCTCTGTTGGTGTTGAAGAGGCAGAGGACTTAATACACGACTTGAAACAAGTTTTTGCATTATTGGAAAGTGAGGTGTCCGTAAAATGAGTGGATATAAAGAGTCATTAGAAACGAGTATTGTCGTGGCATCAACTCGTGGGCATGGAGAGAGAAAAACTGGTGCTGTCAATGTCCCGATTTATCTGTCCTCTACCTTCCATCAAGAAAGCTTTGATGAATTTGGTCCATATGATTATAGCCGTTCTGGAAATCCAACGAGAGATGCTTTAGAAAAAACGATTGCAGAACTAGAAGGTGGTACTCGAGGTTTAGCATTCGCCTCCGGACTTGCTGCAATCTCTTCCGCATTCATGCTCCTATCCGCAGGTGATCATATTGTTATTACAGAAGATGTCTATGGAGGTACATTTCGTTTTGTAACCGAGGTATTGCCTCGTATTGGAATTAAGCATACTTTCGTTGATTTTACGGATTTAGAATCCGTTGCTTCAGCGATTCGCTCCAATACAAAATTGATTTATATTGAAACACCATCCAATCCATGTCTAGGTATAACGGATATTAATCGAATCGTGGAGCTCGCTAAAGCAAACAATTGCCTAACCTTTTTAGATAATACATTTATGACACCACTTTACCAACGTCCACTCGACCTTGGAGTAGATGTAGTTTTACATAGCGCTACTAAATTTTTATCAGGACACAGTGACATAATTGCAGGTCTAGCTGTTACAAAAGATGAGGAACTTGGAAAACGATTAGCATTCCTTCAAAATTCATTCGGTGCGATTTTAGGTGCCCAAGATTCATTTTCACTTATTCAAGGAATTAAAACGTTGAGCGTTCGATTTGAAAAATCAGCAGATTCAGCCCAACAGATTGCTGCCTATTTAAACAATCATACTTTAGTCGAAGAAGTTTATTATCCAGGGTTAACATCCCATCCAGGATATGAAATTCATGCACAGCAAGCAACAAACCCTGGGGCAGTCCTCTCCTTCCGTTTACCTACGCAAGCAATAGCAAAAGCATTTGTTGAAAGTGTTCAGATTCCTGTTTTCGCTGTAAGTCTTGGCGGAGTGGAATCTATTCTTTCCCACCCTGCCCAGATGTCCCATGCCGCTATGCCAAAATCGGAACGGGAAAAACGAGGAATCACTGATGGATTACTTCGATTCTCAGTTGGTTTAGAAAATGTAGATGATTTAATAGCAGACTTCGATCAAGCACTTCTAGTAGCTGCAAAACTAATAGAGAAAGTTGGAATTTAACATGACAAATCAATTAGTACTTAAAGCGCCTTTTAAAGCAGATCACGTTGGAAGTTTTTTACGTCCAGAACGTTTAAAACAAGCTCGTTTACAATATGAAAATAAAGAAATTACTGCAGATCAATTAAAACAGATCGAAAACGAAGAGATTATAAAACTAGTAGAAAAACAAAAAAAGACAGGGTTAGTATCCGTTACAGATGGGGAATTTCGTCGTAAATGGTGGCACTTTGACTTTCTAGGAGGCCTTGATGGAGTAGAGTTCTATGAAACAGATAAAGGACTCTCCTTTAAAGGAGTACAAACTAGAGCACACGGTATTAAAGTAACAGGTAAGCTCGGTTTTAGCACTCATTATATGATTGATCACTTCAAGTTTCTAAAAAGTATCGCTGGAGACTCCGTTGTTAAGTTTACTATCCCGAGCCCAAATATGCTTTACTATAGAGCAACAATTGAAGAAGGCGTATATAGCAGTGACGAAGATTTATTTAATGATTTAATCGCTGCATATCAAGACGTAATTCAGGCATTATATGATGAGGGCTGTCGATATCTACAAATCGATGATACATCTTGGGCAACCTCTTTTTCTGAGGAAGGCATTGCTTCTTTAAAAGAACGCGGTTTAGATTTGGAGCATGCTCTTCAACTTTCTGCACGCGCCATCAACGAATCCATCGCAAAAAGACCTGATGATATGCTCGTAACTATGCATATTTGTCGTGGTAATTTCCGTTCTACATATATTACGAGCGGAAGCTATGAGTTGGTTTCGGAAACGATTTTTGGTGGACTAAATGTAGACGGTCTTTTCTTAGAATTTGACGATGAGCGCTCTGGAAGCTTTGAACCACTTCGTCATGTGAACCGTTCTGATTTATATATCGTACTTGGTTTAATAACTTCCAAACATGGTGCTTTAGAAGACGCGGACCAAATAAAAGCAAGAATTGCAGAAGCAACAAAATATGTGCCTCTAGAACAGTTATGCTTAAGTCCACAATGCGGCTTCTCTTCTACGGAGGAAGGAAACATTCTTACAGAAGAAGAACAATGGGAAAAAATCCGCCATGTCGTTCAAATCGCAGAAGACGTTTGGAAATAAAATATGTTGGTAAAGTGTGGATCAGAGCAACCAAATAAGATATAAAGCGACTAGTTTATTCAATAGACCGACCATTTCCCCCCAAAAAAGAGTTAACTTCATAAATTAACATAAAAAGTGTGTGATTTTATTTTGATCACACACTTTTCTCTTGCTCCAAGTTGTGGAGAACTTGTTGATATCTTTAATCGTACTGTATGATTTTGTTTTCCTAATGTTTTATTAATTACTTCATGGGTAAATAAATTATACGTTATTAATTGAAGGAGGAATATTCTATGACCAATCATCTATATGAACACTCAACAGACGACATCGTAAAAGAAACAGGAGAATACACTTGCGAAGCTGGTATTACGAAAACATTATATAAGGGCGATAAATTTCCTTCTTGCCCAGAATCGGAAATTTCGACCTATTGGAAGCATTCGGAAAGTCATTATCATAATTCTGGAGATAAGGTAACGGAATCCGGTAAATATGTAGATGAAGACGGAGATGAATTAGAATTAGAAGCAGGAGCAGGAGCAACATTCCCAAATTGCCCTAAATCTGGAACACCTACTAAATGGAAACACGCAGGAAATTTATAAAATTGTGGCTGGCTCTTTGCCAGCCTTTCTAATTAGAGCAATCCTTTGACAAAATCAATCGTAAAGTCTTGTACAAATAAAAACAAAAGCCATCCACAAATCCCTAATCCGATAGACACGAATAAATGGAGAGAATTTTGTAAGGAGATATAAACAATTAACAACATCACTGCGGTAGCAGGAAATCCCCAAAGAACTCCTAATGCAAACTTACTTAACACAGTAGTTTGTTCACCTTGTACATATAACCATATAATACTTAAAAGGCTAACTAAAGGAAGCGCAGCAATTATTCCGCCATAGGTCGGAAACCTTCTCGAAACTTCTGTTACAATCCCTATTAAAATAGCAGAAATCATTATTTTCACAATTACATACATTTATTCGCACCCTTACTTAATATTTCTAATGCTTTCTCAATCATCATTCTTTCTTGGTTCGATAGCTGCTCTAGTACTATTTTTAATTTTTCCTCATCCAAATTCGTATTTCGATGTAACACGCTTTTGCCTAGCTCAGTTAAAGTTAAACTTACTTTCCTTTGATCCTCGGCGCTCTTTTCTTTTTTAATATATTTTTTCTCCAATAATCTCTTTACATGTTCTGATGCTGTATTAGGCGAAATTTGTAAAAAAATAGCTACATCATTCACGCCAACAAATTGTTTTTTTCTATAAGCTGAAGTATACGTACTGCCTGATGGGAGATTTTATCCTCATGTGGATAATGTAAATAAAAATAAATATCTGTCCAATATTGATTTAGCCTCGTTATTTGCTCGGTCACCTTTGTATCCTCCCTTAAATAATACTTATTTATATCGTAACATACGATATAAATAAAGAGCAAAAAAACCTCCGAATACCGACATTCGGTCTTCGAAGGTAATCTTATCTATCTTATTTTGGTCTTTCTATCGAAAATACTTCACCAATTTTAGCGTAGTTAGAACCTGCTAAACGGCTAACCGCTCCAAGTGTTTGATGATTGATTCTCCCGTCTTCGTAAATAGATTCATCTATATGAAAATGAACTATTTTTCCTATAATGAGATCCGTTCCAATAGAATGACCATCACCCAACTCAATAATTTGCTCTAAAGTGCATTCAAACCTAACTTTCGCTTCTTTGATTCCTGGAGTACCGATTATTTCACTTGATGCCAAGGTTAACCCAGCTTTTTTGATTTCACTTTCATTCGGAGGCAGCGAGACAGCAGTTATATTAATCTTTTCTACATTTTCTTCATCCACAATGTGGACAACAAACTCATTTCTTTCTAAAATGTTTCGTGCGGTATCTTTTCGTTCTCCATTTTTCCGCTGAATCGCAAGGGAAATCATTGGCGGATTAGACGAAACAATATTGAAAAAACTAAAGGGTGCACCGTTTATCGTTCCATCTTTCGCCAAACTGGTTACAAATGCAATCGGTCTAGGAATTATACTACCGATTACCAATTTATAATTTTCTCTTTCTGTACTTTTTTTCGGATCAAAGGAAAGCAAAGGGATTCCTCCTCAAATTAGTCAAAGTTTCTTATTTTGATTGGAATTAACTCATTGTTCAATCGTTCTCGATACTTTTCATATTGATAAGGTAGCATTAAATTCTCGCCCATAGTTTCAAGCGATTCATCATGAGCAAATCCTGGAGGATCCGTTGCAATTTCAAATAAAATCTCTCCATGCTTTCTGAGTAGATTGCATTAAAGTAGTTTCTATCTTTTACTTCGGTTACTCCATATCCATGATTGCCTACATATTGCTGCCAATCTAGTTGATCTTTATCATCTTCAGCTCTCCAAGCAATATGATGAACTGTGCCTACACCCATTTGCCCACGGCCTCTAGATGTCGTTTTTAAATCGATCACATTCCCGATTTCACCAATTGATTTGAAACGAATTAAATCACCTTCTTCTGCAATTTTCTTAAGGCCCATCACTTCTTCTAGTGTTTTTGCAGTTTTTTCTGGTTGTGTTGAAAACAATATTGCTCCACCAAAACCTTTAATTGCTACTTCAGCGGTGATATCACCAAAAGTCCAATTGTTAGCTTCACCATCTTCTCTTTCCACTAGTTCTAACCGGAGGCCATGTGGGTCCTCCAACGTAATATAAGTTTCTCCAAAGCGTGATTCCTTATTAAAAAGAACACCTAATTTTTCCAATCTATTTTCCCAAAAAGGCATTGCCCCAACTGGTATCACATAAGATGTCACACCAACTTGTCCATCCCCAATTTTCCCTTGATAAGCGCCAACCCATGGAAAAAATGTAATAATAGTCCCTGGTTTTCCTCCACCATTCCCGAAGTATAAATGATATGTTCCTGGGTCATCGAAATTAATTGTTTTCTTCACTAACCGTAGTCCTAAAATCCCTCCATAAAAATCGACATTTTCCTGTGGATGTCCTACAATTGCCGTAATATGGTGTATTCCTGCTGTTTTTTTCATTTTATAATTTCCTCTCTTATTATTTAATGACTGTTATTATTCTTTCCAACTTTTTTTAATAAATCGATCAATACAACCTTTTCTTCTTTCGTTATTCCTGAAAAGATTTCTTCAATTACGGATACATGCTTTGGAAAGATCTCATCCATAAATTGTTTACCAACTTCCGTAATTTGAATATAGACAACACGTCGGTCTTCTTTACAATTTAATCGCTCTAAAAAACCCTTTGTTTCTAATTTATCGATTACGTAAGTGATGGAACCCGAATTAATAAGCACTGAATCTGAAATTTGTCGTACCGTTTGTTTTCCTTTATTATATAGGGCTTCTAACACCGTGAATTCAGATGTATGCATTTCATAGCTACTAATGTCTTTTTTCGTCCGATCTTGCACAGATTTAGATGCTTTCATCAAAACAACAAACGATTTTAACGA
Organism: Psychrobacillus sp. PGGUH221; assembly: GCF_042055255.1. Taxonomy (NCBI): domain Bacteria; kingdom Bacillati; phylum Bacillota; class Bacilli; order Caryophanales; family Bacillaceae; genus Psychrobacillus; species Psychrobacillus sp. PGGUH221. Next base: position 780,689 of record NZ_JAQMHQ010000001.1, read on the forward strand.
TAAATTCTCACCCATATCTTTTCCACTCCTTCCACTTTACTTTGAATTCGTTTATCTTGAATTAAAGATATTATATGCCTTTTTTATTTTGTTGTCAAACAATAAGGAACCTCATTCCCCTGTCCTTTAGACAATGAAATGAGGTCTAATTTTTATAACCCTAAATTTTTTGCAATGATTACCTTCATAATTTCGTTAGTACCTGCGTAAATAGAGGCGACAGGTATATCACGATATCTTCTTGCTATTTTGTATTCTTCCATATAGCCATAGCCTCCATGTAATTGCATGCACTCTACGGAAATTTCACGAGCCGTTTCAGTCAACCAATACTTAGCCATTGACACCTTTGTCACGACGTCTTTTCCAGCAAGATGGTCCTCAATTAGTGACTCTAGGAATGATTTCCCTAGCTCTATTTTTGTCGCCATCTCCGCTAGTTTAAATTGTGTATTTTGAAAGGATGACACAGCCTTACCAAATGCTTTACGAGATTTCACATATTCCATAGTTATTTCAAACATATCCTCGGAAGCAATTTGTGCTGCAATAGCGACTACTAGCCTTTCTTGTTGTAGTTTTTCCATCAAATAACTAAAGCCATGCCCTTCTTCTCCAATTAAATTACCAATTGGTACTCGACAATCCTCGAAATATAATTCGGCAGTGTCTTGTGCGTGAAGTCCTACTTTATCGAGTTTTCGACCTTTTGTAAAACCGGGAGTTCCTTCTTCTACCATGAGCAGACTTATACCTTTATGTTTTGGTTCTGCTTTTGGATTTGTTTTAACAACAACCAAAAATAAACTTCCGTTAATACCATTTGTGATAAACGTTTTTTGACCATTCAACACATAGTGCTCATCATCCAAAATAGCAGTCGTTTGAACATTAGCAAGGTCAGATCCGGTTCCTGGCTCGGTCATTGCGATGGCTGTAATCGAATCACCTGATATACAATTGGGGAGCCAACGCTGCTTTTGTTCCTTTGATCCAAAAGACTCAATATATGGAACGACGATATCATTATGTAGACCGACTCCTACTAAACTAGTCCCTACTCTCTCTAACTCCTCAGAAATAATTACACTATAACTAAAATCTAGCCCTAGTCCTCCAAATTCCTCTTCCACTTGGGGGCAGAGAAATCCCATCTCTCCTAGCCTCTTCCAAAAAGAAATAGGAATCGCTTTTTCTTTCTCCCAAGTGTCGTAAAAGGGGACAGCCTCTTTTTGAAGGAATTTCCGAAGCGATTGACGAAATATTTCATGGTCTTCCGTTTCAAAACGATATCTTGCCAATTTCAATCCCCCTTATTCTATCCGTTCAATAATAGTTGCATTGGCCATTCCCATGCCTTCACAAATGGCTAGAAGCCCATAACGACCACCAGTACGTTCTAATCTATGCAAAATGGTTACTAAAAGCTTCGCTCCTGTTGCTCCCAATGGATGTCCGAGTGCGATTGCTCCTCCATCTGGATTTAATTTTTTTGGATCCGCCCCTGTCTCTTTCAACCAAACAAGTGGAACTTGGGCAAATGCCTCATTTACCTCATATGTGTCTATGTCGCCAATCGTCAGTCCAGCCTTTAACAAAGCTTTTTTAGTAGCTTCAATTGGACCCGTTAGCATTAGCGTAGGATCTGATCCTGTTACACTTCTAGCAACAATGCGTGCTTTTGGTCTTAGGCTGAGTTGGTTTGCCCTTTCTTGAGACATAAGTAAAACAGCAGAAGCACCATCACTCATTTGACTCGCATTCCCTGCAGTAATTACGCCTTCCTCATCAAATACCGTTTTTAATTGATTTAGTACTTCTGGCGTTGAACCATCCCTTGGCCCTTCATCAATATCAACTATTTTGACGCTACCATCTTCTTGAAGTATTTCAATCGGCACGATTTCTTTTTTAAAGTGACCATTCTTAATTGCTTCTAATGCTTTTTTATGACTATCAGAAGAATATTGATCCAGCTCATTCCGTGTTAAATTCCACTTCTTTACCATTCTTTCTGAAGATAATCCTTGATTGATAATTTCATATTTTTCGGTTAGTTTAGAACTCGGTTTAGTATCTCCAATATTTGAAAACATAGGCTCCCGCGTCATACTTTCTACGCCTCCAGCAATCACAATGTCCATATCACCAGATGCGATTGCTTGTGAAGCAAAATGAACCGCTTGCTGACTAGAGCCGCATTGTCTATCGATTGTTACACCCGGCACGTGAATTGGAAATCCTGCAATCAACGCTGCAGTTCTTGCAATATTACCACCTTGTTCTCCTGATTGGGTGACACATCCTAAGATTACATCCTCCACTTCCGCCTTATCTAAACCTATACGTGTTACAAGCTCATCTAGAACAACTGCTGCAAGTTCGTCCGATCTATAATTAGCATAAACCCCTTTTCTACGCCCTACCGCTGTTCGGATCCCATCTACTATCACGACTTCCCTCATTATTCTGTCCACCCCTCTTTGTAAGTAACCTTCCAAACTAGTACTTATCTCGGTGACATTCTAATCCCACCATCAAGACGAATCACCTCACCATTAATATACTCATTTTCGATGATGAACTTCACTAGTGATGCATACTCATCTGGTCGTCCTAACCGTTTTGGAAACTCGACCATCGACTCTAATTTTTCGACTACTTTATCTGGTAAAGACGCTGCCATTGGTGTGCGGAATAATCCTGGAGCAATCGTGTTTATTCTTATTCCATAAGAAGACAAATCACGTGCAATAGGTAATGTCATTCCAGCTACTCCTGCCTTACTTGCACCATAAGCCGCTTGCCCCATTTGACCATCAAAAGCTGCAACAGATGCAGTATTAATAATGATTCCACGTTCTCCCCCATCAGTTAGAGGCTCGTTTTTAGTCATTTCTGCTGCAGCTAGCCTTAAAACATTAAAAGTACCTATTAAGTTAATATCAATTACTTGCTTAAAATTTTCTAGAGGCATTGCACCTGACCGCCCAATTGTTTTTTGTGGCGTTCCAACCCCCGCACAATTAATACAAATGTGAATAGATCCGTGTCGTTCGATTGTTTGTTGAATGGCTGACTGCACTGATTCTGGATCGGACACATTTACAATGAAATAAAATACGTTTTGGCCCAGCTCATCACATACTTTTTTTGCATTGATTTCATTTATATCAAATATTACAACCTTTGCTCCTTGCTCTACTAAACTTGTAACTGTTCCTAGCCCTAAACCAGATGCACCACCAGTTACGACCGCTATTTTCCCTTTAATATTCATATTCATCACCCCAGAAAATTTTTTATAAGACGGATATTCCTAATTAAAAGCTTGTAAGTAAACTATAACTCTTTTTATGTTATATTTCTAATTATTCTAATAATTATAGAGAGATTAATCTATGAAATGGCACTGAAATTTATTACGGATGATTTTTCACTTTGTAAGATGCAACTTAGAGCGTACCAAGCGGCTGGAAGGACGTGAATACCAGTGTATTTTCTTGATAAAGAATAAAGTAGAATTCTATTAATATATTGTCAATCTATTATTTTGAATGCAGATGTAGAATTCCTTCTTTGATAAAATTGTTTCTACGGCCTGAGGAGGCTCAGAGTGAGGCAAGCGCCTCCGCTCCACTATCACCAGAACAATAAAATACAAAAAATGCCAAGTTGAATAGTAAACTCAACTTGGCATTTTTTAGGTATTTTATTTAAATTAGCGAATTGTTTTTAAAGCGCCGCCCCATGCAAGAACTTCATCAAGCATTTGGTTTGCATTTGCTGCATGGTATTCAGCTGGTTTGAAAACGCTCATGTTTTCAAAATCAGACATAAGTGAGAATGTCACTGCAGTACGAACGTCCGCTACAGAAAGTTCTCCTAAGATTAAACGAAGATTTTCATGTGCACGTGTACCACCTAAGCTACCGTAACCTACCATACCAGCTACTTTATTTGCAACTTCAGGTTTAAGGTAATCAAGTGCATTTTTAAGAGCTCCACCAATTGCATGATTATACTCAGGTGCTACAAAAATGAAACCATCAAATGAAGCCATTTTGTCAGACCAAGATTTAATTGCTGTATTAGCAGCATCTTGTCTATCTGCAGGAAGTTCTTCCCCTAAGAATGGTAATTTGTAATCTACAAGATCTACTAACTCATAATCTGCATCGTTGCGTTTTGTAGCAAAGTCATACATCCATTTAGAAACTGCTTCCGCATTACGTCCTTGACGTACACTACCAACTACGATACCAATTCTTAATTTTTCTGCTGTCATTACTATTTCCTCCTCTTTGGTTCTACCAAATAATTTGTCTATAAAACCCATAACCTAATCACTACCTCTACTTTGAATTAATATATCTCATTATGACATATTTTGAATTCAAAATAACTATAAATTATAATATTGAAAGTGTCAATTCTTCTGCCTACTCTACAAATTTTTCTCTCAAGACACTTTTTAAACGTCTTACTCTGAGTATGTACCTCCAGAAATAGCGAGGAATATCAGGAAATATCTAAGTTTAAAGGTATAAATCATTATGGAATAGTTGCCAATAAAAAAACCTCACTAATAGTGAGGTTTTTATGTGGTCTGCGCTAGCTTTGTTAAATAATAGGTCTCTTCTCTCGCCATATGATCAGCCATGAGCGGCGTAAAAGTTCCAAGCGCTTCTTTTTTTATTCTCATTTCTTCTAATTCCTTTAGAAACATCTTAAATATTTTCATTTCTAATCCTACATCATCGTGGAATTTATCTAAGGCTGGAAACTTTTCAATATTGGTACGTAAATAACCAGCAAATTCAACTGCTTTCAAATAGAAGTCTTCCCATTCCTTCATAAATTGTTGACCTTTTTCTTTTAGCTTTTTCTCTACACTGTCCAAGTTTGCATCAATTGCACCTGCATGACCGGCAGCATCTAATAGCCATAGTAAATCATGGTGCAGTGGATGTAAAATAGGAACGTTCTCACCCTTTTCTAAGTAGGAAAACACACGTATCGCTTCTTCTACTTCATTGACCATATGATTGATGAAAGTTGGTGGCAAAGCGATTTTAATATTACCAACTAAGTGTTCTTTTAATAAATATAATTTAAATGCACGTATTTTTTCACTTGATGTTTTCGCCTTAGCCGCCAAAGATATTAATTCCTGTTTCGATAAGGATTGTTTGGAAGTAGTAAGTAACTGGCTAAATCTTTTAATAAATGAACTTGCAGCATCAATTTTTTCCTTCTCACTTGGAGCCAATGAATCATGAATAAATCTTCCGTGGTCCTCCAACACTTTCAACCAGAAATGAAGCTCATACAGCGCTGACTCTTCGAATGTTTTTCCCAGCAAAAACCCTCCCCCTATTTTACACTCTTACTATATATGCTGATGCCCAGTATAAATTACTAGAAGTTATTGCCATTGCCTAATATATAAATGTAATATATTTGTAGAGGTGAGTTTTTTGGAATTAATATTAATTATTTTACCGGTATTTTTAATATTTTTTATTGGCTATATGGGACAAAGATTAATTGGCTTTGACATTAAATCTATATCCAGTGCCGCACTTTATTTGATGTCCCCATTCTTAGCTTTTCGGACATTTTATACGAATGAATTGACGATAGACTATTTTTATATTGTACTAGCTTGTTTATTGCTTACTTTTACACTATTGCTTGTTTCCTGGATAACTGCTCGCATAATGAAGACTACTCGTCCTCAATATGCAGCAATCATACTCGGAGCAGTGTTTCCAAACAGCGGTAATTACGGGGCACCAGTTGTACTTTTTGCTTTAGGTGCCGTGGGGTTTGATTATGCCGTTGTTATTATGGTTTTACATGGCCTAATCATAAATACGTTTGGAATCTTTTTTGCTTCTCTTGGAGGAGAAGAAAAAGCTACTTGGAAGCAGTCTGTTCATAAAGTAATACGTATGCCAGTTATTTACACAGCTGTTGCAGGTATTGTTTTACAATTAACGTCCATTACGATACCTCAAGTAATAATGGAAGGAATCAGCCTTGTAGCAGATGCTTCTATCCCAACTGTTATGCTTGTTCTTGGAATGCAGCTGGCAGTTATTTCTCGTAAAAAAGTAGCTTATCGTTTTGTTTCAGCTGTAACAGTTATACGAATGGTTGTATCACCTCTACTTGCAGTTGTAATTGTTTATTTCATGCCACTTAATGATCTGATTAAAACAGTGTTTATCATACAAGCGGCAATGCCAACTGCAGCGAATACAACACTTCTTGCGCTCCAATTTGGCACTGAACCAGATCTCGTTTCTTTCACTACCTTTGTTACGACATTAATAAGTATAATCAGCATCCCACTCGTTCTATTTTTTTTAGGGGTATAAATTACATTTTGAGAAAAGGGTTTTGTTCATGAATAGTGTTCCACCTATTACATTACTAATAATCGCTACTCTACTATGGGGAGGGAATTTCGCATATGGACGAGCTGTTGCGGATGAATTACCTCCCTTTACATTTGCTTTTATAAGATGGTGCTTAGCATTTATTATCTTTTTACCAATTGTTTGGAAACCTCTGAAAAAGGAATGGAGGCTAATAAAGAGATATTGGCTAATTGTATTAGCAATGTCTTTAACGGGAATTGTTGGTTTTACTGCACTTGTTTACTTAGCTTTGCACTATACAACGTCTATTAATGCATCCCTAGTAAATACATCAACGCCCATCCTTATCTATATCATATCTTTTGTTTTTTTTAAGGAGAGACTAAATAAAAATCAATTACTGGGTACCTTTATTTCTTTGGTAGGACTGTTATGTATCATCTCCAAAGGTTCTTTTCAGAGTTTCCTTGAGTTGTCCTTTAATAGAGGAGACTTGTTAGTAGTTACCGCGGTTATTTGCTGGAGTATTTACTCCACTTTAGTAAAACAATATGCACAAAAGCTTCCTGTTCACTCTACATTTCTAGTAACTATTTTAGTGGGAATCATTATTCTTTTTCCTTTTTTCCTATATGAAACATGGAATCCAGCCATTAATGTAATCTGGTCTATTAAATCTATTTCTGCTATTTTCTATACAGGGATTTTTGCCTCCATCGTCGCCTTCCTCTCATGGAACACAGGAGTAGTGAAAATAGGAGCGAATAAAGCCGGCATTTATTTGAATTTAATACCTGTTTTTGCTACAGTATTCGCCGTTTTATTCATTGAGGAATCTATTCAATTGTTTCATATAGTTGGAGGATTTTTCACCATATTGGGTGTTTACCTAACTAGTAAGAAGGGATAATTCCCTTCTTTTTTTTTGATGTTGTCCATTACGAATCAGACGAGCCTTTCCATACATAGGATGAACGGAAGGAGTGATGTCATTTGGACCGTTCAATGTTCCGAGGTAGTTATAAGCCTTATGTATCGCCAAGAGATCCCTGTCCACCTATGTTAGTAAAGAAATTTGTTTTACCTCCACAAGTTTATACAAACTTTCAACAACCTGGTCTCCCTCAATTTTCTCCTGAGGAAGCGCTCATGCATGGGTCCCTCTGGCCTGCATTTGTCGATGGATTTTTTCGGGAGGAGGGAATTTCATGAATGTGTATGACGATGAGTGGAACTTGTTGAAAAAAGTGCAGCAACTGGATTTTGTCGTAGTGGAACTAACCTTGTATACCGATACACATCCAGATGATGAGGACGCACGAAATCAGTGGAGAGACGCAATAAAGGAAGCAGCTAGAGTTCGTAGACACTATGAGAGTAGATACGGACCACTTTCATTAACATCGGTCCCTTCCAAACAAGCAATAGAAGTCGGTTGGCAATGGAATTCACCTCCATGGCCATGGCAACGATGAGAAAGGGGAAACGCCATGTGGGTTTATGAAAAAAAACTGCTTTATCCAGTGGAAGTAACTACATGTAATCCTATGCTTGCTAGGTATTTAATGGAGCAATATGGTGGTGCTGATGGAGAACTCGCTGCCGCTCTACGATATATGAATCAACGGTACACGGTTCCAGATAAAGTAATTGGCCTTCTTACGGATATTTCAACAGAAGAATTTTCTCACCTGGAAATGCTAGCAACGATGATTTATAAATTAACGAAAGACGCGACACCAGAGCAACTAGAAAAAGCTGGTCTTGGCGCCCACTTTGTTAATCATGGCCATGCACTATTTTATGAAAATGCGGGAGGAGTGCCATTTAGAACGGAATATATCCAGGCAAAAGGAGATCCAATTGCAGATTTATATGAAGACATTGCAGCGGAGGAAAAAGCACGCGCAACCTATCAATGGTTAATCGATATCTCCGATGACCCTGGCGTTAGTGATGCTTTAAGATTCTTAAGAGAAAGAGAAAATATTCACTCTCTCCGCTTCCGGGAAGCAGTAGAGATGATAAAAGACGAAAGAGACCGCAAAAAAGTATTCTAAATTGCTACAGGAGTATTGCAGGTGCCTGGCACCCGTAATACTCCTGTAATACCCCTAACTATATGAATAGATATTGTTTTCCTCATAAGATTCTACGCAATTTCTTCCTTTGTTTTTGGCAGTGTATAAAGCCATATCTGCCTGCCGAATTAGGTCTGAAAGAGAATAACGATCCTCCCCCTCTTCAACAATAGCATTAGAGACTCCAAAGCTTGAAGTTACCATAATTTTTTCACCATTAAAAATCGTATAGCTTTCCTCTACTGCCGCTCGAATGCTTTTAGCACGAGCACTAGCTTCTGTTAAAGAAGTTTTTGGCATACATATGATAAATTCTTCTCCACCATAACGGCCCATAAATTCTGTATTATGTAATTCTTCTTGGACAGTCTTGGTAACTTGCGTTAATACTAAATCCCCCGCTTCATGTCCAAATGTATCATTAATTTTTTTAAAGTAATCGATATCAAACATGATTACCGAGATACTACCACCATTCAGTATTAGATGGTCCATAATCATTTCCGATTTTCTCATAAAAAAAGTTCGATTCAATACTTGAGTCAAGCCATCCAAACTAGCTAGCTTCTTTAGTTTGTCCTGCATATTCACTCTCTCTGTCACATCAATAAAGGTAATAATTTTCCCAACATGTAATCCATTTTTATTCAGAATCGGAGAAAAGTTTACGCGGTAATGTAAAACTATCTCGTCTGAATACATCGTATAGTCGCTCTCCTGCTCTACCTTTATTTTTTCTGAAAGGCTTGATTTATTTCCTAAAATCTCATTAATTGTTTTACCTATTTGCTGCTCGCTCAATGCAGGAATAATAGTTAGCGCCGCTTGATTGAAGTCAACAATTACTTGGTTTTGATTAATAACAATAACTCCTTCCTTCATACTTTCAAATACACTATCTCTGGCAATTGGGGCTACATTGAACATTTTCAAGGAAATAAGAGCCACACCATGAAAGAGAAAGGTGATACTTAAAGAGACAGGTCCTAAATCGATACCTTTGCTCCACCCATTTAAATAAAAATAGTTCGCTATGATAGGAGTAAGTAGTCCCGCAACCATCAATAAAATCTGCATTCGGAACATATATAAGGCTTTTCTAAATTGTCTAAGTAATAAAACGATAGATATGATTAAGCACAAGAAAACAAAGATAGAGTGAACATAAAACCATGGACCCCAATCAAGTTTTAGTATAGGAGAGGTAATAGTATTCTCTAAATTTAGGGATGTGTAGTATAGATGATGTAGATTATTTGTCTGCATCATGAATATAGTCGTGAAAGGAATAAGAAACAGAACATAGTATACCCAGTGCTTAAGCTTATGCCCTACATACTCCACACACATCAATAGGACAAACACAGGGATAAAAGGCATAGCAAGATACTCGACACTAAGCCAAAACTTCATTTGTTGTAAAGTGGAGCTTGCTAATTCAAAAGCGTAGGCGAAAGTGAAAACTGATGACAAAAAAGTAACTATAACATATGACTTGGCACCCGGAGCATCCTTAATTTTTATTTGCACGTATAAGCTTAAAAACAAACTGAGCGTGCCAGCCATTATAACGATGAATATGTATGTCAAAATGATAGCTCCATTTCCATTTAATTCATTTTGTTGAATTTATTATATAGCAGAAAATCACCTCCTGCCTAGAAAATTTTATCAACACAAAAGTGTTACTGGTGCCAGGCACCCGTAACACTTTTGAAACATCCATAAAAAATCACTTGGTAGTTTGAGGTTGCTGCTACCAAGTGCTTTGTGTTTTATTTTTTATCTTTTTCAAACAATACGATTAATGCCGGCAGTAGTATTCCTCGAATTAAGAAAGTATCGAGTATGATTCCAACTGCTACGATAAAGCCAAATACAAATAGTAATTGTATAGGTTGTGTCATTAACACGGCGAAAGTTGCTGCGAGGAGGATACCCGCGGAAGAAATAACTCCTCCAGTATGAGAAACTGCTATTTGTACCGCTTTTTTAACCGAGTGTTTTTCCCTTTCTTCCATAAATCTAGAAATTAGAATGATATTATAATCAATTCCTAATGCTACAAGGAATACAAACGAATAAAGAGGAACTCGGTTACTAATTGTATCAATGTCAAAGAAAAGGTTTGTCAAGAACATACCTAGACCAAGTGCTGCCAAAAATGATAATAAGATAGTTCCCATCATGTAAATAGGCATTTTAATGGATTTTGTTAACAAGATCAATAAAACAAAAATCAAAAGTGTTTCTAACAATACGATGACGATTAAATCTCGATTGTTGATTGAGCGGTCATCCACTTGGGATGCTGTTTCACCTGCAAAATAAATATCACCTTGAACGTTGCTATCGCTAACAATGCTCTCTGCGTACCCTATCATCTGTTCCAATGCATCCATTGATTCCGAAGAATATGGATTTTCTTTAAAAGTTAATTGAAATTGCGCTGCAAGCCCATCTTCGGAAATTCCTGATGCACGTACACTACTTACTAAGTTCTGCTTTGAAAGCTGTTTTATTAAATTTGCCTGCATTTCCCCTGTTATTTCATTTTCAGATTCAAATAGTACTGTCGTTGGTGCGAGATCTCCTTTTTCAAATTGTTCTTCAATAATTTCATACCCTTCACGTGAAGCCATATCACTTGGGAAAGACTTCATCGTATCAAACTCATATTTTAAATTAAACAAGTTCAATGAAGAAATTACTAAAATAGCAAGAATGGAAAGAGCTGCTACAACTGGCTTATTTACAACAAATGAACCGATTTTATTCCATAAAGAGTTTGCTTTTACTTCTTCCTCCCCAAACTTTGGAATCTTCGGCCAGAAAGATTTTCTTCCGAAAAGCGTGAAAAGTGCTGGAATCAATGTAACAGATGCAATCATAATGACGAACATCGTAGTCCCAAATATCGGTGCAAAGTTTTTGTAATCCCCAAATTCAGCAAAGAACAAAACAAGCATTGCTGCAAGAACAGTTCCCCCAGCGAAGGATACTGGAATACCAGTTTCACGCATCGCCCATTTCATCGCATCGAACTTACTTTCATAGTTTTTTAATTCTTCGCGGTATCTTGAGAACACGAATAATGAGTAATCGATTGTCGCAGCAAACAATAAAATAGACATAATAGAAGTTGATTGGCTAGCAAGATCTAACCCTGCTTTTCCAAACAAACCAAGGATTTGATTTACTACTTCGTACACAAATGCTGCGGCTAGTAATGGAATTAAAGCAAGCAATGGCGAACGATAAATAATAATTAGTAGAACCAGTATTATTCCTACAGTAGCCAGTAGTAAAACAATATCTGCACGTTCAAATAGCTTTGTTGTATCTACTGCAATTCCAGCGGGTCCTGTCATATAAACAGTAGAGCCTGTTTCTTTTGCTACTATTGTTTTCACTTCTTCTAAACTTTTTTCAAGATCTGAGATTTGCAAAGAAGTAATAAAACTAAGCGGAATGACTGCTGTTTCTTTATCCTCTGAGAAAAATCCTGCAAGTGCTTGAGGAGGTAAGCTACTAAATGGAATGACTTCCTTTAGCCCGTTAATATCAGAAGCACTTACCTTATCTAAAGCTACTCCTATTGCATCTATATTTAATTCAGCCTCTTCCGATTGCAAAACGAGAATAGCTGGAAGACTTTCTGCATCTTTAAAATGCTCATCCATATTTTTTTGCGCAATGACAGATTTAGCATCCTCCGGTAATGATGCGACACTGGAGACTTTGTACTCGCTTGCACTCGGAGCCAATACTGCAAGCAATACAGTTATAACTAGCCAACTTCCGAGGGTAATCCACATTCCTTTTTTACTAGATACAAAATCTGTTATGTGTCGTAAAACGGTCTTCATTTAATCACTCTCCAGTATTTTTTTAGTGACACTAGTGTCACTTTTGATAAAAAAATATCTGTCTCTTACAATACTTCATAAGTGACAGATATGTCAATTACTCTTTACTGAACATTCCATGACTTAATATTTCTTTTATGGATGCAATCCATTCATCTTGTGGGATGGCAAAATGGTTCGGAATTGCAATTGTTTGAAAGATCATTCCCAACATAACCGCTGTAGGAATATGACTTTTTATCTTATTTTCTTTTCGTCCTAACTCGATAAACCCTTGGAATTGCTTATACATATCCACATGATATTCACTTAATTTGGATTTGTTATCTTCTACTCTTTTTGTTGTGTTAGAAGGTATTTGATGAATTATTTCCAACACTTGATGGATATTATTATGTTCAAATATGAAATCAATTAATAAATTAAATTGACTTTGGAAATCTCCTGTTTTGTCTAGCGCATTAAACTCAAGTAGGAAACGATTCATTTCGTACATAAGAAATTCCGATATTAGTTCGTCTTTATTTTCGTAATACTTATATATACTACCTCTTGAAACATTTAAGACCGCCGCTAATCGACTAAATGTAAATGCTTCGTATCCATCGTGGATAATCATAGATTTTGTAGCATTAAATAATTCTTCATCTGTAAACTTCCGATCTCTTCCCAACGCACTCACCTCGTTCATAACTCAAGTATAGTATACCAAGACTAAACCGAAAACTAATCCATCCAAATAAAAAAATTACAGTAGTGTTACTGGTGCCAGGCACCAGTAACACTACTGTAACATTATCTCGTGATTTTAATCGTTATTATTTGAAGTTTGTGATGGCTGTTGCGAATTGGTCGATGACAGGTATTGTGCTCGTCTTTGTGTCTTCGGTTAGTATTGTAAAGATCAACGTTTCACCATTTTGGGTCTTTGCATAGCCGGCAAGTGATTTAATATTTTCGAGGCTTCCTGTTTTTGCCATTATATTCCCTTTTGCAGGGAATCCTTTCAATCGATTTCGAAGTGTTCCCCCAATAAATCGATCTGATGATCCCGCTATTGGAAGGCTCTTTATATATGTGTTATACCAAGGTTCAGAACGTACAACATAAAGTAATTGAGATAATTGTTCGGAAGTAATTTTATTGGAATAAGACATGCCTGACGCATCCTCGAATTTCCACTGTCTACCATCGAGACCGATAGAACTTGCGTAATCACGCATAACTTTTAGACCTGCATCCCAACTACCTACCCCGTATTTTACTTTCCCCATCTCTTTGGCTAACATTTCCGCATGTGTATTATTACTTAACTTCATAAATGGAATGATTAATTCTTTTAATGGCATCGATTTTCTTGATACGAGCGCTTTAGCATTTTTTGGCGCCTTTCCTTGGGCTACTTTGGAGGTAGATACAAATGTAATACCTTTTGCTTTTAATGAACTTTTAAAAACATCCAATGTATATAAGGCTGGATTTGTCACTGAAATCCATTCTTTTTTCCCAGAAGTGCCTACTGGTGAATTCCCTGTAATAATTACCTTATTAGAACCGACTTGACGAGTAATTTTCAGTGTATTTTTATACCCCTTCGGAACTGTTTTTGATCTATTGACTACTTGTAGCACACTTGTTACAGGAGATAATGTTACTTTCGTAGCTTTACCATTCACTCCCGGCTTCGCTTCCACTATGACTGATCCTGCATCAAAATCTCCATTTGGTGAAAGCGTTAAAGCCGAAATCGGAGCTGCATAATAATAGGGCTCGTCCTCTGCTAAAATTCCTGCAGATAATCGAACAGAATCAAACCAAGTATCATCACCAATTAAATTACCCGAAACTTTTTTAATCCCTTGTTTCGCTAATCCATCTGCAAATTTATCAAGATGTGTTTTTAATAAAGTCGGATCTCCTTGACCTCGTAAATACAAGTTGCCATTTAACGTTCCCTTTTTTACGGTACCATCAGTTAAAACTGCTGTAGAAAAACGATAATTTTCACCTAGCGTATCTAGTGCAGCTGCACCAGTTAACAATTTCAACGAGGAGGCTGGTGTTATTCCTTTGTCCGGATTATGATGATAAATCACTTCTCCAGTGGAAGCTTCTCTTACTGTCACACTGGTATTTGCGTTTTTCATCCTACTATCTAACATAATATTATTAAGTGTACTTGTTAATTTTGAATAAGTAGTAGCAGCTTCAACGCTAGAATTATCTGTTACTGGAATAATTACTGATCCAGCTATCATAAAAACAGCAACGACACTAACTAAGAATTTTCGCCAAATATTCACCTTATACCTCCCAAATTTTAATATGAAATGCGCTTTAGCGTGTAACTTTGAAAGAGTTTGTTCAACCCAATTAACTATTCAGCTGTGCTTCTTGCACCCACTGAATAAGGCTCAAAATGATATAACTATTCTAACACCAAATTATCAGATAATACCTTATTTTTTTCAAAATAGACAAAATACGGCATATTTTCCTAGTAGACAATTACTCCACGCTTGTATATACTCTAATTAACTACTTTGCAAAACAAGGTAGTTAATTTTTAACTAGCTATTATGTTTTACAAGATAGCTTTATGGAGGCTCACCTATGTCAATTAGAAGTCAACTCTTGAAAGGAATTCTAGATGGATGCGTACTTGCTGTAATAGAGAAGGAAGCTGTTTATGGATATGAACTATCCCGAAAACTGCAAGAAATCGGTTTATCGGATGTTAGTGAAGGTACAATTTACCCTGTTTTATTAAGACTTCAAAAAAACAAACTTATTATAGGTGAGATGAGACCTTCCGATTTTGGTCCAAATCGAAAGTATTACTCTTTAACAGCAGCAGGCAAAGAAGCTCTTGAAATCATTTCAGAGGAATGGAATCAATTATCAGTACCGATTAACACCCTATTGTCAAAAGGAGGAAATACGAATGAAAGCAAGTGAATTAATAGAGCAAAACAATCAAAAAAGAGAATTGCTGACAGAAGATAACGAAAAATATTATTCCGGAATGCTTCTTTATATACGCACTAAACTAAGTCTATCTGAACAACAATCGGAAGAAGTACTAATGGAGATGTTAGATCATTTAATAGAAGGTCAACAAGATGGCAAAACAGCGAGAGAAATATTTGGCGATGACCCGAGAGGTTATGCAGACGAAATAATTAACCATTTACCAAAGGAAGAAAGAAAAAGCACGTCTAAATTTCTTAGCCGAATAGGAGTGAATTTGCTTGGATGGTTTTTAGTCATCCGAAGCGTTGCAACTCTATTAGTAGGGCAAGAGAGTGTTTCTAGAGTTTATATTGTCCCCTCTCTTCTAATTTTCTTATTAATTGCACTATTGATTGCTATTGGAGTAAAAGTAATTTTTGGTTTAATTCATAAAACAGCTTTCGATCAAAATTCAAGTGATAAGAAAATGATGTTGCAAGCAGGTTTATATGGTGCTGGAAGCTTCTTATTTATTTTTATAGCTAGCTATTTTATCAAGGATTTCGGTCCTTCCTTTGTGCTTCCATGGACTGTTTCACTTGGAATTGGTGCAATTTTATTGCTAACTTCATGGTTAATGAAAAAAGCAGGCAATTAAAAATCGCTGCTCAAAATCTTTGAGCAGCCTTAGTCTTATGTTGCTCTCTATCTAAAGGAGAAAGCGCCTTTGTTTTGTCGATGTAAATAAATGCATCATACCGTTCCCCTATTTTGGATGGTACGTAATTGGCATATGCTTCATAATCCGGATTATATTCAACCCCTATTGCTCGATGACCTATCCAATCATTAAATAAAGACCTGTTTTCTTCATTAAAAATCAATATCTTATCAAATGCTCCTGCGTTATGCAATGCATCTTCCCAAGAGTCTTTTCGTGCTGGTGGAACATCCATAATTTTATAAGGAAGTCCCCATTCATCTGCTGCAATAACAGTTCCTCTATGAGTACCAAAACCTACTGCAAAAACGTTTTCCTTTCTATTTTGCAGGCGGAGGAGCTGTCCGACATTGATCATATCGGAATCTTTCATGTCCGTAGCAGATGCATCTCCGATATGGGTATTATGCTCCCAGACGATTATTTTTGCATCTTTCCCATGATAGTCCATTATTTCATTGATTGACTCGACCATATGCTCATCACGAACATTCCATGACAATTCATCACTACGAACCATTGCGCGATAGTATTCCTCC
The DNA here is from genome assembly GCF_042055255.1 of Psychrobacillus sp. PGGUH221. Classification (NCBI taxonomy): domain Bacteria; kingdom Bacillati; phylum Bacillota; class Bacilli; order Caryophanales; family Bacillaceae; genus Psychrobacillus; species Psychrobacillus sp. PGGUH221. Next base: position 797,240 of record NZ_JAQMHQ010000001.1, read on the forward strand.
GCATTTTTAGCAACCATTGCATTTATTTTTAAATTTAAGTCAGACTCTACTTCATCCTTATAATTGTCCTCATGAGCACGTATGGAAGAAACTAATTTGGCAACTTCCTCTATACATGCATCCGAAATATTTAAAGATGAAAATGCATAGGTTTCGGGATGGCGATTAAAGGGTTGGAAACATGAGAGTGCTTTTTTGGCAAATGCTAAATCCGTTCCTTCGGGATTCGTTTGACTTAAATACTTCACTACTTCATCTAATGACTCCCACAAACTATATATATCAATTCCATAAAAACCAACCTTATGCTCTTTTTGCTCGTTGTACACCTTTAACCAACTAACAAATTCAGCAGTTTCTTCATTTGCCCACATCCAAGTTGGCCAGCGTTCAAATGCCTGAAGAGCTTCCATTACATTACTCGGTTCCTTCGTATAGCCCTTTATAAACCTATTTATACGCTGAGTGGATGGCCAATTTCCTTCAATTGCAATCAAAGAGAACCCTTTCTCTTCTAATAATCGTTTAGTCAATTCAGCCCGGACGGTATAAAATTCTGATGTACCGTGACTAGCTTCCCCTAGAAGGACTATTTTCGCATCACCAATGGCATCAATTATTGGTGTTAAATCGTTTTTTGTTTCATAACGCAATGCATATTTTTTTATAGATTCTTCAAGAGAAACCAACGAATTCACTCCCTTCTATTAAAGCTTGAGTCATTTCACCTATTTTCATTCATAACTATCCGTACCGTATTCTTATTGACTTGCATATGCTGATTTTAGTGTTTGAATCCAATCTTGCCGTAGGAGGTACAATGATAAAGCGACTTCTTTTTGTAATTTTAGCTTTTATTCCTATATTTGTTCTAAGTGCGTGTGGTGACCCTGTTCAAGATGATCTACTTCACTATATAAACAATGAAATAAAGGCATTAGAAGAACTAGAGACTGAAGCTATCTCAGAATATGAAAGTGTCATTGGTGAAAATTTTGTGAATGATGAAACAACATACGTCCATATACAAGATGTTGTCATACCGAAATACAGAAAGCTTATTGAAGAATTAGAAGAAATTAGACCAGAGACTAAAGAAGTGAGAGAGATACATGAACTTTATATAGACGCAAGCAACACACAATTTAATGGTATAGTAACCGTTTTAGCCGCAATTGAAGCCCAAGATTACGATAAAATCAACGAAGCCAACCAAATGCTTAATGAAGGAAGAGCATTAATGCGCCAAGCTTTAAATGAAATAGAAGATTTGGCAAAAGAACATAATGTAACTTTGACTGAATAAAATTTAACTAGGGGAAAGATTATTCTAATCCATCCCCTTTCCTTATTTCAAACAAGAAAAAGCCAACACAACAGGAATTCTTAATCTTCTTTTAAATTCCTCTTCGTTGCTAAAATGTTCAATCTTTGGTTCACCTTCTCGTAAGTCGACTATTTGAAAGCCAGCTCTAACTAACGCTTGAAAGTATTGCTCAATTGTTCGGTGAAATTTGATAACCACTTCATCCATCCATGGTTCTTTTCGTTCCCCCACGATAAAATAGTCATCCACAATCCAGTTCTCCCGTCTATCTCCTACCTTTTTACTTTCAAAGGATGACGTGGTAAGTGGATGTTGAACGCTAAACACAAACTTTCCATTCTCTTTCAATGCATGATGCACGTTATTAAACAGTTTTTGAATATTATCTACATAATGTATGGCAAATCTTGAAGTTACTAGATCATATTCATTTAGTGGATAATGAAAAGACTCCATTGATTCCAAATGGATTTCCCCATTCATGCCTGAAATTTGTTGAATAGCAGTTGCCGCCATTTGTTTGGAACCTTCTAAGCCAGTGTATTGCTTTGCTCCATTTTCCAATAGTTCTTTTCCAAACCTAGCATCTCCACAACCTAGGTCAAGTACCGTTCTATTAGTAAAATCTCCAATTAGATCATATATAATTGGTCCTTCAATCGCGTTATTGGGACTGTCCTTTCTACCTCTTCTTTTCAAATAGTTTGAGAAGAATTCCGATTGATCGTAAGCACTAGAGCCTCGATAGTTCATTATATTCCCTCATTTCTTCTATATAAATCCTTTGACTTATAACCTTCCCCAAGGATTTTCTCCATTTCAAGCAGTCTTTTTTCTTGTGTTTCTTTACGCTTTGCACTATAAACATAACGAGCCCAATCCTTTTGATAACCAGGTTTTAATTGATTATAAAAATCGAGTAATTTCTCATTCCTCTCTAAATACTTTATAATATATTTAACATTCTGAATATAATCGTCTACACATTGACTGTTTGGGGTTGTAGTACTTTTTTTCTTTTTCTTTGGCACTGATTTTAAACCTACAACAGTAAATGTTTCGTTCATACTGACCATTCTTGAAAATTTCAAATCACTACCTGTAACGTATCCATCCTCATCTGGTGAAATCGAATTGATCATATCGTCACGATCAATATATTCCCTATACGTCGGATTATTCTTTTTGGGATAAGCAAAGAATAAGTAGCCATTATTCTCAATTAACTTCTTTTCTACCATTACATTTAAATAGTTCGTATAATCCTCTAAGTTATAAACAAATACAAATACAAAATCATATTTACTTTCTTTTATAGAGGTATCAAAGTCAATTTCATCAAAATCCTTCATACCTGTTGGCAAATGGAGGATTAATTTATTTAAGTATTTTCTTACGTTCAATTTTTCTACAATTGATTTAGTCGGCATATAACTACTCCTATTACGAAAAAAGTCTTGCACTCTTTTAAGAATAACAATGCCCAAAATTTTTTACAAAGACTAAAGCATGGTAGGATAAAATTAACGACCTTTATCGAAAGAACAGGTGACCTATGAAGACAATTATAAACAAACTCCTAAAAAAACAATGGATCATATGGATCGGGCTACTTCTATTAATCCTGTTTTTTATATTAAATAAAGATTTAATCTCATTGCTCTTAGATGGAGATGTCGAAGGTATTCGCAGCTTCTTAAATAAAAATTTAGGATTTGCCCTATTCTTCCTATTCATCGTTATGCTCATACAAAACTCTTTTACAGTATTCCCCTTAGTCCTTGTCATTACAATAAATATTACTTTATTTGGATTTATGAAGGGTTTTTTATGGAGCTGGTTTACAAGTGTCGTTGCCTCAGTAATTGTCTATTGCTCTGTTCGCTATATTTTCCAAGATATAATTATGAAAAAATTTAATCCGAAGTTAATTGAAAAAGTTGACGCAAATGGTTTTACATATGTATTCCAAGCAAGAATTTTCCCCTTCGTTCCAACAAGTATCATAAATATTTTAGCAGGGCTGAGTACTATACGGTTATTCCCATATTTATTAGCAACCTCCATTGGAAATTTTCTTTACTTCTTCGTTTTAGCTTTAATACCTGCGGGGATATTGTCTGCAGAATGGGATGAATATGTCATTTGGATCGTTATTTTAGCTGCGATTGCGCTATATTATTTCATTAAAATAGTTCGAAATAAAAGAAAAGCAGTTTCTTTAGAAAAGGATAATATCGATTAACTTCATCCATATTACAATTGTATGTTTTCATAGCAAAACAGATATTTTGAATTCGAGACATCGAAGCGTTATACTAAATTTGTACAGAAAATATCAAAATTTCATTTGAGGAGGAACATTAAATGGCAACAGAAAGTAAAGTAATTATTGTTACAGGTGGCGGTAGTGGAATTGGACGAGAATCAGCGTACAAATTGTCAGAAGCAGGTAACACAATTGTAATTGCTGATTTTAATGAAGCTGGTGCAAAAGAAACAGTGGCTCAAATTGAAAAAAGTGGTGGTAAAGCTACATCCTACAAACTAGATGTTTCGAAAGCCGAAGAAGTAGAAGCGCTAATCAATTTCACAGTAGAGACATACGGTACATTAAATGGAATATTTAACAACGCAGGTATTGGTTTAGTAAAACCATTTTTAGAAATGGACCCTGCATCTTATCATAAAGTAATAGATGTCGATCAACATAGCGTATATTATGGTATGTACTATGCAGCGAAAAAAATGGTAGAAATCGGTGCAAAAGGAGTATTTGTTAACACTGCTTCTATTTATGGTACAATGGCTGCTAAAGGTAGTTTCAACTATAATGCTGCAAAAGCGGCAGTAGTGATGATGTCTAAATCAGCAGCTTTAGAACTAGCTGAATATGGTATCCGTGTAAACGGAGTTGCACCTGGATTTATCGACACTCCTATTCTTGGCGAAGATAAAGAAATGAAAGACTATTTAGCTGCGCAACATATGCACAATCGATTAATTAAACCACAACAAGTAGCAGAAGTTGTTGCCTTCTTGTTTTCTGATGCAGCAAGCGCGATTAACGGTCAAACAGTTCCTGTGGACGATGGATTCTTAAGCTTTAAATAAAATTAGTAGGTTGAAGATACTTGTATTAGACGAGCACGCAATGAAGAACGAAAGCACTTGTCAATAGTCTGAGGTTGTCCTATAAAAGGACAACCTTTTTTATACATATAGATATAAAAAAGGAGCAAATACATTTGAAGCTTGCAATCATAACAGATGTTCATGGCAATGAAATGGCATTAAAGGAAGTTCTAAAAGAAATTGACCTAAATGGAGATATAGAAGAAATTTGGTGTCTTGGAGATATGATTGCAATGGGGCCAGAAACAAACGAAGTATTAGATTTACTGTTTGCTCGTAACGATGTTCGTATGATTACTGGAAACCATGATGAAGCTATTTTGTCCCTATTGGCTGGTGAAGGTCATCCAGAAAGTTATAAACATACACGTGAACATCACGAGTGGATTGCAAACCAATTATCTTCTTACCATATCGAAAAGCTAAACCAACTTCCCCGAATAATAGAAAAAGAAATTAATGGCATCAAGGTCATTGGTATTCATTATCATATTGAATTTAATAAGCAACACGCACGTATTAAAGATGACCCTTTTTACAGTATATTAGAGCCAAACTTAGAGAATATGGAGAAGATGTACGAAAATTATCCAGCTGATATTATTTGTTTTGGCCACCATCATCCAGAACATTTTTTTCAAAATGAACGCCAAATCTATTTAAATCCTGGGGCACTTGGGGTTTCAAAAGGAAATACTGCTCCTTATGCAATAATTGATTTCACTGACAGTAAACCTACTGTTCGAATTCATAAAGCAACTTATGATAAAGAAGCGTTTATTACAAAGTTTAAAACACTAAAAGTTCCTCAAAGAGAGATACTGTTTAAGCTTTTTTACTTAGAAAACTAGATTATGATTTCTCTCTTTGTCCTCGAATTTTTCTCGAGTCTTCAACGAGTTCAAAGATGAAACAACATGTGCCTATAAAACACCCAATTGAAAAACAAAAACGAAGTAGTTCCCAACCCCTCCTTTTATCTCTACATATGCTATTTTGAAGAATAAAAAGGAGGAAAATTGAATGTTTGGGAAGTTTCGAAGAGGACGAATGCAACAAGGCTATCCTTGGATGCAAGGCCAGTATGGTCAGCAAGGGTATCCATGGATGCAGGGTCAGTATGACCAGCAAGGTTACCCTTGGGGGCAAGGCCAGTATGATCAGCAAGGTTATCCTATGGGGCATGGCCAGTATGGTCAGCAAGGTTATCCTATGGGGCATGGCCAGTATGATCAGCAAGGGTATCCTATGGGGCAAGGCCAGTATGATCAGCAAGGTTATCCTATGGGGCATGGCCAGTATGATCAGCAAGGTTATCCTATGGGGCAAGGCCAGTATGATCAGCAAGGTTATCCTATGGGGCGAGGCCAGTATGATCAGCAAGGTTATCCTATGGGGCAAGGTCAACAAGATCAGCAAGGGTATCCTTGGGGGCAAGGTCAACAAGATCAGCAGGGTTACCCTTGGGAGCAAAGTCCTCAGAATCAGCAAGTTCAGACTGATTGGCCATACGGGTATAGGATGCCGGACTGATCCTCCACTTGTTTATCAGAGAGACATTTTATTCATATAAGTACAGATAGATAACATCTTTTTGAAATCCTTTTTACAATTAGGTACAGTTCTATCACTATTATGAGGAGTTCATTTTTTAGTTCTTCTAATCGTCTTGAACATCGGTCTTTTCGATGCATTCTCACGCAAACTCGGTGACTATAAATTAAACATGAAAAAAGGATATCTCTTTAGATATCCTTTTTCTTATTTATAAAACTCTTTTGGAATAGCTCCAATAGTTCTTCGATGATATAGTAGCGGTTCTTTATTATAATTTTGAATATCAATTACTTCTCCAATCATAATTGTATGATCGCCAGCCTCCACTTGCTTAAATACCTTACATTGCAATACTGCTAGCACATCGGTGAGTATAGGTAATTTAAAGTCAGACTCCTGCCAGTCACATTGACCAAATCGGTCCTCTACTTTACTTGAAAATAAATTACATAAATCACTTTGATTCTCAGCTAAAATATTTACACTAAATTTATCTACTTTGAGAAAATCGTTATACGAGTTTACTCTCTTATCTATAGACCATAAAATTAGCAAGGGTTCTAAAGAAACCGATGCAAAGGAATTAACCGTCAATCCCATTGGTTTACCTTCTGGATTAAATGCAGTCACAACCGTAACACCTGTCGGGTAATTTCCCATAGCAGCTTTAAAACTAGCTATTTGTTCCAATTTATTTTCCATTAAGCAACTTCCATTCTCTTTTCTTTTTAGAATATCAAAATCAACCTTTTCTTTCACACATTTAGATTTCTACCCGACTCTTTGTTTAAACAACCCTAATGAAGGGTAAAGATAGATATAGCAAATAATACAACAATGGAGGAATTTAATATGACAATTAAAGTTTCTGTAGAAAATGCCGTTCAAGCCAAACAAGAAATTGAAAAATTTGAAACACAAGGATATTCACGAGATAATATTCATATTTTCGCTCATTTTAAAGAAAGAGCAGACAATATTAACGACGCTTTAGATACAAGTGATGTCGGAATAAAAGAACAAGGCATTTTAGAGTCGATGAAGAACCTATTTACTTCTCGTGGCGATGAGTTACGAAATAAAATGGAAGCAACTGGCTTATCAAAAGAAGAAGCTGCGGCTGCTGAAAAAGAGCTCGATGAAGGTAAATTAGTAATAGTTGCTCATAATTGATTCATGTATATGTAAATCCCATTCCCCTTCATTGGGCGAATGGGATTTTTATTTGTATTTTTTAAAAATTTGATGCACAATTATAAGAACGAGTGTTTTATTTTTTTACAACTGTGAGGTGTACTTGTTTGAAACCAGTTATTCTAGCTGAAAAACCTAGTCAGGCAAAAGCATATGCTGATGCTTTTTCAGTCAAAAAACATGAGGGCTTCTTAGAAATCAACCCATGCCCTATTTTCCCCGAAGGAGCCTATATAACCTGGGGAGTAGGTCATCTTGTTGAACTAAAGGAACCGAAAGCATACGATCCAAAATGGGATAAATGGTCTTTGAATAGTCTTCCCATATTACTAGATCATTATGAATTCCAAGTGGCAAAGGGGAAATACAAGCAGTTCACCATCGTGAAAAAACTTATGAAAACAACGGATACAATCATAAACGCATGTGATGTTGACCGTGAAGGATCAAATATATTCTATAGTATTTACAATCATACTGGAGCAAAAGGAAAGACGATTAAACGATTATGGATTAATTCATTAGAAACTGAAGAAGTTCGTAAAGGTTTTGCTAACTTACAGGATAACCGAAAAGATTTACTTTTATATGATGAAGCAAAGGCACGCCAAATTAGTGATTGGCTTGTTGGAATGAATGGATCTAGGCTGTATTCTCTTTTATTACAATCACAAGGTATTCGAGAAGTCTTTCCTATCGGCCGTGTTCAATCACCAACTATTTACTTAATTTATCAACGTCAATTGGAAATTGAAAACTTTGTATCTGAACCATTTTTTGAAGTAGAAGCAATATTCACTGCAACAAACGGGAACTATAAGGGAAAAGCAAAAGGAAAGGAGCCAAAACGAGAAATCATTCAGGAGCTTCTTGCTAAACATGCTATTCAACGGAATTCACCTGGAGAAATAACTTCTGTAGAAAAGCAGGAAAAACGTATTCCTCCACCCCAACTCCATTCATTGTCGACGCTACAAGCTACAGCGAATCGATTATGGAAAATGAGTCCTGCTAATGCTTTAAAGACAATGCAGGGATTGTATGAGAAAAAACTTGTTACCTATCCTCGTACGGATTCGCGTTATATTACACCAAGTGAATTCTCTTATTTATCATCTAAAGTATCAGAATATCAACAGCTAATTGGACATTCCTTCCCTGTTACTTCACTCGCTCCTAAAAAGCGATATGTGGACAGTTCAAAAGTACAGGAGCACTACGCAATTATACCGACCAAAAAAATACCTTCGCAGGCTGTACTTGCCGGCATGTCAGGTATGGAAAGAAATCTTTATGAGGAAATTGTCCGTTCAACCCTTGCGATGTTTCATAGTGATTATTTGTATACAGAAACTAAAGTGACGACAGATGTTAATGGGCTTTCCTTTTTCACAACTGGAAAAACGGAAAGAGACAAAGGCTGGAAAGCGTTATTTATTCGTTCTGATAAAGAAAGTGAAAAAGAAGAACCAACACTCCCTCCTTTATATATGCAAGAAAAAGTAGACAGCGATATTACTATAAAGGAAGGAAAAACAATGCCTCCCAAACCATATACAGAAGGTCAACTCATTGCAATGATGAAAACCTGTGGAAAATTGGTAGAAGACAAAGGGGAAACTGAAATATTAAAAGAAGTAGAAGGACTGGGAACAGAAGCAACCCGAAGTGGAATCATTGAAACAATTAAGAAACACGGATATATTGATGTTACAAAAAATATCGTTTCTATCACAAATAAAGGACGAGTTCTATGCCAAGCAATTGAAGGAAATCTTCTAGCAAGCCCATCCATGACTGCAAAGTGGGAAACCTATTTGCGGAAGATTGGTAATGGAGAAGGTTCTCAGGAACGTTTCCTAAATAGCATTGGAAAGTTCATAAATAGTTTATTACAAGAAGTCCCTAATCAACTAAAATCTAAAAATATTGATATCAAACTCATTCCGTCTAAAACATCAAGTTCTAAATATACTAAATATAAACAAGAACCGATTGCTCCATGCCCAAAATGTAAAGAAGGTTCTATCGTTGCACGAAAAGGTTTTTACGGCTGTACCAATTATAAAAAAGGTTGCACCCAAACCTTTAATGGATTCTTTTTAAAAAAGAAGATTACGCCAAGTCAGATTAAACTGCTCTGTACAAAAGGAAAAACAAATATTATCAAAGGATTTGTTGCAGAAAACGGGCAAACCTTTAATGCTAGCCTTATGCTAGTCGAAGGCAAGTTAAAACTAGACTTCAAGGAATAAATGGTTAAGAGTGGCCATTTTTTTATATAATACAATTTTCAAAACGCTTGGACAAATATCCAAGCCCAGATTGTCGACAAAAGTTATCAAGAGGTCGTCCTCTCGATACCTTTTGTCATTATAATATTTTACCGGGGGAAATCTTAACTTATATCATATATGTAATTATTCAATATATTAATCGGAGCGGAGGAGGCAACTCCAACGGCAAAAGCGGGACTGTCGAGACCCTGGATTGAGCTTTGGAGGGCACTGAAAAGTCCATAGAATTTGACTTTACTAAATAATGTCGTCCGATAAATAAGGAAATCGTTGAAACGGCTCCCTTTCCGCGGGCGTTGCCTTACCTCCTAGGCCAACACGATGTTGGTCATGCAATCGTTGCCGCAGGATGCGGCGAACTTAGATTGCCTTCCCCTCAACTGCGGGGTCTTCGGCTACCGCTATTCCCACAGGAGTGTCGCCTTTTTCAACGATTTTCTATAAATACTAATTGAAAAAATGTAAGTGATAAAAACTTGCTCTATTAATGGCATGATGATTTCCTAATTGAAAAGCGGATAATAGTTAATTGGAGTGGAAGGCGGCGACTCCAGCCGGAAGAGCATGAGCTGAAGACCCTGGACTGAGCATAGCGAGGGAAGCGGCTGAAGCCATGCCGGCGGAACGCGTCCGCCTAGAACGTAAATTAACGGATCCAAAATAAAAACGATTATGTGAACAATTTGTCGTTCACATACTGTTATAAAATCTCATGGAGGACTTTTTCAGTGCCCTAGAGCTTTGCGAAGGAAGCGGCTCGGCCCCGCCCGCGGAAAGCGTCCGCCGGAAGCGGAATCCCAATTCTATTTATCATATTTTTATCTTAAAAGAAAAAAGACTATAGATAAACTCAAAATCCAGAGTCTACCTAAAGTCTGACGCTTGGACAAATAGCCAAGCACTTTTTCTTGCATAAATTATTTTAACTTCCAGATTGCATTTTATAGTTCCTCAAAATCATTCCATTTGTCTTCGTCATTCCGAACTTTTCGTAATAAGGAACTAAGTCATCGTCACAGCATAAATCAATCATATATATATGTCTTCAAGCTCTATGAGCATTTGATTTACTAATTCCTTACCTATACCTATACTTTTATACTCTGGTAAAACTTCAAGAAAAGGAATGTAGGCAGAAAGAACCCCATCGCTTATCGCGGTAACAAATCCAACTACTTGATTAGTATTATCATCAATAGCAATAATCACTTTACTGCTCTTTTTTAACAGCTTTAAGTGAGTTTGTGGATTTGGCGGATTCGGCCAATCTACAAAAAAACCCTTTAACATATCAGATGAAATACCCTCGAGCGAATTCTTGTAAATCATTATATATCAGCTCCTAATTTAAATTAAATTATTAGACAGATGATATATATCAAAAGTAAAGTAACAAAAGTATTACCTCCAAGCTTTATAAGAAATACTTATATGTTATTCTACTTAAAGTATAGAATTCCTTTCATTTATAACAATTTATTTAGTAATTCTATTGTTTCTCAACGATACCTGATCTACTTAACTTCAATGGAGATTCTTATTTTAGTTTCAGTCTAAACTGCTGAGCAGCATAAAAGGGATCCGCCGCCTTCATTATCGCTGAAACTACAGCGACTCCAGCAATTCCTCTATCTTGCAACGAAGATACATTTTCAAGTGTTATACCCCCTATTGCAACTACAGGAATGGAAACAGTTTTCGTTATTTCTTCTAGGACACCCTTACTTAAAAGCTTTGCATCACTTTTTGTACCAGTAGGAAAAGCAGAGCCGACGCCTATATAATTAGCGCCTTCAAGCTCAGCATTTTTTGCTTCTTCGAGCGTTGCCACAGAAACTCCAATTATAAACGAAGAAGGTACAATTTCTTTCACTATCCAAATCGGTAAGTCTGTCTGACCTACATGGACCCCAGCCGCTTTCACTGCGATTGCTATATCTATACGGTCATTAATGATAAGAGGTATTTGATAATAATCTAGTAATCCCTTTAATGCCTTTGCTTTTTCATAAAAGTCTCTTCCAGAGCTATTTTTTTCCCGGAGTTGAACAATTGTTACCCCACCTTTAATAGCCTGTTCCACAACTGTTAGGAATGAATCTATAGAAATCGATTCTTCTGTCACTAAATATAATGTCATATTATGTTTCAATTATAGAAACCTCTTTTCCCCATACTTCTTCATTCATATGAAAAATTTCATCCATCAATTGAGCTTTAAAATGACCAATCCCATCTTCCTCAGAAATACTCTTTTTCGCTCTCTCCCCAGCTAAACTCATTACAGACATGCCAGCTATGCTTGCCGAAAAATAGTCGGCTGTCGTTCCAGTGAAAGATGCTATTAAAGAAGTAGTCATGCATCCAGTACCAGTCACTTTGGTTAACCAGTGGTCCCCGTTTGTAATTTGCACCGTTTCTAAGCCATTTGATACTATATCTGTTTCACCACTTATTACTGCTATGCAAGAAAATAAATTCGCTACTTTTTCGGCAAGTATTTTTCTATCTAAAGAAATATCAGTAGAATCTACACCTCTAGTTCTTCCATTTTCTCTAATGAGAGAGTACATCTCACTCGCATTTCCTCTAATAACACTTATTTTTACTTTTTGTATTAGTTCTTTTGCTATTCTTCTTCGATAAGCGGTTGCTCCAACACCAACTGGATCCAAAATGACCGGAATCCCTTTCTCGTTTGCCACTTTTCCGGCTAAAATCATAGCTGTAAATATCTCAGCTTGTATTGTTCCTATATTAAGCACTAGTGCATTAGCTAACTGAACCATTTCCTCTACCTCTTCTACACTGTTTGCCATTACAGGAGAAGCACCTATAGCAAGCGTCACATTTGCACAATCGTTTACAGTTACGATATTTGTAATATGGTGTACGAGTGGATTTTTTTCTCTTAAGCGTGAAAAAAGATTGCTTACTACACTTTTATTCATTTTCAATTCCCCCCTCACCGAGCTATCATATTTGATTTTTTGTAAAGATCATAAAAATGATTTGTTGGCCCATGACCAGAACCTAATGGAAAACTATGTGTTATCGCTGTAGTTATATAACATTTGGCTAAAGTAACCGCATCTAATAAGGTTGACCCTTTGGCGAGATTTGCAGTAATCGCTGATGATAATGTACATCCAGTTCCATGGGTGTTTTTCGTCTCAATTCTATCCGCTTTTAACCAATGAAAATCCTTACCGTCGTAAAAAAGATCGTTTGATGGACCACTCAAATGACCTCCTTTTAATAACACAGCTGTAACTCCCATACTTCTAATTTGTTCACACGCTAAATACATGTCATCTTCCGTCTTCAAGGTTGCCCCTATTAATACTTCTGCTTCTGGAATGTTCGGTGTCAAAATAGACGCTAGGGGAAATATTTCTCTTTTTAAAGCTTCTACAGCAGATTGTTCTAATAGATAGTGCCCACCTTTCGAGACCATTACTGGATCAACAACAATAAATTTAGGGGAATATTTCTTTAAGGTATTTGCTACAACTTGAGTAATTTGTGCATTCCCAAGCATACCGATTTTCACTGCGTCCACTTGGATATCATCAAAAACCGACTCTATTTGTTCTTGGATCATTTTCAAATCAACATACTGAACAGAACGAACCTCATTAGTATTTTGAGCTGTAATTGCGGTAATAGCGGACATGCCAAATACTCCATTTGCAGAAAAAGCTTTAATATCGGCTTGAATACCTGCACCTCCACCCGAATCAGAACCGGCTATTGTTAGCGCTGTTTTCATTTATCAATCCCTCCATAACTCTGTTTTTCATCATCACCTTCAATAAACCAAACGCTAGTAATGCACCTGTAAACGAACTAAACATAAAAGATGGAACGAAACCAAATAATGTTAGCTCTCCTCCAAATAAAAGAACTCCTATTGGATAAGTAGCAATAGCGCCGATAATACCTGTGCCAATAACCTCTCCTAATAATGCTGATCCAATATTTTTCGTTTTCATGTATAAAAGACCTGCTAATAGCGCCCCAAAAACACTCCCAGGATACGCAAAAATAGATCCTGTTCCTAACAAATTTCGTAGAGTGGATACAATTAATGCACCTGCAAGCGCATACCATGGTCCTAGTAAAACCGATAAGAGTACATTTGCAAAATGTTGGATCGGAAAGATTTTTGCAAAACCTACTGGTATAAATATGAGATGGCTTGATATCGTCGTTATAGCGATAATTAGTGATGTTAATGTTAGTTTCCTAGTTTTGTTCATTTTTCCCTGCTTCTCCTTTAAATCGGCCACTTTTCTAATTGATAATTCATCTCCCAAAATAAATACTCAAACTTAGAGGTCATTTGAAAATGTTCTTCTATGCGAGCCAGTTCTCTTTCCGATTTCCCTTCTGTTAACTGATCCATCAACTGTATTAACCACTTGGCACCTTCTGCAAATTCCTCTGAATCATAAGTTTCTATCCATTTTGCGTACTTGTTGATGGACAAGGTGTCCCCATACTGTTTGCGCAATAGTTTCCCTATTTCCCAGTAATCCCAAGCACATGGAAGTAAACAGGAAACTAATTCTACTAGCGAGCCATTTTGAGAAACATTTAACATATAACGCGTATAAGCTAAATTGGTAGGTGCAGGTTTCGTAGATTCCAGTTCTTCCGGAGTAATACCAAACTCTGCCGCAAACGTACGATGTAAATCCATTTCAAAATGCAGGGTGTCATGAAGAGTTTTAGAAAAGTTTGACATCATCTCTAAATCAAGTGATTTTTGAACTCCTACCGCAAACAACTTAGAATAGTCGAGTAAATAGGCGTAATCTTGTTTCATATAATGAATAAATTTCTCTTCAGACAACGTTCCTTTTCCCAACTCTTGTACAAAAGGATGCTGATGATTTTTTTCCCAAATAGGTTTAGCGTTCTCAAATAATCGGTCACTAAATTTCTTTGTAGATATCATAAAATTTCCCTCCGGTAATAATTATTTTTTTGTATTACACCATCGATAAATAAATAATAAGAGTGTTTTTGTAAATGTTAGTAACTCCTCTACATTTAATTTTTCATCTACAGAATGCGCTTCTTCCAATTTACCTGGTCCATATATAACAGTGGGAATACCTGCTCCACCTAACCATCCTGCATCCGTCACAGATTTAGACATTCCAATTTCGACCGGCACTTTCTCTATCTCTTCATGGCATTGCCCAAGCAATTGAACTGCTGAATGTTCAGCGTTCATTTTTAATGCGGGAAATACTTCGCCACGTTCTTCTATCATCGATTTGCCACCCCAACGGTATTGTAGTGGGTTTTCTCGTAACCAAGGATCCGCCATTGCGACATTATTTAAATGCTCTTCTATTTCTTGTACTACTGATTGATACGTTTCATTTGGATAAAAATGAACGGTGATCCATAGTCGACATTCATCGGCCACAAAAGCAGCGTGTCTCCCTCCCTCAATAACCGCGGGATTAATGGTAGTGGTTCCAGGTGAAAACCCTGGATATTCTTTCGTTACTGCCCAATGACGTTCCAGCTCCTGAAGACCAGCAACTACTTTCATCATTTTTTCAATTGCGCTAGCACCCTTAACTAGACCTCCTGCATGAAGCATTTTCATCCTCATCGCATCATGGAAAACCTCTTTGCTTTTTATTGTTATCCATCCAGTTATTACGCCACCTTGTCCATGGATTTGACGATTGCTTCCATCTACTACTAGTGCAAAATCAGCTGTATAGCCCTTTTCAACACACGAAAGAGTACCAGCCTCTCCTGCTTCTTCCCCAATAACAGATTGTATTTGTAAGCTCCCTTTTAGATTAATATCCATCTCTTTTAATAGTTTAGTGACAAATAATGTTGCAGCTATCGCACCCTTCATGTCCGAAGTTCCCCTGCCATAAACATTTCCGTCTTTATTTGTCAGATTAAATACTGGCACCGTCCACTCACTGATATCACCCACTTCTGCAACATCAATATGACCGTTAATAATTAAGCTATTAAAATTTTGGTCATCGCTTCCTTTTTTGGTGGCTACTACATTAGGATCGTTCGGATAAACCTCCCAGCTATCAGTCTGGAATCCTTGTTCCTCTAAAAAGCGAGCAATATACATTTGTGCATCCACCGTATTTCTCGCTGGCGGACTAACGGTCTGAAAACCAATTAAATCCGCAAGTATTTGTAAAAGCTGCTCTTTCTGTCCATCTACTACTTTAGAAATTTGTAGTTCTAGTATTTGTGTCATCCTTCTTACCTCCATCCATTATTTTTGAAAACAAAAAACCGCTCTCCATAAACGGAAAGCGGCTGTTTTCTACATAATTAATCAAACATACGACAGTAGGGGTCCCAGCTGCTTCCCTCCGCTAGTATTAACTAGATCAGGTTCAAAGGGTTTACATCAACGATGTGTCTCAGCCTAACAAAGGCTCCCCTAGCAGTCATTTATTTAGTTATTAATTGCATTTAAATCTTACCATAGGACTTAAAAATTACAAGATTGTTTTCTTAAACTTAATCAAAAGGAAAAGCATATGCGGTATTCCCCATACGCCCAGCCGTTGTTTCAGCCTGTGACAAAGAATTTAATATTGCCTCTTCTGTAACTTCCGCTGCACCTTGAAAAAGACTATTCATTATAGGTTGATCATCTCTCAATTGCTCTCTTGTTTCTATATTTTCTGATGAGAAATGAGGAATCTTCTGTGCGGTAGAAAAAGCAATGACAACATCCCCGCTTCCATTACTAAAATGACTTCCTGTTCTACCAAGCCCGATACCACATCTTTTCGCCAATCGCTTTAACTGTCTACTACTCAGCGGAGCATCTGTAGCCAGAACAATCATAATCGATCCATCAGCTGGTTTAAGAAAATCGGTAATTTCTTTCTGTTTTACAACTTTATAGTTGTCACTTTGAAAATCATCCTTACTCCCAAAATTACTTAGTACTATACAACCAAGTGTATAGGTTAAGTTGCTATGTTCTTCTTTTACAAGTCGAGAAGAAGAACCTATTCCACCTTTATAGCCAAAGCATATCATGCCTTTTCCTGCCCCAACCGCACCTTCTAGAGAGACATTTGATGAAGCTTTTTTAATACACTCTACTGCGTGCTTCGGCTGAATCGGTAATTTGCGAATGGAGTTTAATCTACTATCATTGCACTCCCCCACTACTATATTAATCGTTCCTGTAGTGTCTCCTATTTCCGGATTGCCCTCTAGCATATGTTCCAATGTTCCTTGGGTTACTGCTGGTACAGCAAACGTATTGGTTAACATAATAGGTGATTCAATAAGTCCTAATTCATCTACTTGTACAAGACCCGTTGTTTTTCCAAATCCATTTAATACATAACTAGCTCCTACCACTTTTTGTTTAAATAAATTTTTTTCGTGCGGCAGTATTGCTGTCACTCCAGTGCAAGCATGCTCCCCTTCACCTAAAGGAATATTAAGTGTTACATGACCCACTTTTACACCTTTAACATCTGTAATACAATTTTTTTCTCCTACTGGAAGACGACCAATTACAATTCCTCTTTCTCTTATTTTCATTGGAATACCCTTTCTTTTGATAAGTCCTTCCATCTATTCTTGTATGCTTTTTCAATAAAACCACTCTGATCTGCATAAATACGAATGACATCTTTTATTTCCTCGGGCCGATATTTTTCGTTTCGATTGTTTGCAAGACAAGGATATCCAGAACCTCTTTGTAAATAATCTGAGCTAGCCACTGTGTACCAGGTTTCATCTTCAAGTGGTCTGTTATTTACAAAAACTGTATCAATCTTTCCTTCTTTATATTCAATTTCAGCTCCTGCTATATGTAATCGCCCTACAAATCTCCCTCTAAAACCAGGTCCACGTCCATCCGCTAAGCAAGCTTGAACATCAAGTGATTGTTCCAAAGCCTCTTTAATATATTTCCCTTGTATTTTAAAAGAAGTTGGATTTAATGGAGACGGGCATACTTCGATCAGTTTTTTATTCGTCATTTTATGGAATATTCCAGCGTTACAAATACCACTATTGATTAAACCAATGTCACAATGTAGCATATCCTTTAGCCCATCTGCTATTAAATTAGTTAAAGGGTTTTCTTCCACAACATCATGCCATAAAGCTTTTTCTAATGGATAAAGAGGCTGACTCAATACTTCAATTGCTTTTTCTTTATTCAATTTTAATATAGAAAGCACTCCTTCATTCTTTTCCACATCTATTGAAGAAATGGTAGCAGAGTGAAGTAGTGTCACCTTACCTTCATTGATTTCTAGTTCTAGTATTCCTAAATGTTCCCCATAGTTCCCAGCACTGTTCATAATAATATTGTTTATAACTTTAGCTTGAGGGAAAAGTTTATGGTCATGGGAAGAAATAATAATATCAATTTCCGGTATTTCCAATGCAAGTGGTTCATCCGCAAATGTGCCAATATGACTTAGGAGAATACAAAGATCAAATTTTCCTTCATAGCTTTTTATCTCATTATGTATCGCTTCTTTATATTCGGTCATGTAAATACCAAGACCATCATTAAATTCTCCCATATTAGGAGAAGACCCAGTTAATAGAATTCGTACACCACTTTTCTCTATGATGATACTTTTATAAACACCATTTATAATACTTTTATCTTTTTTAAATAAATTATTGCTTATAAAAGGGAAAGAACTATTACTCGCCATATACTCAAGTGTATCCACCCCATTAAACATTTCGTTATTACCTATCGTAAGCGCATCGTAGCCTACTGCTTCTAATAATTCAATAGCAGCTAATCCTCTTGTGCCTTGCAACTCGATACTTTTAAAGTCGGCAAAGTCTCCAGCATCCAATAATAACGTGTTTTCATCTTTATACTCATTAATAAGCGTTACTACTTTAGCAAAATTTTCAAAGTTGCTGTGAACATCATTTGTATGTAAAATTTTTAATTTCATAGGTTCCTCCGATATATATGTTTGTACATATTCTACCATATTCTGATAATTCTATAAAAACGCTCTAACAAATATTTTGTTTTCAACTATGAAATTCCCTTCTTGCATGTATATAATTTTGGTAATATAGGATAAAAGCTATTAGGGGGCTTAAAATGGAAAACAATAAACTTTCAATGATGGATGCTATTTTACTTGAGACAATTCGTAATAAAGGCATTTCCAATGATGAAATACTACAAAAACTTGAGGAAAAAGAGACTCACTTATTTGATAGAAACACTGAAATCACTTCGTTAATCTCCTTATATGAAGAAGATAAATCGAAGTTTGCTTCCATCCTTCATGATGGTTATACTGTTAAGTTCGTAACAAGAAACGGACTTATAAACCTATTGAAATTAAAGTTCAATAAAATTGCGGAGAGAGATTACCAATTACTAGAGAACGGAATAAAACAATTACAAATGGATGAACAACAGCTAGCTTCCTTAAAGCAACTTCTGTCCATTAACTGGGTTATTCAAGAAGAGACGAATGAAAGTTCCTTAAAATTTATTCATATAATTTCTGCTGCTACGATTTAAACCACTTTACCTATAATAAATGACGCGTATGATTAAAACACAAAGTCGATTATATGAGTACATGTATTAGACTTTGTTTGTTAAATGGACTGATTATTAATGGAGAGCATTATCTAGGAGGAGAGTACAATTTATCTTCAACACAATATTGGAAAAAAAGTTAAAGAGGCTAGATTAAGTAAGTCATTCACTCAACAGGAACTAGCTGAGAGATGTAGTTTGACTAAGAGTCATATTTCAAAAATAGAAAATGGACAAGCTGCCCCTGCTGTAGCAACACTTTCAAAAATAGCTCAGGAGTTAGACACACCCTTATCATGGTTTTTAGAATCAAATCTCCACAATAAATTATCTATCGTAAAAAGTAATGAGAAGACAGTAAAGGTCGGAAATAAAGAAATAGGCTACACTTACGAAGCTCTTGCAAATCGTTCTCGTTTTAGCAAAGTAGAACCAGTAATTGTCACCGTCCTACCAGAAGCGGAATATGTAGAACCCTTTACACATATAGAAGATGAGTTTATTTATATTCTTTCTGGATCTATTAATCTTTATTATGATGGCGAATTACATTATTTAGAACAAGGAGATAGTGCTTATTTTGAAGGAAATGTGCCTCATATCTTTCTTTCAGCAGATAAAAATAGCGAGGCGAAAGTATTAACATTATTCATTCAAACGAATCCACTATAATAATCTTTTTAAAACATATTCTCGCCCTTGAAAACACTCGTATCTTTCTTTTCGTTCCCCTATATTTGCAAGATCCTCATTAATAATTATTTTTTGTTATCCCATAAATATTTTCAGAATAAAATTTAAATTTAGTATTTACAATTAATAATTATTAATGTACTTTTGTGTAATAGGATTCAACTTAGTTGAATCTTATTACACAAATACAAGGGGTGTATGTAATGACAAATTCAAGAGTTCCAGGTTTTTATCGTC
The DNA here is from genome assembly GCF_042055255.1 of Psychrobacillus sp. PGGUH221. Lineage (NCBI taxonomy): Bacteria > Bacillati > Bacillota > Bacilli > Caryophanales > Bacillaceae > Psychrobacillus > Psychrobacillus sp. PGGUH221. The sequence continues at coordinate 817,257 of NZ_JAQMHQ010000001.1, forward strand.
TATCAACTAAAGAAAGATTTGATATTGTTACCAAGGGACGGGACTTAACAGAAAATCAATTAAAATATCTTTCTGGAGACCACGCTTTATCTATGGATTTAGCAGATTCAATGATAGAAAACGTTATTGGACAAATAGGAATCCCTCTAGGGATTGCTACTAACTTTAAAATTAATGGAAAAGATATGTTTATTCCTATGGCGACGGAAGAACCTTCTGTTGTAGCTGCAGCTAGCAATGCAGCAAAAGCTGCTTATGATCTTGGAGGATTTTTCACATCCATGAGCGGAACAATTATGCGTGGACAAATTCAAGTATTACATGTTGCGGATCCCTATGCTGCAAGAGCAAAGATTTTTGAGCATAAAGAGGAAATTTTAAATTATTGTAACGAAAAAGATCCTACCTTAGTCTCTTTAGGTGGAGGAGCTAAAGATTTAGAAGTCCATATCGTTCCAACTACTTCTCAAATAATGTTAGTCATCCATCTAATTGTTGATACGAAAGATGCAATGGGCGCGAATGCGGTTAACACTATGGCAGAGGCAGTTTCACCGACTATCGAAACAATTACAGGTGGTAAAGTGGTACTTAGAATAATTTCGAATTTGGCAGATCGCAGGTTAGTTCGTGCTAGAGCTGTATTCTCAACTGAGGCACTTGGTGGTAAGGAAATCGTTGAAAACATTGTAAGCGCTTTCGAATTTGCAGACTTTGACCCATATCGTGCAGCTACCCATAACAAAGGAATAATGAATGGTATATCAGCAGTGGTTTTAGCAACAGGAAATGATACTCGAGCAGTAGAAGCAGGTGCACATGCATATGCATCTATATCAGGTCACTATAAATCACTAACTAAATGGGAAATAAATGCAGATGGTAATTTATCTGGATCTATTGAACTTCCTATGGCAGTTGGTATTGTAGGAGGAGCTACGAAAACACATCCAGTAGCACAGGCTGCCCTAAAAATTATGGATGTAAATTCAGCTGAAGAACTTGCAGGCAGCATAGCAGCTGCAGGCTTGGCACAAAATGCTGCTGCTTTACGTGCCTTATCTGCTGAAGGTATTCAAAGAGGTCATATGTCTCTACATGCTAGAAATTTAGCAGTAATGGCAGGTGCGGAAAAGTCCGATATTGATAGAATCGTAGCTCAAGCTATAAAAGAGAAAGACCTTAGATACGATCGTATTTTAGAGATAACAAAAGCAATTCAAAGAGGTGAATAAGATGTCAAATAAACACGAAACATCCACAACTGAATTGAACGAAAATAATAATACTAAAACCTATTTAGAGATTCTTGGGGATACTATTTTACCTAACCAATTACTTCTAGCAATTTTGTTAAGTGTAGGTGTTAGTTTAGGAGGATACAATATTGGTCTTTGGTTGCTCCCCTCTTTCGCTAGCGAGAATATGGTAGCTTCCTATTCCCTTCTTATTGGAATTTCTGGAAGTGTCATATCACTTGTTATATGCTCAATTATTTTTAAGTCAAAAAGATTATTAATCGAAGAGGAAACCTCATCAGAGAGTATGAAACAAGTTTTTGAGGATCTACAATTAGATCCAATAGAAGAATTGAAACTCATCGAAAATGATCCTGTTACTAAAAAAGAATTAGAAGAATTAGGAGTTTTGAATAGCTTTCGAGCACTTGGAGGTGAGCAGAAAAAATGAGTTTACTAGTTACGGCAATTTTATTTGCATTAATTGGTGCAATCGTATTCTCTTTAATCGGATTAATTTCGGGTACGGATGAGACAGCTATTATGGTACCACTTACTTTATTAGTAATCCTTTTAGGTGCACCTCCAGCTGCTGTATTTTCATTTTTCATGGCTGCAGTTCTAGCAAAACACCTTACACATGCAGTTCCAACTGCATTAATGGGTATTCCTGGAGACACTACTGCGGTACCATTAATCGACCATGCAACTACTTTAAGAAGAATGGGTATGCCACATATTGCTCTTAGAAAGATGATTTCTGGTGGAATTATTGGTGCATTTATCGCACTACCGACAGCTGTACTTTTAGGACAATTTTTAGGACAATTTGCTGACTTTTTCAAGTCATCCACAGGAATCATTTTTACACTGGCGGCAATTTTAATCGCCTTTTTCTCTAAAGGTAAATGGGTTAGTGTTTTGATGATTATTCCATTCGCTTTCTTTATTAAAAGCTTAGATTTGATGAGTTTTAGTATATTGGACAAGCATTTATCTATCAGTTTCTTCTTAGGAATAGCAATAGGACCTATTTTTTGTGATCTTCTCTTTGCTACTTCCTCAAGTGCTAAAAAAACAATAGAAAGAGATAATCCCAAAGAATATCATTTGGCTCCTGAAACAAAGTCATGGAAAGGTTACTTCCCTAATCCACTTAAAATTTTAACGGGAAGACAACAGATATTTACTTCCATCACTACTTTTATTTCATCTCTTACTTTCGTTTTTAGCCCAGTAGGTATGACATCTCTAATGGGTGAAATTGTCGGTTCGCGTACAAAAGGTACGTATAAAAAATCTACTACAAGTTTGGCAGTAATGAATGGTGTAACAGAGTCTACATACATTGCTGAAGTAATTATTCCATTAATTGCTTTTGGAATTCCTTTAAGTCCAGTTGCATTAGGACCTGGATCGCCATTATTTAATGCTCCACCAGTTTTCTCAGTAGATCCTATAAATAATCTACACACTTATTTAACATCTTGGGAGTTTTTCCTTTACGGTGCAATCGGTCTTATTGTAGCCTCTTTGATCGCTTACCCTTTCTCTATGAACTATGCAAGGAAGGCTTCCGTTCTAGTTATGAAATTTGTAAGTCAAGAAGCAATTGTTGCTATGTTCATAGGTCTTGCTTGTCTACTTGCATTCCATGAAGCGCAACTTGTTGGTATTGTACTTACATTCACAGTAGCAGCGGTAGGCGGTCTCTTAAATCGAATTCTTGGAATTGGTGCTGGTGTACAATTTATGATTTTCTACGCATCGACTTGGATTATGATGACTCTATTTGGAATGTAAGAGAAAGGAGTTTCTATATGATAGAACAAGGATATCCTAAAAAAGTACACATTAGAGAAGTAGGACCAAGAGATGGCCTGCAAAATGAAAGTAGCTTTATTCAAACAAAAGATAAAATTGAATGGATAAACCTTTTATCTGATACCGGACTTAAATATATAGAAGTTACTTCTTTTGTAAATCCTTCGTGGATTCCTTCTCTATCAGACGCAGAGTCTGTAGCGAAACAAATCAGCAAATCTCCAGAAGTGACTTATGCTGCCCTTGTACCGAATATGAAGGGTCTAAATAGAGCAATAGAGAACGGAATCGATGAAATCTCTGTTTTTATTTCCGCAAGTGAAACACATAACAAAAAAAATATTAATAAAACTATCTCGGAAACTGAAATTGTATTATCAGAAGTTGTAAAAGAAAGCTTGTCAAATCAGAAGACCGTTAGAGGATATATTTCAACTGTTTTCGGATGTCCCTATGAAGGGAAAGTAGAAATCGATCAAATAACAAGATTAGCAGATTCCCTCTTTGATATGGGTATAAATGAATTATCGTTAGGCGACACGATTGGTATTGCCACCCCTCTTCAAGTTAAATATGTATTAGAAACGTTTCTAAAACGCTACCCAAGTGATAGCATTGCTATGCACTTTCACAATACTCGTGGCACTGCTTTGGCAAATGTGTTGGCGTCTCTAGAAATGGGTATTTCTAAATTTGATAGTTCACTTGGAGGTTTAGGTGGTTGTCCGTATGCTCCAGGAGCTTCTGGTAACTTAGCAACGGACGACCTAAATTACATGCTTACAAATATGGGTATCCAAACAAATATAGATTCAGACAAACTTAATACAGCAGCACTCTTTATACAAAATAAGCTACAAAAGCCATTAGAAAGCCATACGATGAAATATAGTTCATCCTAACAAACATAGCAAAGATAAACTACTCAGTCATTCTATCCTGGCTGGGTAGTTTTCATTATCCCTCATTAAGCTTTAACATTATTTCCCTACTTGTATAAAACTTTCTAATCACTCCACTATAATCTATTTTTCATAGAAGTTATTAGTCTCTTAGCTACTTCTCACCTGTTTTTATTTTAATTTTAAAAATTTTACAATATCTTATTAAAACGGTAATTTTCTTTTGCTATAATCGATGGGCAATACCAAACAAATTATGAGGAGTGGATTGTAGATGTCAAAGGAAAGCTTTTGGAATAATGCTTTCAGTAAGGTAGCCCTATCTCTCTTATTAGTTCTATCATTATTTTTACCATTCATCACTGTTCCAAATGTACAAGCAGCTGAGCCTATTACTGTAACAGAGGCTATTGCGAACAACACTGGAACGGCAACGGTAAAAGGATTCCTCGTTGGTACCGCAAGTTCAGGTACTTCTTACGATCAAGAACCACCGTTTACAGTAGCGACCAACGTGGGTCTAGCTGACTCTCCTAATGAAACAGATCCGTCAAAAATTTTACCAGTTCAGTTACCAACCGGAGCGGTACGAGCTGGATTAAATTTAGTTGATAATCCTAACCTATTTAAAGGTGAAGTAACAATCACTGGCACTCTTTCAGCCTATTTCTCTGTACCAGGCTTAAGAAGTGCAACCGCATATACTATTATTTCCGAAGGTGAAAATCCCCCTCCTTCACCTGAAGCGGAAGTCATGGAAAATATCGCTGCTGCTCGTGCAGTAACGGACCCGAACAAATTAATTAAGGTAACTGGAACTGTCACAACAGGCACTGGTTTCTGGGGTGGAAAAGCGTTTTACATCCAAGATGAAACTGCAGGAATTTATGCTTTTACTTCTACATCAGATGTAAATCCTGGAGATATCGTAGAATTGGAAGGAAAAGTTAGCCCTTATAGCGGTGAGCTTCAGATTCAACCGACCAAAATTACTAAAATTTCTTCTGGAAATGAACTTCCACCAACGCAAGATATTACACCAGCTGGAGTAAACGAAGAAACTCAAGGCGAAAGAATTCAATTAAACAATGTAACTATTACTAATCTAGTAAAATCAAACGACTTTGGAACATTTGAATTTACAGCAACACATGAAAATGGAGAATCTGTCGTTATTCGTAACGACAATCGAAACGGATTAGATTATGATACATTTTTGAAGCAATATAAAGTTGGTGATTTAGTTCATGTATCTGGAATTGCCTCTAAATTCAATACAACCTTTCAAGTGAAGACACTTGGTTCAGAAAGCTTTGATCTAGTAAACAAACCGGCAGTGTACACGGATATTTTACCTGGAACGATAGCAGAAGGCACAGCCATTCAACTAATCTCACCAATAGAAGGTGCGACAATATATTACACATTAGATGGTTCTACACCAACTTCAAATAGCACAGAATACACAGCACCAATTACATTAACAAAAGATACGACTATTAAAGCAATTGCAGTAAGCGATACTACTTCTGAAGTATTCTCGTTTACTTATAACGTATTAAAATCAGACAATCTTGTAATCCGTGATATCCAAGGACAAGGTCACTTCTCCGATTACGAAGGGGCGACTGTACAAAATATCACTGGAGTTGTAACGCATCTATATAACTCAGCAAATTTTGTAATCCAAGATACGAATCCAGATAATAATAACTCAACTTCTGAGGCAATCATCGTAAATAAGGCTTCCAATGGACTTAAAGTTGGTGACCTTGTTACTGTTGCAGGAACGGTAGAAGAATGGTACTACGAAGGCTATTCAGATATGAAAGCGAACGACTTACCAATAACACGTATTCGTGCAACTACTACTACAAAATCTGGAACAGCTGAATTACCAGCTCCTTTAGTAATCGGACAAGATATTATTCCGCCAACAGAAAACATTGATAACGATGGGTTAACCAAGTTTGATCCACAAGAAGATGGAATTGACTTTTGGGAATCTGTTGAATTAATGCGTCTTGCAGTACCAAATGCAAAAGTGGTTGGACCTCAAGAATACGGTGAAGTTGTCGTAGTGGCAGGCAATTCTGCAAATACAACTTTTAATGTATTAGGCGGAATTAATATTTCTGCAAATGACTATAACCCTGAAAGAATTACAGTAGATATCGATAACGAAAAGTACGATGCAAAATCAGGAGACTACTATACTGGCAATATCGTTGGAGTAATGGGCTTTGGTTTCGGTAACTTTAAATTATGGTCTGAAGAATCATCTCTTCCACCAATTACTCGCGTCGAAAAGCCAGTTGTAGTAACAGATATCAAACCTTCAGAAGATAAGCTGACTGTAGCTTCTTATAATGTGGAGAACTTCTCAACGAATATAGAAAATACTCCAGATGATAAGGTTGCAAAAATCGCCAAATCATTTGTAGAGAACATGAAATCTCCTGACATTATTACATTAGTAGAAGTGCAAGATAATGACGGACCAACAGCATCAGGAAACACGGATGCATCCGCTAGTTATGAACGATTAATCGCAGCTATTACGGCAGCAGGTGGCCCTGCATATAAATGGACTGATATTGCTCCTGAATATAATAAGGATGGTGGACAACCTGGAGGGAATATCCGAGTTGGTTACTTATACAATCCTGAACGGGTAACACTTGCAGAAGGAACAAAAGGTGGTTCTACTGAAAAAGTAGCATGGGATGAAAATGGAAACTTAACATTAAATCCAGGTCGTGTTCTTGACTTACCACAAGAAAACACACGTAAACCGCTAGCAGCTCAATTTGATTTCCAAGGAGAAAAAGTGGTTGTTATTGGAGCACACTTAAATTCTAAAGGTGGAGACCAACCGTTATTCGGTAAAAACCAGCCGCCATTATTAGGCTCTGAAGCAGAACGTATTGAACTTGCAACGATGATAAATAACTTTATTAAAGCGGGTCAAGCAAAAGATCCTGACCTAAAAGTAATTGTTGCTGGTGATATGAATGATTTCGAATTCACACCAACACTCGCAGCTCTTAAAGGCGGAATCTTAACGAATATGGTTGAAAAAGTACCAGCTGGTGAACGTTTCTCTTATTACTACCAAGGAAACAACCAAGTATTAGACCATATTTTAGTAACAAACAACCTGGCTGATAAAACAGCTGTAGACATGATTCATATCAATGCTAATTATATGGACATTCACGGCCGTGCATCTGACCACGACCCTGTTCTTGTTCAAGTTGAATTCAACCAACCAGACACTTATACACTTTCTGCTAATCAAACAGCTTTTGAATTAGAAAAAGGTCAAACTAGTAAAGTGATTTTAACGGAAACAACTACAAAACATGATGGCTCTAAGTCTACGAAAGACGTAACGGCGGAAGCTACATATGGTGGCTTCGATCCAAAAGTGATTTCAGTTGATAAAGGCATAATCACTGCAAAATCAGCAGGAAAAACAGTTATCACAGCAACTTATGGTAGCAACAAAGTTTCAATCGAAGTTACGGTTGAAGCTCCTAAAAATGGAGAAGCGATTATTACTCCAGATGAAGTAGATACTTCAAAAGCTAAAATTACTGTCGACGGCTCAGTACTACATGACGCAGGAAATGTTTATATTCGTTTCACTGAAGGTGCAGTAAGCAAAATTGATACTGCCAATAAAGACGTAGTGATTAATCTAGTTACTGGGTCATTCACAATCACTGCTCAAAACTTTGATACCCTTGCAGATAGTGGTGTATTTACATTATACCTAAACTATCATGTACCACCTGGATTATTAAAAGAGAAGAATAAACATAAAATTAAAGACAATCTAAAACTTAAAAATATTTCTTTCCTAGACGTTAACGACAAACAAATAACAAATGGTTTTAAAGATTATTTTGTAATTGTTAGTGGAGACGGCAAAAAACAAACAGTTGAAGGTGCCTACTACGATAGCAAGTCTAAAAAATGGAAATTCAAGAAACTGAAATAATCAAAAAAAGATCTAGCCAGAAATAATCTGGTTAGATCTTTTAATTTCATTTAAGTTTAATTGGCATGCTGTATACAAATTTACTTAAACTAAATATTGAAATTTAGTAAAAGTAAAATAAATAAAAAGTCGATTTCCTAAAGAGAAAGAAATCGACTTTTTTAGTCTGAAATTTACTTGATTGTATCCATGTTTTGTCTGCAGGAACATAATTATAGAAAAAGACGCATTTTTGGTTAGGATGTACTTTCACTCAAATTTGCTTGAACACGCTGAAATGATTCTTTCTTTTGTAACATCCTTACAAAAACATTATTAAATAAAAGTGCAACGATGATTAGGACAGTACCAAGTAGATCGAACTTAGTTACATGATTCCCTTGAAAAATCGATATTAAGAGTGTTGTAACGGGAACAAAGTTAATGAACAACAGTGCATTTAATGGTGTTAATAAACTCACTCCGATGTTCCAACCAAGTAAAGCAATGACGCCAGGGAATATAATCATAAACAATAAATGCGGACTTACTTCTTTGACGCTATCTACAGATGGGATGGATATATATCCAAACAGCGTTGCTCCTACAGTAATAACAACAGCTGTGATTGTTCCAAGTAGACAACTTAACGTTGAATACCGTAAAGCAGACCAACCACTAAACTCACTACCACCGATCGTGTAAATTACCCATCCAACAACTGCAATTAATATGAGCATTGAAGGAATTAAATGATCCGTCGCACCAAGAAATGCTTTAATATCACCTTTTGTAATTACTAACGCAGCACCGATAAATGACACAAGCACACATATTAATGTGAATAGATGGGGCCTTTTTTTAAAAATTGTCCATACAATCACAATAGAAATCATCGGCATTAATGACTCCATAATTGAAGCTACCATCACTCCTGATTCACCTAATAAATCTTCTCCCCAGAAGATGAATAGATTATAGACCGTAAATGCCATTGTACCGAAAAACCATAAACGGAGGCCTTTTCCTTCAAATCGAAAAGCACTCTTTCCTTCTTTCCATAATAGCATCGCTACTAGAATTATCGTAACAAATCCATAACGAATGATTGTAAAATAGAAAGGATTAATATGTTTGAAAGCCGCATGCGCTACAGGAAACATCGCTCCCCACGAAACTGCAGCAATAAAACATAAAATAGTTCCTAACAATACACTATTTCTCAATTCCCTCTACCTCCTTCTAAGATGACATATTTCATCATCTATCTATTTGAGTATCTTGTAAAGTGAATAATAATAATGATTATTATCATTTTTATTGATATCATAGATATTAATATGAAAACATTAAAGGGTGGAAAATAGTGGAATTTAAGGACTTAGAGATATTTCAGATGGTAGCGGAAAAAGGAACCATCACAGATGCGGCAAAAGAGTTTAGTTACGTGCAATCGAATATTACAGCGAGAATTCAAAAGCTCGAAACTGAACTGAATACCCCTTTGTTTAACCGACATCGTCGTGGTATGAGTTTGACACCTGAAGGAAAAAAACTTTTAATTTATAGTAAAAAAATATTATCGTTAACAGATGAAATGAAAAAAGCCGTTCAAAGTAAAAATGAACCGTCTGGAAAATTAGAAATTGGAACAGTTGAAACCGTAATTCATTTACCAAAAATATTATCTACTTATATTAAGAAATATAAAAATGTCGATTTATCGTTATTTACTGGCGTCACAGAAACATTAGAAGAAGAAGTATTAAATCATAAGTTGGACGGAGCGTTCGTTACAGAGTCAGACTTTCATCCCGATCTTATATCGCATGAAGTGTTTCAAGAGGAGCTTGTTTTAATTTCAGATATGCGCGCCTCCACACTAGAAGAGTTGAAAGAGGAACCGTTAATATGCTTTAGTGAAGGTTGTGGATACCGAGCACGTCTGGAAGCTTGGTATAAAGACCAAAACATCACACCACAAAAAGTGATGGAATTCGGTACATTAGAAACAATCTTGCGAAGTATTGTCGTGGGACTTGGCGTTACATTCGTTCCAAAGTCAGCAGTCATTCATATGGAACAAAGTGGACTCATCCAATGTCATACACTTCCAGATCAATATAGTAAGATTAAAACCGTTTTTATAAGAAGAGCCGATAGTTACTTAACTTCAACAATCGAAAAATTTATCGAAACAATCGAAACGAATAAACAAATATAAATCGAACCACTGAGCTAATGAAAATCATGCTATCTAATAAGTCCCTAAATTTAAACAGGTGAAGAAAAACAAATTGTTTTTCTCCACCTGTTTCCGTTTTAGTAAATTATGCGCCCTTACCCCGATGCCAAACTCTGTTTAGACTAACTGCTTCACAATTTGTTTCAAATTCTCCACTCCAACATCTTTCACTAAAGCACCCATTAGTTTAAGTAGAATCCTTCACAATCTCCTTTAAAAATAGGCTTTGTTAAATAGTATTGTTGTTTTTCAGGCAAAAAATATGGGAACGTCTGATTTGGACGTTCCAGTTCTTATTCCGTTAAAGCACCCGTTAATGAAATAAGGTAATTTATTTATTATAATCTTACCAGTGTACTTGAAGTTTATTACCATTTGGGTCATAAAAGTGGAAAAAGGCATGACCATTATCTTCTTTTATATCCTCGACCTTAACTTGATTATCAATTAAGTGTTGATGAAATTTAGATAATTCTGGACTTGTAAAGCCAATGCTAAATTCTTGTTCATTATCAATTGTAAAATGTGCAAATGTTTCATCTTCGGTAGGAACTAAGATAAGTAAGAAAGGTCCTTCATTTACTTTTAAAATTGCAAGTTCCTCAGTAATGTTTAGTAACTGGAGCCCTAATACATCTCTATACCATTGTGCAGACAGTTCTAAATCTTTTACAGGAATTCTAATATAATGTACTTGTTCAATAAATGATTTACTCATAGCCTTCTCTCCTTTATTTAATCTGGTATATCAAATAGTTCCCTTTCTATATACCTTTTTCCTTCCGATTAAAATCCCTTTCTAAATTAAAACCCAGCTACTTTTATAAAAATCATATCGATTCTTCTGCTAAAGCACCCTTTAGTTGAAGTGCATAAAAATGTTCAGTACCTTATCCGTGTAAAGCATAATGTCTATTCCCTATTTCTCCTAAAAGTTAACGGTTCATTTCACGTTGCAGTATTTCAAAAAATAACGTCACATGATAGCCATCTACTGTTGCATGATGAACCTTAATATTCACTGGCATTAGCAATTGTGAACCAACCTTTTCGTACTTCCCACTGGTAATCATTGGTGTTAAATTATTTTTGATAGCTCCTGTTTGAGATGAAAAATGTTCAAAATGCATCCAAGGAATTGATGAAATATTCACCACGTTGGGTGGAACAACTCCCATTGGTGCGATGTCTTTTGTGTTTGCATAATCTTTTATAAGCTTTTTGTACTCACGGTCAACTGATTTATAATCTGTTAATCCTTCCAACCATAAACTATAAAATAACTCTGTTTCTTGATTAAAGTTCGTAAACGTTGGCACTAATTCTTGCCATTCTACTAATTGCTTATCTATGTGTGCATACCCAAATTCGGAATCTTGTTAACCGATTTAGTCAAATTAAAAATAGAGTAAGCATAAAAACTTATAGATTCGTCTTTGCATTTTTTAACTGCTCGAGTAACATCAATTTTTACTGTCATTTCAAACGTTGTGTCTGTCGCCATAAAATAATCATAATAGTTTCTTCTTGGAAAACTATCTAAATCAATGACTTGATAAGTTGTCATCTATTTCAACCTCTCATTTAATATATTCAATTATTACAATATCACTACATTTATTGTTGGTAAGACAGTATTTTAGCGCGTCTTACCTGCTAAAGCATGTATAAAACTTTGCATAAATATCATCAAAATTTAATTTTGCCCTATGATAAACAAAATATTTTAAGCCTTCATACGTCATTTTAAGGCATTAAAATTAAAGTACGAAGTTAAGGGGATTAAACGGTATCAATACTATTGAATTTTTAGTCCTAATAACGAAGCAAATTGTATCGCTTGAGACGTTGATACTATACATCCTTTTAAGTTCTCTATTGAAACAGTTAAAGAATCAAAATCGGATGAGCTTATATCAATTCCTTTTAATGGTGTCTCTTCAAAGCTCGCGCCATTAAGATTGCATGAAAGAAATTCTACTTTTTTGAGCTTACAGTCAAAAAGGTCAGCGCTTTCTAACGTAGCATCATCAAAAATCACCTTTTCAAGTTTTGAGTTACCGAACATAACCATATTAAGAATTGATTCCGCAAATCTTGTATTACCGATATAAGACTCTGTAAGGCTGCTGCCTAGCAACTTACAATTAAGAAACTCAACTCGATTCATGGAGGCATTACCCAAATTAGCATTGGATAAATCACAATTCTCAAAGCGCACATCGGTAAGATCAATTCGGCTAAAATCCGTATTTGTGAAGTTACAATTCCTAATCACTGTTTTATATAGTCGCAGCCGATCAAGTGCTTCGTCGGTAAATTCTGAATCGGTAACCATACACATTTCAAATTCAGGAACTTCTTCGTAAAAAATATCTGTTAATCTTCTCTCCGTTAGATTTTCAGGGATCTTGGGTGTGTCAATCTTCACTATAACTACCTACTTTCAAACGAATTTAATTCATTTATAAGGTCTCTAGATACAAATATAAAGGAACGCATGTTCTTTTCAAGACTTGACTTTTATGCATTTTCTGATACAAAGGATTCATTGTTAAATTTATAAATAATTTACTCACTAACCTGCTGCTTTAGTTTAATAAGAAAAAGCTACCCTTATAGGCAGTCACGTGTTGAACTAAAGCACCCTTTAGTTTAAGTACATTATTTCACAAACTTGTCTTTTTTTCTTCTATAATAGAATTTGCAATAACTTCACATTTTTTTATAGCCCAAATATAATGGTTGGAAGTGTTTGCTGCAAAATAGCTGTATAAATTACTTGTTTTTGTCCACTTATAGTATTTTTTTGTCATGATTTCTTCATTGGTATGTAATTTAATCAGGTCCATTACTCTTTCATGGCTTAACTTCAGTTTTTTTCTAGCTTAGTTCAATGTGACGTGTTGATAGTTTTCCCAAATTTGCTAATTAAGGGGTAGCGTCAGGAAAATGCGGATTTACAACGATAAGGAAATTCCAAATTAAAAAGCCCAGCTTCTCTGCAAATCAAAATAGAGAAATTGAGCTTTTCAGTTACTTCATTTATTTATTGAATTCATTAACTGGAAGAAGTATTCAGGTTTATGAGTCTTATTTAGGTTATACCATGAATGTAATGTATCTGGAGTAAATACATCTATTTTTTTGAGTACTTCCATTGCAAATTCCAGAGGAGCTACTCCTGATGCAGTAACTAAATTCGCATCAGATACCGCAGGTCCCAACTCATAAAACCTTTCTCCTTTATAATTAGGACATACCATATTAATATACTCTAAGTTATTACTTGTATGCTTTCTAGAATCTAGGTATCCCATATTCGCGAGGGCCTCAGTTGCACCACAAATTGCAGCAACAATAGTGCCAAGCTTTAAAGCTTGGCCAATTCTTTCCAAGATAGGTTGATGAATATCTTCTCTCCAAGTAGTCCCTCCTGGTAAAATTAAAAGATCTTTACTCTCAAGAGTACATTCATCAATGGAAATATCTGGTTTTATGCTCAGTCCTCCCATGGTAGTAATAATTCCTTTATTAGCTCCCACTGTAATTACTTTTAAAGGTGCTAAATCCTTTTTGAAATATCTTCCTGAGTTTAATTCAGCAATTAAATATCCATATTCCCAGTCTGACATTGTATTAAATACATAAAGATAAACTTTTTTTGTTTGCATACAATAACACTCCAATCACAATTGATATAGCCTATTATAAAATAACTTCCCTGACAGCTAACGTCAGGGAAGTTATCACACTTGATAAAATTTTATTAGTTCCGACAGAACTTCAACAAGTCTTTTCTTAAGACTTATTGGCTCAATAACTTGAATAGATTTACCGTACGGTAAAAGTAAATAAGGTACATATGTATGTATTATATCTTTTTCAAGAAGAAATACCGCTTGATTTGAAGTCCGTTCTTGTAAATAATGTCCTAAAAACCAATGTTGGCAAATATCATCCAACGCCCTTGTATTTCCATTAATAACTAAAGAAATAATCCCTTCCTTATCTTCTATAGTTGGAAGGAGGTTTTTCATAAAAAAGTCACGTGCTGAAAAGTTTTCTGGCCGGTTAAACTTATTTTCGATTATCATTAGACTTTCAATTCGATCTACTCTAAAACTTCGAATATCATTCCTAAGATGACAAAACCCAATCACATACCACTTATTATTCCAATAAATAATTCTGTACGGATCAACCAATCTATACTTTGATTTCTCTTCGCCACCTTTATAGTATTGAATTTTTACAGTGTATCCGTCAGCTACGGCCTTCTCCAACTCCCTCAAGAAAGGTTCCCTGGAAAGGGAACTTAATCGACTTATTACTTCAAGATTGGTTAAATGTTGGTTTATCTTTGTTTCCTGCTCTTGATTTGAATATTTGCTTAGCTTTGAAATAGCCCTATTTAGTGCTTCACCTCCATAATATCCGGCTTCTTCTGCAAAAACGGCAGCGTGAAATAGTGAAGTTTGCTCCTCAAAATCAAAAAAAAGAGGAGCCTCAATAAAATTGTTCAATAAAGTGTATCCACCGTTATGTCCTGGTTCTGAAATTATAGGTACGCCACTTGTTGAAATTGTATCAATATAACGATACACAGTCCTTATATTCATCTCTAACTTTTCTGAAATTTGTTTTGCAGTAATTTTTTCACCTGAACGAAGCATCCATAGAATTGCTAACATATTGTCAATTTTAGGCATAAAATTTCACCTCTATATGAAATTTATTTTCTATTATATATTTCCGATTTTTGGTATAACTCATCAACTGTTTCTTTCCGATAGCTTTCTATATAATGAGGCCCTAGACACATTTGTAATTTCACAAATTTGATTTACAGTCATATCTCCCTCTTTATAAAGCTTTACTGCATAATTCATACCTGCATTTATTTTTATGGTACTTCTTTAACCGACCTTTAAACTTTCCTTCTTTCTTAGCCAGTTTAATTCCTTCACGCTGCCGCATACGGATAAGATTACGTTCTAATTGGTTTACACCCGCCATAACCGTAATTAAGAATTGGCTGTAGGGATTATCTTCTGATAAATCTAGCCATGTATCTTTTAAGGATTTTAAATTTGCCTTTTTTACTCCGTATGTTATCGATTAATTCAAATAAATCTTGTGTACTACGAGTAATCCGAGTTAAGTCCGTAACATAAATGATGTCACCTTCTTGTATATCCTCTAACATTTTTTGAAGTTGCTCACGATCTTTTGTTGCTCCGGAAACTTTTTCTTCAAAAATAATATCCATTCCGATTTCGTTTACACCTTCTCGAAATAAAGCCCTCCTTAGTTGAAGAAGTATGCCGTCATTAGAAAGCGGGAAGGTACTTTCTCCATTCTTTCCACGCTTCCAAATAATCATTTAGATCGTGCGGATGAACTTTAATACAAACTCCAATTCGTGTATATAACTGAAAAAGAACTTCATTTAAAAGCTGTTCACTAGTAAAGGAAGAATTATTATTCCACAGGGAAAATGCTGACAAAAGCGTTTTTAAATCTAAACTATCAGGAGAAGAACAGAAAGCATATGTAAAATCATAAACTTTTGGACCGATTAATGGAGATGGGTCAATAACTCCTTTTAATTGTTTTTCCATATATACAAAATTATGAACACCAGTATCTCCATGTAGATAATACTTCTCGTGTTGAAAATGATAAGTATTCAATTTATCTACCAAAAACTCCACTCTATTATGGTCCTCACTTGTCAAAAGGTCTCCTATGTTATTTTGGGCAGACTCCAAACTACTTTGATTAAAGTCTGACCATGAGTTTCTATGTATGCCATTAACTCTTCCCCATGGAATGTCACTGTCAACCTTTTTGTATTTATTGAATAGGTCATTTATTAAAATGGTCATCCATTCTATCTTAGATCCCCTATTATAGTGTGTCTCTCCTGCAATATAAGAGTAGGCAATAAATTCTTTTTTATCGTCTGTGTAAAGAACATCAGGCATCAATTTCACATCATTATATGTCAAAAGAAAATCCTGAGTTGAATTTATTATCTTAGGGTTATCAATTTTTATCACATAGGTGGGCATTTTTTTCGCAGAGAGAGTATATAGAACACCATCGGTCGTACCACTTCTTAACTGCTTTAATTCCAGACCATCATTTATTATCAAACCTTTATTAATAAGAATATCAAGGATATCATTTATTTTTTTCATCCATTTATCGCGCTCCTTATGAGTTAATTATGCGTATAATAACGTCTTATTCAAACTAACCTTCATCGTCAGTAAAAAAACTCTTTATGTCTATTATTCTATTAAGTTGGCAATAATCCTTTTAATATTACATTTTAGGGGGAATGGAATTGTTACTGTCAAATGCATGGGCTTCGTTTGAAGCTGATAAGCGAATAGAGGGCTTTTCGCCACAAACGTTGAGGGCCAACCAGTTACAGTCTTTACTACTAATTGGTTATTTTAAGGATATAGAGATGGAATTACTGGATACAAGTGGACTAAAAGAGTATCTTGCTATATCTGGTAAGCATTTAAAACCAGCTAGTCTTGCACATCGCATCCGCTTTATGAAATCATTTTTTCGTTGGTCCCATGAAGAAGGCTACCTGAGTAAGAATCCAACTTCCAAAATTAAAGAACCCAAAGTAGGTAAGCGAATCCCAAAGTATTTAACCGAACGAGAGATTGAACATCTTCGTGAATCCTGTCATTCCCCAATGGAAAAAGCAATTTTTGAATTCATGTTTTCTACCGGTTGTCGAATTGGAGAAATAGTTGCGTTAGAAAAGAACCATATTAATTGATCCAATCAATCTGCGATCGTGAGAGGAAAAGGCGATAAGGAAAGGGAGGTTTATTTTAATACACGTTTTGACATATGGCTAAAACGCTATATGGAAAGCCGTAATGACCATAACTCAGCCATCTTTGTGACAGCAATACAGCCACATAAAATGAGTGTCGCCCAAATGAGATACATCATCAAGCGGATATCTAATCGAGCTGAAATTAATAAAGAAATTCATCCACACCAACTTAGACACAGTTACGCAACTCATTTAATGAATAATGGAGCTCCGATTGAAGTTATACAAAGTCTTATGGGGCATGAGAAGAGTGAAACCACCAAGATCTATGCTCAGTTGAGTGGAAGGTTAAGGAAAGAGTATTATCAGAAATACTTTTAAATATAAAAGAGCAAAGTCTATATAGACGTTGCTCTTTTTTACTAAAGCACCCGTTAGTTTAAGTACATTTATTCATAAACTCTCATTTGAATTAATCCACTATTTATCAATAACAATAGATAATTTGTAGTTTGCATGCTCATTTAAGGCTGTCAAAAAATCATTTAATATTTCATTAGAAGGGAATTTGCATTCGAGAAGGTAACAACCTTCACCACTAATTTTATAGTTATTTATTATGTGTTTTTCTTGGTTTTTTATAAAGGACAAATAAGGCTGATGATAAGTACTTTGTGTAATGATTGTAATATAAGCATGTATAAAACACCCCAATTTAACTCGATTGACTTTAATTGAGTAACCCTCAATCACTCCTTGATCTTCTAATTTCGCCACTCTTGCTGAAACAGCAGGTCCAGTCAAGTGGACTTTCTCGCCTAATTCTTTCATCGTGAGCCGACTGTTCATGGATAACTCATTTAATATCCGCATGTCCGTATTATCTAGCATTCATTTAACTCCTTTCATTAATAAAGTCAAATGAATAAAAGACTTTATTTTATCTATGTATCCGCCTATGAGTCATAGTATAGACTATACATTGTACCAAGAAAATTTAAAAGATAAGGGAGTTAATAAATATGAATATACAACTAATTCGTAATGCAACAATTATCATTGAATATGCAGGTAAAAAGTTTCTAATTGATCCTATGTTGGCGGAAAAAGGAACTTATCCCCCCTTTCCAAACTCACCAAGACAAGATCAAAGCAATCCTTTAATGGACTTACCAACATCCATTGACAAGATTATATCCGATATTGATGCTGTAATTGTCACTCATTTGCATTTAGACCATTGGGATGAGGCTGCAAAAAAGGCATTGCCAAAAAACATCAAACTATTTACCCAAAATGAAGAAGATGCAAGAGAAATTCGAAACGCTGGTTTCGAAAATGTAGAGGTTTTACGTGAGGATACGGTATTTGAAGGTATACAATTAATTAAAACAAAAGGCGAGCATGGAAGAGGCGAAATTTTAAAACTTGCTGGTCTAGTATGTGGAATTGTCCTCAAACATCCCAAAGAGAAAACACTATATGTTGCTGGGGACACAGTATGGTACGATGCAGTTCAGGAAGTAATTGACTCACAGAAACCAGAAATAGTCGTGGTAAACGCTGGAGATAATCAATTCCTTCAAGGCGGTTCTCTTGTGATGGGGAAAGATGATGTCTATGAGGTTGTTAAGGCTGTTCCAAACGCAAAAATTATTGCTGTCCATATGGAAGCTGTAAATCATTGGACACTATCTAGAGAAGAATTAAGATACTTCATTAAAGAAAAAGGAATCTCGTCCAATGTATTGGTACCGAATGACGGTGAATCCTATACATTTTAGAGGTATCATTAAGACCGAAAAGTAACTACTGGCAACTTTTTAATCTTATATCATAGTCTTAAAACATATTAAAGCCCTGGAATTAAATACCGGGCTTTACTTATTGAATCTGCTCTCTTTATTTCGCTGATCGGGCAAATAACAGCACTAACAAGGCACCAATAAATGCTACTATACCTAACTAGAAAAATGCCTGTTGAAAACCATCTATTACTGCATATCTATGTAATTCTTCATTTTTCTGTAAAAACCTTCTTCAACTAACCTGCTGCGTTAATTTAAGTGTAACATTTCACAAACAATCGTCAAAAACCACTTGATAATCTAAAGATAAAAATAGACCATCAAAATGATGGTCTTGTTTAACTAAAGCATCCGTTAGTTGAAGAACAGAACTATTATTCCCCCGGAATAATCCCTATCACTTCTAATGTGTTCGGGTCAACAAATACAAGTGGTGCAGCAAGTGCATCTACTTTCGTAACTACAAATATTTCTTTCCCTATATATGATTCATCTAAATTTTTATATGTTTCATCAGCCGTAATTTTTTTCACAGATGCGTTTTCCCATTCATTTACCGAGTTAAGTTGATTCGAATTCTTTTGTTTGAAATATTCTACTACCACATTTCTGACCTTGGTATCTATATCATTTTTTTCAATTCGTTACCTTCTACTTCATTTTTTGTACAAGCCGTGACAAAGAGTGAAATAAAGATTAGCATAAAAAACCAGACATGTTTCGCTTTCAAAAACACAACCCCCTTTTCAATAAGTCGTTTTGACAGTAGTTTTGTTACTCCACTGTTCAACTAAACTGCTGCGTTAGTTCAATAAGAAAAAGCTACCCTTACAGGCAGCCACATGCTTAACTAAAGCACCCGTTAGTTCCAAAAGTTTTTTTTGAAAGGTAACTTTGGTTATATCTTTTTTGAATATCCGTATTAGTATGGATGACTACAAATTGACTTAATTCACTCCCTAAATAATTCTTGACAATATTCAGAATAATTATTACTCTGAGTTGATTAATAGTAAAGGAGAGATACATATGCAAAGAAAAACACTGATTTCTTCATTCAAATTGGAGGGCATGTTGGTTTAATAATATGATCTCCGATTTGATTCAGACCAGAATCAACTAAATCGGAGGAATTATAGTGAGCATTCAAAGTTTTTATTACACAATCACAAGTTCTAGATCATTTTTTATTCAAATGGTATTCACATTAAATGCTATTTATTATGTAACGCAAGCAGATTTAAATGCATTACAACTGGTTCTAATCGGCACAATCATGGAAGTTTCCGTTCTATTGTTTGAAATGCCAACAGGCTTGTATGCAGATCACTATGGACGAAAACATTCTCTCGCACTGGGCACAGTTATTATTGGGTTGGCACATGTACTTGAAGGGAGTACGCCAGAATTTTGGGCGATTGCTTTAGCTTCTGCGATGTGGGGAATAGGCTGGACCTTCATAAGTGGGGCTGAACAAGCATGGATTGCGGATGAGTTAGAAGGCGAAAACTTAGACACCACGTTCCTTCGTGGTTCACAATTTTCATCTTTTGCACGTTTTGCAGGAATTGTGGCCAGTGTGGCGATTGCGACCTTTTGGTCGGTGCAAACGGCGATTATATTTGCAGGTGTCATGCTGATTGCCCTTGCAGTCTGGGCATTCATTAAGCTACCCGAAACCAAATTTGTCAAAGTAACACGTGAAAAAGGTGTCTCGGGTGTCACTCATATGGTTACCACCATTAAGGTTGGCCTATCACAGATTCGCGGGAATACTGTGCTAATTAGTATAGCAATGGTTACGTTATTATGGGGGCTTGCCAGCGAAGGATTCGACCGTTTATATGGTGCCCATTTCATTACTGACTATAATTTGTCAGAAAATGAGTCCATCTATTGGTTCGGTGCTTTTTATGCGGTTGCATTTTTACTTAATATTGTCGTACTACGTTTTGTTGAGAAAAATGCGAAAGGTCGTTACGCAGATGCGCTATTACTGACAAATGCAGTGTTGACAGGAACGATGCTTATTTTCGCATGGACCGGTCATTTCTGGGTAGCTGTGGTGATGTACTGGGTGACAAGTGCACTGAGAAACGTAAACTACCCGTTAATGAGCATCATTACAAATGAACAAATTGAATCAAAAGGTCGAGCAACCACACTTTCCATGTTCGGGCAACTTGATGCTTTTGGCCAAATTGTTGGGGGTCCATTAGTAGGGTTGTTAGCATTATATACAACAATTGCAGGAGGCATCTCGGCATCTGCATTCCTGATTTTACCCGTTCTTTATTTCTTGTGGCGAATGAAGCGAAAAATGGTTCTTTCATAATTTTTCAGTACTTGGTGCGACTGAGCATCAAGTACTTTTTTTATTTGATACCAGAGGTAAGCGATAAGATCTACACTGTTAGTGAAAGTAAAACAAAATATGAGAGAGTAGAGCGTCTTCTTTATCAACTAACCTGCCCCGTTAGTTGAAGAAAAAGAAGACGCCAAAGCATTTCAACATTCTTCATGTAAAGCCCAAATAAAGAACAAGACTTAATTATTTTTCTTAAAAGCAAACATCGTTTCTAAAGTATCTGATAATATATCCTTTCGTCGTTCTATTTCATTTAACTCTTCTTTTACCTCAATAATACAGTTCAATAAAACTTCATCTGATATTTCACCTTTAATTGATTCTATCAATTTATATGCTTGTGCTTGTACTTCAAAGTTTCCATTTATCAAATGGTAAATTAGTGTTTCTAAATGTGCTGAACAATTGAATGGTTCTAGTGCGTATAATAGTGTTCCTCTAAAACCTAAAGTTTTTGGGTCATTAATAACATCTATTAACGGTTGTACCACTTCTTCGTCCCCAATATCACTTAACGTTAATGCAATGGAGTTTCTAAATAAAGCATTTTCTGTACTTTGTAAGTATTCAATAAGTAGAGGAATTGCTTGAATGTCCTTACTTCTGCTAATTTCCTCTAAAATGATTTCTGCATCATCAAACTTTTCATTTTCTATTGCCAACCTTAATGAATTATTGTCCATAATAATTATCCAAACTCCTTGTCATTTACCGTAATTAAACTTAGATTAAAATACTGTTCTTCTTCAACTAAACTCCCCCGTTAGTTCAAAAAGAAAAAAGAGTTGCCTAAGTAACCATGTGTTCTTCAACAAAAGAACCCATTAGTTGAATATGGACTACTTATTTTTTTGTTTCTAATTCATTTATTAACTTGCAAAGATAGCCAACGATATATTCTCTTTGAGTCGTTTCTTCAATGTCATTATTTTCTACAAGGTCATTAATTCCTTTATTAATAATGTCCCATAAATTTGTTCCTTCAAATATTTCATATGGATGTGTCATATAACTATAACCTCCTTGTTTATCTACTGATAGTATTTCGTTAATAGATACGTCTTCTTCAACTAATCTGTACGTTAATTCAAAAAGAAAAAAGAGTTGCCTATGCAACCCATAATCTTCAACTAAAGCACCCGTGTGTTCAACGAGAACAAGATATCGTTTAGTCTCCAGCAATATGTACCCTGCCTATTTCCGAACTGGACAATTGTATTATAAATTCTTCAAATTCGTTAAGTTTATTTATCGAAATATATACTTTGTAATTATTAAGGTCTGTTATTAGGTTGGAAAGTCTCTCTCCTGAAAATGTTTCATTAGTAAGATAAAAATCGCTTAGTCTTCTAAGTTCCAAATAGCTACGCCACAGTTTCTTAGAATTAAATATTTTATTATGTAGACTTTCACTCATCTCGTATATTCCAATCTCTCCACCTTCTTGATTATATAAGACCACATCAAATCCCAAATGCAGTACCCTCCTTAAACAACTATTACTTAACTTTACCATATAGATTCCTTCTTCAGCTAACCAGCTTCGTTAGTTGAAAAAGAAAAAAGAGCTGCATTGCAACTCAATGAACTCTTCAACTAAAACACACGTTTGTTCTATAAAAAAAAGCGATTCTTATAAAGAATCGCTCCCTTCATTTCATCTGTGTTGATCTAAAAGAATGGTATTTCCATCAGGATCTTCAATTGTGAAATGTGCTGGCCCTTTGCTTGTTTCATCTACTTCAGACAGTAGTTTAATACCATTTTCTTTAAGCTGATTTTGGATGTCTCGAATGTCCGTAAACGAAGTAAGATTTTCGGCATTTTCATTCCATCCTGGATTAAAAGTCAGCATGTTCTTTTCAAACATTCCTTGGAATAGACCAATTACGCAACTGTCATTTTTCATAATGAGCCATTTTTGGGTAATATCCCCTCCGAATGCTTGAAATCCTAGGTTTTCATAAAATGATTTTGATTTGTTAATGTCCTTTACACTTAAACTTACAGAGAATGCGCCTAGTTTCATAATTCCTCCAATAAAAAATTAATAATTTAGAAAATTTGTTGCATAAATTAAGTATACACTATTACATTGAAAAACACCTTTCGGTTTGTCCAAATTTTATAGTACAACCAAAGCTTTGTTATTGAATTAACCTGCCCATTTAGTTCAATTAAGTCAATAAAAAAGAGTTAATCCCTTCATTGATCAACACCTATGTTAGTTGAACAAACCCCATATTAAACGTATCCCTATTCTCACTGCTTTCATAGAATTTAAAATGAGAAATCATCAATTATTTCTACCACTTCAATTTTTCCGTTTATCAAAAGCTCAGGAAGCTCATTGTTTATATTACCCTTCCAATATTCTCTAGCTTGTTCAATTTTTATAGAAAAAGGAACCCCGTCTTCCTTTGGTAAAAGGTTTCCATCACCCTCAAAATAATTCCCAATAACTCGAAGTTTAACAATCTGCAATACTTTACGATTGTAAGAATCAAATAATTCTTTCCATTTTAAAGCGTCTTCATAGCTTTTAGCAGCGTATAAGCAAGACAATCTTGAAGGATATTCATGATATTCTTGCAGTCTAACCATTTCTACTATCACTTCTCTAACTGCTCTGATTGTTTGACCTACATACTTAATAGCCACTTCTGCATTCTCTTTACTAATGTTCAATCCTTCATTTGAATAATTACCGTATAAAATCTGTATAAAGTCTTCACCTTTAGAGTTCAATTGTTCCCTCTCAAAAAAGAAGCTATATAAGGTATTTTTTTGGTTCTTGTCAAAGTTAATTATCTGCCCCAGACTCATTTTATTCCTAGTAACGATATGATAAACATTAAATTCGTTATCTTTCATGGCCTGACTCCTTTGAGAATTGTTTCGTTGTCAGCATCCGGTTTAATGATAGTGCCATTCCAATCGTCCATCGATATTCCTAAAGTTTCTTTATACCATTTTTTCAATGAATCAACATCATTTGATCTCAAAAAGATTCCACCAAAACCTTTTATTTTCATAGTTATGACCTCCAATATTATCAGTTCTAATTTTTACTCTTTAATATTCTAGATTAAAGGTTATACTGAATAGACTTTAACCGTTTCATGACAGAGTGAACGGTGAGTCTATGAAATGAAACTAATTTTTTCTTATAGACGACTCCATAGATACCATAAGGCGTTGGCGAAAGCCTCAACAACTCTTCTCTGTTTTTTATATCAATAATTTTGGCATTTATACCTAATTTGTTTGCTCCATTGAGCACATTATCGGTTGAAATATCTACGAATGGGCACTGCTGTGTACGGAGAATTGTTAAATCTATAAAAGGTTCAAGCCGCTCGTCCCAATCCTTTGGAAAATATGGGTTAGGTGAGGTTCCAAATTTATTTATAAGTAATTCAAAACCATGAGGAGCATGATCTACTTCAAAAAAATCATTTTTAACAAAAACGTCCTTACTTGGTGTCCAAGAAGTGTCTGGATTTGTAATCACAATAACTCCATCTTTACTCTGTTCCTTTGCATCTTGAATGCATTTATTAATTAATAATGAGGCATACCCTTTTCCCGTGATATTAACCCATAAACAATGAATGACTAAATAATTCTCGCCATAGACTACTTTTGAAGATTTTTCAATAGGTGCATATTCAATAAAGCCTGCTGGTTTGTTATTCTCTATAATTTTTATATACTTTAAACCTTCACTGAAACTGCCTTTAAGCCATTCATTTTTATTTATGTAACCTGTTGAATTTGGCTTACTACGAAGACAATAACATCCCTGATTATCTAAATTCTTTTCGTCTAACTCAACTATTTCAATTGTTTCCATCTATTTCTCCCCACTTAAGATATTCTGTCCCGATAATTTATTAAAAAAGGAGGAACCCTATTTTTCTATGATTCTCCTCATTTATTTAATCCGCATATAATCCAAGACTTTTTGATCTATAAATCCCCTTTGTTGAACTCGC
Source organism: Psychrobacillus sp. PGGUH221 (assembly GCF_042055255.1). Taxonomy (NCBI): domain Bacteria; kingdom Bacillati; phylum Bacillota; class Bacilli; order Caryophanales; family Bacillaceae; genus Psychrobacillus; species Psychrobacillus sp. PGGUH221. The sequence continues at coordinate 842,439 of NZ_JAQMHQ010000001.1, forward strand.
TCATCAAAGTTTTCCATGAGGTGGTAAGATTGCACTGCATCTAATAAATCCTCACGTTCTTCAAGATCTCGATCCAAATGGCCATTTTCATAGAGTAAATTTTGAATCTCTTCTTGTAGTTCACCTTCTATTTTTAAAACATCTTCAGGCAGAGTAGCTTCAAAATAGAGCCGATGTAATTTTAATAAACGCGCTAACTCTTTAACAGGCTCTTCATGATCATCTACTCGAAGGTCAATATAGCGATCATTAAATCCTCCATAGCTGCCATTTTCTTTTACAACTAACAAAGCTGCAGATTGTTTTCCACGGCTGTCACCACCTGCAAGATCTCCCGCATACAAAGCAGCTAATAAGCGTTCAGCTAAGGAATAGCCCTCTGCTTGCTCAAAAGAATTTTGCATTGCTTCTACAGTGTGATGGTCCACTAAAATATTTCCTTGTATAGCAAAATTTTTTCCAGCATAACCACCTGCCCAATCATAACAATCCTCGCCTGTAAAGGTAATACTTTTTCCCTGTGCATCTACTATTCCTACCTGCCTAAGTGCAGACCTATCATCATTTTCAACAAGTTTCTTTAAAACTTCCTTAGGTTCCAGTCCTTTTTCAAGCAACTCAAGTCCATATTTACCATAATCTAAATTTGCCCAGGATTGGGTTGCGATAGCGCCTACACCGGATTTTGCAAAAGGAACGACTGCTCCTACGCTTAAAAATTTGGACGCTACTGCCACACCTAACTCTTTCGTTTGCGGATCATAGCCAATAATTGAAAATGTCATTTATTGTACCCCTCTCATTTTCCACACCCTTGTATACTTCTATTTTAACTTTATATTCTGTCAATTAAAAGAACCCACCCTTTTTTAAGAGGTGGGTTTAAAGCTAATTTTTTATTTCATCAACATATTTTCCATAACTAGGCATCGCGATCTGTTCAAAATCTTTTACTAATAGATGTAGGTTACTAGCTAATAAATCACCAGTCATTGGTAAGCCATGCCCTGTAACAGCTACTTTGGGTTTTAATTCGGCTAACCTTTCTACTGATTCCCTTGCTGCCACCCAATCTGTTGTAAAATATCTTGGAGGGCCACTAATTTCCTGCTCCTGAGTGATTACTTTATATAAATATTCTTGTTTTACAGTAACAAATGCATCTCCAACTATTAAAACTTTATCTTCATCCCTAAACAGGGATACATGACCTGGCGTATGTCCAGGAGTATGAATCCATTTAAAACCTGGCATATGAGGAACTGTTCCATCTGATGGCAATTCCTTCACAAGATTTCCTAAATTAATTGGATCCTTTGGAAACATAGCAGACATTTTGGCTACCATACCGCCTTCTACTGTAGGATCTGGATTTTGATAACTTTCCCTGCCTGTTAAAAAAGGCAGTTCCAAACTATGTGCATAAACTGGTATATCCCATTTCTCCACTAACTCAATAATTGCACCTACATGATCAAAGTGTCCGTGAGTTAAAATAATGGCATTAGGTTTTTTATTTTCACCAAACCGTTCCTCTATAATGGAGATAATCTCCTTTGATGAATGTGGCATACCAGCATCCACTAGAACAAAATCATTAGACTGAGGGTGTCCAACTAAACAAATATTGACAATTTGAATCGTATGGCAAAAAATATCTGGGAGCACCTCAAATCCTACACCACTTCCAACTGATGTTGCAGGTATAAATTTATAATCATCACCATATGAAATAGTATGATCCACAATATCCCTCTTTTCATTTTCCTTACATTTAGTTTCTCACTGCTGTATATATTTATACCACCCTATTTACTTCACTAAACAAGTTGACATCTTCTCTCTTATTTGGTAAATTCATTTTTAATATCTGAGATAAAGAGAGTAACAACATCGGAATACCAAGCGAGCTAGGGATGGTGTTAGCCTAGTTATGATGAGTTGTGAACCGCACTTTGGAGATGCTTAAAATGAAAAACGCAAGCGCCCTTTTTCTTTTAAGCCGGAGACTCACCGTTAAGAGAAAGTGGCCTATTAAAGGCAAATTGAGTGGTACCGCGGAAGTTCAAGCTTTCGTCTCATTTTTATGATGAGACGAGGGCTTTTTTTATTTAGGAGGAGTTTAGATGAAACAGCTAGTTGTAGACATTCTTCAAAATTTCACATCCGAAATAATCGAGGAGAATATGATTGAGGTGCCTGCGTATGCACATTTAGGTGACTATGCCCTACCTTGTTTTTCATTTGCCAAAAAACAAAGGAAGTCGCCTCATGTAATAGCAGAAGAATTAGCAACACGTTTGAAGGACGAAAATATTGAAAATGCAAAAGCAGTAAACGGTTACGTAAATATATTCATGAAACGTGTACCATTTACAAATTCCGTTTTGAGTTCCATTCACAAAGAAGGTGTACAATATGGTTCTTCTTATCATGGAGCTGGAGATATAGTTACAATTGATATGTCCTCTCCAAATATTGCAAAACCATTTTCCATGGGACATTTACGTTCAACAGTTATAGGAAATTCAATTGCCTTATTACTAGAAAAAAGTGGTTACAAACCAATTAAGATCAACCACCTAGGTGATTGGGGCACACAGTTCGGAAAATTACTCGTAGCTTATCATTTGTGGGGAGACAAAAAGAAGGTGGAAAAAGCCCCTATTCAAACTTTACTAGAACTGTACATTCGTTTTCATAAAGAAGCGGAAATAGACGAAACCCTTAATGATAAAGGAAGAGCAGCTTTTAAATCATTAGAGGACGGCGAGCCATCTGCATTGGCTCTATGGGAATGGTTTCGAACAGAATCATTAAAGGAATTTCAAAAGATTTATGATCTACTTGGGGTTACTTTTGATTCCTATCAAGGGGAAGCTTTTTACAATGACAAAATGGATCCAATAGTGGATGAATTACAACAAAAAAAGCTATTAATAGAGTCTGATGGGGCACTTGTAGTAGATGTTGGAGAAAATGTACCACCATGTTTAATAAAAAAGTCTGATGGTGCAACTTTGTATGCGACAAGAGACATAACAGCTGCCATTCATCGAAAAAAGAATTATCATTTCACAAAGTCTTTGTATATTGTTGGAAACGAACAAAGCCTACACTTTTCGCAGTTAAAAATTGTGTTAAACAAAATGGGATTGGAGTGGTCCGAAGCAATTCAACATATTTCTTTTGGATTGATTTTGAAAAACGGAAAAAAATTATCAACACGAAAACACTAGTGTTGCATTAATTTAAATTCACTATTAAAAATACTCAAAATGTTCAATATTATTATTTTGTGCAAAGAAAAAGTCCTTTATAATGGATTAGTCAGGTGGTAACCCGTCCAAATCCACTAAA